>NZ_JBWKJU010000021.1:0-100994 GCF_056432025.1 Streptomyces sp. NPDC045695
ACGACGGACCAGTAGCCGGCCACGGATTCGTCCGGCTCGGAGGATGCAACGCAGCCTTCGCCAACCAACTCGCCGAACTCATCACCGCAGGAGCCCGCGCCCTGCAACACCAACGCTAAAAAGACGAACAGCCCCCTACACCACGGGCAGGGAAGCCCTGCCAGCACCCGCTCGCAGTGCCGCCACGAGGACACTCCCAGCCGGGAAGCGTCCACGGGCGGCCAGTGGGAACACCAGAGCGGTCACCGCCCATCCGGTACACCACCAGGAGATCCCCGACGCCGGACACGGACAAGAACACCGCACACACCGGGCAGGCCAAGAACAAGACCGAGAAGACCGCCAGCCGCACAACCCGGCGACGAACGCATCCCAGCGCAAGACCGCACGGACCAGGCCAAGAGCAAACCCCGCCACACCAAGAAAGACGCCAAAGACACCCAGCGCCGCTGACCGCACACCCGACGGCCGCCCACGCGCCGGGCCCCGGCCTACCCCCCCAGGCCGGGGCCCAGTCAGAACCGTTGTCTTTCCGATCATGGGGGACATTGGTTCGAGGATCAGTTGGCTGGACGGCCGCGCAGGCTACTGGGGTCGTCGGAGGTCGCCGATGCGACGTAGTTCAGGGTGGTCGACGTCGTCGTTGCCGATGACGATGCTTGCTCGCGTGGCCGGATCGGCCTCGGCCAGGTACTGCCGACAGGCCGCGTGGTAGCGGTTGTCGAAGGCATTCTCGGCCTGTTCAAGTCCGCCGAAGAGCGCTGCGTCCCGTGTCGTGCCGCGCCGACGGGCGACGGAGAAGCTCGTGTCGGCGAACACGACCTCATCCCACAGGTGCGCCAGTTCGCTGCGCTGGAGGAAGCTGCCGTCCACGATCAGCACCGCTTGGGCCGGCGCGGTGGCCGGGGGTTCGTCGATCTGCCGGTCGCTGGCCAGGTCGATGACGCGACCGCGGTAGCGGCGGTCGCCGCCTGGGCCCATCGGTGTGAGTACTGTCCGTGCGAACGCGGGAAGGTCGTAGGCGTCCTGGTAGTAGCCGACTGCTGAGTCGCGGCCCTGCCGGTGGCGGTGGGCGCGCGGGTGGTGGAATCCGTCCATGGACAGGTGAATCGCGGGTCGGCCGCGACCGGCGACCGCAGACGCCAGCGCACGGGCCAGGGTTGTCTTCCCTGCGGCGGTGATACCGTCCACCGCGACACGAAGCGGATGCCCGGGGTCCCGGGCCGCAAGGTGGTCAGCGATCCGCCCAATGACCTGGTCGCGGGTGGGCTGGCCCGAGCGATCGTCAGGCTGGGTCTCGCTGGTCTTGATCAGTTCTGCCACCCCGCAGATTCTACGATGTGCCGTGACGGCCGCATCTCTCTTCGAGCGCGAGTGGGCGGCCGCGCTGGAGTGCTCGCTCTGGCCGAGCTGCTGCTCGCCGACCGAGGCACTGAGCCCGAACCCGTCGCCCACCGCCACGCCGCGACCGGCACCCGCGGCCGGCCCGCCGCCTGACCCTCGTCGAACACCTCACGCACCGAGCGCACCACATCACACCCCAATCCACACACCGAGGCGGCCCGCCGATCGGGCCGCGCCGGAAACATGCCGAAAGATCCTGTCTGTTGCCAACAGGCATGATTTTGGGGCGAGTTGGAGGCACACCGCACAAGCCGCGTGCGCGTACACGAGGGCGAAAATCACCCCTGTGGGGGGGCTGACCGGCTCCGGACAGACGGAAGCGGGGGGCACCACCGCGACTCAACTCATCCCGGTGACACCAGCTACACCGCATCAGACTGTCCCCGCGAGCCGTTCCTCGCTGGCCTGAGCAGACCAGAAACAAAACACGGCCCGGAAGGACACCGGGCTGCGGCTTGCGGGACAACCACCTGCGTGTCGCAATGCGGAGAGCGAGGCGGGGCTTGCGCTGCTCGACACGGAACGTCGGGCCGACCACTGCGCCGGAGAATTCGACCCTCTGACGGAAGGAGTTCAGGGCGCGATCATCTCTCCTTCTTGTGTGATGTGAAATATCACATCACACAAGGCGGGTTGATGGCCCGTCACGCATCGGCGAAAACACAAAGGAGAGCACGTCCCATGAACCGCTTAGCCCTTCTCGCGGTCGGCGTTGCCGGCCTGACCGTTCTGGCCGCCAGCCCGGCCGCCGCGACCCCCGAGGCCGCCGCCGACCAGACCGTGACCACCTGCGGGAACTCGGGGCTCCAGGCAGGCCTGCTCACCCGGCTGTGCGCGGAGGTCACCGGTAACGCGGTGCAGTTCTATGGCAGGGTCAGCCTCGCCGGGCCGCCCTCTCCCGGCAGCCCGACGCCGGCCGCAAAGGAGCTGTCCACCACGCTGTCCGCCGAGGTCGTGGGCGCCGGTGCCCCGCCCCTCACGCAGTACAAGCCTGTCGTCTTCACCGCCACGACGCTCGAGGTGCGCGGCCCGGCGAGCACCGTCCCGTGTGGCACCACGGTCCGCGGCACGTTCGGCGTGGCCTCCTTCCCCTGGACACCCCAGCCGGTCGTGCACGAGGTCACCCTCACCTGCTGACGCCCCGCCACCCGGCGACTCGCCCAAGCGGGTCGCCGACGCGGCCTCCACCCGCGCTGCCGCCACGCAACCGGGGCCCGCTCCACACGGCAACCTGCCCCGCCCGGCTCTCACCTGAGCTGCCGCCTCTCACCGGATGACAGCCCTCACCGCGAACGGCCCGTCGGCGGGGGGCGCGCCCCGCACCCACGACACAAACCCCGAAGGCCGGCCTGGCGCCGCTGGGGGCGAGCCGCGCAGGTGAGCACAATGCCAGTCTGTAAACCCGGCCCCCACCTCTCCATGCGCACAGGTGGTTTCGCACTTGGCCCACGTGCGCCGAGGGCATGTACAAGGCGCCCGGCCACAGCGGTGATTCCCCTCCCCCACGGCACCGCTGTGGCCGCCACCCAAAGCCGACGACCGGCCCCTACTTGACTCTGTCGGGGATCTTGGAGTTTCCCGGTGCGGCAGCATGGTCAAGGGCACGCTCGGGTAGTCCCGATGACCGGTCCCAGCTGGATGCCTGTCGATGGGCGGCCGACTTCGTCAGACGACGGTGGCCGGGCTGGCTGCGCCGTTACCTTCTCGCCGGTGAATCGTTTCTCCGATGGTCGCGACGGAATGCATACCGCTCCCCCGCGGTGCCGCGACACCGGCCCGGGCGCCACCCTTCCCCCCCTTGGCTCCCGGGCCCTACCGCTGAGCTGGCCCCAGTCATACGACCGCCTCCGCCCTGGCTTTGGGGCGCGTCACCGCGGTGAACCCCGACGATTGTCGCGACGTGTGCATGGCCCGGTCGGCGGGGACCAGGAGGTCCGCGTCCCTGATGGTGAGCCCGTCCTGGACGGGGCGGGAGCCGGCGCACCACGGCGTACGGGGCGCGGGCGGGGGGCGCGCGGCGCCGGCCGGGTGCCGTTACCTGTCCTGCGCGGTCAGGAGGAGAACCAGGGCCTTGGAGCGGGTGGTCCCGAGCCCGGTGGCGACCGTCTCGGCGGACACGCCGCCGTCGCACAGCGCGCCCGTCTCCTCCCGGCCGACCTGGGCGGCGACCCGCTCCAGCACCCCGGCGGCGCGCAGCGCGGCCAACGGGGCGACCGCGGCCATGGCGGTCAGCTGCTCGGTGATCTCGACCAGGAGGGCGGCCAGCTGCTCGGGCAGCGGTACCGCCTTGTCGCGGACGAGGGACAGGTGCGCAGTCCAGTCCGCGAGCGGTCCGGTGAGGTCAACGTCAGCCTCGTATAGGGGCCGGTCGCCGATCGCGTGCCAGTCCAGCAGGTATTCGGCGGCACCCCGCCATCCGCACGCGCACACCGCCCGGAGCGCCTCCGCGCGGGCGGCGGTGTACAGCCGCTGTGGACGCTGCCTGTCGGCAAGCGATCGTTTGACGACACAAGGCTGTGACGGATCAGGGCGTATCGGCCGGGAACCGCCACAGCCTTCGACCGGAAGACCACCGCTGGTGTCTTCAAGGCCGCCGGGATAGCGCGTCGACTGGTGTTAGCCGAGTCGGAAGTGCTCGTTGTGGCCCTCGTGCACCCCTCCAGAGCCGTTGGTCTCACATGACCGATTGCTGGTGATGCTGGCCTCAGACCTGCTGGTACGGGTG
Organism: Streptomyces sp. NPDC045695; assembly: GCF_056432025.1. NCBI lineage: Bacteria > Bacillati > Actinomycetota > Actinomycetes > Kitasatosporales > Streptomycetaceae > Streptomyces > Streptomyces sp. NPDC045695. The sequence continues at coordinate 4,130 of NZ_JBWKJU010000021.1, forward strand.
TTCCTTTCCTTGCGGCGCGGCCGAGAGCAGGGTTCGAACGACACGGCCAGCGAACTCCAGCCCTACACCGAAAGGCCCGGCCAGCGGGTATCCGTACCGTACGCAACGGTGCTCCGCACGGAACTGGCTCTGCGACACGAAGCAAAAGCAGCAGCGCTACCAGACATGCGCGACCGACTGGCAGAGACGGCGGGCCTCCTGGTTCAGGCCCGCCTGGGTTCTCCCCCGTCAGCGTTCCCGCCCGCTCCACAATGGGGCCGCGACCGTCGGGCGCAATCGACAAGGGCGGTGAGCGGCCAAGGATCCCAGCGAGGTCGCTCGCGGTGTCGTGAGTCTCTGCGGCCAGGACCTGTCCACCCACGGCAGCTCCCCATACCGGGGGCTACGGGACAGAGCGCCGACCAGCGCCTCGCCGGACCGGGCCCACGGCCAACCCGGCAACTTTTCTATCTTACTGAGCTCAGATTTTCGTATGTCCGAGAACGATATATCCTGCCGTTGCTACAGCCACTACACGGGTGCGCTGAGCTGCGACAAGCCCGTCTCCCGCGGCACCCGCGTGGAGAGTGAGGTGATGAGGGAGAAGACATGGGGGACGTGGCTCGCGTCCGGACCTTGCCCGATCAGGACGGCATCCGCACTATCGTCTGCTCCGGGGAGTTCGACATCGGCTCCCAAAGCGCCTTGACTCAGGCTCTGAACGCCGCCTGCCACGACGGTGTCACCCGGACCGTCCTCGACCTCGCGCACGTCTCGTTCGGCGACTCCTCCATGCTCAACGCCCTGATCATCGCCCACCACCGACAGCACCTCGTCCTCGCCGGTCCTCTCTCACCCCAGATAGCGAGACTCTTCGAAGTGACCGGCACCGACAGCGTCTTCAACATCTGCGCAGACCTGGCCAGCGCGGCCAGCCGGTAACGGACCCGCTGGTCAGGCCGACTCCACGGTCTGCCGCGCCCACCAGCATGCGGCCGGGGCCCGCAAGCAGGGCAACCTGCAGAAGGAACCGCCGGGTGGCCTGTTCAGCGAGCCTCATGATCACGGGCTGGGACGCTCACGCGGCGGGTTCACCACCAAGCTGCACCTGGCCGTCGAGCAAGGCCAAAAGCCCATGTCGATCGTGGTGACGGCAGGACAGCGCGGCGGCTCGCCGCAGTTCGAACCCGTACTGAAGAGGGTCCGCGTGCCCCGCATCGGACCGGGGCAGCCACGCGTCCGTCCCGATCGCGTGAGTGCCGACAAGGCGTACGCCTCCCGCAAAAACCGCGCCTAGCTGCGCCGCAGCGGAATCCGCTGCACCATCCCGGACAAGGCCGACCAGGCACGCAACCGCCAGAAGCTCGGCTCCCGCGTCGGCCGGCCACCGCACTTCGACCCGGTCGACTACCGCCAGCGCCACGCGGTCGAGTGCGGAGGTCAGTCGCGGCGGGGTATGGGCGAGCGCCCCAGCGATTCCCAGCCCCACGCCGCGGTCTACTCGGGGCGGACCTGCGCGGCCTGCATGCCCTTCTGACCCTGCTCAGCCACGAAGCTGACGGTCTGGCCTTCCTTGAGGCTCTTGAAGCCATCGAACTCGATCGCCCTGAAGTGGACGAACAGGTCGTCGCCCCCGCCATGCGGGGTGGTGAACCCGAAGCCCTTCTCCTCGTTGAACCACTTCACCGTGCCGGTCTGTCGATTGCTCACGTGGCTTCCGTTCTCGCTTCATGATGCTGATCAACCGATGGAGATCCCTAACCGGCACGATGACCGCTGGACCGATGGCGCTGTGACTCGCCACGGTGATGTCCACCCGGGCGGCCGGCGACCGCGCAGGCACTCAGCAGCCCCTCCCTCCGACCGTGATGTCGGGAACGGCCCATACCCGTATGAGTGGGCAGAGCCGTTCGATGCGGTGTAGAGGTCCGTGAACTTCACGGTGTACCACCCTTCGCCCGCGCAGCTGTATGGAATGCGGTAGAAGGTCCCTCCGCCATGAACTGGATCGCTTTCGTAGGAGAAGGGCCCCTGCTTGATCACCTTCTCATTCATGTAGACGGTGTAGCCTCCACTGACCTGGCACTTTGAGTGGTACCAGGAAATCCCCAGCTCCCTTCGCTTGCAGTCGGATTCCATCTTGATGAAGGGGTTGTCGTGGGTGATGAAACAGCCCCGCAACGCCGTCCACCACGTGTCGGTCTGGCGGGCTTCCACACGCTTGCACCCTTGCGGATACGGGGCGGCAGGAGCGGCCGGCCTGGAGAGGCTCGCGCGATCCTCCTTGGCTACGGTGGCCGAGGCGGCATTTGGGAGTGTGCCTCCCAAAGCTGCGATGACTGCTGTGGTGACGGCGACGACTGTGGCGCGCTTGTGCACGGTGACCTCTTCACTTCGCTGGGTACGTCTCTGCACTGAGATGTACGCCGGCAGCCGGTGCTTGATATACGACTTAGACGTCGTTTCAGTTGGCGAGTCTGCGGTAGCCGATGAGGGCTGCGGCGATGCCGACGAAGGCGAGGAAGTGTTCGGCCTTTCGCTCGTAACGGCGATGGAGCCTTCGGCATCCGGCCAGCCAGGAGACCGTTCTCTCGACGACCCAGCGGTGTCGGCCGAGTCGCGTGGACGACTCGATGCCCTTGCGGGCGATGCGGTGGCGGATGCGACGCTCGCGAAGCCATTTTCGCAGGTGGTCGTAGTCGTAGCCCTTGTCTGCGTGGAGCTTGGCCGGACGCCGGCGGCGCGGGCCGCGGCGGGAGCGGATGGGCGGGATCCCGCGCACGAGCGGTTCCAGGCCGAGGCTGTCGTGCATGTTGGCGCCGGAGACGCCCAGCGACAGCGGCACGCCGTTTCGGTCGGTGATGAGGTGGATTTTCGATCCCAGCTTGCCGCGGTCGGTCGGATTCGGTCCGGTCAGTGGCCCCCTTTTGCCGCCCGGACGCTGACGGAGTCGATCGCGCACCGCGACCAGTCCAGCTCGCCCCGAGCGCCGAGTTCGTCGAGGATGACCCGGTGCAGTCTGGCCCACACCCGGTCCTGGCTCCACTGGGCGAAGCGCCGGTAAACCGTGGGCCAGGCCGGCCCGAACACCGGCGGCAGCTGCCGCCAGGTGCAGCCCGAGGTGGCCACGAAGATGATCGCTGCCAGGCATTCGCGGTCACCGGCCCGACGTCGCCCGCCGCCCTGGGGGCGTATGACCTCCGTCGGCGGGACCACCCGTCGGAACAGCACCCACAACTCGTCCGGCACCAATCGCTCCATCAGATCCGTCATGCACGGCTCAACGAGCGATCACGCCATCAGAAACGACGTCTTAACCGGTGTGGGTGATCACCTGATCCCCGAAGTCTGGCTTTGTTCACCGGTTTCGGTTCTGGCACAACTTCTGTGGTGGCGAGCTGATGCCATACCCATCGGGGTGACCAGGTCAGATCAACCCTCGCGTAGCGTTCAACGCATGCACACCACCCTTACGGAGCACGCGCGGTGCGTCTGGGGCGACGAGTACGGCCCGACGCCTGAGTGCGAAGCCCGAGAGCACCACTGGATGTACTTCGCGGAAGAGCTGACCTTTGCCGATGCCGAGGCGATCCTTGCCATGTTGCGTGAGCTCTGCCCTCACTTGGTCGACGGCCTCCTGCCGGTGTGGGTCCGCAACCTCGCCTACCGGCTGATTCTGCTCCAGCGGCCCGACGACCCGGCGAGGATGCGGGAGGCGGCCCTCAACCTTGAGGCACACGGCCCTTCCTGGGACGACATAGCCGAGGACCTCCGCGCCCGAGCGGACGCCCTTGACCCGGAGGGAGCCAGACCTTGGGGACAGGGTCCGGGGTAGGGGCGTAACTGTGAGCCGTGGGGGCGTATTCACGTGCGCACGCATGACTGCGTGGGACCACCCCGCATCCCCCTGCGGCCGGCCATCGGCCCGTCACCACAGAAGTTGAGCCAGAACCCCGGTTTCGACAGCAGTTGTTCAGTGCTTCGGGAGGCGCCCGGGCCGCGGGTGCTGTCGCTTCTCGTGTTCGATGTTCACGAGAAGCGACAGCACCCGCGAACGCCGATGAGTCTGTTGCCGCTCCAGGCAGACCCTACGAACTACGGGATGCTCCAGCGGTGCGGATGGTCGGGACCGGCGGGGCAAGCGCAGACGTTGCGCTCGCCGGAGCGGCCCACGGTGACCTCGGTGGGGGTTACGGACCGAGTCGGGCAGGTCTCGGTCCTAGCGGCCGGCCGTCGGCGTGGCCGTCGGGCGCCACTCGCGGCGAAGGAGGCCGAAGACCCAGGAGTCGGAGACGTCGCCGTTGACGACGCAGTCCTCGCGGAGGGTACCTTCGCGGACGAAGCCGAGCTTCTCCAGGACCCGGGCGGACGCCACGTTGCGGGTGTCGGTCTCGGCCTGGACGCGGTTCAGGTCCAGGGTGTCGAACGCCCACCGCAGGACGGCGTGCGCGGTCTCCGTGGCGTAGCCGTGGCCCCATGCGGCGGCGTCGAAGATGTAGCCCAGGGACGCGCTGCGGAAGTCCGGGTTCCAGCTGGTCAGGCCGCACCAGCCGATGAACGCGTCGTCGGAGACGCGGTCGACGGCCACCCGCGCTCCTGTGCCTTCCTCCTCGATCGTCCGGCAGGTCGCGATGAAGCGCTGGGCGCGGGCCGGTTCGGTCCACGGCGGGGAGTCCCAGTAGCGCAGCACGTTGGCGCTGCTGTGCAGCGCGTAGAGCGACGCCGCGTCGGCGTCGGTGAACGGCCGCAGTCGCAGGCGGGCGGTGTGCAGCTCGGGGGTGGGCAAGGTCATGCGGAGCATCCTGCCGCGTCACGTTCGCCTTCGACCATCCGTTTATCCGGACGGTTGGAGGCGCCTACGTCCGCGGTGACGCCGGACGCGCCGGATGGGCGGTGAGTCCAGTACCGTGCCGGCATGGCGAGCAAACGGCGGCCGTACTGGCGGACCTTCGGGACGCCGACCAGCCTTGTCCTGTACCGGATCCCGGACGGATGGAGGTACGCCGTCCACTTCACCGGGCCGGCCGGCATCGCCGACGGCACTCTCGCTGGTCCTTCGCCCTCTCCCGAGCCGGACATCGCGCAGGCGGCCCTGGTTCAGAAGGCGGAGGAACTCACCCACCGCCGGCTTGACGTCCTCTGGCACGCACCCGATCAACCGGACTGGTGGAGCGGCACGGTCACCGTCGCAGGGCCGCTTCCACCTGCCTGAGGCCGGCGCACCGATGCGGTCAGGGCATCAGACCCCGACGGCGTCGGTCATCGCACCCAGCAGCAACCTCTCCGTGCCAGTGCTGCTGTCGAAACCCGTGAACATTTCGATTCCCTCTCGGGTGGCGGCTGCCTCCCAAACCGGTGTACATCCGCTGCCCGTTCTCGCGGACAGAGCCACGTGGGCGGACGTCCACCGCCAGGACGTGATCCCGGCGATGCGCCGGCTCTACATGACCGCCACCCCCCGGATCTGGATGGAACGGCCCCCGCGGTTCCGGGCGCAGGAGCGTGAGATGGCGGAAGCGCGTCGGCTCGCCGACGAGGAACGGCGTAGGGAGGCCGAGGCGGAGGAGCGCAGGGAGGCCGAGGCCGAGGGGCAGACTTACGTCTCCCGGCCGCGCTAGGACCGGCTCCCGAAGGAACTCGCCTGCTCGATGGACGATCCGAGGGTGTTTGGGCCCGTCGTCTACGAACTCTCCCTCGCATCCGCCATCTCGCGGGGGCTGCTGGCGAAGTACCAGATCGTGGTCGCCGAGCTCACCGACCCGGTCGTCACACCGGACCGGCTGGTCAGTGAGGAGCGGTACGACGAGCAGCTGCGCGGTGAACGGCTCGCCGCCCTGCAGACCACCCTGCTGGAGACCATGTCCGCCCACGGGCTGCAGCCCAGCATCACCTTCCACCACCGCACGATCGAAGCGGAGGCCTTCGCCACCGGGCTGGACCGCGTCGCCCGCCGGCTGCATGCGGTGGATCCGGTGCGGCATCCGAAGCGGGTGTGGTCGGGGTGGCTGTGCGGGGAGCATGAAGGCGCCCACCGGCAGGCGGTCCTCGCCGACTTCGGACGCCGGGCAGGCCGAGCCGTGCTCTCGAATTGCCGGGTTCTGGGTGAGGGCGTCGATATCAGAAGTGTGGATTCGGTTGCCCTGGTCGACCCCAAGGGGTCCGCGGTCGACATCGTCCAGGCCATCGGCCGTGCCCTGCGCCAGCACCCCGGCCAGGGCAAGATGGCGACCCTCATCGTGCCCGTCTTCTTGGGCGCGGATGAAAAGCCCGAGGACACGCTTTCCTCGAATTCGTACCGCCCTCTTATTCGGGTTTTGGAAGGATTGCGGACTCATGACTCCCGTGCCGTGGAAATGCTTGCAATTCCGCAGGAAAGCCAGAAGCGCGTTGTCGAGCCGTCGCTGCCGGTCGGACCGGCCCCGGAGGACGGCCAGGAGGAGGGTCGGCTGCTGCTCCGCTTCGCGGCGCCCCGTGATCCAGCGCTGATCGCCAAGTGGATCAGCTACCAGGTCATCAACACCGAGCGGCAGAACTGGCGCCGGGGCGCCGAGGCCGCACTGCGGTACCGGCAGCGGGAGGGCCATCTCGACGTCCCGTACGAGCACGTCGAGACCGCGGGAGCGTTCCCGCTCGGCAGGTGGCTGTCCGACCAGCGGCGCGCCTACCGGGCCGGCACCATGACCGGCGAACGCGCCGCCGAGCTCGAAGAACTCGGGATCGTCTGGGGCACCGCCGACGCCGCCTTCGCCGAGAACCTCGCCGCCGCCCGCGCCTACCACGCCCTCCACGGCACCCGCGCGGCCCCACGCGGCGCCACCATCCTCGACATCGCCGTCGGGCAATGGCTCACCAACGTCCGCCGCCCCGGCGGACTGGGCAAGGACCCCGACCGGGCGCGCCGGCGGGCTGCCGCGCTCGCCGCCATCGACCCCGACTGGAACCCGCGGACGCTGGGGTGGACGGTCGACTGGCAACGCCACTACGCCTACCTCACCCAGTTTCTCGCCGAAGGCGCCCGCCTGACGGCCGTCGTGCCGGGGGTGACCAGGCACGGCGAGGACGTCGGGCGCTGGCTCGCCACCCAACGACGGAACTGGGACCGACTCAACGCCGAACAGCAACGCCGGCTCGCCGAACTCGGCGTGAAGAAGGCCCCACGCGCCCGCAAGGCCCCCACAAAGACAGCCCCGGCCTCCGGGACGCGCGCCGGCGGTACGGCGTTCGCGAAAGGGCTCCAGGCCCTCCAGCAGTACATCCAGCGGGAAGGGACAGCAGCAAGGATTCCCCGCTCGCATATTGAAGTCGTGCGCTACGACGGGAAGGACGTTGAGGTGCGGCTGGGGGTGTGGCGCAGCAACATGCGCAGCCGGCAAGCGGCACTCCCACTAGAACAGCGGCGGCAGCTGGCAGATCTCGGCCTCTTCGACTGAAAGGGCCGGCGCGGCAGGTGGGCTGTGTCACCGCTCTGCGGCGCACTTGTGAACAGGCACGTCCCTGGCAGCCGGCCATCTTCGGGATTGGCGCCCGACGGCAGCAGCTTGGTCACCTCATGCCAGCCATGATCACTATGGGTGGGCATCGTGAGCAGGGATACCCTTCCCGTACGGGCTGACGCCCATCTGGAGCCACCGCCGCACCCATTCACAGCGGTCAACGGGTCAAGGCGTCTGCCACAGGTCGGGGTAGTAATTCGGACAGACGCAGCGCGGGTTGTCCAACGGGGGTCGATGATGCGCTCAGCGAGAACCCCGAGCGCGGGTTCGATGATTTCTGCTGCGGCGAACTGCCGTTCGGTGACCTCCCACGCGTCTACCACGCTGAGTTCCAGCCGCCCCGAGTGCACATAGGCACAAACACCTTCGCCCGCTATCTGGAACCAGCCTGGCTGCGCCAGCCGCGGAAATTCTTTGATGCGGTTCGGGAAGGCGTCGGACACGCCCACCGGGGAGATGCCGAGTAGGTCGAACACAGCCAGCAAGTCCGCCTCGGTCTCGGCCCGGATTGCCACCCGCAGGTCGTCGTAGTCGTTGGTGTGCCCGCCCAGGCCCCGGCAGTAACGGAACAGTCGCAGCCGCCGCGCCCACGGAGCGTAGATGCGCTCGGCCCACCCCTCGCCATAGCCTTCCCGGTTCCGCCTTTCCCGGTCCCACTGCGTCCCCGCGTCATCAGTCATGGCAGCAATCTACCCCTGTCTGGAACCCGGATCCCGGCGAGATGAGCGCAGCAGTGCGGGCCGCAGGAACCGGATACCGGTGGATTACCGCGGCCATGGTCTGCGGGGCGGCCAGGCCAGGTGCTTCAGAATGAGGCGTCGAGCCCGGCAAACATAACACGGTCATAAACAGTCATTTTTTTCCAACGGTATTACTCGGAAACTCCCACTTGATCACCACGCGAGTCGGGCGGCACAGTATTCGCGGACTGAATACACGCGCATGACCCCGGAGGGCGGCGCGACAGCCCTGGCGGGAAACGCCTTGTGTCCTCCGGCCGGTCCCGGCGTGCTTCGCCCGGCCGGGAGCCGGACGGAGGAACAGGTGGAGGCGTTCACGGGCCTAAAGCGCGAGGACCCCGATCAGATAGGTCCCTACCGCATCATGGCGCTCCTGGGCGAGGGCGGCATGGGACGGGTGTATCTGGGCCTGTCGCGGGGCGGCCGCTCGGTGGCGGTGAAGGTCGTGCGGCCGGAGCTGACGGACGACCGGGAGTTTCGGCGGCGGTTCGCGCGTGAGGTCGACGCGGCCCGGCGGGTGAACGGGCTGTTCACCGCCGGTGTGGTCGACGCCGATCCGCATGGGACGCCGGCCTGGCTGGCCACGGCCTACATCCCCGGGGTGTCGCTGGCCGACGCGGTGAACGAGTACGGCGCGTTGCCGTGGGAGTCCGTCGCGGCACTGGGCGCCGGGCTGGCCGAGGCACTGGAGGCGATCCACACCGCCGGACTGGTCCACCGGGACCTGAAGCCGTCCAATGTGCTGCTGGCCGAGGATGGCCCCCGGGTGATCGACTTCGGGATCTCGGTGGCGAGCGAGTCGACCGTGCTGACACGGACCGGTCTGGTGGTGGGGACGCCGGGATTCATGTCGCCGGAACAGCTGACGGATCGGCGGGTCAGCCCGGCGAGCGATGTGTTCTCCCTGGGTACGGTGCTCGCGTTCGCCGCGTGCGGCGCCGGGCCCTTCGGCACGGGGTCCGTGCAGGGGCTGCTGTTCCGCATCGTGTACGAGGAACCACACCTGGAAGGGATACCCGAGGCGTTGCGGGAGGTGTTGGCGCGATGCCTGGCGAAGGAACCCCACCAACGGCCCTGCGTGCCGGAGGTGTTGGAGGAACTGGCTGGACTGGCTACCCGGCAGGGCGGTTCGCCGGGCCGGAGCGTGGGCTGGCTGCCCGGGCCGCTGGCCCACGCCGTTCGTCTACGCACCGCCCACCCCACCCCCGCGACGGCGCCTGCCGTGGCCGCGCCGTCGGTCGAGGACAAGGTGGAACCCGCACCTCCCACCGTCCGGCCCGGCTCCGAGCGTACTCCGACCGTCTCCGCCCGACCAGGCCCGCCGTATGCCGCGGCCGATCCTGCGGGCAACATCCGGACAGCACGGGGGGACATGAGCCATACCCTCACACAGACGGCCGTGGCCGACGGGCCCCCCGGCCCGGCTCTCCCGTCCCCGCCCGAAGACCCGGAGCTGACGGAGAAGCCGGGTTCCCCGACCGGATCTCCCGCCGCGCCCGGCATCAGCCGGGACGAACGACACCGCCCCACACGCCGCACGATGCTGCTGTCCGTCGCGGCAGCCGTGGGTGCTGTAGGGCTTCCCGCCAGCATCTACCTCACCCGGTCGGCCAGCAACAACCCTTCCCGGACCGGCCAGTCCTCGGCCACCCCCTCCCGGTCCGCGCGGCCCACGTCAGCTCCACCACGACCGGCAACGCGGATCTCCGTCGGATCCGCTGTGAACACGCTGGCATTCAGCCCTGATGGCAAGGTGCTCGCGGGCGGCTGCGACGACGGGGCGATCCGGCTGTGGAGCACGGCGACCGGCAAGCTCAGCGCTACCCTCAAAGCCGAAGAGCCCAACCGGGACGACGGGACCGATGTGCTCGCCGTGGCATACAGTCCTGACGGTAGGACCCTGGCCGGCGCCAGAGATTCCGGCACCCTCCAGCTATGGGATCCGGCGACCGGCAACCTCACCGCCAGCAACGCAGGCGACAGTTTTCATACCTTGGTGTTCAGCCCCGACGGTAGGAATCTGGCCGGCGTGGATTCTGCGGGCACCTTGAGCCTGCGGCACCTGCCTGCGGGCAGAGACCACATCAGGCATTCCGGTGTTGCCGTGTCAGTGGCTTTCAGTCCCGACGGCCAAACCTTGGCCGTTGGCAGCCGCTCATCCGACCCGGGCCGGGCCCGGCTGTGGAGCACGGCGACCGGTAAGCTCACCGCCACCTTGAAGGGCGCCACCTTCGGGGTGAACTCGGTGGCGTTCAGCCCGGATGGCAGGGTACTGGCCGGCGGCTCGGGAGACGACACCGTCGCCCTGTGGGACCCGGCGACAGGTGAACTCACCGCCACCTTGACGGGGGAAGACGTTGACGATGGCGAGGCCCAGAGCGTGGACGAGATGCGGTTCAGCGCGGATGGCACAGTCCTGGTCACCTGCGGCTACCCCAACACAATACGGCAGTGGAATCCGGCGACCGGCAAGCTCAAGGCCACCTCCAAGGCCCCTGCCTACAGGATGTACAACTGGGCGTTCAGCCCGGACGGCAGCGTTCTGGCCGGCACCGATTTGGACAACACCGTTTGGTTCTGGCAGCTATGACGTCCGTCAGGATCCCTGCCGCGGGCTGCCCCATGGGAACCAGGAGGAAGACTTCCACGACTTCGTCCCACTCGGAGGCGTTGATCATCTCCGGCGGCGTGGTCCGTACCTCGACGGTCATTGCGACCGGACCGGTGTGTACCCCGGTGATGACCACGGCTGCACCGGGCTGCGTCACCGCGATGAGACCGTGGGGCTCACCGCTCTCGGCGCCGGGCATTTGTGCGGTGTCGACCAGGCAGAACGTGTGGTTGCTGGCATCGACATCTACCGGGCCGCCGTGGGACTCGGTCATGGAAGCTCCCTGTTGTTCAACCGACTACGGTCTGATCTCGACATGGAAGGCGTCGTCGGCAGCCCGCTGGCGCCACTGGCTCAGCTGACAACCCGAAGTACACGGCCAACGCCCGATGGCTGCTCTACGGCCTGTCCTTTGACGAGGACGCTGCCGATACCCGCTACACCGCATGCACCTGGGAGATGAAAGTCCTGTTCGCCGCCCGGGACGGTGACGAGGCACCCACTGTCTTGACCCCCGCAGGATCCGCAGCCCCCCGGATGTATCCGACTCGGCGTGCGCGGAACTGCTCAAGCGGGTCAAGAAGCGCACCGCCGCCATCCGCCGCCGGACCCTGAATGACTTGCTCGTCGCGACTTCCATCGCGGAAGGCGTGGTCTCCAAGGAGTTCCTGGCCGCCCTCGATGTGGCCGGCAGCATTCCCCGCGTGTACAGCGCGCTCTTCCCCAAGATCGACTACAGCGCTCTCTTCCCGGGCCTCAACATCGCGGCCTTCAACAGCGTGGTGGAGCAGATGGGCCACCTGGTCGACTTCTCGGGTCTGAACCGCAGTGTGGCCGAGATGGCGCTGCAGCAGCAGCGCGACCTCAACGACTCCCTGCGGCGCAGTCTCGACAGCCTCGTACCCAAACTCGACATCGCCGGGCCTGATGCCACGCCCCGACTTCAACGCACTCATCGCATCGTCACTCACCAAGGTGATCGCTGCACAGGACAGCGACGACGAGGAGGCAGAGGTCGCCGACAATCAGCTGTCGTTCGAAGATGCCAACGAGGATGAGACCGGCGACAAGGACGACTCGGCCCCCGAAACAGCGGAAGGCCCCGCGTCCTGACCCGTACGGATGGGCAACGACGGCCGGCTCGTCCCTTCGGTGGCGCGGTGTGGTCCCGGCCGTACTGCGTCCCTCAGACCGGGGGTCGAGGCCTGAGGGAGGCTCCGTTCCGGCGCCGGTGCGGAGCCGAGCTCGTTCAGGTGAGCCGGCAGCTGGTGCTCGTTGGCCGGGTTTCCTATGGGCAACCGGAAGTACGGCAGGCGCACACTGCGGTTGCCTGGGGTTCTTCGCCGAGGGAGCCACCGCCGGCGCACCGCAAGCGGTCCAGGTCGCCGACCGGTGGCGCCTCTGGCACAACCTCAGCGAGGCCGCCGAGCGAAGCGTCTCCCAGCACCGCCGCTGCCTGCACGTTCTGGCTCCCGCCGCCCCGCAAGCCGAGGCAGATCCGGCTCCGGCAACAACCGAGCCCGCGACCTCACCGTGGACGACCAGCAGCCGCTTCGCCGACCGCACCAGGGCCCGACATGCCACGATCCACGCCCTGATCGAGGCCGGACACAGTCGGCGCTCGATCCAGCAGCAGCTCGGCATGACCTACCGCACCGTCCAGCGTTTCGCCAACGCCGCACGGCCGGAAGACCTCTTCACCGGCCAGTGGCAGAACCGGTCCTCTGTGCTGGACGAGTACAAGCCCTACCTCGACAACCGCTGGGGCGAGGGCTGCACCAATGCCTGGAAACTGTGGGAAGAGATCGTGCCACTCGGCTACCAGGGCAGCTACGCGCGCGTCCGCGCCTACCTCCGCCTCAAACGGACATCTCCACAGCCGGTGGCGGCCCGGCCGCCGTCGCCCCGCGCAGTCGCCGGATGGATCCTGCGCCGCCCGGAGGCCCTCACCGAGTCCGAACAGCTCCAGCTCAAGACCGTCTCGGCCGACTGCCCCGAGATCGCCGCTCTCACCCGCCACGTCCGCTCCTTCGCGACCATACTGACCGAGCGCCAGGGCGAACGCCTGCCGGACTGGCTCGACGCCGTCCGACAAGATGACCTTCCCAGCCTCCACACCCTCGCCACAGGACTGGAACGCGACCGGGACGCCGTCATCGCCGGCCTCACCCTGCCCTGGAACTCAGGTGTCGTCGAAGGGCATGTCAACCGGATCAAGATGCTCAAGCGCCAGATGTTCGGCCGCGCGGGCTTCCGGCTCCTCCGGAAGCGGGTTCTTCTCGCCTGACGGTGACCACACTGGTCGTAGGCTGCGGGCAGCGAGTCCGTCCGAGTCTTGGAGGCATGCCGACGTGACAGCGACACTGAGTCTGTGGAAGCAGAAACCTCCGGATGATCCCCGAGCCGTCACCACCTACTGGCACGGACTCTGCGATCCCACTGTCGTAACCCTGCGCATCCCACTGTCGTGCGCAGAGTAGATGTCAGTGCGGCGCAGGGTCGTGTCAGCGAGGGGGTGACGGACGCGTTGTGGCCTCGGGCCGACAGCCGACCGTGGTCCAGGAGTCGGCGAGATCCCCGCATGATGTGGTCGAGCCAGGCCGCACATACCGCGTTAGCACATCGGCGTCGTCGCGAAGGTGACCCGAGTGGTGGCGAACGTTGGTGGGAGAGACATTGGATGTGAAGACCACCCCACCGGTCCGGTCCGTTGCGGATGTGACCTCTCGGGGAGTCGCTGCTACTCCGCATCCTCCCTGAATAGCCGCAATCGGACGATCCCAAGCCGTATGCAGCGGAGCGGAGCGGGCCGATGCCATCCGGCTCCGTGGCCGGAGGCGAGCAGTGTGGCCTGGAATGCGCTGCGACCGATCGAGTACAGCAATGAGGGAGCATCGTGACCGCGCATGAGGACCCGAATTCTGGTGCTCGCGCTGAGCCAGAAGGATCGGATTCTGGTCCGGCCCGAGACTCGGGAGAGCAGGAGAGCCGGGAACGGCTCCTTGCCGGACGCTATCTGCTGGTCGAGATCCTCGGTCACGGCGGTATGGGCACGGTCTGGCGGGCAAAGGACCAGCTGCTTGACCGCGAGGTGGCGGTGAAGGAGTTGATCATCAGCGGCCTGACGGATCAGGAGCGCAGCACCCTGCACTCCCGGATGACACAGGAGGCCCGGGCCGCAGCGCGGATCAAGCATCCCAACGTCATTGCCGTCTATGACGTGCTGGAGCAGGAGGGCCGGCCGTGGATCGTCATGGAACTCGTCGACGGCAGATCCCTGGCTGACACCATTGCCACCGAGGGCACCCTGCTGCCGCACGAGGCGGCAAGGGTAGGCGTCCAGGTAGTGGCCGCCCTGGAGCAGAGCCACCGGCATGGTGTGCTGCACCGTGACGTCAAGCCGGCCAATGTGCTGCTGGAGCGTGGCGGGCGCGTGGTGCTCACCGACTTCGGCATCGCGCTCTTCGAGGGCGGCAGCGGCCTCACCCGCACGGGCGACATCGTTGGTTTCCCGACTTCGTTTCTCCGGAGCAGGCCTCGGGCCACCGGCCGGGTCCCGCATCCGACCTCTGGTCGCTAGGCGCCACGCTGTACGTCGCCGTCGAGGGCCGGGCTCCCTTCAGCCGTACCTCGACCCTGAGTACCTTGCACGCGGTGGTGGCCGAGCCGCTGCTCGAACCGCGGAACGCGGGCCCGCTCAAGCCGGCGATCGAGGCTCTGCTGCGCAAGGACCCTGACGAGCGGCCGACCGCTGATCAGACGCTTCGCATGCTTGAGGCGGTTACAGCCGGCCAGCTGCTCACCATCGGGATGCCGCACACGCCCACTCAGACAGTGGCGTCTGGCCGGCCAGGGGGTCCGGAGACGGAGGTGGCGAATGGAGTGCGAAAGGGCGAGGGGAAGCGGAGCCGACGGGCAAGACTGCTGGTTGCCGGGGCCGGGCTGGCGTTGATTCTTATCGCCGGTGGCATCACATTCGCCATGCTGAACATCGGTGGGCAGAGCTCCACGCACACTGACATCCTGCCGAGCAGAACCGCCGCAGCCACTGGCCCGAGCACCGTATCCGCCAATCCGTGCCCTGGACAGGGCACCGCCAACCTGCCGGTCGGCTGGACGGAGCTGAAGGGCACTGCTATCAGTCCAGGCGCTGACCCCGGCGGCTTCTGCATCCGCTTCGGCGGCCTGTATTGGGGTGGCATCTACTTCTCACAGGTCCCGGGACCCGACTACACGGTGACCGTGGACGGCAAGCTCGCATCAGGCGCCGGCGGAATGGCCTCAGGATCAGGCTGGGGCCTGGCAGCACGCACCACCATCGCGGCGAACGGAACAGTCACAGGACACGGGATCCAATACGACCCCAACGGCTACCGAGATGTGGACTACCCCAAGGACTCCGGAACCACGTATCCGGCGGCCACCGACAACGAATGGCACCAGCTCGCGATCAGCGTGCACGGCTCCCAGTACACACTGTCCGCCGACGGACAGACCGTCACGCAAGGGACGTTGCTGCAACCGGCAGAAGACCACGGCGGCGCCTTCGTCCGGGTCTGGTTCGGCGCCACGGTCGAATTGCGGAACCTCCGCATCATCCCGCAGGATTGAGCCGGATTCATGGCGGCCGCGAGCGGCTCCTCGTCGAGTCACCCCGCGCCTCGATGTCCTCGCCGCCTACCAGGTCGACGCCCTCACCGGGCGGAAGAAGCCCCACGCTTCCGTACGAGGTTCGATCCAGCCCGCCGAGGCCGAGGTCCTCCTGCGCGTCTGGGTCGACGGAGGCATCGACCCTCACGACGCCGCGCAACGTCAGGCCCGGGAAGACCTGGCCGCCGCCGAGATGGTCATCCCCGGCGGCATCATCGACCGCTTCCACGACAACGTGCTGTGTGTGCGCTCCGCAAGGAGTCCCCCGTTTCGTTCTGGCCCTGTCCCACTCGTGAGCTGCCGCAGCAGGCGGAAGGTTATGTTCCGGACCGGCACAAGGCCTGGCGTGGTTCGGCGGGTGCAGGGGGGCGGTCGGTTCAGTCCGCGGCCGAGCAGGGCGGGACGTCGGCCGGAGACCTGCGGCAGCCGGTGCGACGACACCCTATCCATGGTTGCCATCCGCAACTCCCAGGGCTGATTTCCATCCATAGATTTTCAGCCGATGAATGGCTAGAGATGGAACAACCCATGACTGCACGTCAGCAGTGTCTGATCAAGATAAAAGCCATATAGCAGCCAGGCGGGACAAACTGGGCATTCTGCGATCACTCTGGGTGCATGTGGTCTGTGTCACCTCATAGTTTTCGCTTGACCCCCCGGGCATTACGGCCTTTGATTAAGTCGATCATCTCGGGGGAAGATTTATCTCTCCTCGATCAATAAGCGCAAGGACCTCAAGGACGAGAGCGACCTGCCCAAGCTCGACGACTCGAAGCTCCTCGGCGGTTGCTGGGAGATCGGCCTGATCACCGACATCGGTTTCCAGGAGCTGGAGCTCATCCGCTACATGCGGAACTGGGCGAGTGCGGCTGACCCCAACCAGGCCCAGCTTGACGGCCTTCAGCTGGCCAACTGGTTGGGGACCTGCATCAAGCACGTGATCACGCTGCCCTACGACAACATCACGGCCCAGGTCCAGAAGCTCCTCGTGAAGGTCAAGGAGAAGCGACTCGAGGACAGCACGATCAAGGAGATCACCACCTTCTTCGTCAACCTCCCGCCGGTCCAGGCCGACCCCCTCGCTTCTGGCCTCTTCGGCCGATACACCACCCTCACCACGTCACCGGAGACTCTGGACAACATTCGTCGGCTCTGGCCCGACCTCTGGGACCGGGTTTCCGACGAGACCCGTTACAACTTCGGATTCCGGCTCGGCCGGTTCCGCGCCAACGGTGACCAAGACCAGGCCGTTCTTGTTCGACAGCTCATTGACCTTGTCAATGGAGCGACCTACCTGCCATCCGAAGAGCGGGCCTGGGAGATCGACAGTGCCTTGGATGAGTTGATCGACGCGCACAACAACTGGAACAACTTCTATACCGAGCCGCCGATCGCACGCCGGCTCCAGGACCTCGTCGGCCAGCACGGCGATATCCCGGAGGGATTGAGTCGGAAGTACGTGTTCGGATTGGTTGAGGTGTTCCTGACTAACGGGAACGGCATCGCCATCAACGCCGACCCGATCTATCAGGACCTGATCCAGACCTTCGACCCGCAGCAAGCATCGCTCGCTCTGAGGTCGTTCACAGACACCGCGATCACCACGAAACTGCAGTGGGCGATCCCTCGGGAGAAGTGGGCCGAGCTACTCGGACTGATCGGGAACAAACTGACCGGCCGCAAGGACCGCGAGTTGTTCGACGCCGTCAAGTCCCTCGTGAGGAAGCCACAACTCTTGGCCAAGGACGCCGGGATCAAGGCTCAGCTCAAGAGCTTCGACAGCTGACAGGCAGGCGAAAGTGAGTTGAGGGTGCCGCGGCGAGGGCTGCTACACCCTTACGCCGTCGCCGAAATCACTCGACAGGAGCATCGAACAGCCCCCGGCAGGCGCGAGCTGACCCCCAGCTCGCGCCTCACGCCCTCGCGCCGTAGGACGGTCACGACTTTGCCGAAGTTGCGCGGGTTCAGCCCGGCGAACGGGCTATCCAAGACGACTCCGACGCTGTGATCACACGAGCCACAGCTGGATCATCTCAGTTGCAGACGTCGCTGATGCCGACCGATCCTTTGCCTATTCGACGATCTGAGGGAGAACGACGTGGGGCTGACTCTGTTCCCGGGAGACGGAGACACCAGCAGCCCCGACGTCGGCTGGTCCTACAGCGGCTTCGCCTTGTTCCGGCGGCAGCTGGCGCGAGCCGAACCAGCGGCTGGGTGTACGCGTGGATGTCGTGGCCGCCCTGGACCTGATGCGCGGGTACCTCGCCGCGGACCCGGAAGTCATTGTGGCCGCTGCGGCGGCGGGCGCCGCGTGCCCGACCACGGCCGCCTACATGCGCCAGCAGACCTCGGGGCTGCTGACCGAAGCCGTCCTCGCCGACCCCGGCTTCTCCCCGTACCGCCGAGCGGTGATGGGGACCGCAGGCATCGAATGGCTGGAGAGCGTGCCCATGGAGACGGCCGTCGCCGAGGCGGTCCTGGCCCTCGCAGGCGACGGTGCAGCACCCCGCCTCCCTCTGGACGACGCGCAGCTGGCCACCGTCTTCGCCCTGTCTGCCGTCGCCCGCTGCGTGGCCCTCTACGGCCCGGAGGGAACCATGCAGCACCTGGACCGGATCCGATCCGTGGTCGGCGGCCCCTGAGCCTGGCGTCGGTCGCCGGGACGGGCCGGGGCCCCGGTCCGTCCGTGCCCGTAGGGTCAGCACGCCGTCGACCGGTCGAAGGGGTACATGTACCGGTGTGACTCAACTCCAGTGGCCGCGGATCGTGGCCCGTCCTGCCGACATCGTCACCGGCTACGACCAGGTCGGCGGCTGCACCCTCCGCCAGGCGTACTACCGGCTCGTGGTCGAGGGGCTGATCCCGCACACCGCGCCGACGTACCGGCGGCTGTCCTCCCGCCTCGCCCAGGCCCGCCGCGAGGAGCGGTTCCCCGACCTCATCGACCCGCTCCGCGAGGTCCACGTCCCACCGGCCTGGCCGGAGGTCGGCACCTTCCTGCGGGAGGCCCCCGACTGGTTCGACCTGGACCGGACCGCCGACCAGGCGACCGCCGTTTACGTGGCCTGCGAGAAGGACACCTTGCGGGCGCAGCTCACGGGCTGGCTCGCGCGCCCGGGCATCCCCGTGCTCGTCGTCCGCGGATTCGGCAGCCAGAGCTACGCCCACGTGGTGCGCGAGCGTACGGCCCGCGACGAAAGGCCCGCCGTACTGCTCTACGTCGGCGACTTCGACGCATCGGGTGCCGACATCGAACGGGACTGGGTGGCCCGCACAGCCTGCTGACGCGGAGCGCGTCCTGCTCACCCACGACCAGGTCCGCGAGTACGACCTGCCGGCGGCCGCGGGGAAGGCCGGAGACCCGCGCGGGGCCGGATTCGCCGACCGCTACGGGCTCGACGTCGGCCACCCGGTGCAGTGGGAGGTCGAGGCGCTCGACCCCGCCGAGCTCCAGCGCCTGGTCCTCGCCGCCGTCGCCCCCCACGTCGATCAGGCCGTGCTCGACGCGTGCATCGCGGAAGAGGAGCGGCAGCGAGACCGGCTCAGGGCGTTCACCCAGGGCTGGACCGGCGGCCGCCGACCCGGTGACGGCTGAACCAGCGAGACGGTCACAGCGGCCTCCACTCGGCCTCCACGGCTCCGATACGAGAACTGACCGGGCGCAGTGGATCTTGCCCTCTTACTGAAGGATGGTGTTCATGAGGAACACCAAAGCCTTCAAGGAAGCGGTGGCGGAGACGCTGGCCCAGCTCGCCCACCGCGGGGTGACGGTCCGCCCGGGTACGGTCGCCGACACCATCGAGCAGAACATCCGCGCCGTCGCCGAGCGGCTCGGGATCCAGGAGCGCTCCGCCTGGCGGTACTTCGACCCGGCCGGCCTCGCGGCCAGCATCGCCCAGCAGCGGCAGGCGGCCGAGACCAGCAGCACGCCCGGCCAGGTGGGGCGCGCGCCGATGCCGCCAGTCGACAACCCGGAGCTGGCGCTCATCCTCGGGGGTGTCCCCGACGCCCTGGAGGAGAGCGGCGGCGACCCTCTACAGCGTCATCGTCAACGTCGCCGTCAACGCCTGGATGGCCGGCCACATCCACGGCGAGGACGGCTGCACCGGCTGCCAGGACAAACGACCCACCGGCACCGACTGGCAGGCTCGGATGGACACCATCACCGCCATGCAGCCCGACATCACGAAGTGGTTCAACCGGGAGGTCTGGACGGCCGCCCTCAACGACACCGGCTACGGCGTCACCCGCCGCTGACCCAGGCCGTGCTCATCCAGCGGCAAGCGGGCGACTCTGCGAGGGCTCGGCGGTGGCTCCGCGCCGGTCTCAGCCCCGCGACCGGTTCGGACGGTGCGGACGGTGGGGCCGGCGCCGGCCCGGTGAGGGGTCGGGAGCGGCCTCCGGTGAGGAGAACCCGCCCGGCACCGCGGTGCGCTGCGCCGGCTGCTCCACGGAAGGAGCCGCGGGGGTGGGGGCGGCACGCTTGGCCGTGGCCAGAATGGTGATGTGCGGGATGTCCCGCGCGCAGGTCTGGCAGACCTCGGCCAGTGTCCAGACCTGGCCGACGGCCGGGTTGTGGACGAGGACCAGCAGGCTGGTGCCGGCGCACTGGACGCGGGATTCGTGGAGGGCGCAGTACGTGCTGCCGCAGCTGCAGGCGGCGTTGGGGCGGGCGCCGGCCAGGCGTCCGTGGGCCTTGATGTGCTCGACGGCGAAGCGGCGCATGCCCGCAGCGTCCTTCGAGCGGGGCGGCATCCGGTACGCGGCGGTGCTGCAGGTGACGGACACGGTGTGATCGGGGTGGCCGGGGAGGCGGACTGTCCAGGTCCGTCCCGGCACGCGTGCTCCGGGCATCAGGGTCAAGTCGGGGTCCCGTCGTTGGGCTGGTACGTGCCGGCGTTCTGCCGGCTCGTGCAGGGGACGCCGTGCCGAGGGGGACGTCCCCTGGGCAGCGCGGGGCGTTCTGAATTAGAGCGCGCGCAGGACGGCGACTACCTTGCCGAGGATAACGGCGTCGTCACCGGGGATCGGCTGATGCGCCGCGTTGTGCGGCATGAGCCAGACCCGGCCGTTCTCGCGGCGCAGCCGCTTGACGGTGGCTTCGCCATCCAGCATGGCGGCGACTATGTCACCGTGGTCCGCGCTGTCGGCCTTCCTCACGGTGACGATGTCGCCGTCGCAGATGGCGGCCTCGATCATGCTGTCGCGACCACCGTCAACGCGAACAGCTGACCTTCGCCGACCAGGTGCCGCGGCAGCGGCAGAACGTCTTCGACGAGCTCCTCGGCGAGGATCGGCGCGCCGGCCGCGATGCGGCCGACGAGCGGGACCTGGACGGCCTCCGGCGCCATGCCGGCCGGGGTGTCGGGGAGGTCGGCGGGCCGGCCGCTGCGGACGCGGTAGGCGCGGGGACGGTGCGGGTCCCGGTAGAGGAAGCCTTTGCGCTCCAGGGCCATCAACTGGTGCGCGACGGAGGAGGTACTGCGCAGGTGGACGCCTTCGCCGATCTCCCGCATCGAGGGCGGGTAGCCCTTGCGGGCGACGGTCTGCTCGGATATGCCGCCCCAGATCGTCAGCGATCTTCTGGGGTTCTCGCCCAGCACCACAACCCAGTGGTCTACCTACCTCCAAGACGGCTGGTCCGACTTCCTTCGCGCCAAGGAAGAACTGCGGCGTCACCCGCAACCCGCTGACGAGCTCCGGGCAGCATCACCACATGACTGACGGCTCTGCAAGACCAACGGGGCGAGGACGACACTCTGCTCAGCGTGCTGTGACGGCCGTGCACCCGCCGCCGCAGCGCGGGCCCCAGCAGAACGGCGGATTACATGTTGATCATTGGGCCTGAAAACGTCTATCCCAAACCGGTCGGCGACCCGTAGTACTGGCTTCGCGGCCCACCGGCCG
The DNA here is from genome assembly GCF_056432025.1 of Streptomyces sp. NPDC045695. Classification (NCBI taxonomy): domain Bacteria; kingdom Bacillati; phylum Actinomycetota; class Actinomycetes; order Kitasatosporales; family Streptomycetaceae; genus Streptomyces; species Streptomyces sp. NPDC045695. The sequence continues at coordinate 25,510 of NZ_JBWKJU010000021.1, forward strand.
TCCACGATCTCAAGGAGCCATCACCCATGACTCGCTTTCGCACCCTGTGCATGGCCCTCACCGGCACCGCGGCGCTGTTCGCCCTGACCGCCGCGCCCGCGCACGCCGCCCCCGGCGACGTGACCACCTCCTGTTCGAGCGTCCTCACCCCGAGCGGCTTCGTCGACGTCAGCTGGGGGTACAGCAGCAGCTGCGGCACGCAGAGCTTCAGCCCGAACATCAAGCAGATAAAGCAGCTCACCGGGCTACCCGTCGGCACCGTGGTCCAGGCCTGCAATTCCACCTACCAGCCCTTCGGCTGGGTTCAGACCGCCTCGTACTACAGCGGCAGCTGTGTCTCCTCCTCGGTCCCCAGCTTCAACAACAACGCCTGGACGCTCAAGCGCGTCTCCTGACCCGTCCGCCCCGACGCCGCGGTCGTGGAGTTCGCGGAGCAGGCGGTCGGCCGGCTGTTCCCCGGACGCCGGGCGGGGCAGCCCTTCCGTCCCCACCACCTGTCCGCACTCCTCAACGAGATCGGCGTCCCTGTGGCCGCCGCCCGCGGCGCCGCCATCCGACAACAACTCCTTGAGATGCCCGCTCCCGTCGTCGCGGACGCTCTCGGCTACCACAACAAGACCACCACCCGCCTGCTCAACGAGACCGGCGGAACCTGGAGCCGATACGCCCCTGGAAATCACACACGGTCACCGGCAGGCTGGGTTCCACGGAGAACTGGCGACAGTTGAATACGAGAGCCCACCAGTACAACTCGCAGCCATCAGCGCGCATCCAAGGGGCCCACTTCCTGCGCATGCGAGTACGCCGAGGCCGATCGCACCTCTGATAGCGCTCCGGCCTATGGGGCCTGGCGCTGGTTCAGAGACCCCTTATGGAACCTGGAATAGGCAGCAGTGATGCCGGCGCCGACCAGATAGAGAAGCAGCAAGGGCCAGGACGTCGTGCTGGGCTCGGACGGCCTGTCAGCAGGGGCCGAGGCGGCGGCCGCAGTCACAGCGGGGGCGGCCACATGTGGAACGGGGGTTCTCGCGAAGAGGCGAGTAATGGCAGTGCCGATGGCCGCCGCGATCAGGAACAGGCTAAGTGCCATCTGGGCGGCCACGAGCAGCCTGGCCCTGTCCGTGACAGGCTGGATGTCACCCATCCCTGTCGACGTCGCAGTGCTAACGGAGAAGTAGGCGGCCTGGACCTTGTTCAGAGTCGGCTTGAAGGATCCCGCATGCGCATGGTAGATCGCGGCGAAACAACCCTCGATCGCAGAAACGGCCGCTACCACCGCCACAGCCGCCCGCCCTGGCAGTGAACGAGCTACAGCTCCCCACAGACCGAGCCATACGAGAATACCGGCGGTAACGAAGAGCCCACTCGCGAATAGAACGATTCCGGTTGGGCGGGTGCTGCTCATCAGTACCAGCCACGGGAAAGTGCCAACAACAAGAGACGCTGCCACGCCGAGCCGCTCGACGGGCTCGTTTATCCAGTGGCCCAGACTCAGCACCCGTCGGAACATGCCCACAACCTCACGGTAGGTGGTGCACCTGGGTGCGAACCATGACACACCGGCAACAACCTGACAATCCGACCAGTTGTACCAACCGCTATCGAGCCCGGAATACGGCTCCAGCACTCTGAGCTGCCGGTCCGATCCGGTATCACGGGCGAGCAGGCAGGCGGTAGAGACCGGGCCCCGGAAGGGAGCACAGGCGCGGTGCACTCACCGCTCTCGGGCAGCCCTTGACGAGTCGCTACTGAGCGTTCGGATCCTCCCCAGAGGCCGGTTCCTGTGTTCTGACAGATGTAGTACCGGCCTTCCCAGTCCGGACTCAAGATCGCACCGAGCATCGCCAATGAGCGCACAGGTTCCGCAGGTCAGCGATTGAAGGGAGCTGGCGAGCTACGTCATAGACGGTCACGTACCCTTCCAATCGGATGCCCCTGACACCAGAGCTCCGCCCACGGCTGTCACGTTGAGTAGCAGTGCCGGAGTGAGGTGGGTCAACTCGCGACGGTTGAATACGCGAGCTCACCAGTATCAACCACCTAAAAATGGTGCCCCTAGCCGCGCTCCCCGGGGTTCTGCAGGCCCTGCCAGGACCGCGCATGGTCGCCGTTGTGACCGGCGGCAAGCTGGCGGATCAAGGTCTTCATGCTGCGGTCACCAGGATCAGATGATCCGAAGAAGACGGCCTAGCTCACCGGGCCTCCGCAGGAATACCGCACTATCCGAATACTGCACCTCCACCAGTGCTGGTCGAGGACGGGCCCCAGGGCGAGCACACAGTGCGCTCCTGGACCCTGGAACGCGGCGAGGCCGCCGGCCGCCGCAGAGATTTCCGGCGGCCGGCGGCCTGTCGAAGGGCTGGGGAACGGTGTCCTCGGCGCGGGCCCCTGTCAGGACTCGCAGGGAAGGTTGACGATGCGGACGGTGTACGCCGAGGAGACCCAGCGGTTGGTGCCCACGTTGCGGAAGCCGTTGGTGGTGGACGCCGATCCGAGGATCGTGGAGCCGTTGGCGTAGGACCCGACGACCGAGTAGCTGGTGCCGGGACCGCTGCGAATCAGCAGACCGCCGCTGGCGTTGACCTTGTAGTAACAGCGGGTGGCGAGCGCACCGGCCGGCGCGAGCTCCACGGCCGCGCCCGTCGCCCGGGCGGGTGCGGCGGCCTGGGCCGTGAGACCGCCGCCGAGGAGCGCGGCGGCGGACAGGGCCGCCACGGCCGCCGTGCGGGCGGCGGAGCGACGCGGTGACATAGTGCGGCGTGCTGCTGTGACCGTCATGGAATCGATTCCCCTTGCGTCATCGGTTCTGGGTGTGGAACACGTACGTAGGAGCAGGCCCGGGTCGGCCGAGCGGTGTCACCTCTCAACGGACACCGGAGCCGCGCACGACGTTAGCGCCATCGGGGCGAAGTCAGCCGCCTGACGCATGAGAACTCCCCAACCGGAAGGGGAAGTTGCCCGTTTCGGTTCCGGTTGGGGAGTCCGTAAGACGCTGGAGCCCCGGGACGCCCCATTCAGGGGGCCCGGACGGCGTCAGCACTTGGCGCGCGAGCTGGTGCGGCCGATGCCGAGCAGGCGCTGAAGAACCGCGGGCGGCATCTGTGTGCAGCGACGACGGCTTCCGCGGCCGTGGAACGGCGCGCCCCCGGTGGGGAGCCCGCCGTTCGGTCAGTTCCTGCGGGTCAGTCAATTCCGTCGGTTGCCCTAGGGGAGGACGAGTAGCTTGCCGGTGGTACGCCGAGCCTCCAGATCGCGGTGAGCTTGGGCGACCTCGGCGAGCGGGTAGCGGGCCGTCACGGTGGTCTCAAGCGCCTTGGTGCGCACCAATTCAAGCACGTCGGCGGCGCGTCGGAGCAGCTCGGACCGATCGGCGATGAAGTGCCCGAGGCTTGGCCGGATCAGGGTCAGCGAACCGCCCTGGGCGAGCCGGATGGGGTCGAAGGGCGGCACTGCACCACTCGCGGCGCCGAAGAGCACCAGGTGGCCGCGGGTTCGCAGGCTGGCGAGGCTCGCATCGAAGGTGTCCCTGCCGACGCCGTCGAAGACGACGGGCAGACCCTGGCCGCCATGGAGCCGCTTCACCTCGGCCGCGAGATCGTCCACTGCGGAGTAGAGGATCACCTCGGCGGCCCCGGCGCGCCGCGCCAGCTGGGCCTTCTCCGGTGTCGAGGTTGTGCCGATCACTCTGCCGCCGAGATGGGTGATGAGCTGGGTCAGCACAAGCCCCATGCCGCCGGCAGCAGCGTGCACGAGCACCGTGTCGCCTGGCCGGACCGGGTAGGCGTCGTTGACGAGGTAGTGCGCCGTCATGCCCTGCAGCAGCACGGCCGCGGCGGCCTCGAAGTCGACGCCGTCGGGCAGGGGCACGAGCCGGGAGGAGTCCACGACGGCCTGCTCGGCATAGGTGCCGGGAATCTCCACCCAGCCGACCCGGTCTCCCACAGCGACGTGCGTGACGCCGGGTCCAACCTCAAGGACCGTGCCCGCGCCCTCAGTGCCCGGGGTGAAGGGCAGCGGGAGGGTGTACCGACCCTGGCGGTGGTATACGTCGAGGAAGTTGACGCCGGACGCGGCGACCTCCACGACCGCCTGGCCCGGGCCCGGCATCGGTTGATCAATGTCGACCAGTCGCAGCACCTCGGGACCGCCCACTTCGGAAACCTGAATCGCTCGCATGACCCCTCCTGAAACGGCTAACTTCCCTCACCAACTCCGGTCGTGGCGATCCGATTCCCGCTCGCGGTGAGGTGTCGTAGCCGTCTCGTGCCCACGTGGGAGACGCCGGCGAACGAGGTCCCCGCTTCGCCGGTTGCGCCCTCGCCGTCCTTCTCCTCGAAGCCGGGGATGGGGGTCTGGGGGGGCCAGCTCTTCCATGTGCGCCTGGTCGCCCCACCAGGGGACGTTGACCGGCGCCATGATGCCGATGCGGCCAGCCGCGGACCGCACCGCCCCGGTGTCAGTCGAGCACGCCGAGCGCGGTGTCTGGGCGGCAATGGGTGCAGGCCTGCACGCCGTCGGACAGTGCACGGCGGGCCTCCGCGGCGGTCAGGGGGCGGCACCGCTTGCCCCGGTCCCAGCAGTCCCCCGCGTGGATGCTGACCGGCGGCCGCCCGGCTCCGATGCCCTGCTCGACCACCCACGCCGGCGGATCGGGAAGCGGCCGTAGTCGGGCGGCCGCGGCCTCCTGCTCCTCGGCAGCGGCTAGTGCCCGCTCGGCCCGGCGCAGTTCGTAGCGAAGGTAGGCCACGATCGTCCGCAGGCGTATGGCATCAGGCGGAAGATCGGACATGTGTTCTATTCTAGGCCCGGAAGCCGTGCGGACCCGCGCCCGGATTTCGGCCATCCGCAGGAACGGTCGCGGTCGGGGCGGCGGACTCTGCCCCGCCACGGCGCGGGCTCCGGGTGGATTTTCGCCACGGCTGAAACTGTTCATCTAAGTGCCGTGCCTACACGCCTCGCCCCTGTCAGGACCGGAGCAGCCCCATGACCACCCCCGCGCCCCGCCCCGCCGTCGTCACCTGGTCCCCCAGCCAGACCGGGCCCTGCGCCAAGTGTGGGCTTCTCTGCACTTCGCCCCATCGCGGCGGGGGTGGAGGTCTCCGCGGTGGACAGCTGCCTCACCCCGTCCCCTACGTTGAGGCCAGTGCCCGAAAAGGCCCCGGCGTGCTGCACGAGGCGAGGGGCCTGGCCGGGAGCCGCTTATTCCGACTGAATGTCACGTCGGCCGGCGCGTCCTGTGTTTCCCTGACGGAGTCGGCGTCCTCATATCAGACGGTGATTACCGTCTTACCCAGAAGCTCCCGGGACTCGATCGCCTCGTGCGCCAATGCGGCGCGCTCAAGGGGGAAGGTTGCGCCGATCACCGGGCGCAGGGTGCCCCTCGCTGCCGCATGGAGGGCCTGCGCTGCGAGCTCGGCGTGTTCGTGGGCCGGCAGTTGGACGTCTCCGATACTGAGCAGGCGAACACTGCGGGCCTTGGCGTCCGCCGGGTCCACCGGGGCGAAGCCGCCCGTCGGGGCGCCGTGGGCCGAGAACCGGCCGCTGTTCGCGACCAGGGCGAACGCGGCCAGGCCGACCTCGCCGCCCACCCCGTCCAGAACGACATCCGCACCCGCGCCGCCGAGTGCCTCGCGGGCCTGATCCACCCAGTCGGGGGGGGGTCGCGTCGACGCAGGCATCCGCGCCCAGCTCCCGCACCAGAGCAGTCTTGCGGTCGCCGCGTGCCACGCCGACGACCCTTGCGCCCGCAGCCTTCGCCAGCTGGACGAGCACGGTGCCCATGCCGCCCGACGCGCCTACGATCAGCACCTGCTCGCCGGACCGGACGGCCGTCGTGCCCAGCAGCTTGGCCGCTGTCACGCCGTCGTGCACCAGGGCCGCAGCGTCTGTGAAAGTGACCTCGTCGGGCACGACGGCCAGTGCCTCGGCCGAGGCCACGGCCAGCTCCGCGTAGCCGCCGGTGAAGCCGATGGAGGCGACGACACGGCGGCCGGTCCACGCCGGGTCCACGTCCTCACCGGTGGCGCGGACGGTACCGGCAATACCGCCGCCCGGCACGTACGGCGGGGTGACTGGGAAGAACTCCCGGCCCCAGCCGCTGCGCACCTGGGTCTCCACGAAAATCGTGTCCACGGCTGCTACGGCGACCAGCACCTGCCCCGGACCCACCACCGGCTCGGCCACATCCGCCACAACCAGTACCTCCGGGCCACCGAACTCGATCACCTGTGTCGCACGCATGGCGTTCGCCTCCGCTCCGGCCATCGGACTCTCCGGTGGTCGTGCCGTGAGTCTCAAACATCAAGTGCGGTTGAGGTCAAATGATCACTGCGCACCCCTTCATACAGGGACGAGAGCAGCTTCGGTGAAGTAGCCGTCAGGGTCGATCTCTGTTGTGGCGACACAAGCAGTGAATCGATACGTCATGACGGGGTTCTATCAGCGCATTCAGCCGAGGCAGGACTCAGGGGGCGAGGCGCCGAGGTTCCACATCCCCACGACGGCGCCCACGACGCGGACTCCGGGATCCCCCTGGGGAAGATCGTGAACTTCTGGCTGGGGAATTGCGTGATCGTCCACACCCACCGAAACGTATCCGCCGTCCCACCCGGGACGGACCTGTGACGGGCCTGACGATCGAGCGCACCTACGAGACCGCCGTGCTGCGCGCACGTGGAGGCCCGAGGCGCCCCCGGACGGGGTCAGACCTCTCCCTGGCCGGAGTGGCCAGGCAAGCCGCTCTGTCACACGGGTGGTCGTCGCGCCGGTCCGCCGAGTCGCGTCTGGCCGACCCTGGAAGAGGGGGCGATCGTGAGGGAGGTCCCGGGGATGGTGCTCAGGCCGCCGGTGGAGCCGATGCTGGCGCAGGCCGCGGAGTCGATTCCGGGCCCGGCCGTGCTGCGTGCGGGGGTGGCGTACGAGCAGAAGTTCGACGGTCACCGGGCGCTGCTGTTCACCCCGGCCGAGCCGGGTGGTGCGGTGCTGGTGCAGACCCGCCGCGGGTCCCTCATTCAGGACCGCTTCCCGGACCTGGTGGCCGCCGCCGAGCAGCAGCTGCCCGCCGGCCTGGTCCTCGATGGCGAGCTGCTGGTCTGGGACGCCGAGGCGGGCCGGCTGTCCTTTGAGGCCTTGCAGCGCCGGGCGGCCGCCCGCAGCCGCGGCGCCGCAACCCTGGCCGCGAAGCTGCCGGCCTACTTCGTGGCGTTCGACGTCTTGCAGCGGGACGGCCAGGAATTCCTCCACCTGCCCTACGCCGACCGCCGCGCCCGCCTGGAGGACCTGTTCACCCGCCACGCCCTGAGCGCGCCGTGGACGCTGTGCCCGATGACGACGGACCTGGCCAAGGCCCGGGAGTGGCTGGAGTCCTGGACGGATGTGTCCGGCGTCGAAGGAATCCTGATTAAGCCCCTGACCAGCCGCTATCACCCCTCGTACCGCGGGTGGACCAAGATCCGCCGCAGGGACACCACGGAAGCGATCATCGGCGGCATCACGGGCACCCTCGCCCGCCCGCAGCTCCTCGTCCTCGGCCGCCACGACGCCTCGCGCGGGCTGCGGGCGGTCGGCCGCACGGTACCCCTGCGCCCTGACGCCGCCCGGCAGGTGGCCGAGCACCTGGCCGCCGCACCTCCCGGGCACCCGTGGACCGGGGTCACGTTCGCCTCGGCATGGGGGAGCCGTGACGTCCTGGACGTCACGCTGGTCCGTCCGGACCTGGTGGCGGAGGTGAGCGCGGACAGGGCCGTTGACCAGGGTGTCTTCCGGCACCCGCTCCGGTTTCAGCGGATCCGTCTGGACGTGACGGTGGACGACGTCCCGCCCTTCGGCCAGGGGTTGGCCGCGGCGGCTGGCTGACCGCCCCGCCGCGCGCCGGAGGCCTCGCGCGTCGGCTGACTGCGGCCGTGCCGGGCGACCACGACCGGCTCCTCTGGGGCCTGGCACCGGAGGGTCAGGCGGGGTTCCCGGGGTGCCCTCCGCGGGGCTGCTCCGCTGCTGTGGCGAGGACGTCGACCAGGTGCCGGAGCGAGTGCAGTGCGGGGTCGTCCGGGGCGACGTGGTGCAGCAGCAGGTAGGCGCTTCCACCCTCCAGGGCGTGCACCAGCTTTCCGGTGTAGACGGTGTCGTCCGAGTCGCGCACGGCGGCCCGTAGCGACTCCTCGGTCCAGGGCATCCGTGCGAGGCTGGCGGCGAACTCCAGCTCGCCCCGGTGCGGGAGCCAGCGGCGTTCCTCGTACGCGGTGAGCAGGGACGTAGCGTCACGCTCCCCCACTCGCCACGCGAGGTCCGCGGGTACGAGGTCCGCCCTCCCCCGGCTGGGCCGGCCGGAGTGACAAGATGCGCACAGGGCGACCCGGCGGACGATTCCAGAGGCCGGGCAGAAGGTAACCGTAAGGGTCGGATCGGCGAGGACCTGGTCCTCGTCCGGGCACAGGTGGCAGCGCGGCGCGACGGCCACCAGGCGGAGTGCCTTGGCGCCGTAGGTACGGGAGGTAGGGGTCTTCACCGGTGCACCACGACGAGCGGCCCCAGCAGATTCTGCCGAGGCCGCTCGGGTGATCAGGCGTCGGGGTCCGGCGATGAGCCACAGGATCAGCGCGGCGTCCATGTCCTGGCTGTAGCGGTAGACGACGCTGATGCTGCGGCCGCCAAGGCGATGGCCTTCATGCTGTCACCCGAAGCTCCGGGCTGGGCAGCAGCCAGCGAAGCCAACTCGTGTCGGGGCGTCAGATGACCGGGGGTCGGCCCAGCCTGGTCATCCTCCACACGGTCCGCCACCGCATGGGCCGCCTTGGCGGGCACGGCACTCGTACGCCTTCGAAGAAACCAGCCCACCAGGCGGCCAGGCCGGACAGCGGGGGTCGCTGCGCGAGCGTGTACGCGGCCCACGTCGCGAGGTAGACCGGGACCAGGACGGCGGGCAGGTGCCGCTCGGCCAGCCAGACCCGGTTCCGGCCCGTGTTGCGGTAGTACACCGCGTGCCGGGACGCCTCGGTGCGAGGGTGCTGGAGCACCATGTCCGCCCGGTAGTCGATCTCCCAGCCGGCGTCCAGCACCCGCCACGCGAAGTCGGTCTCCTCGTGGGCGTAGAAGAACTGGGCGGGGAAGTCGCCTACCTGGTCGATCACGGTCATGCGGATGGCGTGGCCGCCGCCGAGGAACGTAGTCACCGGCCCTGACACCATCGGGTTCTTGCCACCCAGACGGGGGATGTGCCTGCGCTGACTCTCCCCGGTCTCGTCCGCGATCCGGAAGCCCGCGATGCCCAAGCGGGGCCTGCTGGCGAACGCTTCGCGGACCAGGCGGAAGGTGTCGGTGCGGGGCAGAAGTCCGTCGTCGTCCAAGACCACGACGACATCCACGCCGCCGCGCTCGCGCAGCCAGGCCACGCCAGCGTTCCGCCCGCCGGGGATTCCCAGGTTGTGCGGCAGCTCCACGCCGTCCACGCTGTCCGGGAGGGGCGGGAGCTTGGCGCCCTGGCCGAGGACCACGACGGTCGCCGGATCGCCTTGCTGAGCGGCCACGGAGGCCAGGAGGGCCCCCAGTTCTGCGGGCCGGTCGCCCATGGTCAGGACCACAACCCCGATCTTCGGCATTCTGGTGTTCGTTCCTTTCACGCCTGGTTGTTGAGCAGTTCGGTGGCGCGCTGGTTCAGGCTCGCCGCGCCGGCCACACCGCGCTGGCGGTACCGGGCCGCCGCCGCCTGGATCTCTCTGACTGCCTGCCGGTTGCGGTCGGAGACCACACCGCCCATGAAGTCCAGGGACCTGGTCCACAGGCCCACGGCTTCCTCGTGCCGGTGCTGCCCGGCCACCGATCGCCCCAGGTTGGCCATGGTCAGCCCATGCTTGAGCTGGTACGTGCCCGGGGTTCGGCCTGCCAGAGCCCGCCGGTAGTGCCGTTCGGCCGCGGTGTGGTCCTTCATCGCGGTCAGGGTCTTGCCCATGTGCGAGGCGACCGTGGCCGCCACCGGCCCCGAGGCGGCGGCGTAGACGGTGACCGGGTCCCGGGTATCCGTCACGGCGTCCTCGGCGGCCAGAAGCGCCCGTGCGGCCTTGGCGCTCTGGCCGCCGGCCCCGTACGCCCTGGCACACGTCACCAACAGCAGGGCTTCGGTCTGCCGGTCGACCTTCCCCACAGCCCTGCCCAGGGCCGCCTCTGCAAGCTCGGGACATGAGCCAGGGTGGCCCAGGTCAAGGGCTTGATGGGTCAGGGCCCGCATCATCCACGCTGCGTGTCCGTTCGGGTCGGCTTCACAGGCGAGTTGGTAACCCAGCAGGTAGTACCGCTGGGCGGCGCCCTCCCGGCCGAGGTCGTGGTGTTTCCAGCCGACCAGGCAAGCCAGCTGGGCCGCAGCCCGAACGCCTCGGACCGGACCGTGGCGGAGGGGAACCGGGCGGTCAGCATCGTCCAGTTCCGCGCGCCGCGCGGTGATCCGTTCCAGCAGCTCGGGATCCAGCATCCACCAGATCGTAGAAGGCCGCCCGGTCACGGTGAGCGGGAACCGACAAGTCGGCCCCTGAAGATGGAGATGGGGGGCCTCGAACTGACAAGGATGTGCCCAGCGTCGCTCGACTCAGAGCACGCGCTGGTACCGGAGCTCAGCGAGTGTGATCCCGTCGTAGACGTCGTCCTGAGCCGCACCGTCAGCCTGGTAGCCGGCCCGCTCGTAGAAGCGCTGGGCCCCCTGGTTGTCACAGAGAACCCACAAAGCTGACGCCTTGAAGCCCTGGCCCTTCATTTGAGCATGTGCCTCACCCAGGAGGATCCGGCCGATGCCCTGGCCGATCAGGTCCGGCGAGATGTACAGGGCGTAGACCTCACCGACCCGTTCCACACCGGGCATCTCACTTCGACACGGCCCGAAGCAGATCCACCCCACCGGGCCACGGTCACCGAGCGCCACAAGGTCTCGTGACGTTCGTCCGGGTTGAGAAAACCGCTGCCGCCGTTGACCAGCATCACCTTCCACCGTCATGGCATCCAAATACGTCTGGGGAACGATGCCGGCGTACGCCGCCTGCCATCCTCGGACTCGGATCGTCGAAACGGCCTCGATGTCGGCCGCATTCATCTCCCGCACGTGCACCATCGCGCCACCGTAATGGCACAGGTACCTCAGAACGAACTGCTTTACCCCGCTGGCTGTGCCTCCCCCAACGAGAGCGGCTCCTGACGAACGATCTTCTCCGCGGACTGCCGCCCACCACCAGGATGAGTCCCCCGAGCACGGGTCACACCAGCCCTTTGACCTGCGACTTCAAGTTGGCGGAAGCTCACTGAGTGGAGTCCACTCGATGGGCTCCACTCGGTGTCGGCATCGGACGGTCCACTCGGTGGACGATGCCCGGCGTCGTCACCACAGCCAGGCATTCGAGTGCCGCATCCGGGACAGGGCGCGGGCATCGCGGCGGGCGGCGGCGCTGCCGATGCGGTTCTGCCGGGGCCGGGGCCGGCGCGCCTGGGCGCCGTAGAACCGGCGTACCCCGGCCGCCTTGAGCCGCTTGCGCTGCTTGGCCAGCTCCGCCTTCTTCGCCTTGATGGACTTCGGCTTCCGGGGCCGCTTCCAGATCGGCTGCCAGACCGGCGGCGGGCCGAACGCTCCGGCGCGCTCCTGGACGGCCTCCTTCAGCCGGGCGGCGACGGCTTCGATCCTCCGGTCCACGGGCGGCGTAAAAGTCATGCGATTCCTCCGGTGGATGTCGTCCGGCCCGGCGCGGGCTGGACGGGCTGCTGGGCGTGCGGCGGTGGGGCCGTCGCCGGGGTGGGCTGATGTGAGGGGCGGCGGGCGGCGGCTCGTTCCCGGATACCGGCCTGGAGTCGGGCGGCCATCTCGGCGGCTGCGCCCTCCAGCGTCCGGCGTGTCTACTCCACCGCAACGACGTCCGTCGTCGGCTCCAGGTCTCGGCCGGCCCTCCGCTCCGCCCGCCCCGGACGCAGGGCGCGTCTCGGGATGGTCGGCACGGCGACGGTGCGCGACCGGGGCCAGGAGTTCAGGCGGTCCGCCCGGCGTACGGCATGGACCCGGGCAGTCAGGGCGGCGGCCGCGAGGCGGGCACGCTGGTACGGGGTGGCAGACCGATTGCGGGTCAGGGGGCGCAGCACGGCCTGGTCCTCGGTGTCGTGCGGGTACAGGGCGCGGAGGTCGGCGGTCATCATCAGACCCTGGCCGACCGGGCGGGTGTAGCCGTCGATGGCCGCCTGGACGATCTGGTCGTCCAGGCCGGGCTGGTGGGGGCGGCCGCGCAGGACGTAGGTGAGGTGGCGCCGGGCTTCGGCCAGGAGGTGGTGGTGCGCGAACGCGCCGCGCATCACGTACACCACGGCGATGGTCTCGGCGGCGGCCAGGGCGACGTCGACGACCGGGCGTACCCGCGCCCATATAGCTGCGGCCGCTGCTCCGGCTCGCCCCCAGCCGTGCGACGACATCGGCTCCGTACGCTCGGGCCGCCGAGTCCCGCCAGGCGGCGCGAAGCTCGGACAGCGACCGCAGTTCCTTGCGCTTGGGCCGACGGGTCTGGTCGGCGGCCTGACAGGCCAGCGCGTAGGCGGCCCACTCCCCCGGCGGGTGCCCCTGCCATTCCTCGTACTTGGCCGTGAGGACGGGCAGGGCGTCCTCGATCTGCTGGCGGCGGGTGGACTGCCAGCCGATGAGCCTCTGGTCGCTGATGGTCACCAGGCCGATCGGCTGGTGGTCGGTGACGCGGACGACGGTCCAGGCGCCGGGCGTCTTCGGGTAGCTGGTCTGCCGGGCGGCGACGCGCTCCTTCGTGACCGGGCCGCCGAGCGGCCCTTCAGCGCGCCGGAGAAGAGCGCCCGCCGCCGTCGTGGTGGGCCAGCTGACGACGGAAGTCGGCCAGGTGGTGCCGCAGCTCGTGAAGCGTGTGCACGGCGAGCCAGCGCAGGGAGCGTTCCCGAGGCTCGGGGTAGGGGTACGTCAGTGTGCGCTCCCAGTCGGACGGGGACAGCCGGTCGAGGGCGTGGCCGAACAGCAGGGCAGCGTCCTGGAGCTGGCGCGCGACATCGGCCGGATCCTGCTGGGCGTAGCCGTCGTGTTCGACCCGCTCCTCGCGCCCCATCGATTCGGCGACCGGCGTATCTCGACGCCGTGCGGCCAGCAGCCGTTCCCGCTGGACGAGCAGCACGTCACGCACGTGGCAGGCGTACTCGAGGGGTGACCACACCTGCGGCTCAGAGCGCCGCCGCAGTGCCGTGGGCTCGCCGCCCAGCAGTTCCGCGTATGCGCGCGCGTCGTCCTCGGCGAGGACCGAGACCCTGGGAGCCAGGGCGAGGTCGTACGCGAAACCGCATTCCGTGCAAGCCGTCATGCGCTCACGGTACAACCGTCCCCGCCGGCCCGGCCCTCCACGGACGAGGGAGCCGACCGGCCCCTCCCCCTACGGCTCTGGAGTTCTCAGGCTCCGCCCCTGCCCGCCGCGGGAGCTCGTCACAACGGTGAGGGAGGGGAGTGCGGCCGTCCGGCCGTCCGGTCACGGTCACTGAGGGTGGCGCCCCGGCCGCGGGCCGGCCGATACGGGCTCTCTCGCCCGGGCCCGGATCCGCGCGGCGCCACAGCGGGACCGCGCCGGGCCGCCGGTGCCGGCCCGCCGGGTACGGACGCGGTGCAGCCCCGGCCGGCGCCCGGGCATACGCCACCGCGGCCGGGGGTAGTCCGCTGGAGTGGGATGTGAACGGCTGAGCTTCGACGGCTGGATCGCGGCCGCCGGAACCGGGTCCGGCACCCGTGTGGTCGTCGGGCACTGGCCGCGTTCGCCCTTCGGGCCGTTCAGTGACGTGATGCTGGAGCGGGCCGACGGCTGGCGCGTACTGCTGGCACCCACGTCCCGCACCGCGGAGTACATCGCCGGCGTGTACCACTTCGACGAGGTCCGCACGGGCCGGGTGACCGTGCGCAGGCGTGACCCCGTGTGGGACGTCACAGCGGGGCCCTTGGTCCTGCGCTTCACCGTCGGCCGCCGCGGAGCCCTCGGCCTCGCGCTGCGGACCGTCCCGTGGCAGCTCGCCCGACGGCCGCTGTGGGCGGCCGTGGCCGACGTCCCCGCCCGCCTGATGGCCGGCGTACGGACCCGGGGCAGCTCGCGCACCGGATACCGCCAGTGGTACGCGGCCGGCGACCTGTGGCCGATCGTCAGCGCCGGCGCGTCGTTCGACGGCGTCGACCTGGGCCCGCTCGCTCCCGTCGTCCCGCCGGTGCGCTTCGGCTTCGCATCGGCTCCCGCCACGCCGGCGCTGGTACGGGTCCTCTCCACCGTCGAGCGCGCGGATCCGGGAGGCGGTGCGAGGCCATGAGGATGCGGTGAGGCCATGAGGACCTTGGGAGCGCACCCCGTGGCGGAAGGCCGCTTCCGTCATCGCGGAGCCGAGCTCGTGTACGGCGACGCCGGCCAGGGGCCGCTCGCCTTCTACGCCCACGGCGGGTTCGCGAGCCAGGCCGACGAGGAGCGGATGGGCCTCTTCGACTGGGCGCGCGTCGTGGACGCCGGGCGCCGCCTGGTCCGCTACGACGCGCGCGCCCATGGCCGGTCCACCGGTGGGCCCGTCGCCACGGGCTACACCTACGCCTCCCTCGCCGACGACCTGCTGCCTGCTCGACCACCTGGGGGCGGCGGAACCCGTCGACGGCCTCGGTGCCTCCATGGGCTGCGGCACCGTCCTGCACGCCGCCGTCCGCGCACCCGACCGGTTCTCCCGGCTGGTCCTGCTCATCCCGCCCACCGCCTGGGCGAGCCGCGAGGCCTACGCGCGCGCCAACCGGTCGGCCGCCGACACCGTCGAACGCGAGGGGCCGCGGCCTGGCGGGCCACCAGGGACCGCGGGCCCCGCCCCGCGGTCGTGGCGGACGTGCCCGAGTTCCCGCCGACACCCGCGGAACGGGTCCTGCCCTCCGTGCTCCGCGGCCTCGCGCTGGCCGATCTGCCTATGCCCGCCGCGATCACCGCGCTGCGCCAACCGGCCTTGGTCCTCGCCTGGGCGGATGACCCGGGCCATCCGCTGTCGACGGCGGTCACCCTCGCCGACCGCCTGCCCGGCGCGCGGCTGCTCGTGGCACGGACGCGCGCCGAAGTCGGGACGTGGGGAGAGCGCATGGCGGAGTTCCTGTCCCGGCCCCCGCACCCCGGCTGACGAGCACCGGCGGGCGACGCCAGTGCCTCCCGCCGAACGTGTCCCGTACCGGTCACCGCACTAGCCTGAGGTCATGCGGCTGCTCCTGACGTCCGACACGCACCTGCCCACCGCGCGAAGCGACTTCCGGACGAGCTCGTGCGGCACATGGAACGTGCCGACCTGGTCGTCCACGCAGGGGACTGGCTCGACGAGGATGCCTACCGGCTCGTGGAATCCCGTGCGCCCCCTGCTCGGTGTGCGGGGCAACAACGACAGC
Organism: Streptomyces sp. NPDC045695; assembly: GCF_056432025.1. NCBI lineage: Bacteria > Bacillati > Actinomycetota > Actinomycetes > Kitasatosporales > Streptomycetaceae > Streptomyces > Streptomyces sp. NPDC045695. The sequence goes on from NZ_JBWKJU010000021.1 coordinate 40,910, forward strand.
CCCTGGCTGTGCGAGCTGCTGCCCGAGGTCGCCCGGGCCGACTGCGAGGGCGTACGGGTGGGCGTCGTGCACGAGACGGGACCCGCCCAGGGGCGTGAGCGCCGGTGCGAGCTGCGCTTCCCCGATCTGGACGTACTCGTCTTCGGCCACAGCCACATCCCCTGGGACACCACCGCGCCCGGTGGCCTGCGGCTGCTGAAACCCGGCTCGCCGACCGACCGGCGGAGGCAGCCGTTCTGCACGTTCATGACGGCCCTCGCAACGGACGGCCGCCTGGAGGACGTCCGGCTCCATGGCATCCCGCGTCCGGACCTCCGGTCCGACCCGACGGGCGCCTGACGCCGCACGGCGAAGCCGCGCCCCCCAGTTGCGGGGGGCGCGGCCTCGGCCGTTCGCGGTGAGGGGGGTCAGTTGACGTTGACGGCCTTCCAGGCCGCCGCCACCTGCTGGTACTCCGTGCCGGACGTGCCGTACAGGTCGGCCGTCGCCTGGAGCGTCGCCGTGCGGGCGCCCGCGTAGGTGGTGGTCGAGGTCATGTAGGTGGAAAGCGCCTTGTACCAGATCTTGTAGGCCTTGACCCGGCCGATGCCCGTGACGGTGGAGCCGTCGTAGGTGGGGGAGCTGTAGGACACACCGTTGATCGTCTTCGCGCCGCTGCCCTCCGACAGCAGGTAGAAGAAGTGGTTCGCCACGCCCGAGGAGTTGTGGACGTCGAGCCGGCCCACGGTCTTCGACCAGTAGTCGGCGGAGGCTCCGTCCTTGCTCGGCTTGTCCATGTAGCGCAGCGGGGTGCCGTTGCCGCGGATGTCGATCTTCTCGCCGATGAGGTAGTCACCGACGTCGGCGGAGTTGTTCGCGAAGAACTCCACCGAGGTGCCGAGGATGTCGCTGGTCGCCTCGTTGAGGCCGCCGGACTCGCGGCTGTAGTTCAGCTTGGCGGTGGCGGCGGTCAGGCCGTGGCTCATCTCGTGGCCCGCGACGTCCAGGGACGTCAGCGGCTTGGAGTTGTTGGCGCCGTCGCCGTAGGTCATGCAGAAGCAGCTGTCGGACCAGAAGGCGTTGACGTACGCGTTGCCGTAGTGCACCCGGGAGTAGGCGGCCTTGCCGTCACCGGCGATGCCGTTGCGGCCGAGTTCGGCCTTGTAGAAGTCCCAGGTGACCGCGGCGCCGTAGTGCGCGTCGACGGCGGCGGTCTGCCGGTTCGCCGCCGTTCCGTCGCCCCATGTGTCGTCGGCGTCGGTGAAGAGGCTGCCGATGCCGGTCGTGCCGCCGTTCAGGTCGTAGGTCTTGTGGCCGCCGCGGCCCGCGTCGGTCAGGCTGTACGCCGACCCGCTCAGGGTGGTGCCGAGCGTGACGGTGCCGGAGTAGCCGCTCGTGCCGGTGCCCGTGTCGATGGCCTCGTACGCGTACAGCTCGGCGCCGGTGGCGGCGTCGGTGATCACGTGCCGCTCGCTGGGGGTGCCGTCGTGCTGGGTGCCGGTGACGACGGCCTCGTAGGCGAAGACCGGGGTACCCGTCGCGGCCCAGACCACCTGGCGGGCGCCGGCGGGCGCGGCTTTGAGGGAGCGGGCGGCGGCCGGGGCTATGCGGGCCTCGGTGCCCTTGGTGGTCTTGCGGCTGCCGTCCTTCTTCTGGTGGACGACCAGGTCGCCGCCGAGGACCGGCAGGCCCTGGTAGGTGCGCTCGTAGCGCGTGTGGACCGTCCCGTCCGCGTCCTTGATCACGTCGCGGGCGACGAGGCGCTCCTCGCCGCCGAGGCCGATGGCGCGCGCGGTACCGGCCGCTTCCGTCTGCGCGGCGGCTATCGCCTGGGTGCGCGCGGCGCTCGACAGCTGGACGGCCGTGGCGCCGTCCTCGCGCTCGGCCGCCGCGTTGGCGGAACCGCTCTGGACGGCCAGCGCGACCATCGCCGCGGAGGCGACGAGGGCGGCCGTACGGAGCACGCGAACGCGGCTGCGGGAGGTGGGGGATGAGGACATGTGGTGGGTCACTCGCTCTCCTTTGATGCCGTGGGGGCGGGAGTGAGAGTGCCAGGAAGCGGACGGTGATTGACAGGTATGCAACAAGGATTTGACCATCTGTTGTCCGGAGAGAGGATTCCAATGTCCGCTCAACGGTCAAAAACAGGCCATTCCGCTTGCGGGGCAGGGCAGTTCGGTCTCCGGTGCCCGCGTACGAAGACGTCCGAGGGGTGACCCCGGGCGCCGGAGCGCGCCGGACGGGGGTCAAGGCGCGCCAGGCCGCCGCGCGTTGTTCGCGGCGCCCCCCTGCGCGCGGCGGGCGCTCGCTCCTTCGCGGTCCGCGTCGGTCCGGTCGACTTCAGCCGCCGTGTTCGTCCGCCCGGCCCCAGCGCGTCCCGTGAAGCGGGCAGGCCAGGTCGGGGCTCTGGGAGTCGTAAAGGACGGTGAATGGGTGAACTCGACGCCGTCCTCGCCGTAGGCGCAGGGAGCCCGAGGCCTCCTTCCAGGAGGTGTCGGTCCCGAGACGGGCCAGGTGCGCGGCGAGGAGGCCGGGGCCGCCCTGGTCGCCGGTCTGGTCCATGCGGTGGGCGAGCAGGGGCCACTGGCGGGAGCCGCCCAACAGGCCCGCCTGCGCCTCGGGCAGCACGTCCTTGACGACGCCGACGATCGCGGCGTGCGCGAGCCGATTGACTCCGAGCCGCTCCAGCGCCTTCGCGCGGTCGCCGAGGTCCAGGTCCCGCGGCACGCTCAACCCCTCGGTCAGCGGGCCCCAGGAACACTTCGCGTCCACACTCGCGGGCGGCGCCCACGCATCGACGGCCTCCCGCACCGGCGCCGCAGGAGCGGGCGCGGCAGTCGGCGCGGTAACCGGCGCAGCGGCGGATGCGGCACACGGGCGTCAGCCGAAGTCGGCGCGGGGGCGGCCGCGGTGGTGACGGCGGCGACGGCCTGGTCGACGCCCGCTCCGGCGGCGTGCGCGTCGAGGAGGATCCGGGCGACGTCGATGCCCTTGGCGTCGAGTTGGCCCATCGCGGCCGCGATGTCCGGCCATACCGGGAAGGCCAGGATCGCGTCGCGCACCAGGCCGCCTGGCATCGTCGCCTTGAGGAGGTCGGCCCACCGGTCGGTGCCCTGCGCCTTCGTCCGGGCCGCGTTGGCCACGACGGCCTGGTGGACTGCGGCGGTCATGCGGCCCATCTGCGGCAGGAAGGTGCCGAGGTCGACTCCGGCCTGCTGGAGACCGACGAGCTGGCGGGCCAGCTGCGGCCAGTCCGCCCCGCCCAACAGCTCGGCCAGGATGTCGTCGCCCAGGACGCCGCGCAGCTGGTCGGCCGACCAGCCCGGGGCCATCTTCTGGGCGTCCTCGCTGAGTTCGGTCTCCTTGCCGGTGAGCCGTTTCTGGGTGGCGCGTCGTACGGCGTCGGTGATGGTCATCATCAGCCGGTAGGCCATCGCGGCGGTCTGCGCGGCCTCCCCGAGCGCTTCGGAGAACGGTTCGGGCTGGGGCGGGTACGTCATCAGCGGGGCTCCCTCGGGTGGGGGGCAGCGCGTACAGGTCGGGCTCGGCCGGCCGGGATCCGGGCGCGGCCGAACCGGTACACCGGTAACGGGCCCGGTGGGCGGCAGGCCAGGGCCCGCGGTGCGCACCACCCGACCGGTACGCGGCTTCGTCGTCGGGGGCGGGGCGCCGGTCAGGCTGGCTGCTTCGCGCAGCAGGACGGCGGCCTGGGAGGCGGCTTTCGCCTGCGCCCGGTACTCCTGCGCGCGGTGCCAGGAGGCGGCGGCCTCCACGAGCGCGATCAGCAGGGTCAGGACGACCGCGGCGCCGCCCCCGCGTGCGGCGCGGGGGGCCCGCTCCAAGGCCCGGGTCGAGGCGCGCCATCCGGCACGCGCGCGGCCCTCCAGGCTGCGGGCGCCGGGGGCGCGGGCGGCTTGCTCGAAGGCGTCGGCCGCCGCCTGGACGGGGTCGCGGACCAGGGCCGGGGAGCGCGCGGCGGCCACCGCCAGGAGGTCGCCGAGCGCGGCGACATCCCCGGCGCCTTCGGCCTGCCCGGCGCGGCCCAACAGGGCGGACGCTTCGCGGATCCGGTGCTCTGCGAGCGCCCAGTCGGCCGGGGTGACGAAGGGCTCGAAGCGTTCGCGGACGCGGGGCAGGGACAAATCGTAGGCGAGCGTCGAGCCGGCGAACCAGACCGGGCGGGTTCCGCCGTCGGTGCGGTCCCCGGGCAGCGCGACCGCGTACCCGACCCGGGCGCCGTCATCGTCGAGGCGCTCGCGCACGCGCAAGCCCGCGTCTCGGAGACGGTCGAGGAAGTCGGTGTCGCCGTGGGCGAGGGCGGCCGCGGTGCGGACGGTGCGCTGCAGCACCTCCCGGGCGGTCTCGGCCAGGCCGCGGCGGGCGGCCTTCTCGGCCTCGCCGGTGACCGGGCGTCGGCGCGCGGTGCGGTCGAGCGGTGACATCGGGGTGAGGCCCCAGCGGGCTTCGAAGGCGCGGGCGGCGGTGTGCATGTTGAGGATGTCGCCGCGTACGCGGGGGTGGCGGCCGTCCTGGCGGGCTAGGGTCGCCGCGATGTGGATGTGGTCGTCCGCGTGCCGCACCGCGATCCACCGGCAGGCCTGTTCGTCGCCAGGGGCGGCGATGCCCGCGGCGTGCACCATGGCGGCGGCGACCTCGCTCCATTCGGCGTCCGACAGCAGCCGGTCGCCGGGGGCGTTGCGGACCGAGCCCGTCGTGGACGCTACAGCGACGACAGCCGGCCTCGCCGTCGCGCTGGCGGCAGCGCTTGCTGTCAGATTCTGCTCAAGATCAACGTTAGGCTGTTCTCGACCATTTTGCGGGGGGATTGTATGGACACAGACATCAAGACGCACCACGTACGGCAAGGCGCGGGAGGAGCCCGCTCGGCCGCCGAAACGGCACTGGAGAACCTTCGCCGGTCCCTCGATTCGAGTGACACGGCAGCCGACGGCCATCACGGCTGGGCCTCCGCCGCGGCGTTGAAGCGGTGCGCGACCGCCTGGGAGGACCACATGGTCGACCTGGGTAAGCAGATGAACACCATGGCCGACAACCTCCACACCACGGCCAACGCCTATGACACCACGGACTACCAGGCCAAGGACGCCTTCAACCGGCTCCAGCACGGCCTCGCCGACTTCGGGGGCAACTGACCCGTGGTTTCCTATCACGACCTGTATGCCTGCCGTGTGGACCAGTGGCAGAAAGCGGCGGACGACTGGGTCGACCTGGCCCGGCGCTCCTCTTCCGCCTGCGAGGACATCCGCGCGCAGGGCAAGAAGCCGCTCGACGACCACTGGGCCGACGCCACCGGCAAGACGGCCGGCAAGCGCTTGGAGGACCTCGCCAACCGCCTGGAGGCGGGCGGCGACATCATGAAAGGCGTGGCCATGGTCCTCGACGCGCTCGCCCACTCCATGGGATACGCCCAGCGCACCCTGTTCCACGCGGTCGAACTGGCGGGCGAGTACGGACTGCACATCCAGGACGGCCGCGCCGAGGGGGCGTACACGGGCGCCGCACCCGTGGGACCGAACGTCCCGCAGAACGTACGCGACGCCTACTCCAAGGAACAGGGCCACATATCCCAGGTCAACGGGCTGATAGAGGAAGCGCTGCGCGAGGCCGCGCAGGCGGACTCGAAAGCCTCCGCCGAACTGGACAAGCTGGCGACGACCATCAACGTCGCCAATCCCAGTCAGGCGCACAACGAGATCCTGGTCGAAGCCTCCCACGTCGAATTCGAGATACTCAGGGCCGACATCCCGGTCGGGAAAGACCCGCAGCTCGTTCGCGCCTGGTGGGACGGCCTGACGCCGCAGCAGCAGAAGGACCTCATGCGGGCCGATCCAGTGACCCTCGCCGACCTCAAGGGTCTGCCGCCCGAGGTCGGGCGCGAGCTGCGCGGACCCGACGGGAAGATCGACCGGGTCGAGATGGTGCGGTACGCCCTCGATCACTGGGACAAGAAGGACGACCTCAAGTTCGATAACAACTGTGCCAACTTCACATCGTCGGCCCTTGAGGCCGGAGGGATGCAGAAGAAGTTCGACTTCTGGACGGGGCCCCGCGGCGACAACACCTGGGGCCGGGAGACCGGCCTGGGGTGGGACTGGGTCGACCAACGGGCGTACCACTCCCGGTCATGGGCGCAGGCCAAGGGTCTGCACGGCTTCCTGCTGCACAACGGCGGCGAGGAAGTCACCAGATCGGATGCACGTCCCGGCGACGTCATCTTTTACGAGCAGGTCGCTCCTGACCCGGACGAACCCCAGGGCGAGATCTACCACGCCGCCGTGGTCACCTCGGTGACCCCTGACGGCGACATCAAACTGACCCAGCACACCAGCTCGTTCCAGAACGTAAGTCTGGACAGCCGCGAACACGTCGCCACCAAGAACCACGGCGAGCAGCGCATCCACATCGTCCGACCGCACCCGAATTGGTACTGATGGAAACCCCCTCTTCCTCCGCCGCGGCGCACGACACCATTACGCATAAGCGGCGGGTCACGCCCGGCACGGTGATCGCGGCACTGTGGGTGCCGCTCGCCACCGCCATCGGCGTGGTCAGTTCGTATTACGTGCAGGTCATCCACTGGGATTGGGTCGACCGGCAACAGGCAGCATGCCGGCACATGCCCTTCCCGCGGGCGGAGCACCTCGCCGCGTGGGCCGGGCCGATCCTCGGTATGTCAGCTGTGGTCGTCTGCGTACTGCTCGCCAAGTCCATCCGCCGACGGCACGGCGTCCCGCTCGGGGGAACGAAGCGAGGGCTGGTGGCATACATCGGTGTGTGGCCCGGCGTACTGACGATTCCGCTGGAGCTGTTCATGCTGTGGGCCTCCTACACCTCCGACGGGTCGGGGCCGATCCTGGGCGACTGCGGCTGAGCCCAGCCAGGAAGACCGGCTGGTACGCGCTGTACGGACTCGCCCTGCGTTCGGATTCCGCACGGTCGGGGTCGGAAAGACACACGGGGCTCAGGCCCTCGGCCACCTCGCCGTCCGCCAGGGTCCCACGTCCGGTTCGCCAAGACCAGCCGGATCCTCGCGGACCTCGCCGGCGGCCACGCGGACCGCACCTGGGACAAGCGGATCCGCGAACTGGTACGGCCCGACGTGCTCATCCTCGACGACTTCGCCATGCGCCAGCTCGGAGCGGCCCAGGCCGATGACCTCTATGAACCGGTCAGCGAACGGCAGGGCAGGTCCCTGATCATCACCAGCAACCGGGCACCCAGCGACTGGTATCCGCTGCTCTTGCGCAGCCGATTCTTGCCGTCGGGGGCCTGGCCGGCACGCCACCGCAGTCCGGCGAGGGGGCTGGCCGTCGCGGGCCCTGAGGCGACCGTCGCCCGGCGTAGCTCTCCCAGTGTTTCGATGACCTTGGGGTGTCCTTCTTCTGCAGGGCCAGGCGTCTTTTGATACCGATCAGGCGGTCATCCGACGCCAGCATCCACACCACACGTGCGGCGTTCTCCCGACCCAGGTCACGATGCGGTCGATGACCTCGGTGGGGGCGGTGGAGCCCGCATCGGTCATGGTCATCCGGATGCGCAGGGTGTCCTCCGGGAAGCCCCCGAGTCGAGGTCTTCGTACCGGATCGTCACCGTGCGGCCGTCCGTCCTCCTCCACCGATGGACAGCCCGCGAGTGCCGTGCGCAGCCCGCCGAAGACCGTTACGGCGTCGGTCCCCGCGTAGGACGACAAGAAGTTGACGGTCGGGCTCCCCGGCTTCTCCGTGTCGAAGGTCTGGGAGACGGCGGCGTGGGCGTCCCGCTGGCGGAGCAGGCCCCACATGGTGGTACAGGGCGCCGTCAGTTCGGGCATAGTGGCCTCCACTTCGGCCTCGTCCAGGCGCGGGTGCTGCCCCCGTCCTCCCGGGCCCCGGCGGTCTCGCCCGGCTGCAGCGCCAGTTCCACCGGCCGCGCGGTGTCCGGTACCTCGCCCGCCGCCCCCGGCGCCGGCAACGCAGCGGTGGGCGTCGGCTTCGAGTGGGCGGGCGCGGCGGAGGTGCGCGTGCCGACCGCCGGGCGGTCGGCGCCGCCGGGTGCGGGGGGGGGCCTCCGCAGGCGGAGAGCAGCAGGCAGCCAGCGGTGACGTCTAACCAGCGCCCCCTCCCCGCGACGGGGAGACAGTAAGGGACCGTCACTTCGTCCAGGTCTTCCACACGTAAGCCAGGAGTCACGCGACCGCGGCATGCTGGCTCAGGCACCGACGGCGAGCCGGGCATCAGCGCGTACCCGCAGTCCCTGGAGATCCGGCCGGCCACCTGGCACGCGGGCGGCGCCGAGGCGTAATCAAAAGTCCCTCCGTGCTGGCCGCGCGAGCCCCTGGATGATGCCGCCCGCTCACCGGGCATCGGCTGGAGTGCCTGCGGGAATTGGCTGGCAGGTGCATGACGAGTAGGTGGGGTACGGGGCTACCTTCTTAGGGCTCCGGAGGGGCGGCTGTCCGAAACCGCGGGCCACAGGCGGACGGTGGCGGTGTCTCCAGTGCCCCGGCTCCGCCGAGGGGCCGGCCCCCCACATATGAAGGAAGACGACCATGTTTCTGGGCACCTGGCTGAAAGTCGGCACCTCCGCAGCCGCGCTGGTCCTCGCGGCGGCAACCGCCGCGGCCGCGGCACCCGCGCCCATACCCAACGCCCCCGCAGCGGTAGTGACACTCCGTTACGACGACAGCCGGGCCGGTGGCTGGGAAGCGGCCATCGCGGCCGGCGTCGCCTCCTGGAATGCGAACGTCAGTAACGTACGGCTGGTGGAGGCCGCGCCCGGCGCCGGGGCCGAGATCGTCATCGTCGCCACCACAGGCTGGCCGCAGGCCACCCTCGGCCCGGTCCGTCCAGGACGACAGGTCCGGGTCGAACTCGGCGCGCAGGCCGTGAGCCAGGGGTACGACAAGACGCGCATCGCCGCGCACGAGCTGGGCCACAGCATGGGCCTCCCGGACACCAAGCCGGGGCCGTGCTCCCAGCTGATGTCCGGGTCCAGCGCCGGAACGGCCTGCACCAATGCCGTGCCCAACGCGACGGAGCGGTCCCGCGTGCAGAACGCGTACGCGAACGGGCTCGTGGCAACCGTGCCGACCGACGGCCGGGTACTCATCGACGCCCCCTGACCGGCGGGTCGGCGGGTGGGCCGGTCCGGGGCCGGGTTGGGACGGGACTCCCGGAGGGCGGCCGGGCCGGTCCACTGCCGCGCCTTGATCGAAGCACTCGACCAGCCCGGCCCCCACGCCGCGCAGCTCGCCCCCCTCGAATACTTCAAGCACGCAGTATGCGTCGCCTACTCCCTCGACCTGCCCGGCCGAAACCAAGACAGGCCGCACAGCGCAGGCGCAGGAGCCCGCACCCGGGGGACGAGGCATGGGCGCATGGCTGCTCGTGGTCTCCCTGATCCCGGCACTGCTCTGCTATTTCATGCTCGCGATACAGCAACGGTGCAGGAGTGGGAGCGTGCATACGCACGGTGGCTCTCGGCCTTCACCGCCTGGCAGTTCGACCGCTACCGGCGGCAGCAGTCGACGGCCGCCACCGCCGGTGACGCGTGAGCCCCGGCTACCCAGCCAGCCCAGCCGTCTTCAGTTGCGGAGCTCACGACGGATTGCGGCGGCGGGCGGTGGATCGTGTGCGGCGGGTCGTCTTTGGGGCTGCTGCCGGGCCACCGCGGCCACGGGTGGAGCGCGGCTGCGGCAGCCCCAGCACGCGGTCGCCCGCAACCATGATCGCGCGGGGCCAGGTGCTCACGGGGATCACCCAGCACACCGGCCACCTCGTCAGCTCCGTGGGGTACACCGACAGGGAAGCGGGCGCCGACAACGTCTGTGTCGCCGCCCACCAGATCACCGACGCGCCTCAAGCCGGGTCCCGTAGCCGCGGATGAGGCGACGGCGGCGCACTGGGCACCCGGGTGGTGCGCAGCGGATGCAGGGCACCCTGGAGACCGCGACCATGGGCTCGTGGATGAAGGAGAGGACATGGCGCGAGCAGGCCGGCGCACGGCACGCCTGGCGGACGGCGAACACAGGGTCGGGAGCGCTGCCACAGAGCGGTTGCAGGAAGCACGCGCGGTCGTCGCATCGCGTGCCTGGCACCTCATGGCGCCCGCCGAACTCGGTGCATGCCTGGACGTCGACCCTGGCGTGTGGGAGCGGCTCGCCGTGCACTGGGACGACCTTGCGGTGGATCCGTACGCCGCCCAGAGCGGTACACGCCGCCTGCGCCGCTACGGGCAGTTCCTGCTGTCCCGCTCCGGTGAGATCACGACGATGCCTCACGACGTCTTCGTGCAGCCGCACGCCAGCAACCCGCTCTATGTCGACGTCGAGCGCCGCTTCGAGCCGCTCACGGAAGAGTTCCAGGCCGAGCCGGTGGTGACGGCGCTGATCCGCATGCTCGGCGAGATCGCGGCGGGCCTGGACGACGTGGAGGAGTGGACCGTCAAAGTTCACCCCTTCAGAGTGATCGCGCAGGCGGACAGCGCGGGCCAGCCCACCCCTGAAGGCCGGCACAAGGACGGAGTCACCCTGGTGACCTCGCTCCTGATCGGCCGGGAGAACGTCACCGGCGGCCAGAGCACGCTGTACGACGACGAGGGGAGACCCATCGCGGCCGCCACGCTCACCGAGCCGGGGACTCTGCTCCTGAACGACGACCGGGCGACCTGGCACGCGGTCTCCGCGATCCACCCGCTGGACGCCGGCCGTCCCGGCCTCCGCGATGTCCTGGTCACCACCCTCGCCGCCCGCTGACCTCAACCCTCAAAAGCCAGGCCATGGCCTGTCGCCAGCACGAGCTGGTCCACCGCTGCCGCGGGGCCGGCCGAGCCGGCACCCCAGGCCCGCTGCCGCAGCGCCCCGTCCCCCCGGGTCGCCAGGCGCTGAAACAGCGCGGTCACCTCATCCAGATCCCCGAACTCCTCCAGTACCGGCCGCACCAAACCCACAAGATCGTCGGCGATGTCCGCCACCGGCCTCACCCGGCCGGTCAACGCGTCAAAGCCATTCCCGCTCCACCCGTCCCGAGCTGCCCGCCAGCACGCGGCCCGCAGCACCTCCCCCGTCCAAGCCGGCCCCGGATCACCACAGCGCGCACTGCCGGCCGCGGTGACCACCAAAGCGCGCAGGAGCACCGCGACCGCGACGGTGTCGTCAAGGTCCTGCAGCACGTCCATCGCACGGATTTCCAGGGTGGGCAATCTCGGGTTGGGCCGCAGATCCCAAAACGGGATACCTGCGTCCAGCATGGCCTCGGTATCCGCAATGACCACCGCGAGCCGCTCATGCTCCTCCAGCGACGCCGCGTACGGCGGCGGCCCCAGGCATGGGAAGCGGCTGCGAATGACAGTGCGCCAACTGGCGTACCCGGTCTCCTCTCCCCGGTGGAACGGCGAGTTCGCACTCAGCGCGATGAGCAGAGGCAGCCAGGGGCGCAGATGATTGCCCGTCAGCACGGCCAGCTCCCGGTCGGGAAGATGGACGTGGACGTGCAGCGCGCTGATGGCGAAGTCGTCCATCATGCTCCGGTACTGCAGACGCCCGGCCAGATAGCGCGGATGATCAGCCACCTGCGCAGGCCCGGCCCCCTGCATGACCGCGGTGCCCGACGCGCACAGCCGGGCCCCCTCCGCTCGGGCCGCAGCGACCAGAGCCCCACGCACCCGCCCAAGTTCCCAACGCAGCTCCCCGGCCGTCCGGCACGGCGGCGTCCGTCCCTCGACCTGGCACAGAGCGAACTCCTTCGTCACCAGATCGCCCACCTCGCCCGCTGCCCGCGCAGCGACCGCCGGTCCTGCAGGAACAACGAAGCGGGTGTGCGGGTCGACAAGGAAGAATTCCTCCTCCACCCCGATCGTCGGTGCTCGCTCAACGGACAGGGCGGAGGAAGAAGAGGACACGTTCATGCCCCCAGCATTCCTCCCACCCGCCGCTGAAGCGTCCGGCACGCGCAAGGGTGACTGCTATCGAGCTTCGGTACACACCCTTACCCGCACCCGAAGAGCGACGCCGAGTGCGATGCGAATCGCCGGGCCGACGACGACTACCAGCGAAGAGACTCGTCCACCGCTCTCACGGAATGTGTGCCAGTACCCAGTTTCGAGAACACTTGGGTACTTGCTTCGGCGGCGTGCCGATGCTTTGCGTCGTGCTGGCGCGTGGCCGGTCACGGCATGGGGTCGGCCCGGTCGTGGGTCGGGCCGACCGCGGACATGATGGCCTGCCAGGGGGCGGCGTCGAAGATGAGCTTGATCGAGGTGATCCAGCCGTCGTACAGGCGGAAGTGCTCGGCCGTGTGCTGGGTGATGCCGACAGCAGGGGCGGTGTGGACGTCGTAGACCAGGGTGGCCTCGGTCTCGCCGTACAGCTCGCTGATCAGCTCCACGCGGGTGACGATGCCGAGGAGTCCGTCCAGGCCGTCGAGGTGGCCGGTAGGGCTGTCGGAGGTGATGAACGGGCTGCGGAAGCGGAAGCCTTCGCCGATCTGGGCGGCGGCCGTGCTGACGTCTCCCCGGAAGCGGGCCTCGTGGTAGGCCCGCACGGTGCGTCGGGTGGCTACGGAGGCTGTGTCGGTGGGCATGGGGTGCTCCGTCGTCGTTGGTTCAGGAAGCCGGCGGCTGGTCGTGCGGTCCCGCGTTCAGGTGCTGCTCGATGCGTTGCTGGTTCTCGACCACGCGCAGGCACAGGTCGCGGAACCGGGCAAGGTCATCTTCGGTGAACCCCTGGAAGACGGCGGACATGGCCCGTTGCGTCGGCTGCCGGAAGGCGTCCAGCCAGTCGCGGCCGGCCGGTGTGATCGTGGCTCGTACCGACCGGCGGTCGCCCGGGTCCTGGACCCGCCGCGCCAGGCCGTCACGTTCGAGTGTGTCGACCAAGCCGGTGACGTTGCGGGAACTCACCCCCGCCGCACGAGCCAGTTCGCCAATGCTCAGGCCTTCGTCCACGGCTGTGCTCAGCCGTGCGAGGACGTCGAGCGCCCCCGCGCTGAGCCCGCGTCCCCCCGCACCGTGCGACCTCAGCCGGTCGACCGCCTGCGAGGCCGACCGGACGGCTGCGGCCGTCTCCAGCGCGCGGGTGTCGCCGCCTGCCGAGAACGCCTGCATGGAGTCCCGGACGCCGGGGTCGTAGAGGAAGCCATCAGGGTCACGGGCCAGATCCAGATTATGTACGTGCTTCATAAGGAAGTCATACTCTACTCTGCCGAGAGACCGGCGTCCTGGTGGCCGGCTGCGCGCCATCGGCCGGACCGTACCGCTGCGCCCCGACGCCTCCCGGCAGGTCGCCGAGCACCTGACCGCGGCCGCGCCCGGGCACCCGTGGGAGGGCGTGCGCTTCTCCGAGACGTGGGGGGAGCCGTGACGTGGTGGCCGAGCCAGGTCAGCTCGCGGGCGAAGGTCTCCCCTTCGCGGTCGGCTTCCTTGAGGGCTGCCTGGCTGATGAGGTATCCCTCCAGCCGGGCCAGGCCGGCCGCAGTCTCGCGCGCATGGTCTCTCACCGGCGTTCATACCCGCTACGGGGTGTCGGGACCTTGTCCGGGGGCGGCGCCGCGTGGGGCTGATGCGCCGTCCTGGTCGATCATGTCCCGTTTGCGGCCGCCGACGTAGTCGAGGGCCGCGATCTCCGGGCGGTGCAGGTCGAAGGCAGGGGATTCGGAGCGTACTCGGGGAAGGGTGACGAAGTTGTGGCGTGGTGGGGGGCAGGAGGTGGCCCATTCCAGGGAGCGGCCGTACCCCCACGGGTCGTCCGCCTGGATGCGGGGGGCGAACTTGGCTGTCTTCCACACGTTGTAAAAGAAGGGGAGCGTCGAGGCGCCCAGGAGGAAGGCGCCGATGGAGGAGAGGGTGTTAAGGGCGGTGAACCCGTCGGCGGCGAGGTAGTCGGCGTAGCGGCGGGGCATGCCTTCGGCGCCGAGCCAGTGCTGGACGAGGAACGTGAGGTGGAAGCCGGTGAACAGCGTCCAGAAATGGATCTTCCCGATGCGTTCGTCGAGCATGGTGCCGGTCATCTTCGGCCACCAGAAGTAGAAGCCGGCGAACATGGCGAACACGACGGTGCCGAAGACGACGTAGTGGAAGTGGGCGACGACGAAGTAGGAGTCGGTGACGTGGAAGTCCATGGGCGGTGAGGCCAGGATGATGCCGGTCAGGCCGCCGAAGAGGAAGGTCACCAGGAAGCCGACCGACCACAGCATCGGTGTCTCGAAGGAGATAGAGCCCTTCCACATCGTGCCGATCCAGTTGAAGAACTTCACCCCGGTCGGCACGGCGATGAGGAAGGTCATGAAAGAGAAGAACGGCAGGAGGACGGCGCCGGTGGCGAACATGTGGTGGGCCCACACCGTCAGGGAGAGCCCCGCGATGGTAATCGTCGCGCCGACCAGCCCGAGGTAGCCGAAGATCGGTTTGCGGGAGAAGACCGGGATGATCTCGGTGATGATCCCGAAGAACGGCAGGGCGATGATGTAGACCTCGGGATGGCCGAAGAACCAGAACAGGTGCTGCCACAGCAGCGGGCCGCCGTTGGCCGGGTCGAAGACGTGCGCGCCGAACTTCCGGTCCGCCTCCAGGGCCAGCAGTGCCGCGGCCAGGACGGGGAACGCGAACAGGACCAGCACCGAGGTCAGCAGGATGTTCCAGGTGAAGATCGGCATCCGGAACATGGTCATGCCGGGCATGCGCATACAGATGATCGTGGTGACGAAGTTGACGGCGCCCAGAATGGTCCCGAAACCCGCGAACGCCAGCCCCATGATCCACATGTCGCCGCCGACGTAGGGCGTACGTTCGCCGCCGCTGAGCGGGGTGTACGCGGTCCAGCCGAAGTCGGCGGTTCCCTGGGTGGTGAACACGCTGCTCAGCACGATGATGCCGCCGAAGAGGAACAGCCAGAACGACAGCATGTTCAGCCGTGGGAAGGCCACGTCCGGGGCGCCGATCTGCAACGGCATGATCGCGTTGGCGAACCCCGCGAACGTCGGTGTCGCGAACAGCAGCAGCATGATCGTGCCGTGCAGGGTGAAGATCTGGTTGTACTGCTCGTTGGAGACGATCTGCAGACCGGGGCGGGCGAGCTCCGCCCGCAGAAGCAGCGCCAGGAGACCGCCGATGACGAAGAAGACGAACGACGAGATCAGGTACAGATGCCCGATCTTCTTGTGGTCGGTCGTCGTGATCCACGACACCACGACCTGCCCTGGTGTTCTGCCGGCTGCGGGCACGGGGGCGGTCGGTTCCTCGGTGACCATGGCCATACCCATCCCCTGATCGCAGCCGTGCAACTCGCCTGGTCCGCACGCACGGACCGCAGGTCGTGCACGCTCCCTCTCTGTCTACTGGCTTGACCCGCGGACCGGCCGCAGCACGGCTTGCGCATCCGGGTGAACAGGAAGTCAGTGCCCTGCCGGGTGCAGCCGCAGGCAGGGGCGGCGGCGCGGCAGGGCCCGCCGCTCGTCGGTGCCGCGGCCTGACGTCGCATGGTCGGTCGGCCCTCGCAGTAGGGAATGCCGGGCCGGTGCCGTGGTAGTCGCACGGTATGGGGACATCACGCAGAGGCTACGGGGTCGCCGCGACGGGGCAGTGGAAGGAGGACGAGGGTGAGGGACGGCGCAGACTTCCCGCCGGAGAGGTCCACGCGTGGGAGCCGGGGCGCAACGAGACCGTGTGCGGGCTCTCCCTTAGCCGATCCCAGCTGATCCGGTTCTCCCACGTGCCCTGGACGGACGTGATCCCCGAATCCGGAGGCGCGGCTGACCGCGTCCAGAGGCTGTGCCGCCGCTGCACTGCTGTCGCCGGACGCAGCGGCGCGGACACGCGGCCGCGATGGCAGCGGACCAACCCTCGACCCTGACCACGGGCCGGCCTCGCGACCGAGGAGGAGGCAGACGTGAGTGCCCACATCCACCACCCGGGAACCCAGCGGGACCATCGCCGTCAGGCGCTGCGCCAGGGGTTGCACGATCAGGTCGTGGGGCTGCTGATGCTGGTCACCGCGCTGGTCCTGTGCCTGATCCCGATGGTGCAGCAGGACGGCTCGAAGGACGGGCAGGTCAACGAGGCGGTCATCGGCACGATCGTCTTGCTCGCCGCAGCGTCACGGCTCTACCGGAGCTCCGGGATGCGGTCGGATCTGATCGTCGGGGCCGCCGGATCCTACCTGCTGGCATCCACCTTCTTCCTGAGCCTGCAGAAGACATCGATCTACCCGAGCAACCGAGTCCTCGACATCGTCCTCGGCAGCGCTCTGATCCTGCTGGCAGCCGTCGGAACGCTCCTGCAGCGGGCCGGCCACCGCCATCGGGCCGACAGTCAGGCAGGCGCCAGCGACCCCAGGGACACCTCTACCTAGAGAGGCGCCACTCCCACCGGCGGAGCCCGGCAATGACACCGCCGACGGGGCCACAGGCCGTACGTAGCCCACGATTCTCTCCCCCTGCCCACCCCCGTCCTGACGCTCCGATCCTCCAGATACTCGTACTCCTGAATGCCATTCAAGGCTGGTTTGTGGGTATATGCCCGTCACCAGCTCCTTCTACGGAGGTCATGATGACGTCCATCCACCGCGCACCCATCGAAGAGCACCCCGACCTGCTGGACCTGCACGCCCGGCACGACCGCGTGGCGGCCACGCCCCGGGCCCAGATGGTCGAGGCCCTGGCCCTGATCACGGGCCTCTACCTCGCCGCGTCTCCATGGATAGCCGGTTTCAGCGGTTTCACCACGCTGGCCGTCACCAACCTCATCGTGGGCATCGCCTACATGCTGTGCATGGGCGGCCTCGGCAACTCCTACGAGCGCACCCACTCCATGGCCTGGGCCGCCGCCGCCATCGGCATCTGGACCTGCATAGCCCCTTGGGTCGTCGCCGGTGACGTCGCGCACAGCCGCTCCATCGCCAGCAACCTCATCACCGGCGCCGTCGCCACCCTCCTCGCCCTCGCCGCCGCCTCCGCCGCCCGCGGCAGCGCAACCGGCCGGCACGGCCCCAGCACACGCCGCCCCATGCGCGGAACCCACTGAGCACCGCGACGCACGGCCGACACGCCAGAGGAAACCCAGCACTGACCGCCGCCGGTCCTGTACCCCAGGACCGGCGTGGCAGGGCCGTACGAGCCTCTGTGCCACGCGCTCGGCTGCGACCCCCACGCCCGGCACCGGCGGCGGCGCCCCGCCTGATCACTGGCCTGTGTCACCGGACCTTGAGCAAGCGCGTGGCACTGAGTGCTCGGCGACAGCCCCGGTCATGAGCCCGACAGCCGCGCCGCACGTTCGGTACCCTCGCCGAACTCACCAGCCTGCCGCTCCCAGGCGACAGCTGCCGCTGAACGTGGACGTTGCCTCTAGCACGCGTGTCCGTGTGCTGGGCATGGCGACAACTCACCTGCGGGGCTGGGAGGTTCCGGAAGTCCGCCAAGACCTGCTCCGGTGGGCCGACGAGAACGTGGTCCGCGGCCAGCGCGGCTCAGGAGCGGTACAGGTCCGCGGCTTCACCGACCCGTTCCTGATACAGACGACCGTCCGCGGAGCGGAGCAGTTCTTCGTCAACGACCAAATGACGTGGCTGGCCCGTACGACAGGCGAAGAGCTGCCAGTGTGCGCGTTCGACGCGGATGACTTTCCAGAGCCGCTCGGGTTCCTGTTGTGGTCGGAGGACCCCAGCACCCGCACGACAACGCTTGGCCCCTTCTCCAGGCCGCGCTGCTGGAGCAAACGCGGCGCAGCAGAATCTGCACACCCCCATGGTGTTCCACCAGCGGGTGGAGGAAACGGCCCGGAGGACGGGAACGCCCGGTGTACGCGTCGGTTCTGGGCTTTGATGCCGTTGGCCAACCGGTGGATCACCTTGCGCCGGTGGGTACCACTCCGGCGTGTAGACACGCTCGAGTCGTTTTGCGCCCGCCGATACTTTCAGCACTTGACCTTGACGCAACGGCAGCGTTTCTACTGGCGGCATGCGAATCGGAGAAATCGCCGCGCTCGTGGGGCTCACCACCCGGGCGATCCGGCACTACCACCATGTCGGGCTGCTTCCGGAAGCGGAGCGGCGCCCCAACGGCTACCGGGCCTACAGCGTCCGCGACGCCGTCCTGCTCGCCAGGGTGCGCAGGCTCACCGAACTCGGCCTCAGCCTCGATGAAGTGCGCGACGCCCTCGCCAACGATGCCGGGCGCGAGCTGACCGAGATATTGGAAGAACTCGATGCCGACCTGGCCCGCCAGGAAGCCGACATCAGGGAGCGCCGCCGCCGGCTCAGCGCCCTGCTCGCCGAGCCGCCCGGCGCGACCGGGCCCGTCTCACCCGCCCTCGCCGCACTGCTGGCACAGGCCCCCCGAACAGACTCGCCGAGCGCGGCCAAGGACCGCGAGTACCTCACGCTGATGGACGCCACCACCACCGGTAACCAAGAGATGCTGGGGCTGCTGGGGCCGCTGATCGCCGATCCCGCGGTCGTCGAACTGTATGAGCGCCTCGACGCTCTCGCCGGAGCCCCCACCGACGATCCGCGGATCGCACCCCTGGCAGCTGACCTGATGGCAGCCGTCCCCGCGGAGTTGTTCGCCGCGATCCCCGAGGACGGGGTGGTCGTGACCGGGTTCAAGGAGGCGCTGCTCGCCGAGTACACCCCAGCGCAGGCGGAAGTCGTGGGCCGGCTCATGGAGGCTTTCGTGGAAAGGGGCCGGGGATGAGCGGCCGGCCAAGGGGCGTACGGGCGGCGCGGGTCGCGGTAGCCGCCGTACTGCCTGGGGAACTGGCCCTGGCGGCCTGCCTGGTGGCCGGGGTCCGGCCGCCCGGGTGGGCGCTGGCGGGCGCCGAGGCGCTGGTGCTCTCGGTGCTGCTGCTGGAAGCCTGGGTGCTGCGCTCGCTGTATGTCGCCGCGCGCGCCCGTGGTGCGGACCGCAGGGCGGCGTGGCGGTCCGCCGTGCAGGAGGCGGTGCCGGTGACGGTCCGCCGCCTGGTCCTCCACGAGCTGCGCGCCCTCGCCTCCCTGGGGCGGTGGGTGCGGCGCGGCACGCACGGGGTGCGCCCCGGGGACTTCGCTGCCGCGTACACCGGGCCCCAGACCGCGATGATGTACGGGCTGCTCTTCGTGATGGTCATCGAGACGGTGGTCCTGGCCTTCCTCATCCCTTGGCCGGTGGTCCACCGGGTGATCCTGGTACTCGACCTGTACGGCGTCGTCCTCGTACTTGCCCTGCACGCCGCCTGTGTCACCCGGCCGCACGTCGTGCGTCCCGACGGCTCTCTGCGGATCCGCTACGGAGCCCTCTTCGATCTCGCCGTACCGCCGGACGCGGTCGCCTCGGTCCGCGTCGACCGGCGCTACCCCGAAGGCAGCCTGATCACCCTCTCCGAGGACGGGGTCCTCGACCTGATCGTGGGCAGCCAGACCTCGGTGACCCTGGAGCTCAACCGGCCGCTCCCCTTCACCCGCCCGCTCGGCGCAACGGAAAAGGCCCACACCATCCGCTTCCACGCCGACGACCCGCGCGCACTGGTCAGCGCCCTCCGTCAGCCCGCCTGAGCCTCCTCGGCATCCCGCCGCAACTGCGGCGGACGCTCACCTGGGATCGAGGGCGAGAGATAGCCGAGCACCAGGCCATCACCGCCGAGACGGGAGATGCCGATCTACCTCTGCAAGCCTCGGAGCCCGTGGCAGCGCGGCACCAACGAGAACACCAACCGGCTGCTTCGGCAATACCTGGCCACGGGCGCGGACCTCCGTACGTTCAGCCAGGCCGACCTGGATGCCATCGCCCATGAACTCAACCATCGGCCGCGCAAGACTCATGGCTACCGCACTCCGGCAGAGGTCTACGCTGGCCTCTTGAACCCGACAAGCGCGGTCGCGCGCGGCGTCCTGGAGCCTGTGAATCCGGATTGCGCGACGCCCTGCGCTCGCAACCCGGCGTCCCGTTCTGCCCGGTGCGTTCCGCACCGCCGACAGTGGTGCCCCCGCCGTCCTTGCCGTCAGCGCCCCTTTCCGAGAGGGCTGCCCACCCGGGGCACCAAGCCCTCGGGGGTAGCTCACCGCCCTCGCGACGGACCGGTGGAGGGGCCCACGGCGGGAACTCATCGTCGCGCGAATGGCTCCTTCTCCGCACCGCCCACGGCGCCCGGGCCGGACGGCTCCTCGGTTCCAGGACGCTTCGGCTCGTCTTCCGTGGTCCGGGCGGGCAGGGTCTGCTCGGCCCAGATCGTCTCGCCCGTGCGTGTGGTGACTGCCCCAGCGCTGGGTGAGCTGGGCGACGAGCAGCAGACCGCGGCCACCCTCATCGAGGCACCGCTTCTACTTCCGCGAGCGGATGGCCGTGACCGCCTTCAACTTCGGCAAGCCCCTCGACTGACGAGAGCCCCGCCGGACGGGCAGGACAGGCAGGCCACTTTCGCGGAATTGGCCTTCCTTTGGTGACGGTGGGCCTCGCTACGTTTCGTGGCATGCGCATCCAGATCGTAGACGCCTTCACCACCCGACCCTTCGCCGGAAACCCCGCCGGTGTCTGTCTGCTCCCGGCCGGCGAGTGGCCGGACGACACGCGGCTGCAGCAGATCGCCGCGGAACTGAACCACGCGGAGACGGCCTTCGCCCTGCCGCTGTCGGCCAGGGGCGAGGCCGATTGGGAGATCCGCTGGTTCACCCCGACCGTCGAGGTCGGCCTGTGCGGCCATGCCACTTTGGCCACGGCGCACTCGCTGGAACGGGACGGGCTGCTGCCGGCCAGCGGGTCGGTGCGGTTCCGCAGCCGCTTCCACGGCCTACTCATCGCGCATGCCGGGGAGGAGGGGGAGATCACCCTGGACTTCCCGGCCGCGCCGGCCATTGAGGTCCCCGTCCCCGGCGGCCTCGCCAAGGCGCTGGGGCTGCGGCCCGAGGCGACCTTCCGTACCGGCGCCCTGGGCCATCTCCTGACCGTGCTGCCCGACGAGGCAGCCGTACGGGGGCTGCGCCCCGACCTCGGGGCGATCGCGGCCCTGACCAGGCGTGAGGAATTGTGGGGGGTCATCGTCACCGCCGCTGCGGCCGCGCCGGGGTCCGGCTACGACTTCGTCTCCCGCTTCTTCGTGCCCGCCAACGGCATCCCCGAGGACCCGGTGACCGGCAGCGCCCACACGGCGCTCGCCCCCTACTGGTCGGCGCGGCTGGGCAGGTCCGGCGTCCTCACCGGATTCCAGGCGTCCGCCCGCACCGGCCTGGTCAGTACGGAGCTGCGGGCGGACCGTGTCCTGCTCACCGGGCACGCGGTCACCGTCCTGGAGGCGACCCTGCGCGTCTGACGGTCCGCCCGCGGCGACTGTGACCGCGGGACCCCTGCGGCGGCGTCTTCCCTGGCGCCCGCGTCCCCGTCGCCGTCCGCTTCGGCATCCGCGTCCGCGACCGTTCCCGCCTCCCCTTCTGGTACTCCGACGGCTGTCGGCTCCTCGGTGCCCTCATCGCCGCGCGAGTGGCTTTTCCCCACCACCGCCTACGGCGCCTCGGCTGGATCCTGTGTCGCTTACGGTGCCTGAGGCCCGTTCTCCGCGCGTCCGGTGGGCAGGGCCTGCTCGGCCCAGATCGTCTTGCCCGTGCGGGTGTGGCGGCTGCCCCAGCGCTGGGTGAGCTGGGCGACGAGCAGTAGACCGCGGCCTCCCTCGTCGAAGACGCGGGCCCGGCGCATGTGGGGGGCCGTGCTGCTGGAGTCCGAGACCTCGCAGATGAGCGCTGTGTCAAGGATCAGGCGCAGTTGGATGGGGGATCCGCCGTAACGGATGGCGTTGGTGACGAGTTCGCTGACGACGAGTTCGGTAACGAAGCCGAGGTCCTCCAGGTTCCAGGTGGCCAGTTGCTCGCAGGCCAGTGCACGGGCGCGGGCGACGGAGGAAGGGTCCGCGGGTACGTCCCAGCCGGCGACCCGGCTGGATTCGAGCGCACGGGTACGGACCACGAGGAGGGCGACGTCGTCGGCGGGCCGGTCGGGCACCAGACTTCGTAGGACTCCGTCACAGATCTCCTCCAGTGCACGGCCGGGGCCGCCGAGAGCCCGGCGGAGCATCGCGAGTCCGTCGTCGAGGTCGCGGTCGGGGGCGAGGACGAGGCCATCAGTGTAGAGGGCGAGGATGCTGCCCTCGGAGACGTCGAACTCCGCGGTTTCGAACGGCAGACCGCCCAGCCCCAAGGGGGGTCCTATCGGCAGGTCGAGGAAGGAGACCTTGCCGTCAGGGGTGACCATGGCCGGGACAGGGTGACCGGCGCGGGCCATGGTACAGCGGCGTGAGACGGGGTCGTAGACGGCGTAGAGGCAGGTGGCTCCGACCTCGCCCGGGCTCGGTGGTTCCTCTGCGGCATCCTGTGGCCGCTCGGAGTCCAGGCGCAGGACGATGTCGTCGAGCTGGGTGAGCAGTTCGTCGGGGGCGAGGTCGACGTCGGCGAGGGTGCGTACGGCGGTGCGGAGCCGACCCATGGTGGCGGACGCCTGCACCCCGTGGCCGACGACGTCGCCCACGACGAGGGCCACCCGGGCTCCGGATAGGGGGATGACATCGAACCAGTCGCCGCCGATGCCGGCGCGGGAGCTCGCTGGCAGGTAACGGGAGGCGACCTCTACGGCCGCCTGTCTGGGTGCGTGCTGCGGGAGCAGACTGCGCTGGAGGGCGAGTGCCGTGTCGCGTTCCCGTGTGTAGCGGCGGGCGTTGTCGACACACACCGCCGCGCGTGCTGCGAGTTCCTTGGCGAGCAGCAGATCGTCGTCGTCGAAGGGTTCCGGTGTCCGGTGGCGGCCGAGGATCGCCAGGCCGAGCGTGATGCCGCGGGCCCGCAGCGGCACCACCAACAGGGTATGGATGCCGTGGGTGTCGATGCTTCGGACACTGTCAGGGGAGTCCGCGGCCCACCATCGCCGCCCGGCTTCGTCGACGGCGTGGAACAGACCGCGGCCGTCCGTCAGCACGCGTCCCTGCGGCGAGTCCTTGCGGTAGCCGTGCGTGGCACCGACGGGGATCGTCACCTCGGGACAGCCCTCTAGCACGGACCGGCAGGCGGTGCGACGGAAGACGGGCGCGGCATCGGGCACGGCGCCCGTCTCGTCCCCGGCCAGCGCGGACTCCAGCAGGTCCACGAGAGCGAAGTCAGCGAAGTGCGCCGTGTACACCTCGGCCAGTTCCTCGGCGGTGCGGGCCACGTCGAGGGTGGTGCCGATCCTGACGCCGGACTCGTTGAGGACGCTCAGTCTGCGCCGGGCGAGGAACTGCTCTGTACTGTCCATGGCCGCCAGACACAAGCCTCGTATCCGGCCCGCATTGTCCTTCAGCGGGCTGAGGGACACCAGCCAGGCGTGTTCGCGGGGCTCGCCGGGGGCGTGTAGCCAAGCCTCGTACGGCATGGTCTCGCCCGTGCGCAGAACCCGCTGCACCGCGTCACCGAGGCCCTCGAAGCCGGGGAGGCGCCGCAGGCCGGCGACCGATTCGCCCACCCGACGGCCGAGCAGATCCCTGGAGGGCCTACCCATCACCCCCTCCATCGCGGAGTTGGTGGACACCGCGAGCCCGTCCTGGTCGAAGAGGGCCACCGGGACGGGGAACTGCTCCAGCGCCCACTTCTGCAGCTGCGCCGCCGGCTCTGGCACGGTGGCCGTGAGAAACCAGTGGACGGCACCGGCCCCGTCGAGCAGCGGGTGCGCGTCCAGCCGCACCTCGACGGGGTGGCCGTCCCGGTGCTGCACCACGACCGTACCGCTCCACTCGTCCGGCTCGGCCAGGCTGCGCAGGGCATCGACCGGCAGTGGTTCGGCCAGCAGATCCGCCACGGAGCAGCCGATCACGTCCCCGGGCTCGAAGCCGAGCAGGCGGCGGGCCGCGTCGCTCCACGCGGTGACCAGCCCTCCGGCGTCCGCCGCGGCTGCGGCGGGGCCCCGGTTCACCGATGCGGCCCTGCGCTCGTCCACGGGTTCGTCCTTCTCCACGGCACCAGTGTTAGTACTCATTGTGCGCCGGACCCGCCCGAGTACGCGCTGTCACTCCCGTGACCTGGACGGACGTCGAGGGCGCGCGGGCCCACGACAGCAGGTACTCCGCTCTACGGCAGGCGTTGCCGGCCGCCGACAGGGCCCGCTCCGGCGCGTGATCGTGTGTCGTGAGGGCTGGGAGACGGCTCCTGCCCTGCTGTGACTCCGCGGGCCTCGCCGGGGCCGCTCATCGATGGTCGAGGCCCCATGGGTTTGAGGTGGCGGAGGGGGCGGTCGTGGCACGTTGCGCCGCCCCGGTGTCCGCCTCACACCGCTCCCGGTCCGGCGGCGGAATCAGCCGGTAAGCAGCGAGCCGGTCGGTCCGGAACGTCACCTCCGGTGCCCCGTCGCCGCCTAGGCGGCCGATTTCTTCCGGCAGTTCATCGGCCGTCAGGGGGGTGCCGGCGTAGACGGCCATGAGGACGCCAGTGCAGGCGTCGCGTTCCGCAGCGGAGAGGCCCGGCGGGAACCCGAAGAGCCGCTTCTCGCTTCCGTCCGTGCCCAGTTGCACGCGAAGAGCCGGACTCAGTTCGTTGTCCGACGCCGTGGCGGTGAGCCGCCAGAACTGGACCTGTACGGTGACTGGTGCGCACAGCGGCCGGCCGTCGGCCGTGCCGCGCGGGCGGACCTCGACGACTGCCTCCTCGCCGGACGCATCCTCATCGAATGACACGGCGGAGCGCAGCCACTGCGCCTGTTGCTGCGCTGACCAGCCTCCGTCGTCCCGGCAGCCGCTGGCTTCCACGCCGTCGGCCCTTCCCGCACAGCCGGTCGCCAACAGTGCGGCAGCCGCGGCCAGCGACGTCAGCGAGGCGAGTGCGATGGGCGTTCTGGACATTGTTTCCCTCGATCGGAGTGGGCGCGGCCGGGCGCCTAGACGGGCGGGCGGGAAGCAGTCTCGCCCGCCAGCCGGGGTGGCGGGGGCGTCGGACGGGCATGTCGCCGTTCTGTGATCGCCGGACGTAGGCGGGTGTTCACGGGCCGTCGCGCAGTCCGTCTCGCCGAGAGGGGCGCCCTCTGGCCCAGCTCTGCAGGGTCAGCTGCTCAGCTTCCGACAGCACCAGTGGCAGCCTGTTATCGCCCATGCCATGAGGACACCGGACCCACATGATCTGAAACAGAACACGACTCATGGGGCGAGCCCTCACCTCAAAACCCGGTCACTAGGGCGCGTCACGGGCAGTGGGTCCTGGACCGGGATCAGGCGGGAGTGGCGTCCGCCGGTGTGGCGCCGGTGGGGGTGTTGCGGATGAACTCGCTGATGAGCAGGGCTGTCAGGTCGGGTTGGTCGCGCATCACCCAGGTGCGGCTGTCGGGAATGGTCTCCAGCTGGGCGCCGGGC
This sequence comes from Streptomyces sp. NPDC045695, assembly GCF_056432025.1. NCBI lineage: Bacteria > Bacillati > Actinomycetota > Actinomycetes > Kitasatosporales > Streptomycetaceae > Streptomyces > Streptomyces sp. NPDC045695. The sequence goes on from NZ_JBWKJU010000021.1 coordinate 66,200, forward strand.
ACGATCGCGGCCAGTCGCTCGCCGTGCGCGTAGGGGAAGAGCCGGTCCTCGCGGGCGAAGGCGAGCAGGGTGGGCCGGTCGAAGGAGGCGAGCCGCCTTGCCGGTTCGAGCAGGGCCGTGGGGACGATCCCACGGGTGACCTTGACGCAGTCGCGCCGGACGCCGGGGTCGGCGAAGAAGGCCCCCAGCCAGTCGTCGATCAGATCATGGGGCAGTGCGCCCCTGGTCAGCAGGCCGAACCCGAAGGGCATGCGACGAACGGCACGCAGCCGCAGGGCCTGGAAAACCAGGGTAAGCAGACCGGGCACCCGGGAGGCGGGCTCAAGTGATCTGAACCAGGGTGACGGGCAGTTGTCGAAGCACTCGCCGTTGGTGAGGACGAGACGCCCGATCCGCTCGGGATGACGGGCGGCGACGAGTTGGGCGACGGCGGTGCCGAGATCGTTGCCGACCAGGGTCACCCGGGGCAGATCGAGCGCGACAATCAGATCCGCGACCAGCCGGGCGATTCCCGGGAGGCTGAGGTCCGTGCCGGGGTTCATCGGGGTGCGGTGGGCACCGAGGGGCAGGTCGGGGGTGATGCACCGGAAGTCCGGGGCGAGCCGGGCGACGACCGGTTCCCAGAGCCTGCTGTCCATGAGGTACCCGTGCAAAAGCAGCACAGGCTCGCCTTCTCCGGTGTCCCGGTAGTGGACGGTTCCCTGGTTGAGCGTGAGCTGTGGCATGGACGGGCACCCTTCGGGGCGAATTACATACAGACTGTATGCATGTAGAGTGACATACAGGCTGTACGGAACTCAAGGGGGCAGGATGGAAGCGACCGGCACCAAGCACACCCAGCGTTCCCGGGCGACCCGGGCGGCTCTCATCGCCGCCGCCCGGTCACTGTTCGCCGAGCGCGGGTACGCGGGGGTGGGGACCGAGGAGATCGTCCGGGCCGCCGGGGTGACCCGGGGGGCGCTCTACCACCAGTTCCGGGACAAGAACGATCTGTTCGACGCCACGGTGCAGACGGTCGAGGCGGAGCTGACCGAGCGGATCGCCGGGCAGGTCATGACAACCGCCACGGATCCGGTGCAGGCGCTGAAGGCGGGGGCGCGCGCGTTTCTCGACGCCTTCGCCGAGCCGGACGTGGAACGCGTTCTGCTGCTGGACGCCCCAGGGGTGCTGGGCTGGCGGCGGTGGCGGGAGATCGGCCAGGAGCACGGCCTCGGAGTGATCACGGCGGCCCTGGAGGCGGCGATGGCGGCCGGGGCGCTGGCCCCCCGGCCCGTACCGCCGCTGGCCCACATCCTTCTCGGCGCGCTGAACGAGGCGGCGCTGATGGTCGCGCACGCGGACGATCCCGGGACCACCCGCACGGAGATGGCGGAGGCACTGGAACACCTGGTGGACGGGCTGCTGGTGCGGAACGGGAATTGAGCGGGTGCCGTCCGCCGATCCTGTGCGCGGTTGCCCGATCCAACAGGTACCAGGCGACCTCGCGTTTCTCCGGCGGGCCGTACACCTTCGCCGTCGCACTGAAGGACAAGGGCGTCCCCGTCCCGGGCATCGCGAAGAAGCTCACCATCAAGACGGGGAAGAACGCAGGCAAGTCCCCATCCGTCGCCTCCCTCTACCGAGCACTCGCAGAAGCCGAACAGGCCGCCGCAGACCACGGCCTGCCGCTTCGGCCCAAGCCCGTCGGCATCCGCCGCCCCGGGGAGCCGCTTACCGCCGAAGAGATCGACCTCCGCGACCGGCTCCAGGCCCAGCCCCACCCAAACGCCGGAGCCACTCCCCCCTTGGATGACCTGGCGACCGGCGACCCCGGCGAACGCCTTCCCGCCGGGGCCCTGCTCTCGCAAGATCAAGTGCTTAGCGTTAATGGCTGTTCTGATGGTCCCCTTGGCCGATCTCCGTCTCCAGCGCCCGCCACATCGCGCCCGCATCCAGATCCGCGCCGCTCTCGGCAACCAGGTCCTGCTGCTCGCTCCACAGCCGGAACACCCCGTCGAGCATCCGTGACGCCTTCGCCACTCGGCCCCGGGCCGCCACCCAGTCCCGGTCGGGCGCGCGGCGCGCGGCGCTGATCAGCCTCACCTGCATCAGCAACACGAACAGGTCCAGCGCATCGTCGGTCGCCGCGGCCTCCATGTGCCGGCTTTGGGGCTTACGTCGGCGATACCCGTGGACGTGATCTTGCGGGCATGGTGCCGAGCGCGGCCGGCCCACGGCAGGCGCCGGTCCCGGTTTGGTCGTAAGGTGGGCGCTTCAGTCGTCGATCGTTTCGGATGCTACAGCTGGCGCGGCTTGTCTCCGGGGCCGGTAGGTGAGGGCGTCGGTCAGGCGGTCGGCGTCAAGGGTCAGACGGACGATGTGGTGGTCTGATATACCCGGTTCGACCTCGATCACGTCGACATCCCTCACCGCTCCGAGTAGGGCGGGCGTGGCGTAGATCCTGTCGATCCGCGTGTCCGGGCCGTGCGTCGGACTGGCGTTCATCGTGCGGGACGCCGCTGCCTTGTCGCCATCGCGGGTGTTCGCCCAATAGCGGGCCACGTCCTCCAGGCCGGCGGTGCGCAGAGCCTCGTCAGGGTAGGTGTCCAACAGCCGCTGCCCATCGGGGCCGATGTGGGAGCGGTGGAGCCGGTGCGGCCGGTCGGCGATCTGTTCCAAATCCGGCAGGGGGAGGTCCCCTTCCAGACCGGGCACCGGGTAGGAGTTGTTGTCACCGCCCATGAGGGCGGGCACCAGCATTCGCTCGCCGTCCGGCATCGTCCACTTGCGGTCGGCCCACTTCGTCAGCCGCTCCACCTCGGCCTGGCGGGTTGTGGCCGAGGCGTGGTTCAGGTGATAAGAAGCCACAACAAGGGGCAGGGACTGGCTGCCGCCTGGTGTGAAGCGGAAGACCGCAACCGTGGGTGGATGAACCCAAACAGGGCCGACGTCCTCACACTCCCTCAGCGGCTGGAACAGCGTCGGGTTCGCGAAGACGGCCGTGCAGGCTCGGGGGCCGAGCCAGCCGCGCAAGCCAAGGACAGCCTCAACCTCGTACATGATCCGGTTGCCGTCCGCCGCAGCACCATCCATCTCTTGGCGGAGGACGAGGTGAGGGTCGAGGGATGCCAGCAGCTCGTGGGCACGCCGCCGCTTGGTGGTGTCACCAGCACCGTTGCGTTTGAAGTTCCAGCACAGGACTGTCACATGCTGGCTCATGCGTGCACCTTTGAAGAGAGAAGAGAGTCGTCTTCGCGTCGCCCGTAGCCTCATCCCCGAATGGACGATTTGGGCACCGTCAACAACAGTGTTCCACAAGCCGCTCGCCGTCCAAGGCCAGGCGCCAGAGCCCCGCCCGAGCTTTGTGTGCTTGCCTACCCATCAGATGTCGTTCTGCCCAGGTCGGCCCTGCGGTTCCTGTCCGACCTGCTGGTCGTGCGACAACGCCAGCGGGGGACTCTCTCAGGAGCCCGTACCGCCGGTGAACTCGATGGCCTTCAGCACGTCCGGGGTGAACTGCCGCAGGTAGGAGTAGCAGTTCTCCAGCATCACCAGATGACCGTTGTCGCGCGGCAGCCTGCCGGTCACCTGGGCGAGCGCAGCCCGCAGCCGTTGCATGCCGATGGTGTTCCGCAGCAGAGCGTCGACCATCTCGTCCTCGATCCCGATGTCGACCAGGACCGGCAGGATCTGGTCCAGCAGGGCCTGCCGCCCCTCCCCGGCCGCGGCACGGGCGGCCAGCTCGTCCCGCATCTTGATGCGCGCCCGGCTCTCCCTCGCCGAGACGGCCTGGTCGAACAGGCTGATGACCTCGTCCAGCACATCGGCGGCCGACTGCGAGAGCACCGTCAACAGGATCGGGTGCCTGCGCTGCGGCTCGCGCCGGTCCAGCGACTGCGCGGTCAGCCGACGCCCGACCGCCGCCAGGAACCGACGCCGCTGCGCCGGCAGGCCCGTCAGGTCCAGGGAGTGGGGGCCGCGCAGGAAGCCCAGCTTGTCCAACTCGGCCTTCACTGCGTTCGCCGAGTCCCCGGTCGCGCCCTTGGACAGCCAGTTCAACCGCGTCGTGTCGCGTTCCAACACGGCAAAGCCAGCTGTGTCGAAAACGTCGCCGTCGTAATAGAAGACCCGGAGCCCCGCACGTTCGGACGAGCTCATATGCCGCGGCGTCGAGCCTGTCACTATCAAGATGGACGCACAGGCCGGTGGGCTCAGGCACCGCAGCAGGGGCGACAGCCCCGCATCCGCTGCCCAAACCGGGACCTGCTCGACGAAGACCCTCCGGTAACGTCAAGGTATGAGTCACCCGCATCCAGAATTGAAAGCCGCCCCGCCGTTGCCCGCAGGAGGGCTGAGGGTCACCGCCCTTGGCGGCCTGGGCGAAATCGGCCGCAACATGACCGTCTTCGAGCACGCTGGCAAGCTGCTCATCGTCGACTGCGGCGTGCTGTTTCCCGAGGAGCATCAGCCCGGGGTCGATGTCATCCTTCCCGACTTCACCTCCATCCGGGACCGACTGGACGACATCGTGGCCGTGGTGCTGACACACGGCCACGAAGACCACATCGGGGGCGTCCCGTACCTGCTGCGCGAGCGGGCCGACATTCCTGTCGTCGGCTCGAAGCTGACCCTGGCGTTCCTCGAGGCGAAGCTCAAGGAACACGGCATCAAGCCCCGCACGGCACGGGTCCGCGAGGGTGACCGCCGGAAATTCGGCCCCTTCGACTGCGAGTTCGTGGCGGTCAACCACTCCATCCCGGACGGCCTCGCGGTCGCCATCCGCACCGGCGCCGGGATGGTGCTCCACACGGGTGACTTCAAGATGGACCAGTTCCCCCTGGACGACCGCATCACCGATCTGCGCGCATTCGCCCGCCTCGGAGAGGAGGGCGTTGACCTCTTCCTCACCGACTCCACCAACGCCGAGGTCCCGGGCTTCACCACCTCCGAGCGCGAGCTGAACCCGGCGATCGAGCAGGTCATGCGTACCGCCCCGCGCCGGGTCATCGTCTCCAGCTTCGCCAGCCATGTGCACCGCATCCAGCAGGTACTGGACGCCGCCCACCAGCACGGACGCAAGGTCGCCTTCGTTGGCCGGTCCATGGTCCGCAACATGGGCATCGCCCGCGAACTCGGCTACCTCAAGGTCCCCTCCGGCCTGATCGTGAGCATGAGGGAACTGGAGCAACTCCCGGACAACAAGATCACCCTGGTCTGCACCGGCTCGCAGGGCGAGCCCATGGCGGCCCTGGCGCGCATGGCCAACCGCGACCACCAGATCCGTATCGGCCAAGGCGACACCGTTCTCCTCGCGAGCTCTCTGATCCCCGGCAACGAGAGCGCCATCTACCGGATCATCAACGGGCTGACCCGCTGGGGCGCGAAAGTCGTCCACAAGGGCAATGCCAAGGTGCACGTCTCCGGCCACGCCAGCGCTGGTGAGCTCGTGTACTGCTACAACATCGTCAAGCCCCGCAACGTGATGCCCGTGCACGGTGAGTGGAAGCACCTGCGCGCCAATGCCGACCTGGCCATCGCCACTGGAGTCGACCCCGACCGGGTCGTCATCGCCGAGGACGGAGTCGTCGTCGACCTCGTCGACGGACGCGTCTCCATCACCGGCAAGGTTCCGGCCGGAAACGTGTACGTGGACGGCATGACGGTCGGCGGCGCCACCGAAGCATCCCTCAAGGACCGAGTCACTCTCGCCCAGGAGGGCGTGGTCACCGTCGTGGCCATCGTCGACGCCAACACGGGCGCGCTGGCCGAGGCCCCCGACTTCCTGGCCCGCGGATTCGAACACGACGACACCACCTTCGCCCCAGTCATCCCGGTGATCGAAAAGGTCCTTGCCACCGCTGCGGCGGAAGGCGTCGGCGACGCGGTGCAGCTCGAACAGCTCATCGCGCGCGCCGTGGCGTCATGGGCGTTTCGCACCCACCGGCGCAAGCCCCTCATCATCCCGGTGATCATCGACGCATGACGCCTGCGGCGGGATACGGCCGGGCGGCACACAGCGCGCCGCCGGCGGCCGTATCCCTTCCTACGCTGCCTGAATGAGCATCAGACGGTCCCCAGCCTGCGAAGCGCCGGGCTCCTACGCCGCGCGGAGCGTCCGCTTGCGCCGGTGTACTCCTCGGCCCCCGCCTACGCCGACCATCGCAGCGAGTCAACAATCGCGCTTGCGGGCGATCTCCGCCATGAACGCCGATCGAGATGGGTGACGGCCGGCGGGGCCAGGTGAGTGTCAGCTGCCGTCACGCGTGGTTCCGGCTGCCGGATTGTCGGCATTCTCGGGCCAGTCCCAGATCGCCAGGGCCTGATTGAAGAAAAGCGTGTCCGGACACTTCTTCTCGTGAGCGACTCCCCAGGAACAGTGGAAGAAGACGGTCGGGTCGTCCCGGTCCGCCAGGAGGGCGCCGTGCGGTTCACAGGGCCCCCCGTCGACAAGATCAGCCGCCGGGTCGACTGAGACGGCCTGCGCGGATGCGACGTATGCGGGAAGACACAGGGCACCGAAGGCGAGGACGGCGGAGGCCGCCATCCGGGAAACCTTGAGCATTTTCGAATCCTTAACTCGTGACGCGGCAGAACACGCACAGCGCCTTTCGCTGCAACGGCGACCGACGCCAGGCCACTCCCGTCCACAACGCCACCACACCCTTCCTGGTGATGGCCACGCCCAGCACGTTTCCCCAACCCCGTCACCCGCTCGCACACTCCCCCAGGACGCGATGCGGGTGCGGCGGCGAAGAACGCCGCATCGGCCGGGCCGGCTCCATGCACGTCGTTCACCAGCCCAAGCTCAACCCTCGGCAGAGCACTGCAGTCCTGCGCGACGGCCACCTGGCGTTCCTGCAGCCACGACGTCGCAGTGCACGGTCTGGTCGGGGCCGTCAGCCGCGCCACCGCAAGGGGGGAGCGGTTATGCATCTGACGCGACGGTATGGATAAACGATTCAGCAGCCGCCCAGTTACGGCCGCAATCCACCAGCCCGCGCCATCGCGGCTGCGGCACGTCAGCCGCTGAAAGGCTATACGCCTTCCCCGAACACCGAATCCCGCATATCGGCATATCGGCACATCGGCACATCGGCCCCGGTGACGTCCAGACGCAGCCGTACGAAGCGTGGACGGCGCCATGTCCCGCGGTCGATCGCGGTGTCGGCACTGATCTCCACCACGAGCTCCGGCACCACGAGGACGGGGTCAAGGGGTTCGCGGCTGCCCAGGTGGGGGTGAAGGTACACCGATCCAGGGGTAGTCGGGGCCGGCGATAGCGAGATGGTCGGTGAGCTGTCCGGCGGCGTCCGGTTTCAGGTGCATGGCGTGGCTCGCTTTGTTCACGAAAACGAACAAACGTCCTCCGCCTGGGCAACCGCGACTCCGTCGCAGCTCGGTGGCAGCAGGCCAACCGGTTTCGGGCGCACCTCTACAAGTACCTGCTGCTGCAACGGTCGGTGCGAGGAATAGTCAATAGCTGTGGATCGGTCGAGGGTCATCGCTCAGTCGGGCCGCTTCTTTGCCCGGCCGGCCCTTCGCCAGACCGCGGTCATTCCAAGCGCCAGGATGCCTAGCGCCGCGACCACGATGGCGACCTTGATCGCACGGTCCAGCAACAGGTGGTGAAGGAGTTCCGAGGACTCCGCTCCGAGGCTGGTCATCGCCGGCTCTCCTGTCGCCGCGACCAGGAGGCCCCGTTCTTCCTGCCCTCAAACCGTTGGGCAGCGGCGCGAAGCCCGGCTCTCACCACGGGGTCCGCATACCGGCGTACCTCGTCGAGCCTGCCCCTGCGGTTGAGAGTCAGGGCGATGGCGAAGACCAGCAGCGCCAGCATTACGAGACCGCCCACTATCAGGCCGAACCTGATGAGCACAAGATTGAGGTACGTCTCCACGAAAATGCCTCCACCCGTTCTGTCACGTCTGTGATAAATCAGTTGTATCACAGACGTGATAGAAAGGTTCCGTGCCTAAGCATGTAGACCCGGTCGCTCGCCGTCGCCACGTCGTCGACGCGTTGTTTCGAGTCGTCGTCCGCGAGGGTCTACATCGCACCTCGCTTCGCGCCGTCGCCGACGAGGCCCGGCTCAACATCGGCTCCCTGCGCCACTATTTCGCCAGTCAGCAGGACCTGATGCGGTTTGCGATGCAGTCGATGCTCGACGGGGTCGGCGATCGATTGCTCGAACACCTCGAGCGGATCGGAGACCTGGGCAGCCGCCCCCGCCCCGAACAGTTCCAGCTCGCAGCCGCGCTCCTGGCCGAGCTTCTGCCGCTCGACGAACACCGCCGAGCCGAAGTCACCGTCTTCCTGGACTTCAACACCGCTGCCCGCACCAACCCTGCCTTCGGCGACCTGTCGCGCCAGGCCGCCGAAGGCACGAGAACGCTGATGCGCCGCGTACTCACCCGGCTCGACGCGACAGGCGCCCTGCGCCCCGGCCTCGACCTCGACATCGAGACCGAGCGGCTGACGGCGCTCCTTGACGGGCTCAGTCTCAGCGCCGTCCTGCACCCCGAGATCCTGTCCCCACAGGCATGTGCCGATGTGCTCGTCGCGCATCTGGGCGATCTGTCGCGGCCCATGGGGACTCCAGACTCGGCGCACTGACGGCAGTGCCCGGTGGATCAAGCTGCAGCCGAACATATTGGCCGACCAAGGGGTCGGGTGGGAGGATGGCAGATACCGGCCGTCGGCCGACGTGTTCACCGAGGAGGCTTTCCATGGGCGCAGCGCCGTCTGACCCCGTGCCGCATGACATGGCGCCGCAAGCCCCTGGGGCCCCGGTCAGTGAGGCACTGTTCAGGGCCGCGCGCCTGCACCGCGTGGCCGCCGGGCACCTGCTGCGCACCACCGGCCTCTTCCCCGGCCAGGAAATCCTCATGATGCAGCTGTGGGAACACGGTGAGCAGCGCCAGACCGACCTGATCAAGACGTTGGGCCTCGACGCCTCGACGGTCACCAAGACGTTGCAGCGCATGGAGCAGGCCGGCTTCGTCACCCGCCGGCGTGCGGAGCTGGACCGGCGCATCATCCTCGTCTCGGCCACCCGGGCCGGCCAGGCCCTGCGCGGCCAGGTCGAGCAGGCCTGGCGTGAGCTGGAAGCCCTGACCGTCGCCGGCATGAGCGACGAGGAGCAGTCCTCGGCGATGCGGATCCTGGAACGGTTCGAGGCCAACCTCGCAGCCCCGCAGTCCCACGCGCCCGGCCGCGCCCCGGGCCCCTGAGCAAGCCCCCGGGCTCTCCAGCTGGATTCGAGGCCGCGGCGGGCACGTCAGGTGTCGGCGCACACATGAACGTTGATGAGTACGCCGACATCAGGCTGCGTCAGGCGGTGCGCGGGCGCTTCGTACGTGCGCTGCGGATATCGCGCAGGTAGAGCAGGGCCACGCAGGCGAGGATCCACGCGGTCAGGATGGCCAGGCCGGAGCCGAGTCCATCGTTGTGGAAGTAGGACATGCCCTGCAGGGCGCGCACTCCGGCGCCGACGGGCAGCACGCTGGAGAGCGGGTGGAGCCAGTCGGGCAGGTAGAAGGAAGGCATGACTCCGCCGCTGGTGGCGTTGCCGAAGATCAGCAGGACCACCGAGGCGATGGCGGCGCCCGCGGATCCGGTCCATTTCACAATGGCCATGGTGGCGCCGCCCGCCGCCATGGCCATCAGGGCCGTCACCACTGCGGTGCCGGCGAAGGAAGCGGGGAGGGCGCCGAAACCGGTGCCGCCGGCGAGGAGAGCGACGATGATGCCGCCCAGGGCCCCGAAGAGGGTCAGGCTGGCGATGCGCTGGCGAAAGCGAAGAGCGGGCGCGGCCTGGTAGGTCATCATGCCGAAGAGGTAGCCGGCCAGGACCAGGCCGAAGGCTGCGTAGAAGACCGACAGGCCGCGGGTGTCGCCGGCGGACACCGGAAGGATGTCCTCGCCGGCCGGGGGCGGACCGTCCTGCAGTGCGGCTTGGGCGAAGGCTGCGGTCAGGGTGCCGGTGACCGACGGGCCGTTGGCGCCGGCGTAGAGCAGCTTGCCGCTGCCCTGGCCGTGGCCGGGGAGGTAGGCGGCGTAGACCTCGCGGTGCTCTACCGCCTCGCGGGCCGCGGCTTCGTCGCCGTAAGGCCGGACCTCGAAGCCGCCGGAGACGGCGCGCTCCAGGTCGGCTTCCAGGCGGTGCGCCTCGGCGGCGGTGCCGACGGCCGCGACGGGGAGGTCATGCGGGCGGGGAGCGTGGAATGCGGCGAGGTAGACGCTCACGAAGATCGTCCCGATGGCGAGCACCACGGCGACGGGCAGCAGGACGCCCTTCAGGCCGGAACGCGGATGCGGTTCGGGGGCGGGGTCGGGTATGTCCCCGTGGGCGGCCGGCAGGACGTCGGCGATCGGGAGGTAGGTGGGGGCTGGCATGAAGAAGGACCGTCCACAACTTGTAAGGTGCCTGATAACGGAAGCAGTAAAACATAAGTTGCCTTACAAGTGGGGTCCATGTGAGCGAGCAGCCCATCCACACCGGCTATCTGGCCTGGCACTTCGCCCAGGCCATGGCCACCCGCCTGGAGAGAGAACTGCGCACCCTCGAACTCAACCTCGCGCAGTACAACGCCCTCCAGCAGGCCCAGCGCCAGCCCGGCATTTCCAGCGCCGACGCCGCCCGCCACGCCGGCATCACCGCCCAGTCCATGGGCTCGGCGGTGGCCAGCCTCACCGACCGCGGGCTGCTCACACGCTCGCCCCACCCCACCAACCGCCGCATCCTGTGCCTGCACAGCACCCCCGACGGTTCCCGCCTCCTGGAGATGGCAAGAGATGTGGTCCGCCGGGTCAACGAAGAGGCACTGGCAGTGCTGGAACCCCAGGAGCAGGCCTCGGTGCACCACCTCCTCCACCGTCTGGTCGCCCATCTCAACCCCGGCGCCCTGCCCCCCACCGCCGGTCCCACAGCAACGCCCGACCCGTGAGACCAGCAAGCCGTACCCACCCGCAGCACCCGCGCGGCGGGGCTGGAGGGCTGCCTGCACGGAACCCCGCCTCCTCATACTTCAGAGCTACGCAGCAAAGCAGCTCTGCAGGGTGACGCCGACCACGGCCGCTCATCCCTAACGTCGGTAGAGACACCTTCCCGACACTTCAGACCACCACTCCCGGCCTGCCACCGCCGTACCCGGTGACGGCCGGCCTCACTCGAGGTGAACGTGAACGACGAGCTCCCCGCCGACCGGCCCGGGGAAGTGAACGCCCTCCAAATGGCGACGCACTCCTTGCTGCAGGATCTGCTGACGCTCAGGTCCGACCCGCTGCCGCCCCTGCGTGGGCCCCGTCGGCTCGGCCGACTGCCCCACGCATGCGTTGCCGCGGCCGCCGCCGTCGTGCTGATCGCCACCAGCGATCAGCTCGGCCACCGCAACCAGCTCGGCCTGGGCTACGGCATCCTCCTCGCGCTGCTCCAAGGCGGCGCGCTCCTGCTCGCTCTCGCCCACCCCGCTCCCGCCTGGTGGCTGTCCCTGACGGGGGCCGGCATCGCCGCCGCGGCCAGTACTCCTCATCTCCTGGAGAACACACCCTGGCCGTGGACCATCCCCGGCTTGTGCGCACATGCCGCGGTACTACTGCTGCTGTCCCTGCGCGTCCGCGCCCCCGCCGCATGCGCGGCCCTCGCCGCCTCCATCCTCATGCCCTTCCTGATCGAACTCGCTGCGGGCGCCGGCCGGTACGAGGGCAACAGCTTCCTCGCCTTGGTCCTGTTCTCCCTCGCCGTGGTGCTCGGCGCGACGATGCGCGGCCGGCGCGCGGCCCGGGCCCAGCTGGCCGAGCAGGCCGCGCTGACCACCGCAGAACGGGCACAGCGCACCCTGCTTGAGGAACGCGGGCGCATCGCCCGCGAACTGCACGACGTCGTAGCCCATCACATGTCGGTGATCTCCATCCAGGCCCAGGTCGCACCCCACCTCACCGAGAACCCGCCCGAGCTGGCTGAGAACCTGGCGGGCATCCGGCAAAACGCACTGGACGCCCTGACCGAACTGCGCCGGATGCTCGGAGTATTGCGCTCCGACGACACCGACAACCCCCACGACCCGCAGCCCACCCTCGACGACCTCGACGCGCTGGTGGCCAACGTGCGCGGGGCCGGCCTGACCGTGACCACCGAGATAACGGACCGTCCTGTCCAGCACCTCGACCCCGGCGCGCAGCTTGCCCTCTACCGCATCGCGCAAGAAGCGCTCAGCAACTGCCTGCGCCACGCCCCCGGCGCCGACGTCCACCTGCGCCTCGCCCACACCGACGACGTCCTCGAACTCGATATCACCAACACCGCCTCCACCACACCCGCTCCGCCCTCCCCCGGCTCCGGCCACGGACTCCTCGGCATGCGCGAGCGCACCACCATGCTCGGCGGCCACCTCACCGCCGGCCCCGATGACACCGGCGGCTACCGCGTCAGCGCGTGCATCCCGCTCAACGGACCCCTCGCCGCCCACCGCGACGACGACATGTGCACGGAGAAAAGCACCACATGACACCGGTTCGCGCGGCGACGTCCGACCGCGGGGGGGGCCGGGACGTCGCTACTACAGCACGCACTCGTCCCAGTGCAGTAACCCAATGAACAACGTCTGTTGCCAGAACAACGGACCCAACACGAATGAGGCCCCATGCCCGAGGACGCCCGCACACCGCTCCACACCCGCTACGGCACCGGTGATCCTCATGCCCTGCGCTAACGCATCCACGAGACGCTGCTCGCAGAGATCACCGGCGGTACGCTGCCGCCCGGCACGCCTCTCGACGAAGAGGACACCGCCCGCCGGCTGGAGGTCCCCCAGGTTCGGGTGCGGGAAGTCCTGCTGACGCTGGCCTCACAGCGCCTGGTCGAATACACGGGCCCGGACAGCGCATACGTCACCCACACCGGCACCACCGAAGCCCGGCACACCGCGACCGTCCTGCAAGGCCTCTACCGCACCGCCCTCCTCAGCGCCCCCTGGCCCATGAGCGACGACCGCGTCCAAGCCGTGCGCAACTGCGCCGCAGCACACACCCGCGCCGCTTCCATAGGCGATGGCGCCGAAGCCCTCGCCGGCGAACTGGCCCTGTGGGACACCATCCTCCACACCTGCGCCAACCCGCCCCTCCATGACGCCGTCAACCACCTCAAACCCGTATGGCAACGAGCCCACCGACTCCACCTGCCCACATCAGGTGTCAGCCACGCCGACTGGAACCCGTTCCTGACCGCCTGCGCCACCGGCGACCGCCCACAGGCCCTCCACCACCTCGACCAGCACTGGCAGTGCATCGACCGCCGCCTCACCCACCCCGGCACCTGAGACATCGGGCACCAACAGACGCCACGCGTCAGACGTCAGGCCTTCACGAGCCACACAGAGCGAATCCCGGCAAAGCGGTCAACGACGTGGCGTGGCGGCCTTGTCTCCCCCACCAGCTGAGGAGGAACGAGCACTACGGCCAGGACGTCACCGTTCCCCTACGCCGCACTGAGCCGCATTCCCGACCTGGGATACCCAGGTCGGCGGCCGCCAGGTGTCGCCTCCGGGCGCGGCGGGACCGCCAGACCCGGCCGAGTGCGACCTGCCCCGGGCCGACAACGCCGCCGTCACGAACACAGGCCCGGGCTGTCGGGCCACGGGTCGAGGTATCGGTCGCCGCTCTGCACCCCGGGCGCCGGCTACATGTGAGCGGCCTGACCCTCGGGTGGTGCCGCCGGGCCGCCGGTTTCCTGTTGCGCGTGCCGGGTCGCGGCGAGGGCCAGGCTCGCCTCAATCTGCTCCAAGATCTGGAGAGCCTCGGCCTGCCGTTCCTTGGGCAGTTGCCCGGCGGTGCATTCCTCCAGCTCTGCCCAGACCTCGTCGACCTGGTGGCGCAGGGCGAGGCTGGCCTCGGTGGGCTCGACGATGGTCACCCGCTTGTCGGTGGGGCTGGGGCGGCGGCGAACGAACCCGGCGTGTTCGAGCCGCTTGACGGTGCGGGTCATGGTGGCCGCGTCGGAGCCGAGCAGCCGGACCAGGTCGATCTGGCGCTGCGGCCCGAGGTCCCACAGCTGCATCATCACCAGTTCCTGGCCGGGGTGCAGGCCGACCCGGCGCAGGAGCTGCCCGGCGAGCATGCGGTGCAGCCGGGCCACCCGGAAGATCGCGTGGGCCATCGGCCCGGCCTGGACCGAGGGCGGCATCGGCATGCCGGCCGCCTCGGCAGCGTCGGGCCGGGAAGCCTCGCAGTCTGGGCCGTTCATGTGATGCTGCGCTCCTTCAGGTAACTGCTCGGACATCTATGTCCGAGTCTACCCCTCCATAGCGACCAGGAGCCGAGCGCTGACAGAGCACAAAATCGCCCGTTTCGTGTGGAGTCGCATGAGACGGGAATGCCCGGGAGCCCGTTACTTGTTCGAGCAGGTAACCTGAAAATGTCAGCGGCCCTGCGAGGGGCCCGTACGAACGAGGAACGAGACATGAACAAGGCTTTCGCCCCCTACGACCTGGCCGGCACCCGACTGGCCAACCGCATCGTGATGGCGCCGATGACACGCAGCCGCGCCTACGGGCCCGGCCAGTCAGCCACTGATTTGATGGCTACCTACTACGGGCAGCGCGCCAGCGCCGGCCTGATCGTCACCGAGGGCACCCAGCCGTCAGCGGTCGGTCAGGGCTACCCGAACACCCCGGGCGTCCACTCCGCCGAGCAGATCGAGGCGTGGAAGAAGGTCACCGGCGCCGTCCACGAGCGGGACGGGGTGATCTTCCTGCAGCTGATGCACACCGGGCGGGTCGGCCACCCGAGCCTGATGGGCCTGACCCCGGTCGGCCCCTCTGCGGTCAAGGCCGCAGGCCAGGTCTACACGAACGAGGGCCCCCAGGACTTCGTCACCCCGCACGCGCTGACCGAGGCCGAGATCGCCCAGACCATCGCCGGCTACGCCACCGCCGCCCGCAACGCGGTCGAGGCCGGCTTCGACGGCGTGGAACTGCACGGCGCCAACGGCTACCTGATCCACCAGTTCCTCGCCCCGAACTCCAACACGCGTACCGATGGATGGGGCGGCTCCCCGGAGCGCCGCATCCGGTTCGCGGTAGAGACGGCGAAGGCCGTCGCCGAGGCGATCGGCCCGGAACGGGTCGGCTTCCGCATGTCGCCCGGCAACCCCTTCAACGACATCGCCGAGACCGACCACGACGACATGGAGCTCACCTACTCCGCTCTCGTCGACGCCCTGGCCCCGCTGAACCTGGCCTACCTCCACCAGATGGAGTCCCCCGGGTCGCGCCAGCTGACGGTCCGGCTGCGCCGGCAGTGGCCGGGCACCTTCATCCTCAACCCGTTCACCGGCACCCAGCCCACCGGCCCCGAGGAGCTGGACCTGATCCAGGACGGCACCGCCGACCTGATCGCCTACGGCGCCCTGTTCCTGGCCAACCCCGACCTGCCCGAACGCCTCGAACGCGGCGGCCCCTTCAACACCCCCGACCGGGCCACCACCTACGGCGGTGACGAGCGCGGCTACACCGACTACCCCGCCCTGCCCTGACCCGACACACGCAACCGGACCAAGGAACGAAGGCACCCGCCATGAACCCAGACCCCACCAGCCCGGCAGCGCCAAAGAAGCCTGGGATGCGACTGAACGGCACCGTCGACCGCACGATCAACATCGACGCCCCCTCGCTTGAACAGCTGGATCTCACATCCAAGCGCGTGCTCGTCGTCGGCGGGACAGGCGGCCTGGGCCGGGCGGTGGCCCAGCAGGCCCTGGCTCTCGGCGCCCAGGTGACCGTCGTCGGACGGACCTTCCGCGACCACGCCACGGACCGGCTCACTTTCGTCCAGGCGGACCTGTCCTCGATGCGCGAGGCGGTCCGGCTGGGCAGGGAGCTTCCCGCCGAGACCTATGACGTCGCCTTCTTCTCGCTGGGGATCATGGCCGCCAAGACCCGCGAGGAAACCGCCGAGGGCATCGAGCGGGACCTGGCCGTCAGCTACCTCAGCCGCCTCGCGGTCCTGCAGGGCCTCAGTCCCAGGCTGGGAACCGGCCGCCCGGACAACGCGCCCCAGCCGCGCGTGTTCATCATGGGAGCACCCGGGACCGGCAACACCGGCCGGCTCGAGGACCTCAACTCCGAGCACGGCTACAAACCGATGGCCGCGCACATGAACACCGTCGCCGGCAACGAGATCCTCGTGCTCGCAGGGAACCGCAGACTGCCCGGGCCGGCGTACTTCGGCCTGAACCCTGGATTGATCAAGACCGACATCCGCTCCAACTACCTGGGGGAGGACAGCCTCCTGCACCGTCTGGCCGAAGCCGTCGTCGGACTGGCCGGACCCTCCCCCCAGACCTACGCGGCCAGAATCGTCCCCCTGCTGTTCACCGACGACCTCAACGGCCGCAACGCCCTGATGTTCAACAACAAGGCCCAAGCGATCCTGCCCAGCGCCGGACTCGGCACGCACTACAACGACCGCTTCCTGGACGCCTCCGAAACACTCCTGCACCGCGCCACCCGCTGACCCCAGGAACCGCCAACTTCACGGCCTTCTTTCGCGTCCCGAGGAGAGACCCCCATGCCGTTCACCGTCACCGATGTCCCGAGCCTGCCCGCCGGGTTCACCGACACCTTCGCCAGCCGCACCGTCACCACCCGGGAGGTGACCCTGCACGCGGTCGTCGGCGGCGACGGCCCGCCGCTGCTGCTCCTGCCCGGCTGGCCCCAGTTCTGGTACAGCTGGCGTCTGGCCATGCCCGCCCTCGCCGAGCACTTCACCGTCATCGCCCCCGACATGCGTGGCATGGGTGCCAGCGACAAGCCCGCCACCGGCTACGACGCCCTCACCCTCGCCGACGACATGGCCGAGTTGATGACCGCCCTGGGCCACGACCACTTCGCCGTCGTCGGTTACGACCTGGGAATGCTGGTCGCCTACGCCCTCGCCGCAACCCACCGCGACCGCGTCACCCGTTTCGTCGGCGCCGAGTCGATCCTCCCCGGCGTCACTCCGTTCCCGCCGATGCTGACGGACCCGGCCACCAACGAGTTGATGTCACACTTCGTCATCAACCGCCTCGCAGACCTCAACGAACGCCTGATCGCCGGCCGTGAGGAGATCTACTTCGGCCACCAGTTCGCCACCAAGACCGCCACCCCCGGCGCCATCCCGCAGCACGCCGTAGACCTGTACGTCGACCATCTGCGCGGCCCGGCCGCCCGGCGTGCCAGCTTCGAGTACTACCGCACCCTCGATACCACCGCCGAGCACGTCCAGCGCTGGCGCGACCAAGGACCGCTGACCATCCCGGTCCTGGCCATCGGCGGCCAGTACAGCACTGGCACCATCCCCGCGGAGACCATGCGCCTGGTGGCCACCGACGTCACCGAACTGGTCATCCCCGGAGCCGGTCACTTCCTGCCGGAAGAAGTTCCGCAGGAGCTGACGAAGCGGCTGCTGGAATTCCTGCACTGACCGACCGGTCAGCATCAGCTGCGAGGTGAGGGGCCCGGTGAACGCTCCCTCACGTGTTTCTTGACGGCGGACGCAGCCACCCAGGGAACGGAGCGGCGCCCGGAGGTCGGCCGTCGGCTTGTCCGGTATGCAGATCCCATGCCGAATCCGGCCATGGGAGCCATGCTGAAAGAAGGCCTGGACGGCGTGATGGAGGCCGTCGCCTCTCTGGCGGCAGTCGCGGAGGATCCTCCAGTTCTTCATGCGGGCGAAGGTGTATTCCACTGCCTTCCAGCGGGCCTCGTGGGGCTTGGTGCTGGGGCGAAGGGCTCCCCGAAGACCTTCGCCAACGGGCTCTGCCAGGGTGGAGGCACGACACGCACCCGTCCGAAAGGCCCGCCGATGCCACGACCCGCCTCCTCCCCCGCTGCCCGGCCCACCGCAGTGCTCGTCGTGGAGGACGACCCCGAGGTCCGGGCCGCCGTCGTGGACGCGCTGGCCGTCGAGGGGTACGGGGTGCGGGAGGCGGCGGACGGGCTGGCCGGTCTCAGCGCGGTGGCCGCCGAGCCGCCCGACGCCATCGTGCTGGACCTGGCCATGCCGGTGCTGGACGGGCTCGCCTTCTGCCGCGAGCTGCGCGGGCTCGGGGACCGTACCCCCGTCCTCGTCCTCACCGCCCGCGACGCCGTCAGCGACCGGGTGGCCGGGCTGGACGCGGGCGCCGACGACTACCTGGTCAAGCCGTTCGCCCTGGACGAGCTGCTGGCCCGGCTGCGGGCGCTGCTGCGCCGGGCCACGCCCGCCCTCGGCGCGGACCAGCCCGCCGCAGGCGCGCTGTCCTTCGCCGACCTGACCGTCGATCCGGCGACCCGCACCGGTGTCCGCGGCGGCCGGCGGCTGGAGTTCACCCGCACCGAGTTCGCGCTCCTGGAGCTGTTCCTGGGCCATCCCCACCAGGTGCTGCCGCGTGAGCTCATCATGGAGCGGGTGTGGGGCGCCGACTTCGGGCCCGAGTCCAACTCGCTGGCGGTATATGTCGGTTACCTGCGTCGCAAGCTGGAGGCCGGCGGCGCCCCGCGGCTCGTCCACACCGTGCACGGCGTCGGCTACGAACTGGCGGCACGATGACCGGGCGCAAGGCCCCCGCGCCGCTGCTCCGCCGCCTGGGAGTGCCCCGCCGCGCTCCCCTGCGCACCCGGCTCGCTGTGATCACATCGGCGGCCGTCGCCCTGGTCGCGCTCGGGGTGTGTGCCGCCGCGTACGTAGTCATCCGCCACGAGTTGGTGCGCCAGCTCGACCTCCAGCTCACCCAGCAGGCGAACCTGATCGCCCAGGAGAAGCGCGACCAGCCCGCCGGGCCGCTGTACGGCGAGTGCGTCTGGCTGTCCGCCCCGGCCTGCGCGCAGATTGTCGCCCCCGGCACCGGGCACCGCGCCGGGACGGGCGAGGAGCTGGTCCTGCCGGTCACCGGCGCCACCCGCGCGGTGGCCGAGGGCTCCCGACCGGCGTACTACAGCGGCATCACCCTGCGCGGCCACCGGATGCGGATGCTCACCACCCCGCTGCGCGGCCACCGCGCGCTCCAGCTCGCCATCCGCTCCGACACCGCCGACCAGGGCGTCGAGCAGGCGGGCCGACTGCTGGCCGGGGTCGGCGGCGCCGGGGTGCTGCTCGCCGCGGGCCTGGGCTATCTGGCGTCCCGTACGGCGCTGGCGCCCGTCACCCGGCTGACCGCCACCGCGGAACGGATCACCGCCACCCGCGATCCCGCCCACCGCATCGAGCTGTCGGCGGCCGAACGGCGACGCCCCGACGAGATCACGCGGCTGGCGGACAGCTTCAACACCATGCTCGGCGAACTGGAGCAGTCCGTCGCCGCCCAGCGCCGGCTGGTCGCCGATGCCTCCCACGAACTGCGTACCCCGCTGACGGCGCTGCGCACCAACGCCGAGCTGCTCGCCCGCGCCGACCGGCTCTCCGACCGCGCGCGTGACCGGGCCGCGGCCGCGCTCGGCCGCCAGCTGCGCGAGGTGACGGGGCTGGTCAACGATCTGATCGAGCTGGCGCGCGACGAGGAGCCGCAGCCGCTGGTGGAGCCGGTGCGGCTGGACCGGCTCGTGGCGCACGGCGTGGAGCAGGCGCGCGGCCACTGGCCCGGCACCCCGTTCACTGCGGAGCTGGCGCCATGCACGGTGCACGGCGTTCCGGCCCGGCTCGCCCGGCTGCTGTCCAACCTGCTCGACAACGCGGCGAAGTTCAGCCCGCCGGGCTCCCCGGTGGAGCTCCGGCTCACGGCCGCGGAGGACGCCACCGTGCTCACCGTCCGCGACCACGGTCCCGGTATCGCCGTCGAGGACCTCCCCCACGTCTTCGACCGCTTCTACCGGTCGCGCCAGGCGCGCGCCCTGCCGGGCTCCGGCCTCGGCCTGGCCATGGCCCGCCAGATCGCCCGCGCCCACGGGGCGGAGCTCACCGCCGAGCGCCCGGAGGGCGGCGGGGCCTGCTTCCGGCTGCGGTTCCCCCTCTCCTGACCGAACCAGTCACGCACGGACGTCAACTTCCTTTCTGGTAGCTCTCTTAGAACTCCTCTTATCTCGGCCCCGTATCAACTCCTCATGCGCAAAAAAATCAGCTCTCACCACACCACCCGCGCCGCCGCCGTGGCTCTGGTCGCCTCCCTGGCCTGCGTCGCGCTCGTCTCCCCCTCCGACGCGACCGTGCCGCCGGCGTCCCGACAGGCGGCCGGCGTCGTGCGCGGCCACTTCATCGACATCCCCGTGAACGGGGGCACGGCCACCGTCGACACCACCTCCCTGCGGGTCACGGCCCTCACCGCCCACGGGGCGGTGGAGCTGTCCGCGCCCGCCGCGACCGATCCCGGGGCTCCCGGGCCCGTGCGGAGGACGGCGGACGGCCTCCGCTGGAGCTATCCGGGCAGCGGGCTGTCCGTCACCGCGCGCGCTGCAAGCGGGCGGCTCGTCGTCTCGGTCGACTCGAGCGGCCCCGCCGACCGGACCCTGTCCTGGCCCGTCACGGGAGGCGACCGCGCCGCCTCCGCCCTTCAGCTGCCGCGCGGCGAGGGACTCTCCCTCCCCGTGGCCGACCGCTTCTGGAACTCCACCGAGGCCGAGCTGGTCGGCAGCGACCTCCCCATGGAGTCGGCCCTCTCGCTGCCGCTGTGGGGCTACACCCTCGGCCGGCAGGGCGTCAGCTATCTCGTTCCCACCGACATCGGCACCACCTTGCGCCCCATCTCCGAGCGGGGCCGGCTGCGCGCCACCGCCACCCATCGCTTCTCGCGGGCCGAGGGCACCACCGGCTACACGGTGGCCTTCTCCCTGACCGACGGCTCCCCGGTTGCCCCCGCCGCCGACTACCGCGCCTGGCTCGCCGAGCACGGGCAGCTCTCCAGCCTGCGCGAGAAGATCGAGGCCAACCCGGCCACGGGGAAGCTCCTGGGCGCCTTCCACGCCTATCTGTGGGGCGACGCCCGCACGGCGGAGGGCGTCCGGCGGCTGCGTGCGCTCGGCGTGGACCGCATGTGGCTCGGCTACGACGCCGACGGCCGGCCGATGGACGCCGCCGCCGTCACCGCGGCCAAGGACGCCGGCTACTTGGTCGGCCCGTACGACACGTTCGCCAATGGCCAGGACCCGAAGACCTCGGACGCCACCACCTCCGTCTGGCCGGACCGTGTCTACCCGGACTTCTGCGTGCAGGGCCCCGACGGCAAGCCGGTCCCCGGCTTCCACGACCGGGGGTGCTACCTCAGCTCCGAGGCGTTCGAGAAGGCCGAACCCACCCGCCACTACCTCGCCGACCGCACCCGGGCGATGACGGCCAACGGCGCCGACAGCTACTTCCTCGATGTCGACGCGGCCGGCGAGCTGTTCCGCGACCACCACCCCGCCCACCCCATGGACAAGGGGCGCGACCGCACCAACCGGCTCGCCCGGATGAGGCGGCTGGCCGACGGCGACCGGTTGGTGCTCGGATCGGAGTCCGCCGGGGCGTGGGCCAACCAGGTGCTCGCCTTCGACCACGGCTCCGGCACCCCCGTGGCCGACGGGCTCTGGGCGGCCCAGAAGGACAAGGTGAAGTGGGGCGGCTACGCCCCCGCCAAGGCGCCCGCGATCTTTTTCAAGCCCGCCGAGCTTCCCGAGGCCGTGGCCAAGACGATGTACGACCCGGCCTACCGCGTCCCGCTGTACGAGACGGCCCTGCACGACTCTCTGGTCAACACCGAGCGCTGGGAGCTGGCGTACGACAAGCTGCCGAAGCAGAAGACCACCCGCGCCCTGCTGGCGATGCTCTACAACACCCCGCTCAACTTCGTCCTCGACGGGGCGTCTCTTGAGGAGCGCGGCGGCGAGCTGGCCGCCCTCCAGAAGTACTTCGCGCCCCTGCACAAGGCGGCCGCCACGGAGCCCATGACCGGCTTCCGGACGCTGACCGCGGACCGCTCCGTCCAGCGCACCGTCTTCGGCGACGGCGCCCTCACCGTCACCGCCAACTTCGGCACCGGGGCCCACGACGGCTTGCCCGGCGGCTGCGTGGACGCCGCGCTCAAGGGCGACGACGAGCCACGCCGGCTGTGCCCCGGCGGAAAGGGCTAGTGTCCCGATTCCTTCATGTGGTCGGGTCGAAGGCGCATGCCCGTGTCGGTGAGGCCGGAAGATCGTTCGCTAGGACATGAGCTTTCCTGGCGGGGTGGTCTGCTTCACCCATGCGTCCGGCAGCATGAGGGACCAGGCCAGTCCCGCTCCCTGGATCAGTTCAGTCTCCACCGCCCGCCTCTGACGTGCCGCGATAGGCGTTGGCCGTGCAAACGGGTCGTCCTGTGGCCCGTTCTGACGGCCCGTATCGATATCACGGACGAGGCTCTTGAGTAGCAGGGGCTCCCGTACAGGCAGCGCGAGCCCGCGATCAAGGCGACCGTCAAGGGCGGCATCGGCAAGCTCCGCGAGCGCCCCCAGGGACGGCATTACCGGGACGGGGAGCGGTGGCCGGCGCTGGAGTGCCCGACCTGGCGGCCCGACATCCGCGCCGCGGTCATCTCCAAGGCCCGGGTCGACATGCATCGCAAGATGGCCAACACGGCGAAGGCCACCGGCCGGTACCCGCTCGGCGTGCTTTCGGACTGCGTCGTCTACGCGAGCCCCGGCCCTAGCCCGCTCGACTTCCTGCCCTGCACCACCTCCGGCAAGCCCCTCCCCCGAGCCTTCCGCCTCGGGACCACGCCCGGCCTCGCCAAGGTCGAAGGCGTCCAGGAGATGGCGTGGGCCGTCGACCTCATGGAGAAGGGCCTCAACCCGGCCCGTCACATCAAGGGCGGCGGCGCCGTCACCGACGAAGGAGAATAGGCCGTGGGGGACATTGATGACGCTCTGGAACGCGCCGACCGGGAAGCCTTCACCCGGGAGCCGCCCAAGACGCTCAAGGGCCGCATCAACTTCCTGATGGGCAAGCTGAAGACCACGAAGGCCGTCGCCCCGGAGCTGGGAGTCAGCCAGCGCTCTATCGAGCGATAAAAGGCCGATATCGACGCCACGCTGGACGGTGAGGCCCTGCAACATGACGACGGGCGGTCATGTGGTCTACGGCGTAAGCCGGGTAGGGCGCCGACAGGCAGGCCGGGTGGGCTCGAAGCCCGGCGATCAGAGGGGAAGAGTGCGCCAGCCCCGGGTGATCTCCTCGCGGACGGCGTCCAGCTGTCCCGGCTCGTGCTGCGGGCTCACCTGGGACGTGAGCAGGTCCACCAGTGCCGCGCCGTCCGCCGGGCGGCCTGCCGGGTTGGTGGTCAATGCCAGTTCGACGGCGGCCGCGAGCTCCGGGGCGAGAGCCTGCACCGCCGCCAGCGCGGCCGGCTCGGGGCCGGTGTCCACGATCCGGCGGAACACTGCGGCCGGACTGGTCGCCGCGAACGGGCTGGTGCCGTGGGCAGCGCAGACCACGCAGCAGGCCCATGCCCACACGTCGGCGGCCGGACCGGCACGTTCTTCACCGAACTGTTCCGGCGCCATGTACGTCAGGGTTCCCGGTCCGGCGCCGGTGCGGGTGAGCCTGGTGCCGTCAACCAGGTCGGCGATGCCGAAGTCGAGCAGGCGCGGGCCGGCTGTGGTCAGCATGATGTTGGCGGGCTTGAGGTCGCGGTGGACCAGGCCGAGCCGGTGGACTCCGGACAGGGCCACGGCCAGTGCGAGCGCCAGCGCCCGCAGCGCGTCGGGGGTGCGGATCGGCCCCTGCTCCCCCAGGTGTGCGTCGAGGGGGCGTCCGTCCAGCAACTCCATGGCCAGGTACGGCCGTCCGGCGTCGACGCCGGAGTCCAGGACGCGGGCCGTGTAGGCGCCGGGGACCATGGACAGCACCTCGGATTCGCGCTGGAACCGGCGTAACAGATCGGCGTTGTCGAGGAGTTCAGGGTGGATGGTCTTCAGCGCGACCTGTGTCACCGCCCCCTCCCGCCGGGCGAGGTAGACAGTGCCCATTCCGCCGGCGCCGATGCGACCGAGCAGTTGGTAGCCGCCGATCGCGCGCGGCTCGCCCGGGCGCAGTTGCTGGTGGGCGATGGGCGACACGGCGGCGGCGACCCCGTCGGGCTGCGTCGGCACGTACGAGGCGGGCCCAGCCGGCTGTGGAGGCTGGGCGAGCGGCCCCACGTGCGGGGCGGGAGTAGCGGACCTGGGCCCCACCGTCGGCGTGTCGGCGACGGCCTGCCCCGCCGGGGCCGGAGCGCCACCCGCTGGAACCCCCGCCCCGTTCTGGTACTTCCGGCTCGCCACGTACGCGACGACCTGGCACGCGGCGGCCGCCAACACCAGCCCCGTCGGCAGGAACAGTCCCATCGCGACCCGGAGGGCCACCAGGCCACCCAGCCGGAACCGCCCCTCGGGTGACGAGATCCACGACATCACGGGCACACCGGTGGTCAGCAGGGTGCGCTGCGTCCGGAACCAGAGGAGCGGCCAGACCACCGCTGCCAGGACGACGGTGACGACGTACAAGGTCCACGACATCGCCAGGGAGAGGCCGTAGTACCCCGACAGGAAGGTCCCGTCGAGCTGGACGACCGGGAGCAGCAGGAAGTAGTTCCGGGGAAGGAAGTCCAGGTTCATCAGGATCCACAGGCCGATGCCGCCTGCCACTCCCAGTGCAAGCTCTCCCGCGGCCGCTCCCGGGACAGTCCGGGGCGGCGTGGACGGGTCCGCCGATGCCTGCCTCCACATGGCCCGCTGCGCACGTGTCAGCAGAGGCAGCGTTGCTGCTCGCAGCGCCAGTGCGGGCCCGACCACGGCCAGGACATCCATCATCAGCGATGAATCCGCAGCTTCCGCCATGCTTCCCCCGTGTCTTCAGGCCCGGCCCGTCGGTAGAGCACAGGGAGTATAGAGCGGCGGACTCAATCCCCCTACCAGCGACCGGACTTGCGTTGGGCCCGAAGCCACTCATGACCACTTGGTCCAGCTCGCCATAGCGGCGGTCGAAGTCGATGGGCTTCATGGACATCGGACGGCCTCTACAAGTAGATCGGAACGGTGGTGTGCACGACGAAGCCGTGGGGCGCGCCGGGCTCCCGCCGAAGCACCACCCGCGCGGCCCATACGTCCACGGGCCCGCGCCCGGCGAAGGCCATGGCCTGGAGCAGGACACGGCCGACCGGATCGGGACGGGAAGGCCAGGCCGCTTCGAGAGTGATCCGGAGGCGGGTGCCCTGGGCGAGCCAGCGATGGATCGCCTGCTCGTTACGAGTGATGACCTCCTGGGTGGCCCATTGGGCGGTTTCCCGGTCGGGGTAGGTGGCGGTTCGCGTCAGCACGGGGTCCCCCGTTGGGTCAGGAAGGTCAGAATGATTCGAACGTCCAGATCAGTGCGACTTCGGTGTCGTTGACCGCGAGCAGGCCCGCATCCCAGCGGCTCCGGCTGAACGGACTGGTCGCGTTGACCGGCTGCTCGTAAAAATTCGGTGCCTCGCCGTCCCAGCCGATGTTGGAGTAGAAACGGGTGCCGACAGGAAAACGAGAGAGCAACAACTGTGCACGGCGTTCCATCTCCGGTTGCCGCTCGCCGAAATCCCATGTCTTCGACGCGTCCATGCCGACGATTGCAAGAAGGACCATCAGCGATATAGCCGAGGAACGTGGCAGCTCATTGACGGAGTGCCGGAACCGAGCCACGTCGGCCGGATGGGTGGGGGGCTCGATCCAGGCGAACGTCTCGACCTCGCGGTCGACCTCCTCCTCGTAGGGATCGAGCGACGCCCAACCCCGGGGATCAGCGGTTTCACCACGCATGATCACCGCAACGTCGAACCACCACTCGGCGTGATCGCGGCGAGCAACGGTCGCAAAGGCCCAGCGGTCCTCGTACAGCCCGAGTCCGTCTGCCCAGCCTTCCGCAGTGAGGTCGTGCATCATTCGCTCCATTATTCCGGCATCGACGTGAGGATGACGAAGGGTGGGTTGAGGTTCGGGTCGTACTTGATTCGAGTGCTCACGCCATGGGCATCGTGGACGGGGCCTGCATAAGACGCGCTCGCCTTCTCCGAGGTCCGGCCTGTTACCGCGTTTCCTTGAAGTGGGCCTTCCAGCGGTACCGACGACACCTGGAACGATCTCGAAGGGGGGCTGGGCGGCGGATTCTTCAGCCAGTCCTGGATCTCAGCCGTGTTCCGGCGGATGCAGTACTGGGTGTACTTCTGAGCCGATTCCACGTCGGGGAAGCTGGAAGTCGACATCAGCTGGAGCTTGCCCGACCCCTTGGCCTCATCCCGGTGCCGCTGAAGCAGCTGCTCATCGGTCTTGCCCACATGCTTCTCCAGGGTGTGCCCGCCCCCGAGGTCCTCGTTCGTCGCCAGGTCGAACGAGTACATGAACGGGGTGGGACTCTCGCCGCCGCGCTGCCAGCTGTGTTCCTGCTTGAACTCGTTGAGCGACCGCGCACCGAACCCCTGGGCGCGCACGATCTCGGACTGGTACGTCGGGGCGCTGAGGATCGCCTCTTCCAATTCCGGTGCGAGCTTGATCAGCTTGTCGGCCGCTGCGTCGAACTCGCTGTGGTAGTGGTCGACGGCTGCGTCCACGGTCGCCTGGTCCATGTGAGACCGGAAGGAGAGCATGACTTCGCCGACGATCGCGCCGACCGCGAGCTTGGTGACGTCCCTCAGGTCCAGGCCGTTCGTGAAGTCCTTGGCCGTGGCCCTGGCGGCCTCCTTGCCGCAGCGCTCGGTCGTCGCCCTGGTGGTGTCCATGACCTGAACCAGGTGGTCGAGGGTCTCCTGAATCGTGTCCGCCGTCTTCTTCAGTACGTCGACGATGGGACGCCGGCCCGTGGGCGGCAGATCCCGATTGGTCCGCCAACTGCGGCCTGACTCCGGCTATGCGGCTCCGGGGCGCGGTGACAGGTGCGACGTTCGGTGTGGAGAGGGCGTCCGCCTCCGCTGACACGTCAGCCCCCGCCTGTACCCGCCTGAACTGCTGCAGGACTTCGAGCTCCTGCGCCGTGAACCCGCCCTCGCTGAGGCGCATCGCCTCGGCGAGCAGCTTCATGGTCCCCCCTGATCGTTACGGCGTCCTCCGCTGCCGCGCGATGCCGGGCGCGGTACGCCTCCGCTGCCGGCCCCCGCCACCGCGCCTCGATGGCGTCCACGATCTCGTCCATGCGCAGCAGTTGTTTCGTCAGAACTTCCTGCATCCCGTCGAGGTCGCGGGCGAGGCTCTTGAGCCGCTCGGCCTCCACCGAGAGATCTGCGTTTCCCACGGTGCCTCCCTCCCCTGAGCTCCGGGTCGACAGATGATCAACATGTTTGACCTTAACAAAAGCGTTCGATCGGATTTAATTCGAATAGGGGGCACCGATCGGCACTCCGTGATCGCGGCAAGGACGACGGG
Source organism: Streptomyces sp. NPDC045695 (assembly GCF_056432025.1). Lineage (NCBI taxonomy): Bacteria > Bacillati > Actinomycetota > Actinomycetes > Kitasatosporales > Streptomycetaceae > Streptomyces > Streptomyces sp. NPDC045695. The sequence goes on from NZ_JBWKJU010000021.1 coordinate 93,505, forward strand.
AGCGTGTCAGCGGGCTGTCGGTGAGCTGTTCGGGTCCTGTCGGTGCGGCGCGTCATGGTGGCGTCGTCGTCAGGCAGGAACACCGAAACGAGGGCCCCCGATGAACACCACGATCGCCGCTCTCCAGATCCTGATCGCGCTCGCCTTCCTCGGCATCCCGCTCGTCCGCCACCGTTACCCAGGCCGCCGTCGAGGCGGAGTTGAGCTGCCAGGGCGTACGGACCACGGTCATTGCGGAGAACGGGATGCGCGTCGACGTCGGCGGGCAGGAGGCCTGGGCGCCGGTCGGGATCGCCCTGGCCCTGGCGGTGCCTGCCGTCGCCGGGCTCGCGTAGAGCGGATGGGCCAGGGCCGCCTCCTGGAGAGTCGCCGATCCCCCGTGCCTTGGTGCAGAGAAGGTCGAGGCAGTCGAGCCGTTCATGCCGAAGTCCGACAGGTTGAAGAAGTCCTTCTTCCCGGTGGCCTCGGCGAGCCGCTGAAGAAGGCCCTGGGGTCGGGGTAGATCGACGGACCGTCCGCGTTGGCTGGGACCGCAGCCAAGGAGGGCTCCGAGGGCAAGTGGAGGAGTCACCGTGCCGCGCAGGTCAGGTGTCTGCTGCCCGTCGAGACCAGAGGTCCGGCCAGGGCCTGCCTCCCTTTCGGGCACCCGATGACGAGGGCGGGGACGTTGGTGGGCGCAGTCCGAAGCCTTGGGCCGTCTGCTGTGTCCGGCTGTGCGCCAGTGCCACTGGGCTGCGTGCGTAACCGCGGGAGCAGACTTCCCGTTGAGACCCTGGCACCGTCTTCTGCCCCCGCACGGCTGACGGCCGCCCGCTCCCGGCGGCGGGCCCTCCGCCGGGACGCCCCGCCTGAGGCAACAGGAGTCGCCGCGTGAGCGAGGAAGCCACCCACAGCCCGGACGCAGACCTGCCCAAGGACAACGGCCTGGTCGCGCAGGCGCGCCGCCTGCTGCCCGACATCGTCAACCTGCGCAGGGCCCTGCACCGCGATCCGGAGCTGGGCCGGCACCTGCCCCGCACGCAGGAACGGGTGCTTGAGTCCCTTGAAGGTCTTCCCCTGCACGTCACCACCGGCACGCACCTCAGCTCGGTGACAGCCGTCCTGGAGGGTGACCACCCGGGCCCCACAACGCTGCTGCGGGCCGACATGGACGCCCTACCCCTGCATGAGGACACCGACCTGGACTTCGCCTCCCGCGCCCCCGGCGCCATGCATGCGTGCGGCCATGATCTGCACACCGCGATGCTCGTCGGCGCCGCCCGCCTCCTTGCAGCGCGACGGGCCGAGCTTGCGGGGCGGGTCGTGTTCATGTTTCAGCCCGCCGAGGAGAGTGGGGGCGGCGCGGCCGACATGATCGAGGAAGGCGTCCTGACTACTGCCGACGGGCACCACGTGGACTCGGCCTTCGCCCTTCACGTCACCACGCGCTTCGAATCTGGGACCCTTCACCTGCGGCCGGGCCCCATGTTCGCGGCCTCCGACCGGATCCATCTCACCGTGCGTGGCCAAGGGGGCCACGCTTCGGCGCCCCACCTGGCACTCGACCCCATTCCGGTGGCCTGTGAGATCGTTCAAGCCCTGCAGAGCTTCGTCACCCGGACGGTGAACATCTTCGATCCGGCAGTGGTCACCATCGCCCGGATCGAAGCGGGCACCACCGCCAACATCATCCCGGAGACCGCCGCGCTCCACGGCACCTTCCGCACCCTGACCCCCGATACCCGCCGCCAGGTTCGCGCGGGCATCGAACGCGTGGCCCGCCACATCTGCGCCGCGCATGGCGCCGAGGCCGATATCGAGCTGATCGAGAGCTACCCGCCGCTGCACAACGACCCGGCGTTCACCACCGCCGTGGAGCAGGCCGTTGCCACACGGCTTGGACAGCACCTCGTCCATGACCTCGCCGAGCCGGTCATGGGCTCCGAGGATTTCGCCTACGTCCTCGAACGTGTCCCTGGTGCCATGGCCTTCCTCGGCGCACGCCCGTCCGCCCCACCGGGCAAGAACATCCCGGACATGCACTCCAACCGAGCCGTCTTCGACGAGGACGCCATGGCCACCGGCGTTGCCGCACACGCAGCCGTCGCCCTCCACCACACCAGCACGTCGAGCGGCGCTTAAGACCTGACTCTCCAGGCCCGGCCATCGATACAGGCCGACCGGGGCGGGCGCACCCCCACGCGCCTGGACCTCCGAACCGCCACTGCTCCCCGACGTGGTCAGCGTGCGGATACGCCCACCCGGCTTGCTGCGGGACCTGGTGCGTGGGGCAGGTGGGGCATGACGTCGGCGGCCAGTCTTTCCAGATGCTCGGCGTGGCCGTACAACGGGTTCAGCTGGGGCAGATCGGCGCCGACGTCGGCGAGTTCGCGCAGGCCGGCGGCGCAGTCGTAGGGGGCTGACGATCAGGGCGCTATGGACGCCGGCGGGCGGTGGCCGTACGGGGGCGGGTTTGCACCAGCCCCTGTCCTCGGCCGCGCCCGCAACTCCGCTGCCTCGTTGGGTAGGACATGACGACCAGGACGGAGCAGATCGCCGGCGAAACGGCCGCCCAGACGGCGAGGCAGGAGCTCATCGCGGCCACACGGGAGGCACTGGGCACCAACGACCGGTAGGCAATGGGCGGCCTCCCAGCCCAGCGACAGCAAGCCGCCGGAACCCGTACCGCGAGGGGTTGGCACCGGCTGGCCGTCACACCGGCTGCCCGTCCGCGTCGGTCACGTAGTCCTCACGCGGTGAGTCGACCCTGCGGGTCGCCTCGGGTTGCTCCACACCGTCGTCGAAGACGGTGACGTGCACCTCAGGCCCCTGCTTCGACAGCCTCACGACCCGAGTTCCACGGGACAGCCGGCGTAGCACCTCCGGGCGGCCGAACTGGGCGTCGCCGCCCTCCTGGGTGGCGTACGACCACCCGTCGCCGCACCACCCGGCCCGGGCCATCGGACGGCACGCCGCCCAGGGTGCGGCGGCCGACAGCCGCATCTGCTTCCGACTGCGCGACCGGACGGTCGCGGGCACGGCGCCCAGCCTGCCCAAGAGCTCCTCGGGCGGAATGCCGGCCACGAACACGACGTCCGGCTGACGTGGCGGTGCCTGCGCGGCCGGCGCTGCGAAAGTGATGACGGCATAGGCCCCGTCGGGCCGCGGGGCGGACGGCACCGGCTCGGGCGCGAGCGGGATCAGCGGTTCGGTGGCCTCGGCGGCGAGGCCGAGCGGGGAGAGCGGATCTGGGACGACCGTCGCGGCGTCGTCCCAGATCAGCCGGCCCTCGACAGCGAGCGGTATCCGTCCGTTGAAGGGTGTGCCGTTCTCGAGAGCCGTGGCGAACTCGGTAAGGACGTGGCGCAGCCCCAGCCATGGAGTGAAGGACGGGATGTCCTCGTCGAAGTACCGGCCGACACGCCCGTGGTGCGGGCCGGGGCGCGAGACCAGGAAGAGTCCGTCGGAGGACTGCCAGCCGATGCCCAGGGTGATCAGCAGCCGTTCGTGGGGCCAGTACGCGTGCTGGTCGCGTTCCTCCTCGTCGAGTTCGGCCTCGTCCTCGTCGAGGTCCGCGCCGATGTCCCGCAGGAACTCGGTGCTCCGGACGATGTCCTCGACCCCGGACAGCGGTCCGTAGTAGGCCAGCGTCGGTGTTCCGTCCTGGAGCTGTACGCCGTCGCGGCGCAGCAGCGAGTACTTAAGGTCGGGCGGGAACGTCACGCCGAGACGGAGTTCGGCCGCCGCAATGTGCTCCGGAAGGGCTGGCGGTCGGAGCAGCCCGTGGCTGACGGCCGCGTGCTGCGCGAGCCAGGTCTCGATGCGGGCCCATGATTGATCGACGGTGAGCGTGGTCATGTCGGTGACCCTAGGCGCGGGCACTGACACTCCCACCACCTGCAACAACGGCTGTTGCCGACCGGCAGAGACGGCCACGGCCGCCCCATCAGTTCCATGACCGGCCGGACGAGTTCAAGTCGTACACGGGAGCGGCGAGCGCCACGTCAAGGCGCCGGCGCTTTCACATCCTCGCAGCTGTTGTTCACGGCGGCCTCGGGCGGACTGGCGATCGCCTTCTGCCAGTGCTCCCGTTCACCCGAGAGGCCCCGCTGGACCGGCTCGGCGTACCAGGCCCAGGCCTCGGTGCCCGTGGTGCCGGCCGTCGATCCGGACTGGACAACGCGGTGCAGGTCATGGACGGCCTGCCGGTGGTCGACGTCTGGAATGGGACGACAGCGTCACACCCGCCCGCCCGACGCCGGTGCAGACCGCGCTGATCAGCGCCGACTACGACGCTTCGATGCACGGCTGGCGCGCCCCACGCCGACCCCCGCACGTGCCGTGTCGCCTGGACCGCGATCGACGGCCTCGACGACGGCCAGGGCATTGGACTTCGCCGCGGAACACCCGCTACCGGGAGGACGGAGGCAGCGCCTACCTGACCACCCGGGTGAAGACCCTGGAAACCCTCAAGGGCGAGTTCGGCGCTGTGGACGTCACCCAGGGAGTGAAGAACGGCGGGAACCCGGGGCCGGTACGCCACGGAGGACCCGGACCGCTACGCGGTGCTGGAGCCCGGCCGCCAGTACGTCATCGCGGCACTGCGTCGCTCGTCATGCCCTGGGGCGAACGCTCCAATCCAGCGGCCCGTTCTCGAACCGCGCCTTCTTCGCCGCCGGGCGGCGCGACGCCGACGACGTTCTGGTGGTGCTCGCCGGGCGGGTCTCGGCGGCCGGAGCAGCGGCGACGGGAGCAGGAGCGGGGGTCTGGGTGTTCTCGGTTTCAGTCATGGCCGCAGCCTCGGGGGCCGGGCCCTACGCCGCCGCAGCCCAGTACTTCGCCCGGGCGGGCAACAGGTTCTTCAGCTGGCCAGGATCACGGAGGCGACTGTTCGCCAGCCCGCGTCGGTCCGGGCGACGAGGTAGAGCACGCGGACGCGCTGGAACTCCCGCCCCTGGCTGTCCTGGCGTGCCCAGGTGACTTTGATCTCTGCGGCCCGCTCGTTGAGGGCGCGCACCACCGGGTCGAGGGCCTTGCTGCCCCCGTAGTCGGCGTCGCGCAGTCCGCGCAGTTCGTGTGCGAGTCCTTGGGAGAGCGCCTCGGCGGAGGTGAGCACGGTGTGGGCCGTCCCGGTGGTCATGCTGATCGGCACGGAGAAGTAGTCGAGGAGCGGCGCGGGGTCGATGCTCCCCTTCGCCGCCAGTCCGATGAACGTCTCAACGTATCCGTCGAACCATGCCTGCGCTTCGTTCGCGACGACGGCCAGATCGGTGTGCGTCATGATTTCGTGACCTCTCTTGCAGAGATTTCAGGTTGGGTTTCTTGAAGGGGAGTGCGCTTTGCCGTCGTGTTACGGGTCGGCTGCGAGTGCGGGCCACAGCGGTTGTTGGTGAGCGAGTAGTGGCCTAGGTGGTGGGTGGCAAACTGCGCCTCCCAGCCGGGTCCGAGGCGGTCTCGGGCAAGGCCATCCCGCCGGCGTTGTAGATGAGGATGTCGATGCCGCGGCCGGTTGCCAGGGACCCGTCCGTGAAAGTGTGCACGCCGGCCTGGCCGCCCAGGGCGAGGCGGCGTGCCTCGACCGGGTCCAGTGCGGCGAAGGCTTCCACGGCCGCCTCCGGGCGGCGGACGGCGACGACGACAGTCGGGCCGCAGGGCGCGCGTGGCCTCCAGCCCCGGCCCGGAGCTGCCGCCGGTCACGACGGCGAGCCTTCCGGTGAGGCCAGGATCTCGGCTGCGGTGCTGTGCACCCCGAAGCCGGAACCGATGGGCTGCTGTGCTGTCATGACCGCCCATTTCCTTGCGCGTGGAGCGTAAATGACAACGCCATAAACGGGGAGTTCCCCGGTTATCCCCAAAACGTAACCGGGGAACTCCCCGGTTGTCCAGATAGACTGGTCCCATGACGAAGGAACAGCCTTGACCGCCAAGCCGAGCGTGTTGCGCGCTGATGCCCGCCGCAACCGGGAGCGCATCCTCGAAGCGGCCGTTCGCGCCTTCTCCGAGAAGGGCCCGGACGTTGCGATCGACGCGATCGCCAAGGCCGCGGGCGTCGGCTCGGCCACGCTCTACCGCCACTTCCCCACGCGCGAGGCGCTCATCGAGGCGGCCTACCGCAACGAGCTGGCCCGTGTCTGCGACAGCGCCGCGACGCTGCTCGACGGCCATGCCCCGGACCGGGCGCTCCGCCAGTGGATGGACGACTTCATCGACTACCTGGCTGCCAAGCAGGGCATGGCGGACGCGCTGCGGGCCGCAGCGGCATCCGGTGCGGACCCCTTCGCCGAGACCCTCGACAGGCTCGCCACCGCGATCGGCACGCTGCTGCACGCCGGCGCCGACGCCGGTCTCCTGCGCCCGGACCTCGACCCCGTCGATGTCGGCTTCAGCCTGGCCGGCATCGGGCTGATCACCAGCGCTCCCGCCCAACGCGAACGAGCCGGCCGCCTCCTCGACCTACTCCTCGACGGCCTCCGGTACGGAGCGGACGGTCCAGCGTCCAGCTCGTGTGTCCGCGGCAGTGTTCGCGACGGGCTCCTCGACCGGTGCGGAATCGGTCTCGCTGAGCGGGGCAGTGCTGCGGGCAGGCAGCCGCGGTGGGCGGAGGCGATGCCCTGAACTCGGCGGGAGAGGCCCTGCCAGAAGTGCAAGCGGTCGCTGGACCTGCACGGAAATCCGGGTTCTGCGACTTCTCCGGCCTTAACACCCCGCTCCGGCCACGCCGTAGCGGCCTGCGGCAGCTTCGCTCTCGCCGCCGTACCCGCCCCGCCATGCGACTGCTGTGCGTCACCGGCGCGGACGCCGTCTTCCCTCCACGTCGGCGGCGTTTCGCTGCCGGAACGCTGGCGGCATAGCCGACCTAGGGTGGTTGTGGTGCGAATGTCGTTACCGGTCGGGGGCAGGGGGCACCCATAGGCCGGGTCCTGTCCGCGTCGGCGGGCGTGGCCCGCACCCGTGCAGACAAGGACGAAGGAGTACGACGGATGACGAAGGCTCGCGACATCATGACGGCGGACGTGACGTGCATCGGCGCGAACGAGACGGTGCTCGAGGCCGCGAAGAAGATGGCTCAGCTGAAGGTCGGCTCGCTGCCGATCTGCGGTACGGACGAGAAGCTCAAGGGCGTGCTCACCGACCGGGACATCGTGGTGAAGGTCCTCGCGGCGGGCAAGGACCCGGCCGCGGTGAAGGCCGGCGATCTCGCCCAGGGCGAGGCAGTCACCATCGGCGCTGACGACGACGCCGCGGAGATCCTGCGCACGATGGGCGCACACCAGGTCCGCCGACTTCCGGTCATCGACGGGCACACGCTGGTCGGCATCGTCGCCTTGGCCGACGTCGCCCGCGCCCTGCCGGACACGAAGGTCGGCGACCTGCTTGAGGCGATTTCGCAGGACTAACCGGTCCGCACTCGATGGCGCCTCGGTGCGCACATGGTGCGGGGGGGGGGCGGGGGGGGGGGGGGGGCCACCTGTCTATTCCTTTCCTTCCCGTGGTGCCCTTTTTCGTTCCTT
>NZ_JBWKJU010000021.1:101004-105702 GCF_056432025.1 Streptomyces sp. NPDC045695
GACTCGGCAACAGCCTACGCAACCCCCCCCCCCCCCCCCCCCGCCCCCCACCCCCCCCCCCCCCCCCTCCCCCCTCTCCCCCCCCCCCCCCCCCCCCCCCCCCCCCCCCCCCCCCCCCGCACCATGTGTACGCCTGCGCTACATGTGCGGCATGTTGTAGTACCGGCTGAACTGTTCCCGGTAGGTCGGGTTCCCGCTGTGCTTGGCCTCGTCGAATTCGGGGGCGTCCTTGATCTGGTCCTTGGTCCGGTCGACGTAGACCTTCTCCTCGACCGTGTCGATCATGTTGATCGTCCGACGGCGGGCAGCAGTACGTGCTTGCCGAGAAGGCGGCCGCCGCCCACGTCCCCAGCCGCTCGAACATGACCCGAGACGACCTGGTGAAGGAGCTGTCCGAACATGACCGAGGCAGATCGAGACGAGCACGCGACCGCCCGCGCACGCCTCGCAGCCGACCGCGCCGATACCCTCGCGCAGGCGGCCGCACTGAGCCGCGACTTCGACGGGATCGTCGCGGCGAACGCCCTGGTCGCGGTCGACGACGAGCACGACCCCGAGGGAGGCAGTACCGCCTTCGAAAGAGCCCACGTGGCCACCCTGTTGGCGCGGGCGCGCGAACACCTGGAAGAGCTCGACCGGGCACTCGAACGGCTCGAACAGGGACTGTACGGACAGTGCGAAAACTGCGGCGGGACGATTCCGCCCGAACGCCTGGAGATCCGTCCGGCCGCGACCACCTGCGTCCGCTGCGCGTCCGATCCGCGCCGGCCGCCGCGTTCCGCCTGACGCCGACCAATGTCCGGTCCAACGGCGGAGCGCCCCGGGCTCGACAGCAGCAGCGTCACAGCCACCGCTGGCGAACCTACTGGGGCCCGAACTAGAGCGCTGGTTTTAGGGAGCGGCTCCGGGTGATCGTGCGGGACTGGTCATTCGCGTCGGTCACCCAGAACCGGTCGACGCGTCCGGTCAGGACGTGGTCGCGGACGATCAGGCCGAACGGAACGGCGACCGGCTGGGCCTCGTAGTCGGTGGGGTCGGGTTGGCGGGAGGCGCCGATGCCGTACTCGATCCGCGCAGCTCGACGGTTTGGACCGGTACCTGCGGCATGTCGCCGAGCAGGGCGCCGCCCCGCCGACCGGCGGGCAGGGCGCGGCCGGCCGACGGCGGGGCCGACACCCCCGCGTCGGCGGGGAGCACAGGCGTGCGGAGTCCCCGAGCCCGAGGCCAGCGGATGGCGGGCCGCGCGCGGGCGGATCGCCGACGGGCCCGCCCGCCCCGGGGACGAAGCCCTCGTTCGCCAGCAGCCGCTCCAGGAGGACGGGCACCAGCCGCCCGGAGGTCACCCCTGCCACGAACTGGAGCACGCGGGTCGCGGAGCCGCCCCAGTCGAGCCAACGGTCACCCTCCGGACCCGTCAGCGGTCACGCGGACGGGCCCGGAGCGTGACCGCGGTCTTCTGCACGCACCTTGTCGCCCAGGGCGTTACACCAGCAAGGGCCCGCCGCAGCGTTCGGCGCCGTCCTTCATCGCGATCAGATTGGCCTGCACATAGGAGATCTGGTTCCTGGAGTGCCAGTCGGTTGGGAAGTAGGTGATCAGCCGTGAGTTCTGGAATCGGGCCTGGATCTCCGGTACGAAGGCGCGGTACTGGTTGTCGGTGTAGTACCAGAACGAATTCTCGTTGTAGTAGGCGACATGCGTCGGGTCCTGGTACGCACCCCGGCCGTCGGAGCTGGGAGTCTGGCTGAGGAGCATGCCTCCTGGTGCCAGTAGGCGGTACAGCTCGTTGATCAGGGGAATCTTCGCGGGCACATGCTCCAGGAAGTCCACCGCCCGGAGCAGGCCGACCGAGTTGTCGGGGAGGTCCAGTGGCTCGGGCAGCGTCGCAATGATGTCGACGCCGTCCCTTGCGTACTGGTCCACTCCCAGGTAGCCGGGCGGCTTGCGGTGCGCGGCGCCGAGGTCCAGTGCGAGCAGCCCGCGCCGCTTGGTCCAGGCGAGCGCGTTGCATTCGATGTATTTGTCGTATAGGGCGACGGTCTCGCGCTGGATGTGTGCGTTGATCTCGGTGTCGCGCTGGGTGTTGTCGGGGTGCATTCGTTGCATGTACAGGCATCGGGGGATGCGGTGGAAGTCGCCCGCCTGGAAGAGACGGCACATCAAGTCCTGGTCGTCCAGCACTGTGCGTGTGGCGTCGTACCCGCCGACCTGCTCGTACGTGTCCCTGCGGAACGCCCGCACATGGTTGGGGGCGTACCAGATGTACGAGACGTTGTGCGGCGTCGGTGCCATGGAGATGGCTTGCAGGAGGCGGCGACCGTCGACGTCCACCTCCTCGTACTGCCAGCCGTTCGCCTCGTTGAAGCGTGTGTCGTCCCTGCTTCCGTCCTCGGTGATCTGAGCGGTGTGGCTGTAGACGAAGACGACGTCGGGATGCTCGTCGAAGGCCTTCGCCAGTTCCGCCAGGCAGTCCTTCGCCAGCAGGTCGTCGTGGTCGAGCTCGACGAGGATCTCGCCGCGTGCCACTTCGCAGGCACGGCGTTTGGCGGCTCCAACCCCCCGGATGTCGTCCGCGACCTCCAACCGGACACGGTCGTCGGGGCGTTCCGGCCGCCATCGAGCGCCGTTGTTGAGGAGGACGATCCACTCCCAGTCGGAGCAGGTCTGTGCTTGCAGGGTCGCGAGGCATTCGTCCAGGAAACGCGGTCGGTGGCTGGGAGTGAAGACGGAGAACCTCGGGGTCGGGGAAGAAGTCATTCCGTGGTACCTACCTGAGTGGCTGTCAGTGCTGGGATCGCGGAATCCCGGAACTTCTCCGGGACGTGCTGTAGTAGCGATGGGTCGGCGCGGACGGCGAGGCCGAAGGCGTCCTCGGCCTCTTCGTCCCGGCCCTTCTTCGCCAGGGCCTGTCCAAGGTGGAGATGGGCCGTGGCGGCCTTCGGGTCGGCGCCCACGATGTGCCGCAGGATCGCTATCGCCTGATCGGGGTGGCTCGACTCGATCAGAAGCGCCTTGTTGTAGAGGGCCGGTCCGAAATTCGAGTCGATCTTGAGGGCGTTGTCGTAAGCCGCGCGTGCGTCTGCTGTCCTTTTGTCGTGCTGGGCGATGACGCCGAGGTTGTACCAGGCGAGTTTGTTGGCGGGGTTCACGTTCAGGTCCAGGACCTGTCGGAAGCTATGCGTCGCTCCGGAGAATTCCTTGTTCTCCCCCTGCTTGATGCCCGCTTGGAGCAGTGCCTCAGCCCGCACGGCACGCTTGGCCATAGGTGATTCGGGCCCGGACACAGTCGAAGGAGTGGTCTTGGGGTCTCCTGCGAGCAGCTGGACCCAACCGGTAGCCGCGTTGGCGACCACGACTGCCGCGGCGAGTCCGGTCCACAGCACGATCCGCTTTTTCACAGGGTTCTACCTCACCGATCCGGTAACACGAGGGAGGCGGGCGGCATGAGCTAGCACGTTTGGCTGCACGGACGATGCTCGCGGACGTCGTTGACCAGTGCGGCCGTGTGCGCCGGCCGGCTGGTCAGGAGACTTCATGGCTCGGAGGTTCACGGCGCGCATACCGCGTAGACGGTGACTGTGCCCACGCCGTTCGAGGTGGCCTGCCAGCCAGTAGCCGGGGAACCCCCGACAGGACGGCTGCTGAGCATCTGGAGGCCGACGACCGACGTGCTCTGGTAGCCGCCGCCGACGGCGAATGTACCAGCGGGGCAAAAGACAACGGCTTGGCCTGTGCCGCTGTTGGAGACGACCGTGCTCTGCGCCCCGGGGCTCGCGCCCTGGTTGCCCTGGAACCCCTGGGTGCCTTGGAAGCCCTGGTTGCCCTGGAGCCCCTGGTTGCCCTGGAACCCCTGGTTGCCCTGGAACCCCTGGTTGCCTTGGGAGCCCTGGTTGCCTTGGAAGCCTTGAGGGCCCTGCGCACCGGGGCCGCCTTGACTTCCCTGGGCACCGGCACCGCCCTGGAACCCCTGCGTGCCCTGCGGACCGACGTTGCCTTGGCTGCCTTGCGCGCCGGTGCTGCCCTGGGTGCCCTGCGCACCCGCAGCTCCTTGACCGCCCTGCGCTCCGGTGCCGCCCTGGAAGCCCTGGCTGCCCTGGAACCCCTGACTGCCCTGTGTGCCGGTGCCGCCCTGGAACCCCTGACTGCCCTGCGTGCCCTGCGGACCGACGTTGCCCTGGCTGCCTTGCGCGCCGGTACTGCCCTGGGTGCCCTGCGCACCCACAGCTCCTTGACCGCCCTGCGCTCCGGTGCCGCCCTGGAAGCCCTGGCTGCCCTGGAACCCCTGACTGCCCTGTGTGCCGCTGTCGCCCTGGAACCCCTGACTGCCCTGCGTGCCCTGCGCGCCGACGTTGCCCTGGCTGCCTTGCGCGCCGGTACTGCCCTGGGTGCCCTGCGCACCCACAGCTCCTTGACCGCCCTGTGCTCCGGTGCCGCCCTGGAAGCCCTGGAATCCCTGGGTCCCCTGGCTGCCCTGGGTGCCGGTGTCGCCCTGGAACCCCTGGCTGCCCTGCGTGCCCTGCGCGCCGGTGTCACCCTGGAACCCTTGACTGCCTTGGACTCCGATGTCGCCCTGGCTGCCTTGGCTGCCCTGCGGGCCGATCTCGCCCTGGCTGCCCTGGCTGCCGACTTCACCCTGGCTGCCCTGGACGCCGGCCCCGCCCTGGAAGCCCTGGCTGCCCTGGAACCCCTGGCTGCCCT
>NZ_JBWKJU010000021.1:105800-136307 GCF_056432025.1 Streptomyces sp. NPDC045695
CCCTGACTCCCCTGACTGCCGGAACCACCCTGACTTCCCTGGGCTCCAGTGCCACCCTCGCTGCCCTGGCTGCCCTGCGTACCGGTCTCGCCCTGGTTGCCCTGAGCCCCGAGACTGCCCTGACTGCCCTGGCTTCCGGTGCTGCCTTCGGTGCCCTGACTGCCCTGCGCACCGGGACCGCCCTGACTGCCCTGGACGCCGGCTCCGCCCTGGAAGCCCTGGCTGCCCTGGCTGCCCTCGCCGCCCTGACTTCCCTGCGCACCGGCGTCACCCTGACTGCCCTGCGCACCGGGACCGCCCTGACTGCCCTGGCTGCCGGCATCGCCCTGGCTGCCCTGACTTCCTTGCGTTCCCGCGTCACCTTGACTGCCCTGCGCGCCTGGGCCGCCCTGGCTGCCCTGGCTGCCGACATCGCCCTGGCTGCCCTGGCTTCCGGTGCTGCCTTCGGTGCCCTGACTGCCCTGCGGGCCGGCGTCACCTTGGCTGCCCTGGACTCCGGCGCCGCCCTGGAACCCCTGGCTGCCCTGGGACCCCTGGCTGCCCTGGTCCCCTTGGGCGCCCGTGCCGCCCTGGACTCCCTGGCTGCCTTGGCTGCCTTGGAACCCCTGGACACCCGGACTGCCTTGACTGCCCTGCGGCCCAGCTCCCGAACCACCCGGGCTGCCCTGCGCACCCTGGAAACCCTGCGGACCGATACCGCCCTGAGCTCCCTGCACACCGGCACCGCCCTGGACACCCGGACCACCCTGAGTGCCAGGAACGCCCTGGGACCCTGGTGTGCCCATGTCGCCTTGCGTCCCCTGCCCGCCTTGGCTTCCCTGGGTTCCGACCCCGCCTTGATTGCCCTGATTTCCCTGGCTGCCGAGCCCGCCCTGGCTGCCCTGACTTCCGGCACCGCCCTGGCTGCCCTGACTTCCGGCACCGCCCTGGCTGCCTTGGCTGCCCTGGGCTCCGGCGACGCCCTGACTTCCCTGCGGGCCGACGTCTCCCTGAGTACCCTGCGCCCCGAGACCGCCCTGACTCCCCGAACCTCCCTGCGGGCCTGCCCCACCCTGGCTGCCCTGGGACCCGGTACCACCCTGGCTGCCCTGCGCCCCAGCACCGCCCTGGCTGCCTTGGCTGCCCTGGGCTCCGGCGACCCCCTGACTTCCCTGCGGGCCGGCGTCTCCCTGACTGCCCTGGGACCCGGTGCCCTGAGAACCCTGACTGCCCTGGGAGCCCTGACTGCCTTGGGAGCCCTGGGACCCGGCGCCCTGGGGGCCCTGCGTGCCTTGGAATCCCTGCGCGCCCTGGAAGCCCTGACTGCCCTGGAAGCCCTGGGACCCGGCGCCCTGGCTGCCCTGCGTGCCCTGCGTGCCCTGCGTGCCTTGGAATCCCTGCGCGCCCTGCGTGCCCTGGGGACCCTGGGGACCCTGGGGGCCTGGTGGGCGGGGGTGCGGGCGCGGGTGCTCACCAGGCTTGCCATGGCCCGTCCCATGCCCGTCTGGTTCGTCACCGTGGCCACCCTCGTCACCGTGGCCATCGTGGTCACCCTCATCACCGTGGCCATCGTGGCCATCGTGGTCACCCTCGTCACCGTGGCCATCGTGGTCACCCTGGTCACCCTCGTCACCGTGGCCACCGCGGCCACCCTCGTCACCGTCGTCACCGGCCCCCCGCGGTGGGCGGGGCTCGAAGTCGGCACTCACAGCACCGTTCGAGCCTGAAACCCCGATGGAGTAATCAACGGACATAGCTGTCGCGTTGACTGGAGCGGTCGTTGACGAACCGAGATTGACAAGCAAGCCAAGAGTCCCCGACGCCGCGAGAGTAGTGACGGCCCGGACCCACGCTCTGCGAAGAGACTGACGCTTCATGACGGAACCTTCCCGAGGCTGAAAACTGATACGCCGAGGGGTGACGGGTCACATGGGCATGCCACACCATCACGTCGGACGGCATGAATGAGCGCCCAAGCTGTTGCACAGTCGTGCCAGCAGCAGTGTGCCGGGACCCGATTCCACGCCGACGGTTGACAGCGAATGTCGCCGCGCTTCATTCAATTGGCGTACGGGCCTGCCTTCGGGCTGCTCGTTCTTCACTCCTGGGGCCTGTCCGGGGCTGAACGACAGGAATAGATGCCCTCCGCCAGGCATGCGTCGTCCCGTGTGACATTCAGTTGGCTTCTGGCGCCGTCGCTTCATCGGCGATCAAGGCGTCGGCGTGCTGAGTGAGCAGGGCTGGTGAGGCGCGTGTAACGGAGCGAGTCCCCGGGCCGTGAGATGGCGAAGGGCGCTCGCCCGCCGCGCCGCGCGGGTCGTGACCTGTGATGACGATCCGTGCCGCAGCCCTCACATCCAAAGGCGGTCTGTCGACCACCAACTCCAGGTAAGCGCCCTGGGCGAGAAAACCTCGGCCCCCACTGCTCGTGCCAGCATCTGAGCAAGGCAGCATCATCGGTGAGGGCAAGGGCCCGGTCGCCGTATCCCGCCCAGTTACACGTACCGAACAGATAAGGTCTCCTCGTCCTCACCGGCGCGCTGCGCTGACCAACAACGGACGCCGCTCGCGCGTCATGGTCCTGACACACAACCTGCGCCATCCAGTCCTCCAGAGCGTCGACGTCAACGCTCTCCTGCAGACTGCTGCGGGCCATCTGCAACGTCTACACGGGCTTGCCCACCTCGGCAGCGCACCGGACCATCATCTCGTGTGACAGCCGTGAATCCGACCGTCGAGGCCCTAATCGTCGGCATACCCCGCCCTTGCCCCATACGCCCGCAAGGCCACCCTGCTGCGACGTCCGGCCGGATTGGGCCGCGACGAACAAGTAGGGCCAGCCGGGCACGAACTGGTCCGAGGACCGTCGGCGCGTCCGGGCGGGCCAGTTGCTCACGTCGACCGCGAGGACCAGGCGGCCGTCGGCGGCCTGCGGCATGGGCAGGCCGGCCAGCACCTGGCGCAGCGTGGGCGCGTCCACGTTTCCGCGTTGAGCGCGTGGTACATCGCACCGTGTCGGCGCCGGTGCCAAGCCACCAGCGTCAGATCGACCGGCGCCGTCACCGGTCCGTCCGCGCACAGCAACGCGTCGGCGAGGCCGATCCGTTTCCAACCCGATCGCTTGGCTGGTGCGACGGGTGGGCGCCCTGACGTCGGGAAGTGGTGAAGCTCCTGGTAGAAGGATCGTCGACCAAGATCAACCGCACCACCAGGAGCTTCGCGTGCTGATTTACCCGTCGGCGAGGCGATCGATCTGTCCAGCCATAGCTTGCGCTTCCTCGCCCAGCACCTCGCTCGCCGACGGCGCGAGCTGGGCACCCGCTGGCGTAAGCTCCCCGCCGGACAGCAGGCGTTGCTCGCCCTGGCTCACCTGCGCTGCGGAGACACCTACGCCCAGCTCGCCGTCGGTTTCGGGGTTGGTGTCGCCACCGTCTACCGCTACATACACGAGGCCGTCACCGTCCTGGCCGCCGTCGCCCCCACCCTGGAACAGGCCGTAACGGCCGCCTCCGCCAGGGCGTTCGTCATTCTCGACGGCACGCTGTTGCCCATCGACCGGATCGCCGCCGACCGCCCGTTCTACTCCGGCAAACACAAGAAGCACGGCATGAACGTGCAGGTGATCACCGACCCCTTCGGACGCCTTATCTGGGCCTGCTCTACCCGGCGCCACCACCCACGACATCACAGCCGTCCGCACCCACCGCGTCATCGACGCTCTGGCCGAGGCAGGCATCAAGTGCTTTGCGGACAAGGGGTATCAGGGTGCGGGAGGTACCGTGGTCGTCCCTTGCCGCGGCAAGCAGGCGGTCAATGTCGCCCATGCGAAGATTCGCGCCGTGGGCGAGCAGGCCGTGGCCAGCTCAAGGGCTGGCGCCTGCTGCTCAAGCTGCGCTGCAGCACCACCCGGATCACCGACATCGTCAAGGCCGTCCTCACCCTCCACCTCGCGTCAGAGTGAGGCGGGAACGGCTCATTGATTACCGTGCGCGGTGTACAGCGGACACCGCGTCTGGTCGAGTCCGGAGCGGCCGCAGCACCGCCATCCCTTCGTCGAGCCCGACCTTCATGGCGAAGTCGAACCGGTCGACCTCCAAACACAACTCCACATCGGTGGGGTGAGCACCGCGGCGTCGCCCGCTGCGCAGGTCGTCCGCGGCTGGGGAGGTGCGGGCGCGGTGCAGGTAGGGGCCGGGGTCGATACGAGTCCCGGCCAGGAGCCGATCCAGGTACTCGGCACAGGCCAGATCCTCGGCGGCACGGCCGTCCTCACCGGTGGCCACGAACGTCACCGAGTCGGCGCCAGCATCCGTCAGGGCCCGGGCCGTGGCGCCGGCCACGGCGAAACTGGCGCACAGCGCCAATTTAGCCTCGACGACCGCCAGGGCTCCCACCGTTCCCGCTGTGGTCTTTTGAATCACGGTGCGGCCGGCCAAGTCGGCCTCCTCCATCAGGCCAGGGGAGTCGACCAGGTCAAACCCGCTGACCGGTGCCCCATCCTTGAGCGCAAGCCAGCCCGGGTGACACGCCTTGATCGCCAGTGCCTCGCCCTCGTCGGCAGCGAGAACGATCTTGTCTGCTCCGCGGTGGAAGGCCCATGCGGCGGTGGTGAACGCCCGCATCACATCGATTACAACAGCCACCTGTTCGGTGCCGTCCACGTCGGGTATTCCGACTACTCGCGAGTCCATGCCGGCATGGTCGCAGCCCACTGAAGCGGTCCACAAAACACGTTGACGATCTTTCGGCGACTCGGGCCGTCGACCTCACCCTGTGGGCCTACGGGAAGACGGCCCGCGCGACCACCGTGATGGAGCCCACCGTTTTCACCCTCACCCCCGACGGCAGGCTCCCCGCCCGCCGCCTGTTCTGCGCCGTGAGCGGCGGAGTTGAGCCGGGCGAAGCCACCGAGGCTGCCATATGGAGTCAAGCCATTGAGGGAGGTTGTTGGGGGCCGTAGGTCTGGTCGCGGAGCGCGGTGACGGGGGGGCTTGTGACGCCATGCGCCACGCGCACAGCAACCCGCATCTCGGGGGCGCCGGGTGCGGGGCGCACCGGGGGGAGCGGGGTGGGCGTGCGGGTGCTCGGTCTTGCCAGGACTTCGTCTCGGGTTTCGTTGCGGGGCGTCGCTTGGGAGCGGGCGCCCGGCGAGTTCGGGCTGGCCGTGAACTGTCCGGGCGACGGGGCGGTGCGGCGGCGGTTGGGATGGCGTACGCGGCGTGTCGGCGGTGAGCACCGTCGGGGCCCGGCGGGGTGGGGCCCCGACGACGCGTTCGGGACAGTGTCTACGGCGCGGCGCGTACGTGACCTCGGTGATCTCGCACCTGTCGGCGATGGCCCGTAGCGCGTCGTTCTCCACCTCATCGACGGTAAGGACCGGAGTGAGTCGTCCCTGTTTGCTGTGCGCTCGTGTCCCACCCCCAGGTCGTGCAGTCTCTTCGAGTCGGCGGGCGACTCCGCCCCCCTGGGTATGCGCCGGGCACTGCCTCCGGCGACACGATAGATCTGATTAGTTTGGGCAGACCGGCGCGGGAGGCCCGGTTGTGCGCCGATGTGTACTGCGATGTCCGGAGCGTTCTTGGCGGCGCTGTGATGTCGTCCGGAGCCGCGTTCCGGCCCGGTGGTATCCGCATACTCCCCGGAGGAACTATGCGAGACCCCGTGTCCCGTCTGCGCGCGCGAGTGCTGGTAATGGGACTGTCCGTGCTGGCAGCGGCCGTGCTCCTGCCCTCGGCCGCGGTCGGCTCGACCGGCCGGTACGAATGGGTTGCGCTGGGCGACTCATACACGGCCGGCCTCTTCGTCGGAGCCCCGCGGCCTGTGCTGGGCGACACGTCGCGGGACGGCTGTGATCGGACCGCCAACTCCTACCCCGACCTCGTCAGGCGGGGGCTCGCCGTCCGCCCGCTGGACAAGCCCGTGCATCTGACGGACGTCAGTTGCGACAACGCCGCCGTCGAGAACGTCACGAGGGACAGGCAGCAGCCGACCAGCCCGGTGCAGCCACCCGAGGGTGACCCCTACAGGTGGCCCATGGTGGATCCGCAGATCCGGCGGGCCCAGCTCAGCGACCGAACCGATGTCGTCACTGTCGGCATCGGCGCGATCAGCCTGCCCTTCGGTGAATGCCTGGAGCTCAGCCTCTCCCACATGTCGTGCAGGGAGTACTACGGCCATCCGCCCCAGGGCGTGGAGAGCCTCGGCGCCAAGCTCGCCAGGATCCGCGCCGAATACAGCACGATGCTCGATGCCATCCACCGCACCGCGCCCCACGCCAAAGTCATCACGGTTGGCTACCCGGCCGTTCTGCCGGAGCAGGCCAGCGTATGCGGCGGCGGCCCCGCGCAGCTCTGCCCGATCAGCCCCACTGACATCGACTGGCTGCGGGAGGACGCCCTGAAGGCCCTGAACGAGATCATTCGCGGAGAGACGGCGGTCCACGGCGACCGTTACGTCGACCGGTATACCTCCAGCGTGGGCCATGACGTATGCACGCCCGAGGCCACCCAGTGGATCGAAGGGATCTGCGGCGACGCCGCGCCCTTCTGGCCGAGCGTGCCGCCCGGCGGCCTGCCGTTCGACTGCGCCGCCATCGGAAAACGCGCCACGTTGCTCCACCCCAACGCCAGGGAGCACGCCGACGCCGCTCCCCTCGTCGAACGCGCTGTCCGCGACGCTCTTCTCGAAGGCTGACGACCGCCCCGTTTGCCGCCGGGGGCCGTGGACAGGGACGCATACGTGGTGTGTGTGCTGGAGCAGCAGTACCGCGCGCTTCAGCGCCGGGACGTGTTCGCCTCTCCCCCGCCGGGCGGCCGGGCGAAGCTGAACGGGTTAAAAACTCGGTGCCCTGGGCGAACCGAAGTCCGTGACGTGGCTGCGGGGGCGGGTGGAGAAGATGCTCTCGAAGATCGACCTGCCGGAGCTATTGTTTCGAGGTGCACGGCTGTACCGGGTTCCTGGACGCCTTCGTGCACCTGGGCGACGGCACAACCCGCATGAAGGACCTGACCACCTCACTGGTGGCCCTCGTGGTCTCGGAGGCGTGCAACATCGGCATGACCCCGGTCATCAACCCCCCACATGAGGCGCTTCACCGTTCCCGGCTGGTGCACGTCGACCAGTTCTACCTGCGGACCGACACCCTTGCCGGGGCGAACGCCGCACTGATCGAGGCGCAGGGCCAGGTGCCGATCGTGCGGTGCTGGGGAGACGGGCTGTTGGCCTCGGTCGACGGACTGCGGTTCGTCGTGCCCGTCCGCACCATCAACGCCGCCCCGTCGCCGAAGCACTTCGGGTTCAAGCGCGGCATCACCTGGCTCAACGCCGTCAACGAGCAAGTCGCGGGCATTGGACAGACGGTGGTCCCGGGCACCCTCGCGACTCCCTGCACATCCTGGACGCCCTGCTGAACCTCGACGGCGGGGTGAAGCCAGAGATGGTCGCCACCGACAACGCCTCGTACAGCGACATCGTTCGGCATCTTCCGCATCCTGGGCTACGACTTCAGCCCCCGGTTCAAAGATCTGGACGACCAACGATTCTGGCGCGCGTCCCTTCCCGGAGTAGAGACAGGCGCGTACGGTCCGCTGGAGCCACTGGCTCGTGCAGGAGTCCCAGCACAAGCTGGCCCGCGACGTGTGCCACGGCAAGCGCGGCACCCGCGGACGGCTGGCGACTGCACCGCGCCGACCTGAACATCACCTGGACGCAAGGCAATCCGCCGGTGCTGCCGCCGGAGCTCATCGGCCTGAGTGAGGAGCCTGCACGAGTGCAGCCGAACCACGGACGGAGCGTCCGTGGGGCCTGTCGCTTGAGTGGTGCTCAGCCTCAGAAGACGGCCCCGCTCGGTGTTCTGGAGCAGGCCCGCGCACAGGAGGCCGCTGCCACCGCGCAGTCCCCGGCCCCCGGCATACCCTCCGCGAAGGACTTTGGGCCCTCAGCCGATTCGCCACGCTCGCCCGCCCTCGGGCCGGGAACAAGACGGAGCACTTCCCCATGCCCGATGCTGTGCACCGGGGCGGCGCCGGCCACTGAACGACCCAGCCCTGTCCGCCGTGCCGCGTGTGGATCGGCCCCTTACCCCGGCAGACAAGTTCCCCTCCCCGGGCCTCTCGCCGTCGACCTCCACTAATGGCACCATGAGCTCAGGCGGTGCCGACGTTCGGTACCGAGGTTCTGGGGTCAACATGAACATCCGGCTCCCACTCTGCCGACTCACCCAGCTCTTCGTGGGGGCAGCCACGTTGGGCGCGCTGACCGCTTGCAGTGGCTCCGGGGGGCAAGCACCCCCGCGGCCACCCCCTTCCGTCGTGCCGGGCACGTCCTCGGCGCTCTCCGCAGCTCCGACCGCACCCAGCGTGCCCGCCACCACTCCCGGTACGCCCGCGCCCACTGCGCCCGGGTCCGACGGAGGCACGCCGCCACTCGGCTCCACGCACCTCCAGCCCCTGTGGCCGTTCACCACGCTCGCCCGCGCCGACGCCTGGCAGCAGGAGTATCGATCCGGGGGCCACCAGCCCTGGCATCTCGACCCGGAGCAGACCGCGCTCGCCTTCACCCAGGGATACCTCGGCTTCAAGGACGTCGGCCGGGTGACCCAGCGCACCGTCACTGGCCGCGATGCCCGTATCGGCGTCGGCTTGAAGCTGCCCCCCGGCGCCGAGGGCTACAAAAGCACCGTCGCGGTCATCCACCTCGTGCGGTACGGCGCCGGCCCGGATGCCCCCTGGGAAGTGGTAGGCACCGACGACACGACGTTCTCGCTGACGGCTCCCGCATACGGATCAGTCGTGCGCTCCCCGATGGGGACTGGCGGCCGGATCAGCGGTGTGGACGAGAGCATCCGTGTGGACGTGCGCCAACCCTCGTCCACGGCGCCGATCGGCGCCTCGTGCTGCATTCCGGCCGGCGGAAACGCGCAGCCCTGGAACACGACCGTGTCGTTCACCGGCGCCAGTGACCCGGCCCTGACCGTCGTCGCGTCCACCGGCGGGCACATCGCCGATGTCGAGCGCTTCACGGTCACGGCGGTCCGCACCGGCTGACGCGAAACCCCGGACGCGACAGACGGCGAGACCGGATGGACGTACGGGTGCGTCCCGCGCGCTGCGAAGGACGCGGAGATCGCTCCGACCCGGCATTTGGTGACCGAGGCGCTGATCTCGCTGGTGGCTGGCCTGATGCTCGGCAGCATCCTGGGAAGGGGTACCTGTCAACAACGCTCGTGATCAATACACCTAGCGCTCCTCCGTGCCCGGCGTCACCCGAACGCGGCCCGTACCCCTTGACCGCGTACTCCCCGGAGGAGCGCCGCCTAGTTGGCGAGGAGGTCGACAAGCGCACCGGGGTGGGACTGGTTGTCCCCGACCAAGCTGAGACAGGAGTCGGCCCGTCCAGCCAACGGTTCAGCCGCCCTTCGGCGCACCCCCGGATCCGGCCAGCAGTCCGCGGCCGGGTTTCCGCGCGCCTCGCACTGGCGCCGGTGCACGCCGGGTCAGGATGGGGGCCTCGCGGGGCCTCGTGTGCGTCGTGCGCCTCGGAGGGAAGGAGAGCGGATGATCACCACTCAGGTTCAGCACTGCGGCGGCTCCGTCCTGGTCAGTGTCGGCGGTGAGCTCGATGAGGAGGCGGGAGCGGTACTCCAGCAGGCGCTGGACGACATCACCATCGACGCGCGGGATCTCATGGTCGATCTACACGGCGTGGTGTCCATGGACTCCGGCGGTCTGCTCCACCTCCTGGAGCTGCACCGCCGCGCGGAGTGCCTTGGCCTGCGGGTCCTGGTCATCGGCTGGCAGCCTCAGCCCCAGCAGCTCATGGCCCAGGTCGCCGGGATCCGCGGGCCGGGTTCGGCTACCGGGGAGCGGTACGCGCTGGCGGGCTTCCGCCGGCTGATCGAGCAACGCGCACAGGATGCTCGGCACAGCGCGGACTTCGGTGTCGAAACGCCGAGCCTTTCTACCGTGCCGGGTGAGTGAGGGCCCGCAATCCGGTATGCGAGGGCTGCCTCTGGCGTGTGATGCGATACCGCGTCCGACAGCAGGGTCGTCATCGCTGCCGGCCGCGGGGTTCTGAACGCTGTCGCCGTCCGTGGCACCGCCGGAGAAATCTACGGGCTCTTGCTGCCGCCAAGCACTCGGCAGTGCCTTCAGTTGTCCTCGGTGAGGATGAGATCGGCTGCGTGGTGCGGGCAGGCAGGGATGTGCCAGGTCACCGACAGGAACTCCCCCTCGGCGCTGAGAGTCCGCGCTCCACCCGTGGCCGCAGTGGCCCGGCAAAACCCGCAGAAGACGACCTTCAACGGGAAAAGGTCGGCCGACGGGCGGCGTCGTGTCGTCGGTTCCATCGTCTGCTCCCTGCGGTGCCGGCACGAGGCGAGACCTCTGACCACGGTTCAATGCGCACACCTACCCACCGAATGGTCCCAGCAGCTGTGGGCCGGGGGCGGACCGCTCGGGTGGATCCGCCCCCGGAGATGTGGGATCAGGTGTGTAGGAGGCTGTTGATGCCGTCGTGGCCGTCGGCGTGGTCCTCGTCGAACCAGTAGTCACCCGCCGCGAGGTAGCGGAAGGAGTGCACGCTCTTCGCCGGCAGACCGACGGTGACGGCACGGGTGCCGTCCTTGCGGGGCTCCAGGGTGTGGGCGCCGGGCTTCCACTCGTTGAAGTCACCGACCACGCTGACCGGACCGGGCGGG
Source organism: Streptomyces sp. NPDC045695 (assembly GCF_056432025.1). Classification (NCBI taxonomy): domain Bacteria; kingdom Bacillati; phylum Actinomycetota; class Actinomycetes; order Kitasatosporales; family Streptomycetaceae; genus Streptomyces; species Streptomyces sp. NPDC045695. Next base: position 116,476 of record NZ_JBWKJU010000021.1, read on the forward strand.
ATGTCGGCGGGAAGGACGAAGGTGACCTGGGCACGGTCCTTGAGCAGCTTACGTTCGAGCATGGCAAAGAACTCCTGCAGACAGGGTGGCTGTTTCGGCTCATCCTGCGGCCCCCAGCGCAGGCAAGCACCCGCACGCGGCCGCCCGGAGCAGCGGCTTCACCCGCCCGGCACTCATGGGGTCAGGGCGATGCCTCGGGATCCTGATCCCTTCGCGCGGAACAGTCCGGATGCGTCCGGCACCGTCCGGGCGGACGCTGGACGCATGTCGAATGGGGAACCGCCGCCCGGCTGGGGCCAGGGGTCACCACCGGGCGGTTATCCGCCGCAGTGGGGACCACCTCCTCCACGTAAACGCAACGCCGGTAAGATCATCGGATGCTCGTGTCTGGGTGCGATCGTCCTGGTCGTGGTGTTGGTGATCGCAGGCCTGCTCATTGACGGAAACGGGGACAGTGAGCCGCAGCGCAGAGCCCCGTCGAGCCCTGCACAGCAGTCCGCGACCACGCCGCCTTCGGGACGGCCTCAGGAGCAGAACGGACCGAGGGGCGATGTGAAGATCACTGCATGCGAGGTGGATTCCTCGAACTGGCCCCATGCCAACCTGCTGATCACCAACCGGTCCAGCAAGGCCAGCGACTACTGGGTGCAGGTTGAGTTCGTCGACGCGACCGGCAAGCGGTTGAGCGAGGCGTACGCCAGCACGAACGACCTGGCGCCGGGGCAGCAGTCGGCGGTGACGGCCCAGAGCCTGGATCAGGTGACGGTCAAGATCACCTGCCGCATCACGGACGTCAGCCGCTACGCGTCCTGAGTCGCTGGCCTGGCGTGGATGACGTCGATGCGTCTGCGGGCGAGGCGGAGGAGGGCCTGGGTGTGGGTCTTTCCGCTGGCGCGTTGGCAGTCGTAGTAGTGCGGGAGGCCCGTCGTGCAGGGCGGCGAACGCGGAGAGGAACACGGCGCGCTTGAGCTGCCGGTTGCCGCCGTGGGACCGCGCCGAGTTGCCGGCGCAGCCTGACAGTAAACCGGCGTTACGCAGGAGGGGCGCCGTAGGTCTCGTCCTTGGCCGCGCCAGCGTCCTGCGAAGCGGAATGCTGCCCGGACCGCCGATCCATCAGGCACTTTTCCTGGGGGCATACCTCAGCCAAGAGCTCCAGCAGATGGGCGGTCACCGGCCCGTCCACCAGCCCATGCGAACGGGACGGCCGTAGGTGGATCTGCCGGGGCTTTCCGTCCCCCTCGGCCAGGACCTCGAGGACCTGACGCTCCGGGCCGCCTCGAAATTGATACACCCAGCAGGTCCGCATGTGGACCAATGTGGACCATTGTTTCCAGCACTCATGGCCCCCGAGCGCCTGACACCCAGTCCGTGCCGGATCGGCGCCATGGGCTGGCCACGGCCCCTGATCACATGTGCCGGCAATTGCCGGAGTCGCCGGCACACCGTCGTCGGGAAGGCCCTCGCGCAGCCTCCCCTGACCGGGGTGTGGATCGCGAGTCAAGAGCTGTCGCGCTGCCCCACTCGTGTGGCAAGAGCCTAGTACTCCAGCCGTAGATCGTGATCTTCATGGCTGGGCGGCTGCTTGCCGTCGGTAGTGGCAGTCGCGGGCGCGGGCCTGGTGTCGGCGTCGCCAGTGTGACCAGCGGAGTCGGTGCGCGAGGTCGTGGGCCCGGCTGGTCAGGGTGGTGAACAGGCGTTGGATCTCGTTGCAGGTCAAGGGGATCAGGTCGTCGGGGGCGGGGTGGTCGCGGCGTTCGGCGGCTGCGGTGACGGCGAGGAAGGCGTGGGCGAGCATCGCGAGGGTGACCCAGCGGTGCCAGGAGGTCCAGCGGCGGACCTGGTGCTCGTCCAGCCCCGCCAGGCCCTTGCCGGCCTGGAAGGTCTCCTCCACCGTCCAGCGCCGTCCGGCCACCCGCACCAGGTCGGACAGCGGGACGGAGTGGGGTGAGAAGCAGCGGTGGAAGGCGAGTTCGCCGCTTCTCCGGTTGCGGCGGACCAGCAGCCACCAGTGCCCGGGCCGGTCGGCGGGGCCGTGGATGTCGGCCTGGGCCCAGTCGTAGTACCGCTCGCCCTTGGCGCCCGCTCCGGCCGAGCGCCGCTGCCAGGCCCGTTTCGGGATCTTCGCCACGATGGCCTTGGCCGGGAACTTCCCTGCCACCGTGGTGACTTGGTGGGTGCTGGAGACTGCCAGGACGTAGCCGGTCCGGCGGTCTTCCAGCGCGGCCCGCAGGTGCGGGTTGTCGCCGTAGACCTCGTCGCCGGCGACCCAGCGGGCGGGCGTTCCCGCATCCAGGGCCCGGGTGATCATCCGAGCCGCCAGTACCGGCTTGGTCGTGAAGGTGAGGTCTTCGGGGATGCCGGCGGTCCGGCAGCGGTCGAGGTCGTCGGTCCACGAGCGCGGGACGTACAGGGCCCGGTCGATCGCGGCATGCCCGCAGGCGGCGGAGTAGACGAGGTAGACGGCGACCTGGGAGTTCTCGATCCGGCCCGCCGTGCCGGTGTACTGGCGCTGGACGCCGACCGTGGCGGTGCCCTTCTTCAGGTCGCCGGTCTCGTCGACCACCAGCACGGCTTCGTCATCGGCCAGGTGCTCGACCACGTAGGCGCGTACGTCGTCGCGGACCGCGTCGGCGTCCCACTTCGCGCGGTGCAGCAGGTGCTGCATGCCGTCCGGGGTGGAGTCGCCCGCGTGCTCGGCCAGCGTCCAGCAGTTCTTCCTTGGCAGGTCCGCCAGCAGGCCCAGCACCAACGCCGTTGCGTGGCGGCGTGGTTCGACCCGCGCGAACCGGCCCGCGATACGGCCCGTCAGCTGGTCGAACATCGACCGCCACCGGGCAGGCACTACGCTGTGACCTGCGGCCACCGCCTGATCTTCGTTGGTCGACACAACTCACGATGGTCAACGGTGGCCGCAGCCGTCTCCGCACCGGCCCCGACCAGCAAGATCACGACCTACGGCTGGAGTACTAGTCGGCCTGCAGGACGAAGAACAGGAAGCACAGGAAGCGCGGCTTGGCCGCGATGGCCTCGGGGAACATCTCGCGGGCGGCGGGATCAGGCTCCGGCTCGCTGATGACCGTAATCCGGAAACCGGCCCCGATGAAAGCCTCGATCATCGCGTGCAGCGGCCTGTTCCACCTGCTCACCAGGGCGGTATGGCCGCCAATGGTCCACTCCACGGTCCATTTGGTGGTGTCGAAGTAGTTGTGCTCGGCCTCGCGACCGGCCTCGCGGTGTATGAGGTTGATGGCAAAGGGATGGTCGACAGATGCGATCAGCCGACCGCCGGGCCTGAGTACGCGTCGCAGCTCGGCCAGCGCCGGCCCCCAGTCCTCCAGATAGTGCAGCACCAGGGACGCCGTTACATCGTCGAATGTGTCATCAGCGTAAGGAAGCGGGCTGCCCAGGTCCGCCACCTGCAGGTCCGCACCGTCGCCGAGCCGCCGCCGAGCCAGCTCCAGCATCCCGGCACTCGTGTCGAAGCCACTCACAACGGCGCCACGGTCGCGCAGCGCGGCAAACAGGGCCCCCGAGCCGCAGCCGGCGTCGAGAATCCGTCGGCCGGCCACGTCTCCAGCGAGGGCCAGCATCGCGGGCCGCTCGTAGTAGGCATTGACCAGGTTGGTTTCGTTTGCGGCCGCGTACGCCTCGGCGAAGCTGTTATAGTCGTTGGTCTTCGACGGTTCCGCACTCACTGCGGACGGCGAGACCAGCTTGGTGGAGATCGCGTGCTCTTGGCGCTCACTTGAGATCATGGTGCGGGAGACGTGTGCTGCACCAGTTCAGTTCCGGGCCGCTCCCGACGGCCCTCACATCCTTCGAGATCCAACGAGCCGTTCGTTCCCGAGTTCGTCCCGCACCGCCCGGTGCAGCCGACGCCACAGGCCGGCCTCGGTCCATACCGACCTGCACCGAGATCCAACGCCTGTTCACCACCCTGACCAGCCGGGCCCACGACCTCGCGCACCGACTCCGCTGGTCACACTGGCGACGCCGACACCAGGCCCGCGCCCGCGACTGCCACTACCGACGGCAAGCAGCCGCCCAGCCATGAAGATCACGATCTACGGCTGGAGTACTAGCCATCATGATCACGCGAGGTATCCGGCCGGGGCTCCGCCGGGGTCGTCGGCCAGCCCTATCGTGACCTTCACCCGCTTGCCAACGGGTTCGCGCCGTACCTCGAAACTGCGGCACACCGCCATCGCGATCTCCAGGCCGTGCTGCCCGATCCGGCTCGGATCAGCCGGACTCACCGCGGGCAGCCGGGCACCGGTGTCCCACACACTGATCTCCACCAAGCCTCCGGCGATTTCCAGCTCCAGCAGACACGGCCCGGGCGCGTACTTGTAGGCGTTGGTCACCAGCTCGCTGACCACCAGCTCCACCATGCTCATCGCACGGTCCGACACCGGCAGCCCGTGAACGGCCTGCACGTCGGTCATGAAACTGCGGGCAGCTCGCCTGGACACGGCGATCGGCTCACCGCCGTCCAAGGCCATGGCCGAGCCGATCGGACGGCTGAACAACAACCCAGGCCCGTCTTGGGAGACCACAGCAGCCACAGCGCCACCTTCATCCTGAGCAAGCCACACGGTTGCTTGGCCGGATACCCCGAAACGGCAGCCCTACACCAGAGCACAAAACGAAAATCTGACCGCCCGGGTGATTTGGAACAGCAAGACGGCTTCCCGCTCGAGGCAGCGGGACTGCACGCCGTCCCTCAGGTTCTGCGAGGGCGGAGTTCGGCCTAGGAACGGCATGCGTCCCGGGCAGCGTGGGTGGCACGACAGAGGAGAACGGCTACGCCGTTTCAGGCCGCAGCCTTGGGGCCCGCGGCTGCGGTGCGGTATTCGGCGTTGAGGCGCTGCGCTTCCTGAAGCTGGTCTTCCAGGATGACGATCCGGCACGCGGCCTCGACCGGGGTGCCCTGGTCGACGAGCTCTCGGGCACGGGCGGCGATCCGTAGCTGGTAGCGGGAGTAGCGGCGGTGGCCGCCGGCGGAGCGCAGCGGGGTGATCAACCGGGCCTCGCCGACGGCGCGGAGGAAGCCTTGGGTGGTGCCGAGCATCTCGGCGGCCCGGCCCATGGTGTAGGCGGGGAAGTCGTCGTCATCGAGACGACCGAACGAGTCATCTGCTGTCATCGCACCTGTCTCATGAACGTACTGAGGGGTGGAGCGTACGGAGGGGCCCTGGCGCCTATGGCACCAGGGCCCCGAAGGAACTGACTACACCATCTGCCGGCCCTGGAACTGCGCCGGCCTACTGTGTCCACACTTCCGACTGTGAAGCTGTCGGGGGTGCGGGGATCGCGGTTGCCTGACCGGAGACCACCTCACAAACGATGTCCTGCGGTACCCGGACTCAACACTCCGTCCGGGCGATCCTGATGGCGCTCGGCTCCTCCGTTCATCCCTCGGTGATCAACTACCTACCAATGCGGGGGACTGCCTACTGCTGGTACTGCTCTATACGGGGGACTACTTATGAGGCCAACTGCTGTACTGCGAACCACTTGTACTACTCGCGGCCTGACCGAGCACCGCACTTCGGCAGCCAGCCCCGTCGCCCAACCTGCGTCTGCTCTGGCTTAGAACCCCACTGCCGAACTTCCCGGTGCGCGCGCCCGCAGCCGACGCCTTCACCGAGGTACCGCTCTAACTGACTTCACTGCTGGGTACTGCTACCGCGGGTACTTCTCACTGCTGTACTGCGAACTGCACTTGCGGGTACTGCCACCTGCGTTAACCGCGGTACTGCTTGATGGTGGCCCCTGATCACTGCGGGCCACCCGGTCCGGTCGTCAGTCCCGTCGCCATCGTGCACAAGCCCGGCTTCGACACTCCACGACCACACCGCACTGGACTGCTGAACTGCAACTACCTGTACTGCTGCCCGGCGGGTCGTCTCTGCCGGGCCCTGCGGTCTTTCTGGGGTACGAGAGAAATCATAACTACAGCACCGGCGAATGTCTACTTCGGTCAGTGCAGATTTTCCGGTGTCAGGTTCTGAGGTAATCGGGTGCCGTCGGGTTCAACTCTGACGGGAGGGGGGCAACGACCGGGCAGGCAAGGCCGACACCAACAACGGACCCGGAGCGCGCGATGACCACGCTGAGCCGCGAGCGCACAGCCTTTGGCGCCCTGAGCGACGTCGCCGAGGCGCGCCAGAGCGCCCGGTCCTTCCTTGACGCCCTCGGGCCGTCGGGGATCGACCCGGAGTGCGCGGGCAGTGTGGTCCTGGTCGTCTCCGAACTCGTCACCAACGCCCTGCTCCACGGCAGCGGCACCTACACGCTCCGCCTGCGTGCCCACCCCGACGTCATCGAGGTCTCCGTCGGGGACCCCGGCCCCACCCTGCCCCGGATGCTTACCCCCGACCTCATCGACGGCACCGGCGGGTTCGGCTGACACATGGTCAACGACCTCGCCCGCGCCACCTTCGTCACGCCCACATCCGAAGGCGGCAAGACCGTACGCGCCCTCCTCCCCCGCGGATAGCCATAGCCCCCGCGCGGCCCCGACAGCCGGCAGCCTGCTTGAGACGAAAGCGAAGGCCGCCGCCGCGACCCCCGTCCCCGGACGGACTACAGGTAGTCAGCCGCTCAGCCGCGAAGATGCCGCCGTGCACGCCGTACAGCGGGGGTGTCCGTCAGCCGGAACCACATACCGGGGTGACTGCCGCGGACCCGGCATCCGGTGGCTTGGCGTCAGTGCAGCCCCTGGTAGAGGTATAGGACGCCGACGCCCACGGCCAGGCCGCCGAGCAGCAGCCGCAGCGCGGTCTCGGGCAGCCGGGGCTGCAGGCGGGCGCCGAGGTAGCCGCCGGCCAGCCCGCCGAGCCCGGCGGCCAGGCCAAGCGTCCAGTCCGGGGCGATGTCGCCCTCGGCGACCAAGGCGAGCAGGGCGTAGGTGCCCGTGCCCACCACAGAGGTGACGAAGGTGGAGGCCAGGGCCGCCGGGGCGACGGTGGCCACCGGCACGCCGCGGCCCACCAGGACGGGCCCGAGGATCGAGCCGCCGCCGATCCCGTAGATCCCGCCGACCGTGCCCACCGCCAGCGCGAGCGCCGTGGTGGCCCGCCCGGACGGGGGCACGGCGGCGGGCCGGGTGCGGGCCGGGCGCAGCGTGCGCACACACAGCCAGATGCCCAGCGGCAGCAGGAGGGCGGCGACCAGCAGCCGGAAGACGCGCGGGCCGGGGACGGCGAAGATCCGCACGGCCGCGCCGATCAGGACCCCGGGCACGGTACCGGTGACCAGCAGCCGGGTCAGCGGGCCGCCCAGGCTCCCGGCCCGCCGGTAGTGGGCCAGGGCGCCGGGCCCGGCGACGACATTGAACAGCAGGTTCGTCGGCGTGACCGCCGGACTCGGCACGCCCAGCACGCTGACCTGGACCGGCAGCAGGAACACCGCCCCGGACACGCCCACCGGCGCGGTCAGCGTCGAGATCAGCAGCCCGGCGGTGAACGCGAGCAGCGGCGTGGACCAGGTCACCGCGGACTCCCCTCTCGACGGCCGGCCGGGCCAGTATCTGCCTGCCCCGGACCGGCCCGGCCGCCGGGGTGTTCACGCCTCGGCGCGGTCCGGGTCGCGCAGCGCCCGCAGGCCACCGGGCATCTCCGGCAGCAGGAAGGCGAGTGGCCGGCCGACCACGACGTCCAAGTGGGTGTCGGCGTCGGTGACGACCGGTGGTTGGTGGAGTACCGGTAGCTCTTCGACCGCTCGGCGATGTGTGTCGCGGGTGGGCACCAGGGTGCCATCGACGATCAGCACGGTGTCCTTGGCGAACCGCTTGCTGGGCCGGAGTGCGAGCATCGGCCCGAGGTGGTCGAGGATCCGGTCCGCCGCCGACTTCGAGACACCGAACAGCGGGGCAAGCTGGCGCATGGTGAGGTTCGTACCCCAGTACGCCACAACCAGCAGGGCACGGTCCTGCAGCGGAAGGCTCCACGGCTCTCCTGGCGCGGTAGCTCCGGGCGGCATCCCCCGGGAATCCGATGGCGCGACGCAGCTCCGGCGGCAAGGATCGGTGGATGCATGAAGTGAAGCTGTCCGACGGGATCATCACTCTGTCGCCGCTGCGCCTGGACGATCGGGACGCGCATCTCACGGGCGAGGATGAGCTGCTGGCTCGCTGGCTTAACGGCGGTCCGGGCACGCGCGAAGGTGTTGAAGCGTACTTCCGGCACTGCTGGGAACAGTGGAACACTGCCGGTCCGCTCCGCGCTTTCGGCATCCGGGTGGGCGGCGACGAGACACTCGCGGGGACGATCGACCTGCGCTTCGCAGAAGAGGGCCTGGCTCCCGGTCAGGTGAATGTCGCCTATGGCCTCTATCCGTCTTGGAGGGGGCGTGGCCTGGCTACCCGCGCAGTCCTCCTGGCGTCTCAGTACGCGGCCGCTCAGGGAGGGGAGGAGGCGGTGATCCAGGTCGATCCGGAGAATCCCGCCTCCGCTGCAGTCGCGCAGCGGGCAGGATTCACCCCTGCCAAGCAGCCGCACGGCAACGACGCCATCCGGTTCGACTGGTACATCCGGGACCTGCGCGATGCACACCCGTGACGACCGGCAGTTACGGGACAACCCGAACTTTGCTGTTTAACCTCATGGGCAGTTCGCGCTTACCGTAGGCGCGTGAACGACATCGACACCGAAACCCTTGGGTGGGACCTCATCGGCTGGGACAGCGACGAGCAAGCCGCACATGTCACTGGCCTCAACCGAGTTGAGATCCTGAGGATCAGGGACCTGTTCCCCGAGCGGGACGACGACTTCCTTGAGACCGCGGTCTACGAGGTGCCGCCCGCCTTGTATCCGGCGATGCGCAGTGCTATCCCGCACCTGGAGTTCCGTGAGGGGCTGGAATACCAGATCGGTGGATTCCTCCTATCAGTCTGAGCTTGCTGACCCGCCAGTGCGTCGGGGCTTCGTGCCGACCTCGTGGTGTGCGGGCCGGGTGTAGGACCCGCCGGTGGCAAGGACGCGTCCGACCTCGTAACGGGGAGCCGGTCTTCCGTTCTTCGAGCCGGGAGGGCGGCCGGGGCCGGGCCGGCTGGGTGCGCTGGCTGGCGTGCCGGTCTTTGCGTGCAGGTTCCTGAACCCGCGGCGGACACGGGCAGGGGGGAGCTTGTTCGGTTCCGCCGGTCGTTCCCAGGGGCGGCGCGGGTCCCGCGCGAGCGGGCGGGCGAGGCGGAGTTGAGCGTGTGCGGCCAGGAGCCAGAGCCTGGCTCTCGCCTACGCAGCCACCTTGGTGATCCACCGCACACCACCCCGCCTGGACTCTCGTCAGCGGTTCCGCGTAAACATGGATCATGCCGGAAGAGACTCCCGCCCCTGAATCCCCGCTGATACAGAGCCTGCGCACAGCCGTGGCCGCTGCCCCTGAGGATGTCCCTCTGCGGCTACACCTCGCGGAGTTGCTGCTTTCCGCGGGGCTGCACGACGCTGCAGTGACGGAGGCAGCGGCGGCCTTGCAGCATGCTCCGGGGGACGGAGCGGCGCGGGAGTTGATGGTGCGGGCGATGGGGATGCCGGCAGCCCCCACGCCCGTGGCCGAGAACACCTCCACGGTCGCTGATCCTGTGTCGTCCGGCGACTCCGCGGCCGCGTCCGCCGAATCGGCGGCGCCGGCGGATCCGGTAGGCGCCCCCGATGAGTCGTCCCGCCGCGCCGGGTTCGACTGGCGGGCGGCCGAGCAGGAGGTCGACGGGATCGTCGAGCCCCGCTTCGTCGAGCCTCCGCTCGGCGTCTGCGAAGACCCCGGGGACGCCGCTGCCTGGGAGGTGTCCTCTCCCGGCGTCGTGCGGCTCGCGGATGTCGGCGGCATGCAGGAGGTCAAGGACCGCCTCGAAGCCGCGTTCCTCGCGCCGATGCGCAACCCCGAACTGCGCAAGCTGTACGGCAAGAGCCTGCGCGGTGGGCTCCTCCTCTACGGCCCGCCCGGCTGCGGCAAGACCTTCATCGCCCGTGCGGTCGCCGGCGAGCTCGGCGCGAACTTCCTGTCCGTGTCCGTCAACGACGTCCTTGACATGTGGATCGGCAACTCCGAACGCAACATGCACGAGGTCTTCGAGACCGCCCGCCGCCAGGCGCCCTGTGTCGTCTTCCTCGACGAACTGGACGCGCTCGGCGCCAAACGCAGCCGTACGCAGCACAGCGGCATGCGCAACACCGTCAACCAGCTCCTCACCGAGCTCGACGGCATTCACTCCGCCGCCAATGAAGGCGTGTTCGTCCTCGCCGCCACCAATGTCCCCTGGGACGTGGACATCGCGCTCCGGCGTCCGGGACGGCTCGACCGCACTCTGCTCGTCCTACCGCCCGACGCCACCGCCCGCGAGGCTATCCTGCGCTACCACCTGCGCGAACGTCCCATCGAGGCAGTCGATCTGGGACGTCTCGTCAAGGCGACGGACGGCCTCTCGGGTGCTGACCTGGCCCATGTGTGCGAGTCGGCGGCCGAGAGCGCGCTGCTCGACTCGGTACGCACCGGCCTGATCCGCATGATCGGAACGAAGGACCTGCTCGACGCCGCGAAGTCGGTGGTCCCGTCGACCGAACCGTGGTTCGCGGCAGCGCGGAACGTGGCGATGTTCGCCAACGAGGGCGGTATGTACGACGACCTGGTGACGTACCTGAAGAAGAGGCGGAAGCTGTGAGCGTGAATCCGGTGGTGGCGCGCGCCGGTGCGCTGCAGGCGGCAGAGCGGTTCGAGGAGTCCAAGGCCGTGCTGGCCCCCCACCTCGCCGAGGAGCCGGACGACGAATGGGCCTGGCAGCTGCTCGCAGTCGCCCACGAGAGACTCGGCGAGTACGAGCTCGCGGAGCGGGCAGCCAGCGAGATGCTCCGGATCTCGCCCGGGCACGTCGGCGCGCTCATTCTGCTGTCCCGGGTGCTGCTCCACCAGGGCAGGCCGTCCGAGGCTCGGACGGCGGCAGAGGAGGCCGTCCGCAGAGCGCCCGACAAGTGGTCCTCCCATTTCGCGCTGTCCGGCGTGCTCGTCGCCTATGCCACGGCCCCGCCTGCCGATCACGAGCGGGCGTACGAAGCGGCCCACGAGGCCGTGCGCCTCGCCCCGCATGAGCCCGACGCCCACCAGGCCCTGTGCTTCGCGGCCGTACGCACGCAGCGTCAGGACGTCGCGAAGCAGGCGCTGGTCGAATGGCTGCGCCTCGACCCGTCCAACGAGACTGCACAAGCCATGCACACCGACGCGATGGCCAACACCCCGGACGTCAAGGCCGCCCAGGCCGCGGAGATGTACTCCGCAGGCCTGGCGGGCGCACCCCAGTCCCCGATGCTGCGCAGCGGCCTCGACCATGCCACGTACCGCCTGCTGCGGGGAACACGCTGGCTCGCGCTCGTCTGCCTGGCAGCTGCCGGAGTGATGATCGATCTCTTCGCCACGGCCAAGGACCCGATCTTGCGGGAGCTGCCCGTACCGCTCGGCAACCGGGTCTGGGTGCTGATGGTCATGGCCGCGATCTGGGGCTTCGGCGCTCTCTTGCGCTACCGCCGGCTGCGTACCGGAGTGCAGCTCAACATCCGCTCCCTCGTACGCCGTGGCCGCTGGGCCCGGATCGTGCTGGGACAGGCCGCGTTGACCATGCTCTGCGCACTGCTGATATCCCAGATTCCGTGGACCGACCGGAGTGTGCCCGAGGTCCTCTTCTGGGCCGGCTTGGTGGCGTCGCTCTCGACCATGGCGTACGACCGCAGGAAGACCGGGTGACCAGCGCCCCGAACGCGGCGGCGGGACGCGTTGCGGGGATCGGTGCGCGGTGCGTTGCAGAGACCCGGCCCCGGTCGGCCAGTCATCAGGTGTGCCCGGCGGCGCCCAGAACACGTGCGGCCCCACCCGCCGTGACGTCGGTGCGCTTGCAGGCCGGCTCTGCGCAGCGGATGCAGCCGCCGGGGCGCCACTCCGCCGCGGGCGAGGCACTCCCCTGCTCCGGGCACCGGTGACGCCGGGACGATGCCGCCGCAGGCTGGCCGCCCGTGCACCGGCCTTCCGCGCCCGGACCGCAGAACACTCGCCCGTGCCGGACAGCCCCTGACGGGGAGTCGGCAGTGCCCCGAACCCGGGCGTCAGGACAGCTCCACGTAAGCCCGGCTCGGACGCGCCCGCCCGGACACCAGGACATCGCCCGTCATCGCGAGCGGCGCGATCCCGAAGCGGCCAGCCGCTCCACGGTCATCCCGTACGCCCCCCTTCACCAGCTCCGCCAACACCTCGGCGCCCGCCTCCGTCACCCCATCGGACACGCGGTCTGTCCCCTCGACGTCGTCCGGCGGGAGTAGCAGCGGGTCATCGACCCACACGGTCCAAGTACACCCGCCCGCACCCCCCGCACCCCCCGCACCCCCCGCACGCATCGTGGCGGCGGGCGAAGTGGTGGGGACCGTGAGCTTGCCGTGCTCCCGGAGCCAGGTCACCACCGCGCGGCGGACGAACGCCGGACTTGTGTTTCCCTACCGCCCACCGGCGCGGGAAGGCCGGACAGGCGCTTACGCCACCTCGCAACGGCGGCGCAGCCCACCCCGGCGGTCCGGCCCACCTTCGTGAGCAGCACCGTGTCCTGGCTCTGGTTCATGTCAGTAGCCGCTGTTTTAGGCAAGTTGAGGGCGCACAGCCCGCGCCGAGGACCATCACCTCGGGCGGGGGGTCACCATCGGCCGGTTCGGTGGCGAGGGGCCCCACTTCATCGTCACGGCGTCAATGAGCTGCCCAACCATCCTCTGCCCTTGTCGGAGGCTTCGCCCTGCCGGGGAGACCGTCGATCTCCTCCTCCGGGCCCTCTGGTGTAGCGGAGGCTGGCCTTGGCATTCAATTTAAGCGTCACGGCCGGGACCAGCGTTCCGTGAGGGTCGTGATCGAGGCGGCCGCCCGGTGGAGCTGCGCGTCGTCGTCCCGCACCTTTCTGTTCAGCTCGACGTGGAGGAAGCGGGACCGCCGGTCGGCGGCGGCCTGGCCCTGCTCGTTCTCCCTCCCGGCGAGCTTGCACCGTGCGGAGTAGGCCGTGCACACGTCCAGGCCGTCCCGCCGCAGTGCCGCCGTCAGCTGCTCCGCGTCCGCCACCGCACTGTCGCCGCGGCCCGTGGAGACCACCGCGTCCCGGCCGGGGAAGGACTCGTCCGCGAACCCGTGCAGCTGGACTCCCGGAAGGTTTCTGCGCGTGAGCTCGTCCACCACGGCATGGAAGACGGAGTCCTCCCGGTGCGCCACGTCCGCCTCTCCGTCCTCTCCCGCGTCGCGGTGGGCCCCGGCGAGCACCAGGACTCCGCCCGGCGCGCCGCGCAGCACCCGCGCCCCGAGGAGTTCCGTGCGGGCGTCGGCGACGGGGTGGGGGACCTGCACCGACCAGCGCGCGGGGCCGTCGAGGTCGACGTACACCCGGCCCCAGCCGCGGGTGGTGTGGCCGGATTCACTCGCTGCGTCCGCCACCTCGGCGTAACGGCGTCCGCTGGCGGCGTCCGTGACGGTGCGGAGGGCGAAGTCGATCTCCGCCAGCCCGGCCCGCGCGCGTTCGGGATCCCCGTCGAGCAGCTGGGCAACGGCCCTGGTGAACGCTTGGCGTTCGCGGTCGGTGGGGGTGCGGTACCCCCCGCGCTCGCCGAATCCCGCGGTGAACCGGGAGATGCGCTGCTCCAGATCACCGGCGGGGGACGGACGCGGCCCGGGGGCGGTCGGCGGGGCGCCGCCCGAGCGTGCCGACACAAGCACCAAAACGACACAAAGGGAAAGAAGTGCGCCGCATAGTGCAGCAATCGTTATCAGCCAGGTCCGTGGAGCACTCATAGTCATATAAAAATAGCGGAGTGATGTCCTCCGCTCCCTCCCACCGCTGGTCGGCCTGCTTCGACCGCCCCCGTTCCCGGATGTGTTCCGGGTGGCCACGGGCCGTGCGGCAGCAGGGAGCCGGACGAACCGCCGGCGTCACCCGCGTGCCCCGCGAGGCGGCCCGGTCCGCCCTGACCTGAGGCGAGACCGCCCGCGGCCCCCGCCGTGCGCCCGTACACCCCTTATCCCCGGATCACCCCACTCCGCCGGCCACACCCGCTGCAGGAGAGAACGAACAGGAGCTTTCCTTGGCCGCGTCGCGATCGAGGCGGCAGCGCCGCGCCCGCCGTAGAGCGGACATGTCGCTGCTGGGCGGCATCCGTCCGCCCATCGCGGCCCTCTCCGCCATGCTGCTGGCCCTCGCCACGGTCACCGCCTTCCAGCTCGGCCGCGTGGGTGACGAGGCCGTGCCGCCGGCCGTCCTCACCTCGCAGCAGTACTTCGCGGAGGACGGCGCCATCGCCCTGCGCGCCTCGCTGGACGAGAGCATCAAGGACATCGGCAGGACCGCCTCCCTGTTCAGCTCGGGTGAGCCGGTATCGCCCGACTCCGTGCTCGACAAGCTCGGCAGCGTCTACCAGAAGTGGCGCGGCACGGCCGTCATCGAGATCGCGTCGGGCCGCCTGCAGGCGCAGCGCGGCGAGAACCTCCCGCTGACCGCCCTCGACCTGACCGCGCTGGACGGCGAATCTGGCCTCGCCCCCCGCATGGTCCGGCTGGAGAACGGCGAGACCCGCCTGCTCACCCTCGCCCTGCTCTCCTGGCCCGGTCGGCCCCAGCAGCTCCTGGTCGCCTCCAGCAGCCTCAAGGTCCCGGGCGTCAGCCTGGGCAAGTCCCGCGCCATCGCCGTGCTCGACGCGTCCGGCCAGGTCCTGGGCAGCGACGGCGTCGGCGGCTCCGAGCAGGAGAGGAAACAGCTCAAGAAGTACGCCAAGACCGTCGCCGAGAAGGCGGGCAGGCACCCGCTCCAGGCCAAGGAGCCGGGCTCCGGCGGCTTCGCCGGTGTCAGCGGCAGCCTGCTCGGGGACTCCAAGGCCGGCCACCGCTCCGTCGCCGGCTACGCCAAGCTCACCGGTTCGCAACCCGGTGCCGGCACTGACGCGACCGCCCTCGGTCTCACCGTCGTCTCCTTCGTCGGTGTCGCCGAGGAGCGCTCCGCCGCCGTCGACTCGTTCTTCTGGATCGCCGCCGCGGGCGCGCTGCTGGTCCTCGGCGCGCTCGCCGTGGCCCTGCTCGTGGTCACCGTGCAGCGCCCGCTGCTCCAGCTGTTCCTGGAGAGCCGCCGGATCGGCCGCGGCGACCTGCACCGGCCCGTCACCGTGCCGAAGTACGGCGAGGCCGCCCGCATCGGGGCCGCCCTCGACCGGTTGCGCCGCCAGCTCCTCGGCGAGCCCGGAGCGGACTACGCCGGCGCCCGCGCGGGCCGCCGCGCACGCATCGGGACCCGCGCGCTCATCGCGGTGTGCGGGATCCTGCTCCTGGTGTGGTCGGCGCCGCTGCTGCTGGCGCTCAACCGCGCGGGAGCCTCCGTAGCGGTGCCGCAGACCATCCTCGACGACCAGCGCGAACGCACTGACACGCTGGCCGACCGGGTGCGCCGCGCCCTCAACGAAGGACACGCCGACCTCACCTCCGTCGCTTCCGTCATCAGCGACAAGACCACCCCCGCCGAAATGACGAAGCTGCTGGAACGCACCCGGGCCCAGCACGGGCGCTATGAATCGCTCTACGTCCTGAAGGCCGACGGCACGGTCATGGCCCGCGCCGGCGGCAAGCCGCGCCACACCGCGGGCCACGCCCCGTCGCGGCAGCCCATGACCCTGGTCGACAGCGGCAACCAGCCGGTCATCACCGAGTACGCGGAGGCACCCGGCGTGGGCGGCGCGGCCGTGGTCGGCGAGCTGCGCATCGACTTCCTCAACGCCCTGCTCAAGCGGCCGGGTCTGGGCGAGGTCCGCGTCGTCGACGCCAAGCACCGGGTGATCGGCGGCAACAACGGCTACCTGGCCTTCCAGTCGCTGTCGGACGACAAGCTCGACGCCCTGGTGACCCGCGTGAACGAGAAGGGCGGCGCGAACGGGAAGGCCGACCAGGGCCCGGGCCCCCGCAGCGCCCTGCTGCGCGACGGCGGTGTCTCCATCGCCGCGGCGGCGCCGATGACCGGCGGGGGTGTGGCCCAGTCCCTGGACTGGACCGTCGTCACCTGGCAGCCGGCCAAGGGCCTGGAGATCCCGGCGTACACCGCGCAGAACCGCACGGTGCTGGCCGGCCTGCTCGGGCTCACGGGCGCCGCGGCCTGCCTCGGCTGGATGCACATCGTCGTGGTACGGCCGCTGCGCGACCTCGCCGCGCGTGCGGAGGCCCTCGCCGACGGCGACCGCCGCACCGTCGTCTACCCCACCCACCACGATGAGGTGGGGGCCGTCACCCGCAGCCTGGAAGTCATCCGTCAGCAGCTGCTGGAGCAGCGCAAGCGGGACGCCGCCGGTGGTGGCGCCGGCCGGACCCCCGGCCGTACCACCCCGGCCGGAAGGAACTGATCAACCGTGCTCTTCCTCTACTGCGTGCTGCTCTTCTGCTGCCTGGTCATGCTCCTCGCGGGCATCGTCGAGCAGCGTCGGCATTACGCCAACCTCGTGCAGATACCCAACCGGGTGCTGGTCAACGGCATCCGGGGCAAGAGCTCCATCACCCGGCTGTGCGCGGGAGCCCTGCGCGGCGGCGGACTGTCGACGGTCGCCAAGACCACCGGCACCGCGGCCCGCTTCATCCACCCCGACGCCACCGAGGAGCCCGTCTACCGGAAGTTCGGCATCGCCAACGTCGTCGAGCAGATCGGAATCGTGCGGCGCGCCGCCGCCTACCGGCCCGACGTGCTGGTCATGGAGTGCATGGCGGTCATGCCCGCCCTCCAGGAGATCAACCAGTCGAAGTTGATCCAGTCGACCATCGGCGTGCTGTGCAACGTCCGCGAGGACCACGTCGCCGAGATGGGCCCCACCCTCGACGACATCGCGCGCTCCCTGTCGCGCTCCATGCCCCACGGCGGAATCTGCGTCACCGCCGAGAAGGAGCGCTTCCACGTCCTGCAGGAGGAGGCCGACGCGCGGAACTGCACGCTCGTCTACGCCGACCCCGACACGGTCAGCGACGAGGAGCTGCGGGGCTTCAGCTGGTTCACCTTCAAGGAGAACGTCGCCATCGCGCTCACCGTCGCCGACCTCCTCGGCGTCGACCGCGAGACGGCCCTCCAGGGAATGTACGACGCCCCGCCGGACCCGGGCGTGCTGTCCGTCGAGAGGTACGTGTCCCCCGGCGGCAAGCGGGTGCGCTTCGCCAACGTCTTCGCCGCGAACGACCCCGAGTCGACGCTGATGAACATCAACCAGCTCCTCGACCTCGGGGCCGTCGACCGTCCCCTGAACGTCGTGATCAACTGCCGTCCCGACCGCGTCGAGCGGAACGGCCAGATGGGCCAGATCATCCCCGACCTGATGCCCGACAAGGTCTTCGTGATCGGACACCCGGCCAAAAGCGCCATCGACGCGATCCCGTCCGAGTGGCGTGCGCGCGCCGTCGACCTCGGCGGCGACCAGCGCGACGGCGAGGAGTTCATGAACGAACTGCTCGGCCATCTCGGTGAGAGCTCCTCGCTGGTCGCGATCGGCAACATCCACGGCCAGGGCGAGATCCTCCTGGAGCACCTGGCGGAACTGCCCGGCTTCGAGGAGGAGCCCGACGGGGCGGCCCCGGCCCGCGAGCCCGCCGCATCCGGACAGGCCGCGCCCGCACAGGCCGCGCCCGCACAGCCGCTGTACGCCACGCACCTGGACCCGTACGCGGACCTCACCGCCGCGCAGGAGGCCCGCTTCGCGCCGCCCCCCGTGCCCCGGCAGTACGTCAACCCGCAGCAGCAGCCGCAGGCGAGGCCCGCCCCCCAGGGGCAGCAGCCGTACACGCAGCAGCCGTACGCGCAGCAGCCGTGGCCCGAGCAGGCCTGGCCCCCCCACCCGAACGCGCCCCACCCCGACCCGCAGTGGCAGAGTCCAGGAGAGCCCCGTTGATCCCCGCAGTCCTCACCCCCGAGATCGCCGCGATCGGCATCGCGCTGGGCCTGCTGTTCTCCCTGCTCTGCTACCTCACGACGAACCTCTCGCCCGGCGGCATGATCACCCCCGGCTGGCTCGCGCTCACCCTCATCGAGGACCTGCAGCGCGCCGCGCTCGTCGTCGGTATCACCGCCCTGACCTACGCGCTCACCCTCGTCACCCAGAAGTTCGTGATCCTCTACGGCAAGCGCCTGTTCGCCGCCGTCGTCCTCATCGGAGTGCTCCTCCAGGCCACGGTGGTCATCGTGCTGCAGATGAAGTTCCCCCTGCTGTACGCCAACCAGACCCTCGGCTTCATCGTGCCCGGGCTGATCGCCTACCAGCTCGTCCGCCAGCCCAAGGGCGCCACCATGCTCGCCACCGGGTCAGCGACCCTCATGACGTACGTCGTACTGACATCGGGCATCCTGCTCGGCTTCATGCCGCACGCCTGACCGACGCCATGCACCGATCACCCGCACCGCCCGGAGCACACTGATGACCGCCAAGCCCGCCCGCCGCAACAGCCCCGTCCTGCACGTCGCCGTCGTCGCCCTCCTGGTGGCCGCCAGCGCGTACTTCACCTACGAGCTGCGCAGGGAGGAGCAGGCCAAGGCCCCCGAGGTGCTGGTCGTCACCGACCGGGCGCAGAAGGGCGGCGGCGACCAGAGCGGCGCCCAGAAGTGGGACCGGCTGAAGAACCCCGAGCGCTCGGTCCTGCGCAGCGCGGACGGAGCCGTCCTCGCCACCTTCACGGACGGCGCGCGCACCGCGTCGCTCACCGGCAAGAGCCGCACCTTCACCGAGCCGGCCACCACGCAGGCCCGCGTCGTCACCGACAACTGGGTCCGCCTCCTGCCGGAGAGCTGGCGCAACGGCGCGGAGCGCGAACAGTGGTTCCAGGACTGGTTCAAGAAGTACTACGGCAGCGAGGAGGACGACCTTTTCGCGATCGCCTTCCAGTACGGGGACCAGGCGCCGGCCAAGAAGGACGCGGCCGGCGTCCAGTACGCGGGCGACGCGGCCTTCGGGCCGCTCAACCCCAACGGCTCCCCGGGAAACGACCTGCGCCTGGAGCAGTCGGACTTCTACGACTACCTGGGCATCCCGTACACGTTCCGCAACGGCACCGTGGAGCAGCCGGAGAAGAACAAGCGCGGGGCCCTGGACTGCTCCGGCTTCATCCGCACCGTCTTCGGCTACCGCTCCCGCTTCCCGCTGATGGCCTCCGACACGGGCGGCAACGGACTGCCGCGCACGGCCAACGCGATGGCGCGCTCGAAGACCGGCGTGGACATCCTGCCCCTCAAGGGCGTCGGCCCACAGGACCGGCCGGCCTCCGTCGATGTTCTCCAGCCGGGTGACCTGGTGTTCTTCAAGCTCGACGCCCGCTCCGGCGACCGGCTGGACCATACCGGCATGTACCTCGGCAACGACACCGACGGCCACAAGATCTTCATATCGAGCCGCGAGGAGGCCAACGGCCCCACCATCGGTGACAAGGGCGGCGCCTCCCGCCTCGACGGCAACGGCTACTACGCCGCCGCTCTGCGCAGTGCCAAGCGCCTCTGACCGCCCCTGGCACCTCCCGCCCAGCCCTCCGGCGCGTCAGCCCGGCCGCAGCGGCGGCCTGCAACGAGAGTTCCTCTGCGAGGGCGCAGAGCCCCAACGCCCGCCGGCGGCCGGCCGAAGCCGACCGCCGCCGCTAAGGCGTGCCTCGGGCTGGCAGCGGTGTGGGTCTCAGGCGAGCTGGGGCCGTGAGCGAGCTGGGGAACGCTCGAGGGCGTCGGCCGAGTCCGGTGGACTAACTGATCGTTTCACAATGAGATCGGTGTGGCGGGTGGCAACTGAGGATCTCAATGGGCAGGGTCTGCCCTATGTCTGCAGACCTTGTTCCTGATG
>NZ_JBWKJU010000022.1:0-97359 GCF_056432025.1 Streptomyces sp. NPDC045695
AACATGCACGACAGCCTCGGTCTCGAGCCGCTCGTGCGTGGCATTCCACCTATCCGTTCGCGCCGCGGCCCCCGCAGGCGACGGCCGGCGAAACTGCACGGCGACAAGGGATACGACTACGACCACCTGCGCCGATGGCTCCGCAAGCGCGGCATTCGCCACCGCATCGCCCGCAAAGGCATCGAGTCATCGCAACGGCTCGGACGCCACCGATGGGTTGTCGAGAGGACCGTGTCCTGGCTGGCAGGCTGCCGTCGGCTCCACCGCCGCTACGAGCGCAAGGCTGAACACTTCCTCGCCTTCGTCGGCATAGCCGCAGCCCTCATCTGCCATCGCCGACTCGCCAAATGAAACGGCGCCTAAGGCCGAGGTCGGTCGCCGCTGAAGGATCTGACGAGGAATACCGCACCTCTGGTAGGACGCGCCCTGTCAGCTGGGGCGTCGGCGTGGACGCCCGCGCGTCAGGAGGCGTACGCGAATGACCATGGCCAGCCGGCTTCGCTGGTGGCGGTGACGGCGCGTTCGAACCGCAGCAAGGCGGATCGGGCCCCCGCGGAGTGGCTGCCCCAGTCGGCGGAGGCGCTGTGCCGGTACGGCGCGGAGTGGACTGCGACGAAACTCCGGTGGGTTGCGGCGGGACGGACGTGGAGTTCACGCCCGCCCCGTAGGGAGGCCCGGAGGTGAGGGCCGCCACCTGGGATGGGTGGCGGCCTTTTCGTCATGCTCCGGGTTTCTGGGCGTAGCGGTCAGCTCGTCTGTGCCCGGGGGGTCTTCTGGACGCGTCGAAGTGTTGCGGGCTGCTCCTGACCGCGGCGTGGCCGGACGGTCCAACTGCGTGTGTGGTTGGGACTGCTGCGGTGTGGTCGGGTGTGCGTGCGGGGCAGGGTGGCAGGCGGGACCACGTCGGAGGGTGGTGTGCTGGTGGAGTGGGACTGGTGGACGGTGGAGTTCGGGGACGTCCACGCGGGCGCGGCGGGTGCCCTCATCGGGGGGGGGGGGATGAGCCCGGTGCCCGGTGTACTTCGATGTCGGGAGCGGTCCGAACGTGCCGTCGACGACGCATTGGACGGCCTATGACGGCCGCTCGCGCCGCCCGCGCGCCGAGGCCTTCCGCGCGGTGTGCGCGTGCGGCTGGCGGGGTGCCGCGGAGTATCCGCTGGATTGGGCCGCGATCGGCGACCAGCCCCTGTACGAGGCGGACGTCGACCTCGCCGGACCGCACGCGGACTGGACCGCACACCTGTCCGTCCTCCGCGACCAGGCCGTGCCGCTGCCCGAGCCCTTGGCCGCACTCCTGGCCGAGATTGCCGACCAGCTGAACACCACCGCCATGGACACACCGCTAGAGCGTGTCTCTCAGGTCTGGCTGTGAGTCCGTCAGCAGTGGGCGTACCCAGTCCGTGGCCGGTGGGCAACTCGCTCGACAGGTCTCGGGAGGCCATGGCCCGCTACACGGGGTCGGGTCAAGCGGGCCAGCCTCTCGCGTGATGGTGCGGTCGCACCAGTCGCACAGCACCGTCGCGTGGGCACCTGCGGCCTCAAGGGCACCGGCCGCGTCCTGGGCGGCTTCGAGCCAGTCGGGTTCTGTGACCGCTACGGGCGCACTGTCCAGCAGGAGCTTGCTGTTCCAAAGGCTGAGGCCGGTGATCGTTCGGATCGCACGGATCGCCTCCGCCTTCCGGTCTCCTGACTCCGTGAGCAGAACTCGGAATCCTGGCTCTTCCACACACCCTCCCCGGCGGCCTTACGCTGTCCAGCCAGTGAACCATCCCCGCAGCTGAGCGCCATGGGGCGGCCTATCGCCGGGTCCAGACAAGGATGGCGGCGAGGTGGAGTGCGGCCTGGAAGGCGATGGCGAGCTTGTCCGTCCGCATGGCCAGGCCGCGCCACTGCTTGAACCGGTTGATGCATCGCTCGACCGCGTTGCGCTGCTTGTATGCCTCGGCATCGAAGGCGGGCGGGCGGCCGCCGGTGCGGCCTCGCCGCAGACGGTGACCGACCTGATCGGACGGCTGGGGAATGACAGCCCGGATCCCACGACGTCGTAGATGCTTTCGGATCGCGCGGGATGAGTACGCGCGGTCCGCCAGGACGGCCTCCGGCCGAGTCCTCGGTCGCCCCGGACCGGTACGAGGAACACGGATGCTGGCCATGACAATCTCGAAGGCCGGCGCGTCACCCGCCTGGCCTGCGGTGACCCGGAGGGCCAGGGGCCGTGCAAGGCTGTCGCTGACGAGGTGAACTTTCGTACCCAGGCCGCCGCGGGACCGTCCGAGTGCATGGTCGTCAGGTTCGGTCCGGTCCGGCGCCCCTTTTTTCTGGCGCCAGCGGCGTGCTGGTGGGCGCGGCAGACGGTGGAGTCCACCGACACAGTCCAGCCGATGTCGTCAGCGTCGTCGGCTGCCGCCAACAGCGCAGCCAGGATCCGTTCCCAGGTGCCGTCGACGGCCCACCTGATCAGTCGCTTGTGAGCGGTCTGAAACGGGCCCAGCTCATCCGGCAGGTCCCGCCAAGGCGAGCAGGTTCGGTACTTCCACGCGATGGCCTCAAGGGTGCGCCGGTGGTCGGCCCACCGTCGTCCACGGACCGGATCGGCCGGCATCAGCGGCTCGATCCGGTCCCACATCGCATCAGTGATCACTAGCGAACTTTGGTGCGGTGCACCGCCCGGCGGTGGAGTCCACCCGATGGTCGCGGTGCGCACCACCGCCACCCTGGCGGGCGTGGCGGGGGTCCTCATCTCCATCCTCCTCGCCATCACCTCCTGACCGCGTGCGTCTTCCGGCCACCCCACGCCAGAACCAGCCACCAGCCCCCAGGTACCGCACCCGCCCGCCACCATGAGACGACCCCCCACCCCGGCCAACCGCCTGCCGGCCGAATGGGGCCACGCACCAGATGAGCGACCCGTACGAGAGCTACGTGTTCGACCATTCCAGGGGCTGGATGAGCCTGGACATCTACTACGAGCCTGGCCTCAACGTCGCCACTCTCCACCACACCGGCCATATCTCCGTGAAGCAGGGTGACAGCCGCTTCGCCGACACCTGGATCGACCGGCTTCAGGACTGCAAGCCCGTCGCGCTGCACACGTTCCTCGTGGAGGACGAGAAGATCCCGGCCCTGTTCCAGCCGTGCGTCTACGACGACAAGGACAGCCCGTCCGCAGTCGGCGGCAGTGGCTGCCATTCCCGGTCCCCGACGAACGAGCCCACAACTTCGTCGACCAGTACGCCGACATGCACGACCTCGTTGAGGAACTGGTCGTGCCCGACGGCGTTCCCCACGCCGCGGCGACGGTCCTGCGCACGGCCCGGGAGCTGTTGCGCCAGTCGTACTACTGCTTCGAGTTCTCCACCGTGGCGGTCATGCACTCCCTGATCGCGGTGGAGATCGTGCTGCGCGACCGCATCCCGGGCGCGGGCAAGAAGCCGCTGCACCAGCTCATCAAGCAGGGCGCCGAGGCCGGCGTCCTGACCGTCCGCCAGGCGGAGTACCTCGACTACGGGCGGCAGATCCGCAACAGGATGGCCCACGGTAAGACCACGCACGCGGCGATGCCGCCAGCCATGGCGGTGCCGATGGTGACGACCTCGTTCACGATCGTCTCCGAGCTCTGCACCGCGCCCACCGAATGATCACGGCTCGATAACAGGCGTCACACCATCGCCTTCCCCGGCACCTGTAGCAGGTGAATGCGGGACTCTGCCCGGAGTCCCACGCCCGCGTGAGGAGCCTCGACGATGACGTACTCCAGCAGCGCCCGGCAGCCCGATCCGGAGCCGCGCCCGACCTGGTCAAGGGGTGCCGAGCGCCCTGCAGACACCCCGGATTCCAGTGCCGTGTCCAGTGCCGTGAACGATTCCAACGTCGTACCCATCACCGCAGCTCACACCGCCCGCAAGAGGGCTGCCCGGCACGCTGACACCTCTCTCCCTACCCCTGAGACACCAGCGAAGGGGAAGAAGTCCACTCCCACGGCCGGGAAGGTACGGGCCGATGCCCTGCGGATGCTGGGGTGTGTGCGGATAGCCACGGTCCGGCAGATGGCTCAGGTGATCACGGAAGCAGGGTCGGACGGCCGGTCGTGCGTGCGCAGGGCCATGGTGGAACTGGCGGAGCTCGGGCTGGCGGAGACGAACGGCAAGGACGGCAAGCACCAGGTCTGGAACCTCACCCCGGCCGGGCAGAAGGCTCTGGCTGACGGCAACGAGCTTCCGTCCCGTCCGAAGGCCGGCACCGGCGCGAAGGCAGTGAGAGCCGGGTTCGGCCCGCACGCCGTGGCGGTGACCGCCACGATCCTCGCCTACACCGACACCGTCCTCTCCGGCCGCCGGGAGTACCTGACCGACTGGCAGGTGGAGGTCAACCACGCCATCAAGGAGACTCGCCTGTCCTTCAACACCGACGCCGTCCTCGCCGTGCCGACCAAGACCAGCGAGGTCCGCCTCTTCGAACTCGACAACGGCACCATGTCTCAGGCCCGCCTCGCACGTGAGGTCTGGGACTACGAGCGCTACGCCGGCCACCGCGTCTGGGAAGGCGCCCGCGGCACCATCGGCGGCGGCACGTACCCGTTCTGGCAGCGCCACCGCTACACCCGCTCCACCACCTTCCCGCGGCTGCACGTCGTCCTGGCGGGCAAGGCCGAGCACCTCCTCGACAACCGCCTCCAAGCGCTCACCGACGCCGTGCAGGGCATCACCATCGCGGTGTGGGCCAACACCCTGCCACGGCTCCAGCGGGGCGAGCCCTGGTACGAGATCGGCGTCGACGACCCGCACCGGCGCCGCTCCCGCTACCCCGAAGCTGTCGGCCGCTGACCGGTGCTGGGCAAGCCGAAGGGGAGCCTGGGCAAGCCATCCCGAACACCGGCTTGCCCACCCCGGCCAGGGCTCGTGGGCAGGACGGCATCGGTCACGGCCACCACTGGCCTTCACGGCCAGGGCGCGGCTGACCGATGACGCGTGACCGATGACCGGTCACCGCCCAGGCCGGGAGTTGCATGGACCGGTCAGGGCGCTGACGTGCTGGTTGACCGATCGTGGGAGACGGATCGGTCACGACCGGCCCGCCGACTGGGCAACGGTTCTGCTGGGCAAGCCCTCGGAGCGGACAGCAACTACCCTGGCTCCAGCCGCATAGACGTGTTCAAAATCCGGAGTGGTGCTTGCTTCGGGACCATGGTTGTGCTCTGCACGACGAGGGGGCCGGGGTGCCGCCGAAGTCCAAGGTAGATCTGTACGCGGCGATCCGCCGTGACGCCAGGACTGGCATGTCGGTGCGCGCTCTCAAGCGGAAGTGCGGCGTCGCTACGAGACCGTGCAGAGGGCCAGCTGACGCTGACGCCGAGCCAGAGGACCCGCTGATGCTGCTTCTGGCGGCCGACACCGCCAGAAGCGCCCACCACGGGTTATCGGTGCCTGTCAGTACCAGCCGGTGCAGACGATCTGGCCCCACGACTTGCCACAGGCGCGCATCACCCTGCCGTCGTCATCGTAGGCGGGGGTGTAGCCCCAGGTGTCGGTACCCAGCATCATCCAGCCCAGCTGGGGCTGCCACCGGCCGGCGTTCGCCTCTGCGAGGTTCGCCGCGCGATCCACCCACAACTCGTCGTACTTGTGGCCGTACTGGATTCGGCCCCAGGCACAGGCCGTATCACTGCTGTACCGCGGCTCGATCAGCGTGCCGCTGGCGGCCCGCACGGACCGCTTCGTCGACGGGTAGAGCATCCCGCTCGGGTCACTTCCGTCGCAGGTCCGCAGCGTGCCTGTCGGCGCTGCCTGTGCCTGAGGTGCGACCACGACTGCTGTCGCGACGGCAGCCAGGGCCGTCAGGGCGACTCCGGTTCTGCGTGCCCAGGATTTCAATGGATTCCCCTCCTTTGTCCGCCCGATGGCGGAGTCGAAAGCCACCGTGCCAGCCAGCGCGGTCAGATACGCCTGCTGTTACGAGCCCGTCGATCACCGGGCGATCGTTGGATACGTCCTTCACAGCACGGCCGCGAATATGTGGATGCGTTCCGGTCGGGGCAGCTCCCCGGTCTGGTCAGGTCCTGCACCGCGACCAGGTGCTCAGCCGCCAGCTACTCCTTGACCCGCGCCGCCAGGACACGAGCAGTCGAGGGCCAAGCCACCAGCCCCAGACTTTGACCGCGTGACGCCGCAGAACTTCTACCGCCGCGCGAAAGGTTGCCTCCCGTTGCTCCTTTTCGCCGACATTCCCCGGGCAACACCGCTGCAGCCTGTTCCCGGACCCCGTCGACAAACGTTCCTGGTTCTGGCCTACGCAGCCAAGCAGGGCGTGTACCTGGGCATGTCGTGCGCGGGTCCGGTCCGCGAAGCGATGCCCGGTCGGCCACGGCGAAGTGCTCGGCTCCTCCGCCGACAGTTCTGGCTCCGCCTCAGGCGCCGCCGGGTGACCGCGCAGGCAGCGTCGGTGCAGTGACACGCACCGCTCGGTGGCCTGTCCGAGGTTGTGCCACAGGTGCCAGCGGTCGGCCACCTGGAGGGTCTGCGGTGCGCCGAGCGTGGCGCCTTCGGCGTAGAACGGGGCGCGGTCCCTGCAGATGACCTTGATCTGAGGATGCTGGGCAAGCCAGGCTGCGAGCGTCTCTGGTTCGCGGTCTGGCAGGAGTTCCAGCGGTCGGCGCGTCTCTATGTCTACCAGGACCGTGCCGTAGGCGCGGCCTTTGCACATCGCGTACTCGTCGACGCCGACCGCTGTCGGCTGCGTCGGGTTCGGTTCGGGGAGCTCATGGACGATGCGCAGGACGGTGCTGCGGCTGACCGGGACGCCGACCAGTCCAGCAAGCCGCGCGCCCGCTCGCCCGGCAAGCGCCAGGCCCAGCGAAGCAAGCGCCGACCGCAGCCGCTCGGTCCAGCGGCCATGCCGACGCGTCAGCCCTGGTACCTGTTCCATGAAGGTCCGCCGCGGGCACCCAGGCGCCCCACAGGCAAATCGACGCACTCTCAACGACAACACCACGGGTCTACCCGAGACCGGCAGATCGCCGGGAAACCGCAGGTACGAGCCGTGAACGCGCGACGACCATGATCCACAATCGGGGCGGGCACACAGCACCGTCAGTCGTACTGCGGATCTCGACGCATAAGCGCTCGTCACCTGTGTGGACGGAGGTCACGGCAACGTCGGCGAGCGGCGCGAACAACATCTTCGATAGGCAGGTCACGGTCCTGGAGCTTCACCCTGCCGGGCATCAAGCCCGCCCCTTTTCAGGCAACTTCGCGTTCGAACCGGCCTCTCCCGATAGCCACGGAGAGTGATCACGCCACAGAAGTTGAGTCAGAGCCGCGCAAGGGCTGTGACAGCGCCTGACCGGTCGTCGCCGTTGCCTCTCGTGGCGCCGAGACCCCCTCGGCCGTACTGACGCCCTGGCCTGACCAGACCGGCGGCCCGCTCCGAAGCGGACCGCCGAGACGCCGCGCCGACAGGGTTTCCGGCGCCGTCCGCACGGGTTCGGTCCAGCGAGTGGGAGTGTTCGACGAACAAACGGCGTTCTGGCTCTGTTCGTGAGAATGAGTAGCGGTTCGGCGGCAGCGGATCCGTATCAGGTGGCGCGGATGTTCCCGTGATTCGAGAGAAGCCGGATACGGCTCAAGTAGTCGGCCAGCGTCACTCGATGCCCGACCGGTTGAACCGCCAGGGGGGTGCCCGGGATCTCCTCTACAACGTCGCAGCCGGTTGCGGATCTGGTCCACCGGCTGCGGGATCGCCGCCCGGATGTGCCGTTCGCGCAGGTGGGACCGGATCATGCGTGAGGAGTACGCCCGGTCCGCGATCACCGCGACAGCAGACCGGTGCCACCACAAGTACCGGGTCGGCAAGCGGCGAACTCGATGGCCTGACAGGATCCGACCGCGCGGTCCTTCATCGGGGGGAGCAGGGACGAAACCCCGCAGCACACGTCGAGTGAGACAACCCGGATTCTCATGGGCGTATGGCTCCGCTCGCGGCAGCATCAGCCTGCGCGACTTCGACAGCGCCGGACGCCTGGAGCCGCAGCACTGCCACCTCGGGGCCGAACGCGACCACGAGACCACCATGCGGTCCGGCTGTAAGCGCGTGCACGGGCAGAGGGAGCAGATAGTCGGTGGTGGCCCTGCGCCCTGTGGCCAGGTCGAGGAACCGCACGGTGTTGTCATGGCTGATGGCCGCCACGAGTTGCCCGTCATCGGTCCTGGTGACGGCCATCGCCCCGCTCGCACCTGATTCGGTGAGTTCGTGGCTGCCGACCTGGGCCATGGAGCTGAGGTTCCACAGGCAGACCGTTCCGTCCCGCCCCTTCGTCATCGCGGCAGGACCGCTGGGCAGCGTCGCGGTGGCCACAGAGGTCACCCAGTCGGTGTGGCCGGTCAATGGCTCGTCGACCTGGCGGCCGGTGGTGAGGTCCCACAGCCGCACCGACTTGTCCCAGCCGCCCGTCACCGCGACGGGCCGTCCGTCCAGAACAGTGGTGGCAACGGCTGTGACACGGCTGGAGTGACCGGTGAGAGGTGCGCACAACGCCTTGCCGGTGTTGAGATTCCAGACCCCCACGGTCCGGTCGCTGCCCGCGGTGACTGCTATGGGCGCTCCGTCCAGGATCGCCGTGGCCATAGCGAGGACTCTGCCGTGGT
This sequence comes from Streptomyces sp. NPDC045695, assembly GCF_056432025.1. Lineage (NCBI taxonomy): Bacteria > Bacillati > Actinomycetota > Actinomycetes > Kitasatosporales > Streptomycetaceae > Streptomyces > Streptomyces sp. NPDC045695. Next base: position 8,640 of record NZ_JBWKJU010000022.1, read on the forward strand.
TGCTGGGCGTTGCCGGGTGCACCTCTCGGCCGGTGACGAGATCGAGAACGTGCAAGGTCGCGTCGGGGCCGGCGGTTACGACGACCGGGCGCCCGTCCACGTCCGCTGTCGACATGACGGCTGCCTCGGTTCGCAGGGCATCGGTGACCTGCCGACCGGTGATCACATCCCACGTCCGTATGGTCTTGTCGGAGCCTGCGGTGATGACCACAGGTCGACCGTCGAGAATCGTCGTGGCGAGGGCGGCGACGGCGCCGGTATGTCCGGAGCGGTGCCGGCCGCTACCGTTGGCCTGGGTGAGATCCCACATGCGCACCGTGCGGTCATCGCCAGCGGTCAGGGCCACCGGACGTCCCTCCACGACGGTGGTGTCGAGGTCCCACACCTGGCCGGTGTGCCCGGTAAGGGGCTCGCCCTGTTGCTCCCGGGTCTCCAGATCCCACACCCGCACGGTCCGGTCGAGGCCGACGGTCAATGCCAGCGTTCCTTGCCCGGCGGTCACAGTGTCCATGGCGCACACCCGATCCGTGTGGCCGGTGAGCGGCCGGCCCGAGGGCCACCCTTCCACCGCGTCCAACACCGTGACCGTGCCGTCCTTTTCGGCGGCGAGCGAGACCATTCGCTCCTGCAGTACCAGGGGCCGGGAAGTGGCCCGAGGGCCGACTCCTACCGCGTTCCCGGCACTGATCCGACCGCCTCTGCGGCCCGCGATCAGGTCCCACAGGTCGGTTCGCCCGCCTGGGTCGGGGGCCAGGGCCAGCAGTCCGTCCCCGGCAGGGACACTCCCAAGGGCCCGGACGCCGTCGATGCTGCGTTGAGGACTCGTCGTCAGGTCCCAGGCATGCAGTGCCTGATCGGCTCCCGCACAGAGCACGACCCGGCTCGCGCCCAGGACCGCAGTCTCACGTCTTCGGACGGACGCCCCCTTGTCGCGGTAGTCGGCGGTCCAGTTCCCGACAAGTTCTGGTTCGGCCTGATAGTCGAGCGTGACGGCGACCACTCGGCCGTTGACGGCCGTCAGAGCTGACACGCCTGACAAGCGCTCCGCCTCAGAGAACTCGAGCTCTGCCAGCTCGGCGCCTTGGATCATGTGACCGGTGACGAGGTCCCACGTGCGCGCCACCTCGCCTTCCTCAGCAACCACAGCGATAGGACGCTGCCCTTCGACCAGGACGGCATCCACGACTGTCAGACGCTCGGCGACTTGACGGTCGGCCACCAGATCCCACACCTGGACCGGTTGGTCCACAGCGGCGGTGAGGGCGACGAGGCGCCCGTCCAGCACACCTATGTCCGTGACCCAGGCAAACGCGCTGATCTGGGCCCCGGTGAGCAGATCCCACACCCGCAACGTCCGGTCCTTCCCCATGGTCAAAGCCACACGGCGTCCGGCCGGGGTCGCGCACTCCACCATGTCGACGAGTTCGCCCGCCGAACGGCCCGTCTCCAGATCCCACACCCCCACCGGCCCATCAGCGTGCAGTGTGAACGCCACGGCACGGTCGTCCACCAGAGCCGTGGCCACGGCCAGCAGCTCGGCCGTCATCGACGACACCGGGTCGGTACGGCCCGTCATCAGCTCGTGCCGCAGGTTCCCGGTCGTCAAGTCCCATACGCGCACCGCCCCGTCCTTGCTTCCCGCAACGACGACCGGCCGACCGTCGACAACCGCCGTCGACACGGCCGTCACAGGAGCATCGTGACCTGTGAACATGCGCAGGAACCGAGGGTCGGAAGCAGAGCCGCTCGCCCACTGCGGACCCCACTCCGGACCGGGCTGCCCCGGCACATCCGCGCTCCCGAACCAGGCAGCCAGCTCCGTGTCACCCAACCGTGCAGCCTCCAGCATCAGCACCTGGCGTCGCTGAACCGGCACCAGCGTCCGGTGCACTTCCGCCGAAGCCAGGTACACCGCTGCTACAGCCCGGCTCCGAGAGTCGTCTTCGTGGCCCAACAGCTCGATGACACGGGCCGGTTCCGTCGTGAGAAGCAGACTGGGATTCGACAGCAAGGAATGCACGTCGCGCGGGTCCTTCGCTGGTCTTTTGCTCATGGACCCGAGACTACGATCCGGCACTGACATCGGGGGCGCAGCGTGGGTGGATGGTGAGGCGGCAGTCTCTGCGTCAGGCGCCAGCCCTGCAGTCGGCATGACCCTTTCTGTGAACCGCGCAGGTCGGGCCTGTTGAGCACGGGGCGGTGAGTCACCGCCGGGGCGTCGGCTGCCGGCCTCCTGTCGGGTCTCTTCCCCGGCTCGTTGCCCACAGTCGGCGCGGGTAGCTCACATGGTGACGGTCGCGCGGACCAGATGGTGGTCCGAGAGGCCCTCCGTGCTCTCGACCGCGGCGTTGCCGACAACAGCGCCCCGCACGACCACGTGGTCGATCCACTGCGACTTCGAGCCTGACATGCGCGGCCGTGTCGGCAGGCCGTCTGGTGGAAGGTCCGCGACGGCGAAGCCAGTACCCAGAGCCGACGCCACGGTGGCTCGGTCGGTGTTGAAGTCCCCGAGAAGCACTGTTGCGTACCCCTGGGGAGAGGCTGCCAGTTCGGCCAGACGTGCCAGCTGACGCGTGTGCCGCTGATCACCGCTCACGTGCGTGGCGACGATCAGCGTTCCGGCGGTCTCGACGGCGAGCGCGCCCTTCCCGGGGTCATCCTCGAAGGATTCGGCACTGACCTCCCGGCTCGGTCCGTCGACCAGGAGCACGAGGTACTCGTCTGGATCGCGCAGTGGGCAACTGCCATGGCGCGGTACCGGGACGCGCGGGTACCTGAACGCGTGGATGGTCCGGCCGGTCAGGGCAAGGCGGAGGCTGGCCAGTTGGTCACCGCTGACCTCCTGCAGGGCGATGACGTGCTCGTCTCGTCCCAGCAGCAACGCCGTAACCGCAGCGATCCGCTCCGACTCGTCTGGGCAACGCCTCGGGACGTCCTCGCCCCAGTTCTCGGCGTGGACGCGGTGCAGTACGTTCCAGCTGGCAACCGTGATCATACGTCGCAAGGTTAACGGCTGTCCCGTAATCCCCGGCGGGCGCACGACGCCGGCTACGGCACCTCGCCGCGTTGTCGAGAACACCCGAATACGCCCAGTATGGGGGCGCCCCTCCGCCTTGCGATGCACCGCATCTGACGCCGTGCGCTGATCCACCGGGGATCACGGGACAGCCCTTGAGGCTTGCAGATCATTAACACGTTGTTTTGATCTTGTTGTCCTCGCCGGTCTGAGCCTGGACCCGGGCATGAAGGGCGGCGAGGGCCGTGGGTGGGGTTGTCGCGGGTGGGATGGCGATGCCGTGTGCCTCGAGCAGTTGCCGGTTCTTCGAGAGGATGCGGTGCATGGCGGTGCGGCTGGTGCCGAACAGCACGGCGAGGGGTTCCGCGGCCAGGGCGGCCCGCAGGTGGAGCACGGTGGCCAGGACCTGGTCGGGGAAGGTCAGCCGGGGCGGGCGGCCGCGCCGGATATCCCCGTCTGGTGCCAGAGTCGCCGTGAGGTCGGCCAGTTGCCGACGGGCCATCCCAGTCAGTGCGGGATCGGAGAGCAAAGCCTGGTCCCACTCCGGCTCCGGCGTCTGTGCGGTCCGGGCCGCCGGGATCACGGGGGATGGCTGGGGGTGCAGGACATAGTTCCAGTCCCCATGGAAGGCATGCCTGGTCAGCGGCAGGGCGGCCATCTCCGCGTCCTTGATGCGGACTCCGGTCGGATAGGTGTTGGTGCCCAGTTCGGCCCTCACACATAGGCCCGTGCGGGTGGTGGTCGCGGTGATCGACTGCACGATGACTTCGTGGCTGGTCAGCGGACGGCCGCATCGTCAGGTACGTGGTGATCGCGGCGGTCTCCAAGTTCAGGAGCTGGACGGTGATGGGGGCGTTGACGTTGTTGCCGGCGACTGAGCGCCACGGTCAGGACCTCCTCCGACGCCTCGGAGCTGAGGAAGTCGCCCGGGTCGGTCAGGGCACTGCTGCGCCGCCGCCAGGACCTCCGTCGCGTCCGGTGCCGGGGCCGGGGGCGGGGGCTCCGGATTGGCGGCAGGGGAGGACGGGCCACCATTCGGCCCAACTTCTGTGACCGGTGGGAGGGTCGTGCTGTTGGGAGGGCGTCCATGCCGCACCATCTGCGGCGGGTCCAGTTTCCAAGGAGATCTCCATGTCGCGTTTCGCGAAGTCGGTAGCCGTAAGCCTCGCCGCTGGTGCCATGGTGGCCGGGGGTGCGGGGATGGCCGCCGCTGACGCCGTTGCCGAGGGCGCTGCCATTGGCTCTCCCGGCGTGCTGTCCGGCAACGTCGTCCAGGTGCCCATTCACATTCCGATCAACCTCTGCGGCAACACGGTCAACGTCGTCGGCGCTCTCAACCCGGCCTTTGGCAACACCTGCATCAACAACGGCGGCGGCGGTTTCAAGGACAGCCACCACAAGGCCGACCACAACGGCGAGTACTGACAGCACCACCGGTGTGACGTCCTGCTGAGAGCAGGGTGCCGGCCGCAGATCCGCCAGCTTCAAAACAGCCGCAGGGCAACCGCCCTGAACAAATCCGCCTCCCCTCCCTCCAGGGGAGGCGGCGGGCGTACCCAATACGGTCGCCAGGGCGCCGCCGACGCCGAGGTGGGGTTCGGGGCCGGGCTGCCACGACGGCCCGGACTTCACGCGGCGGGGACCGATCGCGGGCCCGGATTTTAGTCCGGGGGTCCTGCCGCAGCGACTGAACCATCGCCTGCTCGGCTCATGCCCGGGCCACGCGGCTTGCGGGAGTTCTTCCGCAGTCCGCCATCCTTCCGCACCCACAGCCCCTCCCATCCGGACGCGCACGGTTCTATCGGCGTCCCAGAGGATCTGGGCGTGTCCTGGGAGGCCCCGGTGGCGTTATAGGAATGCCGCGGTGTTCCTTTCGGGGAGGCCCGTTGCCTGGCAGGGAGTCCGACGGACACGGGTACGGCTCCCTGCCATTCCACGTCCTGCCAGGAGGCGGTGGCAGCCCGCGCTGTTTGCGGGGCCGGTCGGTCACGGGACGCCACCGGGGACCGAGTTGGAAGAACTGGCCCGTGCTGGCGGCAGTGCTGTGACTGGGTCCGATACCTGCGAGGTGCCTGCCATGACCGATACCTCACATTCCCCACGAGGCCGCGCAGCGCATCCCGAGGACCGCTCGGGGTGTGACGGCCTCCCAGACGCGGTGCGTGCCGACGACGTCGCCGGCGCGACCGGCACCATCGAAAACCTCCACACCATGGTGCCCGCCGACCCGGTCGCAACGCGCCGGATGGACCGGCTGCGCCACGCGGTCAGCATCACGCGTTGGCGTGTGGACGGCATGACACGAGACCGGCTGCTCCTCCTCGCCAGTGGTCGGCTCCCGGCCTGCGAGCGCGACCTGGCCCTCATCGCTGATGCCGCCGGCGTCACCGTCGACTGGCTACTGCACGATTGAACGACGCCAGCATGCGCGGCGGCCGGGCCGGGCGGATCGCGGCTCAGATGCTGCTCCGCTACCAGCTGCGCATCGCCGCCCGCGCGCGAGAGCTCGTCGACCAGGGCACCCCCATCGAGGCCGCCTGCCGCATCGTCATCCTGGAAGACCAGCTCGAAGAAGCCCAGCGCCTCAACGCCGAATACCGCCGCGCCGCCGAATCAGCGAATCCACCGGCCGCGGCTTGAGCGGGGGCTGCGCATGCCGGTCCTCGGCGGTCCGCGCGCACCCTGCCACGGCGTGACGCGTACTCGTTTCCTGTGGTGACAGCGTGTATGGGCGTGTAGCGTCGTGTCAGCTGTCGTGGTTCGGAAGTTCCCCTTTGCCCACGCCTCGGCGTGGGCGTTTTGCTGTGCTGTGCCGCAGGAACCAGGGCGATCACCTCCGCCTTCCGCATGGTGCGGGAGGCGTTCATCGACTGGAAGGCATGAGACATGGCTACGGGAACTGTGAAGTGGTTCAACGCGGAGAAGGGCTTCGGTTTCATCGCCCAGGACGGCGGCGGCCCGGACGTCTTCGCCCACTACTCCGCGATCAACTCCTCGGGCTTCCGTGAGCTCCAGGAAGGCCAGAGCGTGACGTTCGACGTCACCCAGGGCCAGAAGGGCCCCCAGGCGGAGAACATCAACCCGGCCTAACCCCAACCGACCAGATCCACGCCGCGCTGAAGACGGTCTCTGACACCTCCCTCCACCGACCTTCGCGGGGCCATGCGGAAGTGGCATGGATCGCCCGGGTGGGCCGGGCCGCTGTGGTGAACTTGCGCCGCCGGTATGACGACTTCCCTGACCCGGTGGCTGGTACGGACGCGAGTCGAGGCGGCGGGCACGGCGTCAGTGTGCGGCCGGGCGCGGGAGCCCAGACGCTCCGCACGGCGCGCCGCGTGCCAGGGCGTCGACGGCGAGGCGGGCCCGCTCAAACGGTGAGGACGACCGCTTGCGGGTCAGCGGGCGCAGAGCCTTCCTTTCATTTTCCGGGCGCTCGCCGGAGGCAGAGCGGGCGGGCCTGTCGGTCGGCGGTGGACGGGACGTGACAGAGCCCGGCCGGGGTGACTGTGAACCGGCCGGGCCCTGCGTGCGTGGGGTGCTGCCCTGCTCTAGAGCTCGTCGTCGCGCAGGTCGCGCTCGTCGTGGAGCGGGTTTTCCTCGCGGCGCCGCTTGGTCTCCTCGGGGCTCTTGCCGCGGGACGGCTGGCCGGGCTGGGGGTGGACCGGGTCCTGGCCGGGTCGCTGCGGGCGCTGCTGCTCTTCGCGGCCCTTGCCCGGCTCCTGGCGCTTGTCCTGCGTACCGCCCATGACGGCGACTCCTCTTGATGTGGGGGTGAGGGACTCCTCGTCCTCACGTTCACACGGACAGTCACGATCCGCACCATTTCGGCTACGGATCGTGGCGCAAGGGTGACGTCGGGAACCGGGGTGGCTGCGTCGGAATGCGGACCGCGTCTCTGTTGCCGAGGATGGGCGGGATCCCCCCGCCCGCCCGCCCGCTGTCAGGAGTGCATCGCCATGCTGGAACGCAAGCCACGCAAGGACCGCACCGAGGTCACCTTCGTCCTGCCTGCCGACACCCCGCCCGGACCGGTCAGTGTGGTGGGCGACTTCAACGACTGGCAGCCCGGCACCCACACGCTCACACCGCGCAGTGATGGCACCCGGGCGGTCACCGTCGCCCTGCCCGGCAAGAGCGAGCACTCCTTCCGCTACCTCGCGGCCGGCGACTACTGGTTCGACGAGGAGAGCGCCGACAGTCACGACGGCCTCAACAGCCGCGTACGCACCTGAAGAGCCCAACCGGCGTAACCCCGGGGAGCCGCAGGCGTTGAGAGCGGCGACACGTGCCCCCGGCCCTTCGCTCCCCCCGGGCCGGAGTCCGTGTGGCGGCCCCTGCCTCGCCCACGGCGGCAGGGGCCGTCGTGGATTCCTGGGATCCCGCCGCCGTCACGGCATCGGTTGGGTCTCGTTGTCTCCGTCGGTGGCCGGCCGGATCGTCGACGTGTCCCGGCACCACGATGACAAAACGGTCACGCGCCGCCACAGCGGCCGCCCGGGTTCGTTGGAACCGGGCATGGAGCAGAAAACCGTTTCGCCACCCGAGCGAGCCGGATTCGCCCGGCTGGCCGAGGAGTTCTGGCAGGTGTCCGAAGCGCCGATCTACGACGCCATCGAACGCCAGTGGCTCGCGGAAGGCCGAGAAGTGCCCCGCCGTCCCGGCCTGGCGTGGGGTGGTCGGCGCCCGGTGAACGCCCCAGACCTGTTCTGCCGCCTGAACCACATCCTCACTCCGGTGCGTACAGCCGCTCGCGCAGGTGCAGCAGGGCCGTGGTGTCCGCGACGGAGGCCAGAGTGGCCAGCAGGCGCGGATGCGGGCGTCGTCGCCCTCCCGGACCGCCTGCACGATGTTCTCGATCACCGCGCGGGCGCGGGGGTCCCTACCCGCCAGGCCGGCCGTTTCGCCGCGGCACTCGTCGTCGGGGACCCCGTCCGCTGCCGTCATGTCATCCCCCAACGGACCGCAGTAGTCCCAGGTCACCACCGCCGCGAAACGACAGGACGGGCCGCGCTACGATCACGCCCGGCCCGCCGACGGTATCGAGAGGCCGGGCGGGACCTGCACGGGGGTCAGGCCGCATGCCCGTACCCCTCGGCCTCGGCGCGGCTCAGGCGAACAGGACCCGGGCTCAGTCCTCTTTCCCCGCCAGGACACGATCCGCCGCATAGTGCGGACAAGACAGGACATGCCACGTCACCGTCAGGCGACACCCGGCCACAACCGCGATCGTACGAGCCTGGCCGTCAGCCGGGCCCGCCGCACAGTACGGGCACACGACGGTCTCTGCCCTCAACTCAGCCGTCATCCTTCAGATCTGCCCCGCCGAGGCGGGCGTGACGAGAGGGCCGCGCCGGTCGCCGCGGGGCACGCGTCGGAGTGCGGCCCCCGTCGCGGCCCTGATGGCCGAGGCCGCACTCCGTCCCGTCGAAACTACCGGGTACCGAACCGAGCGCAGGACCCGTTTTCGCTGGCCAGGCAGGTGACCACGCAGCATCCGGATCGTTGTGCCAAGCGCTCATCGGGACGCCTGACCCCTTTTCTAGGCCGCTTCCTTCAGATCATCGGATCGTTGGTTTGGTGTGTCGTTGACTGACGCCCAGTGGGCACGCATCGAGCCGTTGCTGCCGGACCGGAGTCCGAAGCGGGGAGGGCGGTGGCGGGATCACCGGCAGGTGATCGACGCGATCACGTTCAAGTACCGCACGGGCAGTGCGGCAAGGGCCCCGAAGCGGCCGCCGTCACCTCCCTGACCCGCTACACCCTGCGCGCCGCCGCCCAGATCGACCCGGACCCCGACAAAGTCCTCACGTCCCTGAACACGGCACTGCTCCTCGATCCGGCCGTCGGCACCCGGTTTTGCACCGCCGTCTTCAGCATCCTGGAACCGCACGAGCGGGACGGGTTCACTGTCATGGTGGCCACCGGCGGCCACCCCCCGGCCTACCACCTGCGCGGGCAGGGGACGGTGGAGGCGGTGCGCCCCCAGGGAGGCACGCTCATCAGCGCCCTCGCCGAAGCGCACTTCGCCTCCCACACCTTCCAACTCGCCCCGGGCGAAGGACTGCTCCTCTACACCGACGGGCTGACCGAGGCACGCACCCTGGGCGGAGAAATGATCGGCGAAGAGGACCTGGCCCGTTTCCTCGCCGCGCGCACCGGGCCCGTCAGCGCGGCGGCGGTCATAGGGGACACCGTCGACCTCCTCGACGCCACGCCCCACGGAGCCGGTGACGACGTCGCCCTGCTGGCCCTGTCCGTCCCCCTCGCCGACACCGCAGACGGCCTTACCGCGACCGCCACCGCCCACACCATCGCCCCCGTCGGCGAGACGCCGGAGAGCCGACCGTGACCGACTTCCGCCTCACCGCACAGCACACCGACGGCGACCTCGCCCTGGCCCACATCGCCGGAGACCTCGACATAGCGACCGCCCCCCACCTGCGCACCCAGGCGCTGGCCCTGATCGAGCAAGGCCACCGGCACCTGATCCTGGACCTCCGGGCCGTCACCTTCTGCGACTCCTCCGGCTTCAACGCCCTGGTCGGTATCTTCCGCTGCGCCAAGACCGTCGGCGGCACCCTGGTCCTTGCCGCCGTCCCCGACCGCCTTGAGCGGCTACTAGACCTCACCAGCCTGGGAGCCTTGCTGCCAGCCCATCCCACCGTCGCTCACGCTCTCGTCGCGCACACCCTCAGCCCCGACACAACCACCGCCTGACCCCTGCGGTGGCGGCCAGGCAAAGGCGGCCACCGCAGCGGCACGCGCGCACGGCCGTGATCACCGTCTGAACGGCTGGCGCCGGGGAAGCTGATCAGCATGAGGATCGTGGAGGCCCTGCGCGCGGGCGAGAACCGGCTGACCAAACGCATGGCGGCCTGGGATTCCGTCTGGGCCCGCGGCCTACTGCCGCCGGTGGAGGACGCCGCCGAACACACCAAACTCTGGTGGGCCACGGCTGTTCTCATGGCGGCCGTCGGCGGGTGGAGGGGCCGCCGGGCCGCGGCGGCCGGCATCGCCAGCATGGCGGTCGGGCAGGTACTGGCCAACGGGGTCGCCAAGCAGCTCATCGAGCGCCGCCGCCCGCCGAAGCAATGGTTCCCGCACGAGGAGGTGGAGGAGCGGCCGGACAGTTCCTCCTTCCCCTCCGGGCACACCGCCGCGGCCGTCGCGTTCACCGCCGCCGTCGCTCCGACCTGGCCGTGGGCGGGCGCCGCCTGCGCGGTACCGACGGTTCTGGTGGCGATCGAGCGCGTCCACGACGGCGCCCACTACCCCTCCGACGTCGCAGCGGGAGCCGCCATCGGCCTGGCCGCGGCCGCACTGGTACGCACCACACCCCGCCTGCTCATACGCCGCCTGGGGTAAAGCCGCCGAGGGGCGGGTGCCTGGCCGGTCGCGGGGTAACCGCGCCCCTGACAGCAACGTGTACATCTCAAAGAGGAGGATCTGTCATGGCGGCTCGCTTCGAGGTCCGGCACCAGCCGGGCAAGGGCTATCACTTCGTTCTGATCGCGACCAACGGGCAGGTCATCGCTACCAGCGAGCACTACGAGACGCATCGTTCCTGCCTGAACGGCATCGACTCGGTCAAACGCAACGCCGACGCCCCCGTCCAGGACACCACCGGGACCCACCAGGGCAGCTGAGCGGCGCGGCGCCGCCTATGCGGCGTCGATGGCCGCCATCGTGCAGCCATCACCGGTCAGTGCAGTAAGGCAGTTTTGGGAGTACAGCATGAAGACACAGAACGCCGATGATTCGGTGGGCGCACTGGTAACCCGCGCGTCGCAGCAGATCTCGGAGAGCTGGTGCGCGAGGAGATGCAGCTGGCCCGGGCGGAGATGACCGCCAAGGGCAAACGGTTCGGGGTGGGCGGCGGCCTGTTCGGCGGAGCCGGCCTGACCGGGTTCCTGGCCGCGCAAGCCCTGACAGGGGCCGTGATCGCCGCCCCGTGGCGCTGCTGCTCCCGGTATGGGCGTCGGCTCTGATCGTCGCCGCCGTGCTGGCAGCGGTTGCCGCCGTCATGGCCATGGCCGGGAAGAAGCAGATCGCCAAGGCCGGGCCGCCCGCGCCTGAACAGACCATCGACAGCGTCAAGGCCGATGTGGCCGAGATCAAGGAGAAGACCCAGCGATGAGCGACAAGCCCCACGACAGCGAGTCCGCCCCCACTCCCGAGGAGCTGCGCCAGCAGGTCGAGCACACCCGCGAGGGCCTCGGACAGACCGTCGAGGCACTGGCCGCCAAAGCCGACGTCAAAGCCCGGACGCAGGAGCAGGCCGCCGCGGTCAAGGAGCAAGCAGCCGAGAAGGCCGCGCACCTCACCGACCAGGTCCGCGGCAAGGCGGAACAGGCCAAGCAACTGGTGAAGGACAAGACCCCCGACCCCGTCCTCGACAAGGCGACCGCGGCCGCGACGCACGTCCGTGACACGGCGTCCCGTGCCGGACAGCTTGCGGCGGACAAGACCCCCGACCCCGTACGCGAGAAGGCCGGACAGGCTGTGAGCATGGCGCGGGCGAAGCGCACCCCGCTGCTCGCCGCGGCGGCCGCGCTCGTGGTCTTCCTGCTCATCCGGCGCAGCCGGAGGTGCCGGTGAAGGCATCGAAGATCGCCTACAAGCCGGTCGGTCTGGCCTTGGGCGCGGCCAGCGGCATGCTCGCCGGCGCGGCGTTCAAGCAGGCGTGGAAGTTGCTCGGGCACGATGATGACGCCCCCGACGCCACCGACCAGGACCGTTCCTGGCAGGAGATCCTTCTGGCCGCAGCCCTCCAAGGCGCGATCTTCGCCGTCGTCAAGGCCGCCGTCGACCGGGCAGGCGCCACCACTGTCAGACGCCTGACGGGCACCTGGCCCGGCTGACAAGGCACAAGAGACGGCGCCGGCCTCTGCGGCCGGCGCCATCGTCCCTGCAGAGCCGTGAGTTGGGAGGAATCCGTAGCCGCGCACCCAGGGCTCCACGCCCTCACCGCTGCCGCTCTTACCGGCGCCCTTGTGGCAGCCCGATGGTGGAGGAGTCGCCGCGCAGGCAGCGCGGATCACGGGGCCAGCGCCGCGAGGGCACCCTGGCGCCGGACACCGCCCTACCCCACCGGCGCCCGCACCGCTCACGCGCAGAGCAGCACGCTGCACTCCTCGACCCGCCCCATCCAAAATGACCCGGGCTCCTGTCGAGACCGCCCGGTACGCCGCCGACAGGGCCGCTCCTGATAGCCGGCACTACCGCATCCGGCCGTACCCCGCCCAGAGGTTTCCACCGTGAGCGCCACAATCCTGATCGGGGTCATCCCGGGCCAGGGGCTGGACTTCGTACCGGTATGCAAGGGCTGGGACGCCCCCGAGTCGTTCGGCACGTGACGCAGGTCAGTCCCGAGCGCATTTTCAGACGTGGTTGAAGGATGGAGTGCGGCTGGTTACGCCCGTCGGCGAGAAGACGGCATCCCTGGCGTGACCAGTCGATTGGGGTACGCCACGGCCAGGACCCCTCCGCAGCGCCGAGCCGAAAGGTAACCTACAGCGATCACTCCGACACGTGATGCGATCGGGGTGTGGCCTGCAGAGGCGGCTCGGCCGACGGCCGAGGAGGCGTCGGGGCGGCAGTGCGCCCTGTTACCGCCTTGGGCGGACCCGGTCCGATCGCCAAGACTTCCACCGTTCCCGCAAGAACCCGCTCCATTGGAGACGCCCCCTGGGGGTGACCGATGGACCCCGTGAAGGAGACGACTGTGAAGCTTGCCCGTTTCGCGACCGCGACCGCTCTCGCCGCCGCCCTGGCCGGTGCGGCCATCGCGCCGGCAGCAGCCCAGCAGAACAGCGCCACCACCACGCACCCCTACTCCTGCTCCAACCAGGGCGGCGGCCCGAGCCACACCGTCAACTGCTCGGGCCTGATCACGGTGAACAACGTCCTCAACGGCACCACCGTGAATATCGGCGACGTCAACGTCCTGACCGGTATTCAGCTCAACGACCTCCAGGTGGCCCTGGCCAACGTCGCCGACAACAACGTCAACGCCCCCGTCACCGTCCAGCTCCTGAACCTGGAGACCGCCGCGATCAACACGTACCTGACGAAGTTCGGCATCGCCGTCCTGCCCGTCAACGTCGGCATCTGCGCGGGCAGCATCTGCGTCTGACCCGTCCCGGACATCCCGGCAAGGGCGGATCCCCCTTCAGCCGCCCTGCCGGGAGCCGACGCCCGCACCTCTGCGGCCGCCACGACCACCAAGTCGCGGTGGCCGCAGACGTGCGCCAGTTCACCCCGCAGTCCCGGAGCGGCTCCGCGAGCCGCTCGTGTCCGAGGCGGGATGGCCGGCATTCTGGCGGGGCACAGCACCCCGAGGCGCGGGTCTGCTGGGCGCAGACCGGACTGTCCTGCCAGGGCCTGCGCCCTGTCGGCCGCCCACTGGTCCTGCTTCCACTTTCGGGACCGCTCGCGGCCGTCCTGCTCTTCACCTGTGGCCGGTGCCGCTGCCGGTCAGGAAGTGCGTGTGCCCATTCAGCGTCGGCGTCAGGTTGACGCATGTTGCGGTGGGGTGGAGCGTGTCCATGGGGGGTTGCGGGGCGTTGAGTTATGTGACGCGTGCGCTGGCTTGGCCCCCATGTCGGGCCGGTGCAGTCCGCGGCCCCTGATTCCGCGCTCTGGCGTCGGGGCCGCGTCACCTCCCCCTTGGCCCCGTCCACAAGGTCCTGGCCTGCCCCCGAGCGGCAGCGGCTCCATGGTGAAGGCGCGGCGGGCGGGAACTCGCCCTAACCGCTGTACCGGCACCCGGTCGTGCTCGCGCCGCGCCACCGAACTCCTTATGCTCCACGACTGCTGCCTGCGCATCGACTCTGCTCTCGGCGCCCGCATCGAGCGTCTGGAGGGGAGTGCCGAGGAGGGAGGCCAGGTGATGTTGCACCCGCCGGTTGAGCCGATGTTGGCGCAGGCCGCCGAGGTGATGCCGCCCGTGCGTCCGCTCGGTTCGGGGTGGCGTATGAGCAGAAGTTCGACGGGTATCGGGCGCTGGTGTTCACCCCGGCCGGGCCGGGTGGGCGGGTGTTGCTCCAGACCCGCCGCGGTGCTCTGGTCCAGGGCGCGTTCCCCGATCTCGTCGCGGCGGCCGAGGCGCAGTTGCCGCACGGCCTGGTCCTCGATGGCGAACTGCTCGTCTGGGACAGCGAGGCTGGCGCCCTGTCGTTCGAGGGGTTGCAGCGTCGGGCCGCTGCCCGCGCCCGCAGCGCTCCCGCGCTGGCCGCTAAGCTGCCGGCCCTTTTCGTGGCGTTCGACGTCTTGCAGATCGACGGCCAAGAGCTTTTGCACCTGCCGTATGTGGAGCGCCGCGCCCGCCTTCAGGCCCTGTTCGCCGACCACGCCCTGACGGCCCCATGGACCCTGTGTCCGATGACCACGGACCCGGCCAAGGCCCGCGAATGGCTGGAGTCGTGGACCGACGTGTCCGGCGTTGAGGGCATCCTCTGCAAGCCCCAGACCAGCCGCTACATGCCAGGTCACAGGGGCGCGTGGACCAAGGTCAGACGACGGGACACCACCGAGGCGATCATCGGCGCCATCACCGGTACCCTGACCCGCCCGCAGCTCCTCGTCCTCGGCCGCCACGACCAGGACGGCCGGCTGCGCACGGTCGGCCGCACCATCCCGCTGCGCACCGAGGCGGCCCACCTGGTCGCCGAGCACCTGGCCGCCGCCGACCCCGGACACCCCTGGGAGGGCGTCACATTCGCCGCGACCTGGGGGAGCCGCGACGTCTTGGACGTGCGCCTGGTCCGCCCCGACCTGGTGGCCGAGATCAGCGCCGACCGCGCCGTGGACCGGAGCGGCGTCTGGCGCCACCCGCTCCGCTTCAAGCGGCTGCGCATGGATGTCGTTGCCGGGGATGTGGCCCTTGGGGAGGGAAGGGCCGCGGCTGCGGGTTGAGGCGCCGCGGTGGTGGGTGTTGCGGGGCTTCGGCGCGGGCAGGGGCGTGATTGCCTCGTCGAGCCTACTCCCGCGTGTCGGCCCGAGCTGGTCACGGAGATCGGAAACGTAGCGTTCTTTCAGGCCAGTGGCTGGTAGTAAGCGATGTCGTGGTCGGTGGTGGTGTCGGGTTGTGTGTTGGTGAGGGCTGGTTTGCTGTTCTTGTAGGTGTGGATGAGGAGAGCCGTCACCGTGCCGAGGAGGGTGGAGAACCCGCTGCCGAGGAACCACCAGCCGGCGGTGGTCGGCATCGACGTCGCGATCGGGCCGGGGGTGTGGTTGAACACCGCGATGATGACGAGTGTCAGACCGGTGGCGACACCGCCCGCTGTGGACAGCCACGCCCAGTCGCGGCCGGCGGGTGAGGGCTGCGGGGCCGCGCTCCGGCCGTCTGCCGGTGCCGTGCTGCGATCCTCCTCCCGGCCGGGAACATCTGCTGTGCTGTGGCCGCCGTCGGAGGTCCTGCCCGCCTGCTGATGCGTCGTGCCCGGGCCGCCGGCCTGCGTTGACACCCCGGAAATGCCTGCGGTCTGCTCCTCGATGAGTCGGCGGTTCTGTGCGCGCAGTACCGCGGCTTCCTGCTGGAGCAGGCGGGCTTGTTCACGCTGTCCGGCGAGTTCCGCCTCGATCTGGTGGATGTAGTCCTGGGCATGGCGCAGACTCTCGTCATGCTCCTGGCCGCGGACCGTGAGGAGTTCGGCCACACCCTCGGCCGTGCGGGCCCGCTCGAGTGCTTCTTGCAACTGCCCCTCAGACCTGTCGCTCTGTTCCTTCAGCCGGGCTTCGAAGAGCTCGACCACACCTTCGGCCGTGCGGGCGTGTTCCAGGGCTGCTTCCAGCTGTGAGGCGAGCCGGTCGGCCCTCTCCTCCAGTGACACCAGACGTGCGTCCGACACCTGTTGGGCCTGCTGGTGCTGCGCCCGCAGGTGCCGCATGTCTTCCTCCAGCTGGGCGAGTTTCACGCCGGGGGCGCCGCCGCTGGCGGCATGGGCCTTCCCGCACAGCCTGTCCAGCTCCGCATACACGTCGGGAGACAGGGGCGCGCCCTCCTCGGCGAGGAAGACCCTCAAGGCGCGCAGCGACTTCCGGGGCATGACCCGTTCGCCGTTCAAGTAGCGCGAGAGGGAGGACGGCGAGCAGTGCAGCGCCTCGGCGATCTGTGCCTGTGTCCCGCCCGGGAGGAACTCGCTGACCGCTTCGCGCAGCGCGGCCGCGTACGCGGCTCCTGGCGCGAGCGCCTCTGGGGACTCCTCCACGCCCGCTTCCCTTCGGACGTCAAAGACCGGCGCCCGCAGGGCGCATTGACTGATTGTCACGCAGTGGTGACAGGCCGGGAACGTCTTTCGCGGAGAAAGCAGAGGAGGGGCGGTGTTGCCGGCTTGCCGGGAACGCATCCTTCCCACTCCCGCACGGTCTGTCCTGGCTGAAGTCTGAGTTCAGCGAACGCGAGAGGCGGATCGCACATGTGAGCGAAGTGAGGTCTGACGATGGCTGTGTCCTCCAACCTGGTCCCCGCATCGGTCGCGGCGGCCAGTGGCCTGGCCGCGACGATGGCCGGCGCCCCCTGGTGGGGTGTCGTGATCTGCCTGATCCTGGTCCTTGCCGCGACGTCCCTGCAGAGCGTCTTCCCTCAGGACTCCTCGGACCGGCTCACCTGGTGGACGAACCTACGTGATCCCCGCACGCGCCAGCGTGACAGTGAATGAAGGCGGGTGTAGCGCCATTTCGCCGGTGAACCTGCCTCCCGGCCCGGCGCGATCGGTGCCGCATCCAACACCCCGGTGAGACGACTGCGCACTGGGCGGATGAATTGACAGCACGCCTTTGAAGAACCCGAGCGCGGCGAGCTCGGGCGCTGCGGGAGACAGCGGCACCCGGCCGGACAGCGGCATCTACCGGGCCCAGTCGACGCCGAGCGCGGAAGGCGCTCCCGTTGTTCGGTGGTGAGGCCCTCGCGGCGGGAACGGGTGTTGGACAGCCACACCCCGAGCCGCACAGTGGTCCCGTCCGGCAGCTCCTCGGTGTGCCCGTGGGGGACGACGAACGTCCTTCGCGGGCTGCGTACTGGGCGAGGGCGTCGACGCCCCGCTCGAACGCCGAACCCGACGCCCGGCGCGGCCGCGACGCCGGAGCGGCCGGCTCCGCAGCCGGTATCACGCCCAGCTTGGCGAGGTGGGTCTGCTGCTGGGCGCCGAGCTGCTTCTCGGGCCTGTCTCCTTGATCCGCGCACATCTGGTTCGCGCAGTTCGACCCCCTGGTGGCAGGGTGCCGTTATGGATCAAGTAGAGGTATTGCTCATCGGAGGGCGCGCGGGCGTCGGTAAGACGACAGTGGGGTGGGAGGTCTCAGCGCGTCTGCGCGCCGCGATGGTTGCTCACTGCGTAGTCGAAGGCGACTTCATGGGGCAGGCACATCCTGCTCCGGAGGGGGACCCCCGGCGCAGAAAGATCGCGGAGCGCAATCTGACGGCACTCTGGTCGAACTACGCCGAGCTCGGGTACCGCCGCTTGATCTACACGCACACTGTGAGCGTGCTGGCTGAGAACGAGGCCATGTTCCAGCGCGCCATGGGTGCGAATGTCAGGATCGTGCGGGTTGTGCTTACTGCCTCCGATGCCACCGCTCGTGAGCGGCTGACCGGTCGGGAACTGGGCTCGGAGCTGGAGCACGAACTGGAGAGCAGCGCCCGTAAGGCGCGGATTCTGGATGAGCAGACGCCTCTGGACACGGTGCGAGTGGCGACCGACGGGCGTTCAGTGGTGGACATAGCGCGCGAGGTGTTGGGCGCTACCAGCTGGCTGCCCAGCACCTCCGGTTAGTTCTTCGTCGCTCAGCTTGTCGTTTATGGTCCGGCATCGAACGGGGCTCGTACTTGTTCGGTGTTCTCCCAGTTCACCGGAGATTTGAGAGGCCGTCGGCCGATGCTGTGCTGAGCGACGATGCAGCACGGAGGCCGGGATCGTGGGACTGGTCGAGCACGACGTTCAACGAGACGCGTGACGGTGGTGGCGGAGTTCAGGTCGGAGCTGTACGCGTGCCTGACCGCGCGGGGCGACGCGTTGTTCGAGTTGTGCGACGCGCTTCTATGCACGGATGGGCCGGTGCGGACGCTGAGATCTCGCACTCGCGCCTGAACACCGTCGTGGTCACGGGGCTCTGTACGGCGGACTCAACCAGGGGCGGATCGACGTCGCACGGCTGCCTCGGGCCCTGGTCGGGGTGCCGTTGCCGAGGGCGGCAGATGGTCGGCTGGTGCTGGTGGTGGATGTCTCGCCGTGGTTGCGGCCGGATGCCAACACGTGTGCTGACTGAGCCTTTTGTCACCCGTTCGGCCGGGGTGAGGGCAAGCATCAGATGGTGCCCGGCTGGCCGTACTCGGTGGTGGCCGCGTTGGAGACCGGCCGCACGTCCTGGACGGCGGTGCTGGACGCGGTCCGTTTGCAGCCCGGCGCCGATGTCGCCGCGGTAACCACAGCGCAGATCCGCGAGGTCGTCGAGCGGCTGGTCACCGCTGGCCAGTGGCGGCCGGGTGACCCGGAGGTCCTGGTCGTGCTGGACGCGGGATACGACGCTCCGCGCATCGCCCACCTGCTGGTGGGGCTGCCCGTCGAGATCCTCGGCCGGCTCCGTTCGGACCGCGTGATGCGGCGGCCGACACCACCGCGGGTCTACGACCCCAAAGGCGGCCGGCCGCCCAAGCACGGTGGCGAGTTCGTCTTCGGCGACCCGGCAACCTGGGGCACCGAGCTGGCGGTGACGGCCACGGACACCCGGCTCTATGGGAAAGCGACCGCGCAGGCGTGGGACCGGCTGCACCCGCGGCTGACCCGACGGGCCGCATGGCTCGACCACGACGGACCTCTGCCCATCATCGAGGGCACCAACATCCGCCTCGTCGTAGAGAAGCTGCCCAGCGGCGGAGTCAACAAGCCGGTATGGCTGTGGTGGTCGGGCACCGGCGCCACCAAGGCCGACGCCGACCGCTGCTGGCAGTCTTTTCTCCGCCGCTTCGACATCGAGCACACGTTTCGCCTCTTCAAGCAGACGCTCGGGTGGACCAAGCCCCGGCTGCGCAGCTCGGAAGCGGCGGACCGGTGGACCTGGCTGGTGATCGCCGCCTATGCCCAGCTACGGCTGGCCCGCCCGCTGGCGACCGACCTCCGCAGGCCCTGGGAGAAGCCGGCCGAGCCGAACAAACGGACACCCGCCCGCGTTCGCAGAGGGTTCAGGCACCTGTGCACGAAGGCCGGGTCACCAGCCAGTGCACCGAAACCGTCCCGGCGCGGGCCAGGTCGGCCACCTGGTTCGAAGAACCGTCACCAGGCCACCCGTCACGACGTGGGACGGGTCCTCGCCACCGGTGAGGGATACAGCCGACCCGCCCACCACGAGAAGGGCACGAAGCCCCGGCGAACTGGATGAACAACAAGAGCGGCAGACTGGGGCCCATGGACTCAGGACTCGCCGCACTGCTGGGCGCCGCCGTCGGTTCCGCCACCACCCTCGGGGCCGCGATCGTCAACGGCCGTGCTCAGGCACGGTCCCAGCACGCCCAATGGAGCCGCCAGCATCGCCGCGACGCATACGCCGGCTACCTCAGCGCTCTCCACGACCGCGACATCGCCATGGACGCCGTCCTCGACGCGCTGCATTCAGACCAACCCGACCTGCCCGACATCGACGAGAAGATAGGCCGTTTCATCACCCTGGCCCGCGAGGTCCACCGCGCCTGCGAAGTCGTCATCCTCGAAGGGCCGACATCCCTCGCGGAAGTCGCAGAACGCGTTGCCAAGGCCTCCAGCGATCTCTCGCACGTCATGCGACGGATGGCCGAGAACGCCCACGCGGGAGACACCACCCACAAGGCAGAAGACACCGCCCTTACTGCCGAACGAGAGCGAACCCTCTACCAAGCAGTCAAGGACTTCCGCCTCGCCGCCCGCAGCGTTATCGGCAAAACCAACTGACCCAGGGACTCCAGCCCCGGCCGCCCCGACCGTTGAGAGACAGAGCCGTTGTCAGCCTGAGACGTTAAACGTCAAGCTTAGGACCTGTTGTGAAAGTCGCCCCATGCCGTCACAGCTAGCTTGTTCGTTGCCCCGAAGATTGATCACCAGTAGGTTCGTGCCACCGGATCTGAGCTAGTGGGGGGCTGGGATGCTTGCGTTGACGGAGGTCGCCGACGACCCGGTGATCCTGACAAGCCGCCTGACGTTGAATGACGGTTCGGACGTGGTGTTCCGCCCTCTCGTACGCGCCGATGCGGAGCGTCTAGCGGGCTTTTTGAGCGCTATGTCGGTTGAATCGAGGCGGCTGAGTACGTTCGATGGGTACGGCCTCGCAACTGCGTTGGAGTTGTGTGACGCGATCGCGCGCTACGACAAGCTCCGGCTTGTGCTTGAGGAAGTGCCATCCGGAAGGATTGTCGGCCTACTTGAGTTCAGTCTCGATCTCCACACCGAGGACATCGCGCGCTATCGGGAGGCCGGCATCCGCCTTGCAGCTACCGATTGCCGCTTCGGTCCCACCCTGGCTGACGACTACCAAGGGAGAGGGGTGGGAACGCAAGTCTTCCCACTCGTGACGGACGTCGCACGGCGCCTTGGCAGGAAGAGGATCATCTTGTTGGGCGGCGTTCTCGCCGACAACCCACGCGCCATTCGTTACTACCAGAAGAACGGCTTCCAGTCGGCTGGCTCCTTCATCGGGGCCGACGGAGTGCGGTCGCTCGACATGATCCTCGATCTCGATTCGATGCAGGAAGCGTGACGGTCTTCGCTCAACCTTTGCTATCACGGGACAAGCGTGCTGGTCACAGCCACTCGTTGATGGCTGCGACCAGCACGGTCGCTTCGTAGCGGACGGCGAGTTTGTCGTACCTCGTGGCGACAGCACGGTGGCGCTTGAGGCGGTTTATCCCGCACTCGACCGCGTGCCGCTGCTTGTAGTCGTCCTTGTCGAACTTCGGCGGCCGACCGCCCGCGATCCGCGTTGGAGCCGGTTACGGATCCGGTCCGCCGGGACCGGAATCGTGGCTTTGATCCCGCGTCGGCGCAGGTAGGACCGGTTACTGCGGGAGTCGTACGCCTTATCGGCCCGCACCCGGTCCGGACGCTTGCGCGGCCTGCCAAGCCCCAACCTCGGGACCCGGATCGCCTCCAGGACCGGCTCGAACTGCGGGGAGTCGCCCCGCTGACCCGCTGTGATCACCACCGCCAGAGGCTTCTGCCCCTGCTCGACCGCAAGATGGATCTTGCTGGTCAGACCGCCTCGGGAGCGTCCGAGTCCGTTTGTTGGTCGGCTCGACGACGATCCCGCCGGGCGGCTCCTTCTGGAGATCCCCCTTTTTGCCGCCCCGGCGGCGTGCTGGTGGGCTCGGCACAAGGTCGAGTCGACGTTGACGTCCCAGGTGATCAGGCCCTTCGCGTCGGCTTCGGCCTGGAGGCCGGTAAGGATCCTCGCCCACGTCCCGTCCCGCTGCCAGCGCCGGAACAGGTCATAGACCCGGTCCCACGGCCCATACCGTTCGGCACGTCACGCCAGGGGGCACCGGTCCGGGTCCGCCACCGTATGCCGTCTATCAACTGCCGCCGCATCCACACTTGCGGACGACCCGGCTTGATGCCCTGCGACAGCAACGGCTCAAGCCGGGCCCACTGCCCATCCGTCAGATCACCACGTCCCACAACCCCTGATCGTCAACGAGCAAGATCCACTTTCACAACAGGCCCTAGACCACCCTGCACCAGCCAGAGAGAATGCTCTATGGCCGTCTCCAAGCGCCTCCGCTACGAAGTCTTCCGCCGGGACAATCACACCTGCCGCTACTGCGGCGCCAGTGCGCCCGCTGTCCCGCTGCGCATCGACCACGTCACCCCCGTTGCCCTCGGTGGTACGGACACCCCCGGCAACCTCGTCACGAGCTGCGAGCCCTGCAACAGCGGGAAGAGCTCCGCCACCGTTGACAGCGCCTTGGTTCAAGACGTGGCAAACGACGCGATCCGTTGGGCTGCCGCCATGCAGCAGGCCGCCGACAACCTTCTCGAACAGGAAGGGCCCAAGCTCGACTACCGCGCCGCATTCCTGAGGGAGTGGAACCGTTGGGGCTACGGCGAAGGCGACGACCGTAAAGCCATCGAGCTGCCTGGAGACTGGAAGCCGAGCGTCGAACGCTTCCGAGTCGCCGGACTGCCCGCCTGGGTCTGGGGCGAGATCATCGACATCGCAATGGGCTACGAAAAGGTCCTCGACCCCAACAAGTTCAAGTACTGCTGCGGCATCGCGTGGAAGAAGGTTGGCATTCTTCAGGAAAGTGCGCGGCAGATTGTCGGCGCCGGCGGTTCGCTCCCCCCTCTCGACATGCGTCAAGCGGTGCTAGAAGCAGCCTTTGCTGTGTGGCACTGCGGTATGGGCGAGGGAGAGGATGCACCGACTCCTGAGCAGGTTGCTGAGTTCCGCGGAAGCCTCGCGGGCGTCACCGAGGCCGAGTTGACGGAACCCGAGCGGATCGTGCAGGCCGCTCAGTACGCCACCTACTTCGGGATGAGCAATGTCGCGGAAGCGCGGCGGGACATGGACCACGACGCCGTCGCCCGCGCGTGGAATTCAGCATGGCCCCAAACGTGGGTCCCCGGGGACGAGGAGTGGGGCGGCAAGTTCATCGGTGGCCCTACGGACCGCCAGATCAACTGGTTCAGGGAGCAGACGACGAAGCTCCTCGACGCCGGAACTTCCGTGCACCGCCTCGTGCGGGCGGCCAGTCACGCGGGTTCACACAAGTCGGCTCGGATATATCACGGACTGGCCGACTCCGAACTTGAGGCGACGGGGATCAGCGGCTGGCAGTCGAAGGCTGCAGAGCTCTGGCGCGTTACGTACACAGCGTCAAGCATGGTCGAGCCGACACAGGAGGAGACCGCTCGGTTCTTTCAAAGCCTTCGGAAGATCTCCTCACTCGGCGAGTTCTTCGTAGCCGACGTTCACCAAGCGGCATCCGATGCCGGGTGCTACCAGGATGCGGATCTCATCCCCTGCCTCACTCAGCACCTTTCCGTGTTCGAAGCGGCGGCGCTCCCCCGCGTACAGCCGGGACATTGAGCAGTTGCTCTGAGTGCCGGACCCGGTGGGGGCTGGGAGCGGGGGAGAAGGTGCAGGGGTGGCGGCCCTGGTGCCGCAGCGAGCCCGGAGGGCCCGTGTACGACCTCCTGGTGCTCCAGGTCGGCACGGCCGCCTGACCGGCGCGTGCACGTTCGCGGAGACGCGGGGCGACACGACGGCGCGGCAGTCCCCGCCGCCTGAGGCGCCCCGGCCCCCGCACGGTCTCGACCAAGACCACCATTCCCACCGAAGGCCTGACCTGGGCCCCGGGGAAGCAGGCAAGCCCGGCGGGGTGGATGGCTTGTGCTGCCGCAATCACACCGCGGTCAAGAGGCTCGGCGACCAACGTGGATGGGTTGCGATCACGTTCCATCCGGACTTCGAAGTCTCTGCTCCTGGGCAGGGTGATATGCCCCAACAGGGGCAGTCCGACCGCATCCATGTTGGCCACCACGGCTTTCACGAACTCGGGATCCGGGTCGCTCTGGTCCGTGTCCCACGGGGTCTCGGCTGTGATCATGCCCAGGAGACCCACGGGGTGCAGCAGGAAGCGCAGGTGGCGGTCACGCAGGAGCGCGGCGCTCTGCTCGGGCGACAGAGGAACACGTTCAGTTCGGGTGTCGAGGCCTTGCCGACGAGGGAGATCCTCCTTCGGTCGGGAATCCCTCGGTATGAGCCAGGACGACGAAGTCGTCGACGAGATGCTCCCGCGGGAAGGACCCCGGGCCCATCAGGACGACGATGTCGAAGTGGCGCCGCCCGGTCTCGACTGCCTCGCGCAGCGGGGCATCGTTGCCGCACGAGTTGCCCGGCTCGCGCTCGCTCCAGGGGGTGCGCTGCTCGACGAGTTGGCCCCGGCCCTTTGCCGCATCGTGAAGCAGGAGGATGGTGCTGCGCGGGCCGGGGTGAGCCTGGGCCCTGGCCTCGGCGGCCTTGCGTTCCTTCGCGCGCTTCGAATACAGCCGGAGGTTCCCCCGGTAGGGCTCGTAGCCGTGCAGCAACAGCACACGCAGCCCTTGCCCAGCCCAGGCCGCGGCGAGCTGGTACGGCAGGCTCGCGACCTCATGGCTTTCGCTGAGGAACTGGATGACGCGCCCGTACCGCCTATCAGCAGCCCCGGGCTGCCGGAGCTTGGTGTACTTCAACCCAGTCGCCTGCTGCGTCCTGCGAGCTCGGCTCTTGGCCCCGCTGGCCCCGGCCTTCGGCATGATCGAACTCCGCTCCAGGGCCCCCACACGCCCCGCAGAGTCGATAGCGCGGTGGACTGATCCAGCGACGGGACCGTCCCTCAGGCACGACGGCCCGGGTGTCCTTCACCTGAGAATGGCCGTCGTGGGGTACGGCCGTCAGGCTCGCGGCGTGCGCCTCCTGCCGCAGCGCGGACAGTACCAGCGCCCGGCCGCCTGAAGGGGCAAGGCCGCCGGCGGCGTGCCGGTGGCCGAGCGGCCGGTCCCGGCCTACGAGCCCTACTCGGTCTCCCGCAGCGGCATCATCCGTGCGCGACGTAGCCGTGCCCTGGGCCGGGCTCCGCCACGTCCGTCTCCGGCAATGCATAGCCGCCCGCCTCGGAGCAGCTCGCCGGCCGGCATCCCCGTTCACCGCCACACGGTGGCCGCACCCCCGGTTTCGCCGGCGCGTCAGGTGCACTCCTTCGAGTGCTCCGGTGCGGACGGCAGCGGGTCTGCGGCGTTCGGGTGACGTGGCGGTCTGGCATCGCGGTGGCCAGGTCCCGTCTGCGGTTGGTGTGGTTGAATCCGCTGCGGTGGGCCCGGCGGGGTCCCAGTCCCTGTGCGCGACCCGACATCGAGCACACCGTGGGAAAGCCAACTCGGCTGGCACCGCAACACGCTCCGTACATTCTCGTGGTCTCTGCCGCGCGCGCTGTGTCGGGACAGCTCCGCGCTGTAAGGGGCTCCGAGTCATGAAGGCCACCGTCGTTGAACGCCGTGCCGAGCTGCTGCGCCTGTACACCGGGCTGCCATGGAAAACCGCCCTCGCGCGGGTCGAGGCCGCCGCACCCGGCTCCCTGCTCATCCCGGAGCCCGATGCCAGCCAGCTGATGCTGGAAGCACGGGTGATGGCCGCTCTGGCCTGGAGGCAAACCACCACGGTCCACCCGTGGGGCATCACGTACGTCGACCCGCGCCCCGACCGCCTGACGATCCGCTTCGAGCCCGACGTGGACGATCGCCGCGAAGGCGAGGACACCCAGGCCTTGGACTGGCCAAGGCGCTGCTGCCGCGCGCCGATGAGTACGGCGAGATCACGGGAGCGCCCGGGGCGCGCCCTCACATCGAGAACGGGACGGTGGTACTGCGCCTGCTGGGTACGACTGCCTCCGTCACCCTGCTGGGCCTGGACCCCGATGAATGGCGGCGGGCGGTCGAGACCCAGGACCAGAGGATGAGCACCTGGGGGACGACGCCGTGCCACCAGGGGCGGACCGACCGGTGGCACCCGGCCGAGCGCCCCTATTTGCGGCCGGGCCACCGGGGCGCCGCGGCGTCGGCCTGGCTGACCAGCGGTCTGCTGCGTTGGACCGGCCTGGTCCGTTCGCTGGGGATCTCGCTGGCTGTGACCGGCTGGCTCAACAGCCGCGCACGCGGCGGCGGTGAGCGCTGGATCATCGATCCCACCTTTGCTGAAGGCCACGGCGCCGCCGGCCACCGGCGGCTGGCGGCGCTGCTGTCAGCACCGGAGTGGGGCTTGCCCGTCATCGTCGTGGACGAGGAGTGCAACTGCCATCTGCCACCCGGATACACCGACCAGTGCACCACCACCGTCGCCTCCGCACGGGCGGACCGGCCGGGAGCGCTGGAAGTACGCACGATCCACCGCCGCGGGGACCGCCTGGGGCGGATCCGACAGGACCGGCCGACGGTCTATGCCGCCCAGGAGGAATTCGCCCACTGCGTGCCTGCCTGGGTGGACCGCTGGCTTGAGTCCGGCGGGTCGCCGACCGCCGGCGCCGCCGTCACCGGCCGTCGTTGAGACCGCACACCGGGCGTGGCGAGCAGCCAGACCGAAGGGGCAGGAAACCGCTGTCCCGCCCACCGGATCCTATGCCGCTGCGTCGGACTTTCGACTCGGATTGCCAGACCTCAGTCAATGGAAAGGGGCAGGTGGCATGCCGACAGGCAGCCACCACGCGGTAGCGCGCGGCACACTCCGCGGCTACATCCCGCGCAGGTGTGATCCGGCTCGGCCGTGCTCGTTGGCGAACCACTGCGCGATGCCTTCCACGGGGTCGTTCACGGGCCGGTCGGCGAAGGTCTTGTCGTACGCCGCCCGACCGCCGGCGTCGACATAGTCCGGCGGCTCAGGCGGCAGCCGGTCGGCTCGAAGCCAGCGCACGACCACGGGCTCAACGGTGAGCGGCAACTGAATTGGGACGCTGAGACCGCCCGTCCGCTGAACCGTGAGGGGCAGCGCATGGGTCGCACGGTTCCGTATCCAGCGCGCTCCCCGCATCACCTCTCCCTTGGCCCTCCCGCGGACGCTCTTGTAGCCACCGTCGGGGACGTCAGGTGATGGCGGTCGCGCAGCACATGCTGGTGCCGGTCTCGCGGGACGCCGCGGACGTCCTTCGGGAGCTGATCCAGGCCCGGGTCCACCTGCGGGAGACCGTGACCGCGCTTCCGCGCCCTGACCGCCGGCGTTCCGGCCGCCAGCGAGCCGGCTGCCGGTGTCCCGGACCCGGCAGCCGCGGTGCTGGAGCAGGCCCTCAAAGCGGTGCCGCGGGTGGACGCTGCGACGGCCCAGGTGATGCGGGAGAGGCGCCCCCGGTCGTGATGCCGAAGAAGGCGGAGTCGGGCTCGACAACGATCGACCTCCTGGACTACCTCTTCGGTCCGGGCGACCGCGACGAGCACATCGACCCGCACCTCGTCGCCGCCTGGGATCCGGATCTGCCGTGCCCGGCCCGCGCCCCGGACCGCATGGGGCGCTGGCAGATCTGGCGCTGCTCCTGGATGCCCCCGTGGAGGCACTGCGCGGCCCGAAACCGGAGGAGCACGTGTGGCACGTCTCGGTCCGCAACGCGCCCGGCGACCGCGTGCTGTCGGACGCGGAATGGGCAGAGGTCGCGGCCGTGATGGTCGACGCCGCAGGCATCGCGGAGCACGGTGACGAGCAGGCCTGCCGGTGGATCGCGGTGCGGCACGCAGACGACCACATTCACATCGCGGCGACGGTAAGCAGGACAAGCGGCACGGGCCCCGTAAGGGCAACCAGGAGCAGGGGCGCGTGGGACGTCCCGGGAAGGACCTGCTGTACCCGGCCCATCCGTCCCCCGAACCAGGAGTCGATGCGTCCTCCCCCCGCCGCGAGGACGACCGGCAGCGCGACGCGGAAGATCTGCGCGATGAGGAACTCTGACGAGGGCGGAAATTGTGCGGCCAGTGTGTGTCCCCTGATGGTGCGCCCTGTGTCGGCGAGTTTGCGGGACTGGGGGTGGCCGCCCGGGGCAGGCTGGTCCTGCAGAGGTGACATGAGCCCGCACGTCAATGAGGGAGACCCGCCGTGGCAATCGCATGGGACGCATTCCTGGCCAAAGTCCAAGACCGCGGCCAGTACACCACCACGCGCGAAGCCGAGCGGGTCACCCGTGCGGTGCTCAGCACCCTAGGGGCCCACCTTGGGGACACCACGCGCAAGGAACTCGCCGGCCAACTTCCCGATTCCTGCATGCCGCTGCTCCTCGACCCGCTGCCGGCCACGGAGCCGCTCACACCGCCGGAGTTCGTCCAGGCCCTCGCCCTCCTCATCGAGGGCGCGACCCCTGACACTGCCCAGTGGGACGCCGGCGCTGTCCTCAGCACCCTGGCAGACATCACCAACAAGGACCTGCTGCGCCGCCTCCTCACCCAGCTCCCACCCGGCTACGCACCGCTGTTCGGCGCCGGAGACGGACTGGTCTGAGGGCCCGGGAATCTTGTAAGGAGCCGGCTGGGCCCATGGGAAGTCGGCGTTCCGGCGGCCCGCGGGGCACGCGTCCGACCAGCCCACTGCGGCTGCGGCGCCCACCCCGGCTGTGCTGGACCACCCGGTCTATGACACCGACGGGAACAAGATCGGCGAGGCGAAGCGCGTCTTCCTCGACGACGCCACCGGCCAGCCGGAATGGGTCAGCGTCAAGGCCGGCCTGTTCGGGACCAGCGAATCCTTCGTCCCGATCCAGGACGCCCCCATGGTCGAGGACCAGCCAAGAAGACGCTCAGGCATTGTTTCGCCTTATTACAGGGCAAAAAGCCCCTCTCGCACCGGATGTTCATCCTATGGTTGAAAGGCGGATTAACTACCAGCCGAGCAAGACCAGACATAGCCCGACATCCGCAGACGGAAGCCATTCGCCCATGTGCCTGCCTCCGGTGGCCGACGAGGCCACCCACCTTGAGGCTGGCTGCCGTGCCCTGCAAGTGCAGGAACGTGTGTCTGGAAGGATTCACATGTCTGACCGCAACACGGCCATGCGCAGTCTGCATGACATCGGCTTGGCGGCTTGGTTCGGGGGCTCTCTGATGGGAGCGGTCGCCTTGAACAAGGCGGCGGGCAACGCCGTAAATGAGCCTGGACTCGCTTCACGCATCGCCAGTGCCGGCTGGGCCGCCTGGACTCCGGTGAACGCGGCCGCAATCGGCGCGCATCTGGTGGGTGGGGCCGGACTTCTGGGTGCCAACAGCGCCCGGGTGGCCTACCAGAAGGGCGTCGGTGCCTCCACCATCGCCAAGACGGTCCTCACCGGAGCCGCGCTCGCCGCCACCGCCTACAGCCGCGTCCTCGGAAAGAAAGTCGAACTGGCCTCGTCCCCGGACTCCGAGGATCAAGAGGCGGCAGCCGACCACCCCGTGGAACTGAACCAGGCACACCGCCACCTGGCGTTGCTGCAGTGGGCCGTACCGGCTCTGACGGCCGGAATGCTGGTACTCAACGCCCTGCACGGAGAGCAGCAGCGCCCCGAGCAGCAGCAGGCGGGCATGTGGCGGCGGGCCGTCTCGCCCCTGGCCATGGCAGGCGGTGCAGGTATGGCCGCCGTACGCCGGGCCAGCCACCACGGCCCGATGACGGGCCGCTGCTGACCTCTCCGGCCAAGCCCCGGGGGAGGGGCCGGACCAGCCCTGCCACCACTCCACGCGAGGAGAGACGCCATGCCCAGAGCTGCCACGCCCAAGGTGACGCAACCCGTCACAGACGACAGCATCAAGGTGCGCCAACTCAGCCACTACCAGTTCAGCTGGGTTGCCGGCGAGCCCGCTGCCCCAGGCACCCTCACCCTGCAACTCGTACTCGACGAAGGCGCCTGGGAAGAAGTGCTGACCCTCGACGCCGACGACGCCGACGTCCTCCAAGACCTCCTGCGCAGCACACCGACCGTCCACTACGACGTCAGCCGTCGCACCCTGATGTTCGGCGTCACCGCCGTCGGCAGCTGACGAGCACGCCACCACGGCGAAGGAAGGCGCGTCCACCGGGCGCAGCACCGTCCTCTGACGATCCGAGCTTCGACCCGAATTCGCCCGTTGCCCAACCCGGCGGCGGGCGACGCTCGCGTGCTCCGTCGAGTCTTCACTGCATGGGAGGCCGCTGTGTGCCGGGACTTTCGCGTACCCCGTCGGCGGTGTCACGGCCGACCTGGCGCAGCCCGTCGGCGGTCTCCTGGCCGACGCTCTGCGCATGGTCGGTGGTGGTCGCGACGGCTTCCTGCGCGGTGCTCTTCACCGATTCGACGGCTTGGGCTGCCGGTTCCTTCATCTCCTCGCGGATTTCCTGGGCTGCCTGCAGGGCTGTCTGCTTGACGGGTTCGAGGAGCTCGTCGGAGTGTTCCCGCAGTTGCTGTCCCGCACGCTCCTCGGCTCCGTGGTCGGCAGGAGCGCGGCTGCGAGCATGCCGGCGCCGAAAGCGATCAGACCGGCGGCCAGGGGCTGCCCTGGGTCCGCCGCCTGATCTGGGCCGGGGCCTGCTAGACGGTCTCCTGCGCGGTGCCGCCGACGTCCTTGGCCGTGTCCGTCACGCTGTCCGCCACCTGGTGCAGGCGTCCGGAGGTGTCCCTCGCTGACTTCGTCCGCGGCGCCTTGAGGAAGGCCGCCGGCGAGGGACGTGTGACCACCTGGCTGGAACTTGGCCAGAAGACAGGCCGCAGAGAGCTGGACAGGCTCTCATACTTGGACCAACTGGAAATACTCGCGCTAGTGGATGCCCAAGCCCGGCCGGAAAATCCTCGTTTGTCGGCCCTTATGGACCCTGCTGACCATGCCGCCGCCTTGCGGCTCCACCGTGATGTGTGCCGCCGCCTTGGCCGTCCAGTGCCAGAGAGCGACGCCGACCTCCTCGACCAACTGACAACTAGCGCGCGAAACTGCAGAGCCGGTAATCACGAAACGGTCCACTCGACGCCCAGCGCCCGCAGCGCGGCGTGCTGTTCGGTGCTTCGTGTTCGATATCCGCCTCCCACGTGCGGCTGAGGATCTCCATGGAGTAGGCCTCGGCGCCGTGGATCGGATTGTGGACCCGATGGCAGAAACGGCAGACGAGCACGCCGGGTGCGGGGACGTGCAGCGCCCAGTTCCTGCGGTCGGGACAGCGCAGGGCGACCGCGACGACCTCCAGGTCGTCCTCCAGAACCGTCCAGTACTTCTGCCCGGACGGCATTACCACGCCTGTCCTGATCCCGCACCGTAGCGGCGGGCCGTTTCGCTGGTACGTCTGTTCGGGGGTCATGGGCACGGGAAACGGGGGCACTGGGATGGGCAGGGGAAGGGCTCCCCGGGTACGGCCGGGCACTGCCCGGTCGGCGAAAAGGAAGGATGTTCCGGTGTCGCAGGTCGAAGAGTCCGTCGAGGTCAACGTCCCCGTGCGTACTGCCTACAACCAGTGGACGCAGTTCGAGTCGTTCCCTCATTTCATGGACGGAGTGGAGCGGATCGAGCAGCGCACCGACACCATGACGTACTGGGTCACGAAGGTCGGCGGGGTGACCAAGGAGTTCGAGGCGGAGATCACCGAGCAGATCCCCGACGAGCGGGTCGCGTGGACCACGCTGGGCGGTGATGTGAAGCAGGCCGGTGTGGTCACCTTCCACCGCCTGGACGAGAACAAGACCAAGGTGATGCTGCAGCTGGACTACGATCCGGAGGGCTTCGCGGAGAACGTCGGCGACAAGCTCGGGGTCGTCAAGCGCCAGATCACCGGTGACCTGAAGCGGTTCAAGGAGTACATCGAGGACCGCGGCCGCGAGAGCGGCTCCTGGCGCGGCGAAGTCTGACCGCCGGCCTCGGTGGGGGCGAACACCAGCCTCCCCGGCACCTTGCCCATCCTCCCAGCCAGGGACAGGTGGGAAGCCGGGTGCGAGCCCCCGAGGCGCGGGAACACGGCGGGGCCAGGGCGTGGTGCGCCCCCTTGGCCCCGCCGTTGCGTTGCCGGGGATCCGATGGCTTATCCGGCGTCCGGGGGGGACCGGATCACCCGGAGCCAGTTGTCCGCCTGCTCGGTCGGCCGCCCCTCCCTCCGGCAGGCGATCGTCCCCACCCACCTCTGGCTTCGGTCGCCTCCACTTTCCTCGGTCTTGGCTTCGACGTGGCCCGTGTGTGCGGTGTTCTTGTCCGTGTCCGGCGTCGGGGATCTCCTGATGGACCGGATGGGCGGTGACCGTTCTTGTGTTCCCACTGGCCGCCCGTGGACGCTTCCCGGCTGGGAGTGTCCTCGTGGCGGCACTGTGAGCGGGTGCTGGCAGGGGCTCCCCTGCCTGTGGTTTAGGGGGCTGTTCGTCTTTTTAGCGTTGGTGTTGCAGGGCGCTGGCTCCTGCGGTGATGAGTTCGGCGAGTTGGTTGGCGAAGGCTGCGTTGCATCCTCCGAGCCGGACGAATCCGTGGCCGGCTACTGGTCCGTCGTTGTGCAGGGAGGGGAGGGTCATGCCGGCGAGGGCGAGGGCGGTGCGGAGGTTGGTGACGGCGTCTTCGCCGGCCTGGTAGGCGGCGTCCTGGCGCTGCTTGTACTGGATCCGTTCGGTGTAGGTCATTTCGTACACGGTGTTTCTTGCCTTTCGTGGTAGGCGTGGGAGGTGGGGGTAGGGGCCGGAGCGCGTTGTGGGTCGGCCGGGCTTGGTCCGTCGAGGTGTGGCCCCAGTGCCAGCACACCGGCCCCTGGGCACACCGGTACCGGTCCCTGGGTACACCGGTACTGGCCCGTGGGTGCACGGGTCTGCTGGGCGGCGGCGGTCGCTCGGCGGGCTGCGGGCGTCCTCGCCGCAGCTGTCGGACCGCTTCGCGGCATCGGGATGTCCGCCATGCGGGGCAGACCCTGGGGTCACAGCCTTGTGGGCGGGTTTCTGGCTGGGCGAACACTGTCGGGCAGAGTCTGTGTCCGGCCCGTGACCATCGGTTTCGATCTTCGTTTCAAAGGTGCAGGCGTGCGTTCCCTTTGATCGTGTGGAAGGACCCGGGTTGTCCAGGAAGTCAGCGGCTGTCACCGCCTGTGCTTTTGGCGGTCGCCGCGCACGGGACGCCCGGCCTTGCGGTCTCGTGGTCCGGCGGGACGGTGGCTGCCGTCAGGTGGGCGGCAGAACCCCGCCGCGTGTCACCTGTATTGAGCGTCCCCATCAGCACCTCGTCTCGTCGGGACCTGGATCTGGATCTGGATCTGGACTGGGGGCGGGGCTGGCGGCCGGTCAGAGGCCACCGGCGGTAGGGACTTGAGGGCCCGGTCCTGCGGGGGGAGTTCACCGGCTCGCGGCGGGCGGACAGCGGAGGAACGCCGCGGCTACCCCCGGGCCGCCGCCACGACACGGCTCGCTGCCCCTGCCCCCGCCCATCTCCCTGCCCCTGCCCATCTCCCTGTCCCTGCCCCTTCCCCTGCCCGTGTCCCTGTCCCTGCCCATCTCGCTGGCCATGTCCCTGCCCCTTCCTCTGCCCGTGTCCCTGCCCGTGCCTGTGTGCCTGTTGCCGGGTGTGTAGCTGTAGTTTCGGCCTGTGGGAAGGACACCGCCGTCCGGGTACGGCTCTCATGCGCCGTATCCGAATCTGGGGCTGCTGGACGCGGAGTGGTCGGTTCCTCTGTCTGTTACGGAGCGGGCGGGCCGGATGCCTTCCGGGCTGCGTCGGGCGGCGGGTGTTGGTCCCGCTCCGAGCAGGACGGAGGGGGAGGGGGTGCGGTGTCGTGGAGCGGCCTGGCGGGGTGGCCGGGTGAGGGTGATCTGGCGGACCAGCTGCTGGAAGCAGGCCAGTGCCGCGACGGCGGGAAGCGCGGAGGAGGTTGCGGCGGCGAGTGTTCTGGGTGCCTGGGCTACACACAGGAGCGTCGCCAGGGTGGAGAAGAGCAGGACGATCGACCAGGAGTGAAGCGCGCGGCGCTGGTGCAGGGCGGACCTGAGGATGGACAGGGAGGCGACCATCCATGGTCCGTAGACCAGCAGGGGCCACCAGCTCACCACTTCGCTGGCGGTGTGGGGTCCTGCGCTGTGGCGCAGTGCGTCGCAGATGACCAGCCCGCTCAGGACGCTCACCACGGCTGCGATGACGGCGACCAGCACGGCGGTGAAGAGGCTGCCGGTCTGCAGCAGGGTGGTCACCGGCGTCCGTGAGGCGTTGCGGCGGTGGCCGCTGACGGCTCGTGTGGGCGGCGGCTCGGCGGGGCTCTGCTTCAGTCCCGCGACGAGCCCGATGGCGCTGACGGGTTCACCGGTGCCGTCGTAGCCGTCGTAGCCGTCGTAGCCGGCGCGGGTGAAGGGCGGCTCTGTCGGGCCGGGCGCGGCGCTCTCCTGCAGGAGGCTCGCGAGCTCCTCCACCGGATCCCAGGGCCGGTTGTCCTCTCCGGTCCCGCCGAGCGGTTCCCCGGGCTCCGGCCGGCGCCAGAACACGGTGGTGTCCGGCGGGGGGTGGGAGCCGTGCAGGTCCGGGTATCCGTACGGCTCATACACGGGAGCTGCCGCCCGGGCGCTCGCAAAGGGCCGTCGCCGACGGCGCGGTGGTCGCCGACCTCCGGTCGAACTCGGCCTGGATCGTTCTCATCGTGTGGAGGAAGTCCTCGAAGACCGAGGACGTGTAGCGCAGGTCGATCTCCCGGCCCTCGTCGCCCAGCGTTGCGTTCCTGACCTCGCCGCCGCCGGTTGATCCCGGGGTGAATGTCCACTTTCCGATCCGGGTAGGCCCGGTTCGAAAACCACCTCCCCGTCCGTCTTCTCCTGGAGGCCTGCGGAAGAAGAAGGGGGGCTTTGCTGTTGTCATATTCCATAAACGCTGCCGATGTTGGTCTGGGTATGCGCCATCCGGGTGATGGGGGCGGATGAACAAGTGTGACCGCGCCCCTTTCCGTTTCTGCAACGCGACAAGAACTCGGCAGTCACGCCATCGCGTCCCGGCAATCCGCAGCTCGGCGAGCGGTGAGCGCCGGTAGAGGCGAGCCCGCGGCGCCCTGCTGCCGCGCGCGCCGGTCCGCCCGGCGCCCCTCTCCCCGGCCGGACGCCTCCGCGCACGCCGCCGGCTCTCCATATTTTCATACCCATATTTTCATCGCCCCGTGCCGCCTTCCGGCATCCAACGGCCCCACCGCCCCACAAAGGCACGACGGCCCCAGGCGCGGCCCCTGACGTCGGCTGATCATCGGCAAAGAGGCTGATAGGCCAAGGCGGGCGGATTGCTGCGCATGGCTGCAATCCGACGGCAGGGCGCAACTCTGCATATGCCGCTGCGTTATGCCGGGCACTCGACGGGGCCCGAACGTGTGGGTCCCCTCCGGCATCTGCCTTCGAAAGGACCAGCTGTGGGACACCTTCTCCTGTGGATCGTGCTGATCTCCGCCGCCCTGGGCACAGGTTGCACCGCTTTGACCTCATCAGGGACCGGCTGTCTGTGGCACGTGGACGCGGTCGAACTGAGGCGCCAGCAGCGCTTCCGGCACGTCCTGTCCTGCCATGTCGACGCCGTCCGCCTGGCCCGCCGGCAAGGCGCGGCACCCCTGGAGAGGCCCGCCCGCGTATCGGCCTGCCTGCCCACGGAGCCGCTCGGGGCCGTCCACGAGCCGTGGGCGGCGCCCCCCCACCTGTGACGTGCGCGCCGCTGCCGCGCCACGGCCATGCGCCGGGGCGCCCGGCCGCAATGCCGCGAAATCCTCACCCCGGCAGATAGTGCACCCAGTCGAAAAGTGTGCCCGATATCGCGCATCCCTTAAAAACCCCGGCAATCCATGCAACTCCGGCTGCGCAAAAACCCCGGCAATCCGTACATTGCCGGATCTCGCAACAGTGCCGGTCTCGAATGACGGACCCATGTAATTCACGTTCGATGCACCTCCGCGCTAATCGTCGGCGAAATGGTGAGAAGTGCCCAAAGTAAAAAAAGTATCATCCACCTGTTGTTTTTTCCGCAAGGAGCAACTCGTTTCGTGAAGGGAAGCCAGCACGACCCCTGTGGTGAACTGCCCGACAGCGGTCCACGGCCGGCCGCCCGCCGCCGCATCCGGCCGGCGGCAGCGCGGATGGCCAGCACGCTACGAGCGGCGCTGGTGCGGGTGACGCGCCGCCTCGCTGCGGGCGCAGCGCAAGCCGCCGCCCCACCCCCGCGGGACACGGGACCGGCAGGTCCCCTCCACGATGAGTACCGGGCGGGCTTCCCCCTGCACCTGCCCCGGCAAGCACGCGTCACCAGCGACGCCCACGGCTGCCCGTGGTGCCGCTCCCTGGCCAACCCGGCCCCTCCCGAGCGCCCCGACCCCCAGCCCTGACCCGCGCCGGTACGCCGCCGCTGACACCGCCGGCGCAGCGCGCCCGGGGCACAGGACACCGAACCCCGGCCGGCGCACGGCCGGGGTTCCCCCAGGCGGTCACGGCCGGCCGCCACGCGGATGCGCCCTTGCCGCAGCCCCCGCCCCGGCGCCCGCAGGCCGCAGGCCAGCACGATCACCGCCGGCCGCCAGGAGGCCCGGCCTGTCGCACGTGTGCGCGGTTGTGATCCCGGAGTCCGACTCGTCCGTCGTGTCATTGCGCTTGTCCCGCGCACAGGTTCGGGAACCCGGCGGACCAGCCGGAGGGCTGGAGGGGTGGAGCGCTGGAGCGCTGGAGGGCCAAGCCCAAATGGCTGTGTGAGGGCTGTGCCGGCAGCCACCCGTGCTGCACCGCCCGCACCCCCGCCTCGAACCGGCTGCGCGCCCCCAGCCGTTCCGTCAGATCGGTGGCGATCCGCCGCGCCGTCCGCTGCCCAACGCCGAGCCGTTTGGCCATCGCCTCGTCCGGGAGCCCCCGGACAGCAGCCGGATGGTGGTGGTTTCCGGGCTGGTCAGGCCCTGGGAATCCCGCACTCCCGCCTGCCCCAGCGGCTGTGCGGCCGCCCAGCGGGTCTCGAACAGCGCGCACAGCGCGGTGAGCGTGCCCTGCCCGGTCAGGACCACGGACCCGGCGGCCGTGTCGTGGCTGTTGACCGCAATGACGGCGGCCGAACGGTCCGTGGTGATCATCCGGGCGGGCAGGACGGGCACGGTACGGATCTGCGCGCCCCGCTCCGACAGCCAGTTGACGTACCCGACTGTGTGCGGGCTGTTGCGGGCACTGTCGAGGCAGATCGCCGGCATCCGGATCCCGCGCTCCAGCAGCTCCGCGTTGAGCGAGCGGGCCGCCGCGATGGACTGCGGGGTGTGGGCACCGTCGTGGACTGCGGGGGTGGGGGCACCGTCGGGCGCGAAGGTCATCGCCTCGGTGGTCGTCTCACGGGTGAGCCGGGCCAGGCAATCCCTGATCTGGTCGAGGCCGTCCCATTGCTCCACGGCGGGGCTCGGTGCCTGCGGCGCCGCAGGTCGGCGAACTCGGCGATCAGCTGCGCCGCGGCAGCTCGCGAGGCCTGAACCCGCTGCTGCCGGGCGGCGAGTTCCGCCTGCTGGCGGGCCATCAGGATCTCCCTCCCGATGTCCGGCGAGACGGCCCGGAGACGGCCCGGAGACGGCCCGGAGCCGGCCCGGAGACGGCCCGGAGACGGCCCGGAGAAAACGGCCTGGAGCCGGCCCTCCTGCTCGGCGGACGGCCGTACGAGCGCCAGCTCGCTCAGCAGGCCGAGCGTGTCCCGCACCTGCTCCTCGGCGTGACCCGTGTACTGCGCCAGAGCGGCCACACCGTCCGGCGGACGGGCCGGCAGGGCGCGCTAGACGGATTCCGCACGTGTGCCGAGACCGAGTGCGGCCGGCATCTCCAGCCACCCGCAGGAGACTTCACCAGCAATCCTGTTCGGGGTCCGTGATCGTGCCGTAGCGGTTCTTGAGCGGTCACCCTCCGTTCAGCGCATGCCGGGAAGGGGCCAGGGGCCCAAAGGGGCCCGCGCCCCAGTGGTGCCGCCCGGCCCGCATCCCTGTCTGAGCCGTTGTATGCACCTCATCCACGCGAGCCTCAAGGCGCTCGGTGGCGCCGCAGCCCTTCCCTCCGACACCCGTGCTCTCGTCCTCGGCCAGGCCCTGCCCCAGGATCGTGTCGAGCACGTGTCCGTCCACGCGCACCCGCTGCCCCACCCCGTACTCGGGCTGTACCTCCTGCCGGACCGGCTGCTGGAGGCGGAGGCGGAGGCGGAGGCGACGGCGCGCACGCTGTGCCTGCGCACCCTGCCTGACTGCCACGAGCTCAGCGGCCGGACCCTGCGCGAGGCTCAAACCCCCCTGGCCGCACCCGTCTTCGAGCAGATGCTGCAGCTCCACACACGTCGAGCCAGAACCGCGACCCGTCAAGAAAGCCAAGGATGGGAGCCGCGAACGACGATGCGAAGGGCAAGACGTCACAACGGGCCATCGGATGGGCTTGGAGTGGGGACGGCTCGCCGGTGCGACTCCAGGATCAAGGGGGTGTGGGCGGCGCGCCGCGCCGAGAGGCTGGCACGCCAGGGCTGAGATGGATCACGGCTGTCGCCGGTCCTTGAGACCCCTAGGATGGCGAGGGTGAGGGTAAAAACCAGTGACATCGACAAGGCGGCTGGTGTGCTGCGCGCCGGGGGCCTGGTGGCTCTGCCGACCGAGACCGTCTACGGACTGGGCGCGAACGCCGAGGACCCCGCCGCCGTCTCGCGTATCTTCCAGGTCAAGGGGCGCCCGGCTTCCCACCCTCTGATCGTCCACATCAGCGGCGCCGAGCACCTGGACGACTGGGTCCAGGAGGTACCCGCGACGGCCCGCCTACTGGCCGAACGCTTCTGGCCGGGGCCCCTCACGCTGGTCCTGCGGCGCGGCCGCCGGGTGCCCCTTGAAGCGACCGGTGGCTTGGATACGGTGGCCGTGCGCGTGCCCGACCACCCCGCCGCACTCGCGCTGCTGTCGGTCTTCGGCGGCGGTGTCACGGCCCCGTCCGCCAACCGCTTCGGCTCGGTGAGCCCCACGACCGCGGACGACGTCCGTGCCGAGCTCGGCGACGCCGTCGACTTCGTGCTGGACGGCGGCCCCTGTGAGGTCGGTGTCGAGTCGACCATCGTCGACGCCACCGGGGAGATCCCGGCCATCCTGCGGCCCGGCGGGGTGACGCGCGAGGACCTCGAAGCGGTGCTGGGATGCCCGCTCGCGGTCCCTGCGGCCAGCAACATCCGGGTGCCGGGCCAGCATCCGTCGCACTATGCGCCGCGTGCTCGGGTCGTCCTGGTCGAGCCGGAGAAGGTCGTCGCCGAGGCCGAGCTGGCGCAGGAACTGGGGCACCGGGTCGGCGTCTTCCTTCCGGCCGCCTTCGCCGGCGCTGAGGTGAAGGCGCACGCGGTGGTGACGGTCCCCGGTTCGATGGCCGCCTACGCGCGCGGACTGTACGGCTTCCTGCGCGAGCTCGACCAGCAAGGGTGCGACCTCATCGTCGCGTCACTGCCGGCGCAGGAGGGGCTGGGACTGGCGATCGCCAACCGGCTCCGCCGCGCCGCGGGACCCCGCACCACCGTGTGACCAGCGCCGACGCCATGCCCTTACGGCTCCCGGATGGGGGAGCCGTAAGGATGCGTGGCGGATTCGGCTGAGCTTGCGTCGGTCCGGCAGGCCGGGCACAGCTCGCGCCGCCCGTCGCCGGTGGACCGTTGCCCTTCCCCGCCACACCTCGCAGCCCGCAGCCCGCAGCCCACACCTCGCACCTCGCAGCCCACACCTCGCACCTCGCAGCCGGCGGCCCGCACCTCGCGGCCCGCGGCCCGCACCTCGCGGCCCGCACCTCGCACCTCGCGGCCCGCACCTCGCAGCCGGCGGCCCGCACCTCGCAGCCGGCGGCCCGCACCTCGCGGCCCGCGGCCCGCACCTCGCGGCCCGCGGCCCGCACCTCGCGGCCCGCGGCCCGCGCCAGGTCGGCGCGGGGGGCGGTGCCGGGTGCGCGGTCGGCTCCGTGAGCCATCGGGCGATGCCCTCCGGGGCTGATCGAGCGCTGAACCCGGCGGGTTTCCCCCTTCCCGTATCCCTCCCCGTATACGGGCCCCTGCGACCGCCGCACATTACGTAGGGGCAGCCACGGCCGGGAGGGTCAGGACGCGGCAGGGACCCCCGCACCGAGACCGCGAGAAGCGACGAGCTGTGCACTGCCGTCGGCCAGCCGGTAGGACAGCCCCACCACCCCCAGGCGGCCGTCGGCCACCCGCTCAGCCAGGACGCGGGAGCGTTCGAGGAGCAGGTCCACCGTGTGCTCGATGTGCTCGGCCAGGATCTCGTCGGCCTGGTCGCGTCCGGCGGCGCGGGCTGCCAGCACGCTCGGAGTCACCCGTTCGACAACATCACGGACGAAGCCGGCGGGCACCTTGCCACCGTCGGCTGCGGCACGGGCGGCTGCGATGGCCCCGCACGAGTCGTGGCCGAGCACGACGACGAGCGGGGCGTCGAGCACGCTCACGCCGTACTCGACGGAACCGAGGACCTCTGCACCGGCGACATGCCCCGCGGTGCGCACCACGAACAGGTCGCCCAGGCCGCGGTCGAAGATGATCTCCGCGGCCAGCCGGGAGTCGGAGCACCCGAACAGCACGGCGAAGGGCTGCTGGGACGGTGCGATCTCGGTGCGGCGTATGGCGTCCTGGTTCGGGTGCTCGGGGGTGCCCGAGACGAAGCGCTGGTTACCGGCCATGAGCAGCTCGAAGGCGTCGCGGGGCGTCGGGTTCTGGATCTCGGTCATGGCGGCAGCCTACGAGTCGGCACCAGCCGTCGCACCGCCTGGGCCCGCCGGAGCCCACCAGGCCGGGCCACACCAACGGCCTCGTCATCACCCCCAGGCGCCGGGCGAGGGCGGACTCGGTACGCAACCGCAGCGCGCGACGGTGCTGCCCCGCCCCCTATGGCCACCGGTCCGGGACCCTGCGTCCGTCGTCCACATCCGCACAACGAGCCCGCACAACGAGCCAGGCGCCGCCCGCGCCGTCGACCGAACGAGGGCCGGCCGCCCAAGATCACTAGCCGGCCCGCCCTCGCGGGCCTGCCCCGCCAGCGCCGCCACGACGCTCTGTGTCCCGTCCTCGTCCGTCCCGTCCTCGTCCGTCCCGCCCTCGTCCGTCCCGTCCTCGGTCCGGTCAACGAGCCTGGCCACCACGTCGCCTGCGCCGGGACCGAGGACCTGCCGGGTGGCGCGTTCCATCAACCCGGGGCCGGTGCCGCTGCCGGGGGCCGGTGAGGGCCCATGCAGTTGCTTTAGCCGAACGCCGCGCGGCCCAAGGCGGCGCCGGTGCCCTCTCGTACGACGGCGTCGCTGCCGCTTGACCCCGACGGCCAGGACGACGACGCGGCCGAGGTCCCTGTGATGCCGGCCGGCGATCGCGCGCTCCGTGCGCGCGTATACCGCCGGGATCCGCATGGGTTGCCCTTGAGGAACGACAGGGAGCGCCGTGGGGCCGCGCACGGTGCCCTCGGCCGGATCTGCGAACTGCGGTACGGCGACGCCGGCGTCTGCTGGTACGTGCGGCCAGGCGGCTTGGGACGCTCATCTCGCGCGGCGGGCACCGCGTGCAGGGCGCATTCCACGGCCTTGACCGCCTCGCTGTAGGCCTCACCAGATTCAGGGTGAAGGGCGTAGGCGAGATCCATCGCCTGACCGAGGTGCCGGCAGGCAGAACCGCGTTCCGGCTGGTCTGCTGCCTTCAAAGCCTCCTCCGGCTGCGGGATCGACCCTGCGTACCAGAGCGCGACCGTCGGCCGTACCAGAGCGCGACCGTCGGCCGTGGGTGATCACTGCCGCATCGGTGACCGGGGCCAGCGCGTACCGGATGGCGGATCGGGCCGACCGGAGGGGCAGCTGCAGGCGGGCGACACCTGGGAGTCCGGGCGACACTGCCGGGAGTCCGGCGCGCAGCGCTCCGTGCCAGCGGATCCACGGCGCGGGATGGGCGCGGCGCAGCGATGGGCTGCGGAGCTTGTCCACCGCGGTTCCGTCATCCTCAGGACGCTGCCCGCTGCCCGCTGTCACGCGATGGCGCCTGCGGCCCGCCGGGGGGCCCGGCAAGGCGTGTCGGCGTACGACGACATGCCCCGTCGCGTACGTGGGGTGGTGTGCAGGCTCAACCGCTTGAACCGGCGGCCATATAGACACTGAAGGTGTCATGATGACATCGTGAGTGTCGATGAGCGTGCGAAGCATGAACCCCCGCCGGGGCCTGCGCTGTACGAAGTGATCCGCGGTCTGTGGCCGCTGCACCGCACGGTCGTCCGTGCCGTGGAGCGGGAGCTGTCGGGCACGGGAATGACGGCTGGTCAGCATGCGGTGATGGACGAACTGCGCAGGGGCGGCCCCCGAACGGTTCCTCAGCTGGCCCGCCTGCTGGGCCTGGACCGCCAGCCGGTCCAGCGTCTGGTCAACGATGCGACAGCCCTGGGGCTGACCGAGAGCGCGCCCAACCCGGAGCACCGGCGCTCGCGCCTGATCCGGCTCACCCCGAAAGGGGAAGCCACCATCAGGAGCATCCAGGAAACCGAGGAAACCGAACTGCGGCGGCGGCTGTCCGATCTCAGCTCCGGTGACGTCACGACGGCTCTGCGCGTACTGCGCCGCCTCGCAGAGGAGTTTCGGGACCTCGCGCAGGATGCCCCGCCACACCCCGCGGATCGAGGAGACGACCCACGATGACGCACGCGCGGACACACACGGTCACGGCCGCCACCGTACCGGTCGAGGCGGGCGAGCTGTTTTGCGAGTCGGCCGGCGAAGGCCCCCCGGTCGTCCTGCTCCACGGCGGCATGCTCGACCTGACCATGTGGGACGAGCAGTTCTCCTGGCTCGCGGGCCTGGGGTACCGCGTCATCCGCTATGACGCCCGCGGCCACGGGCGTTCCTCCACCGTGGCTGGGAACTACGCCCACCATGACGATCTGCACGCTCTGCTCACCCACCTCGATGTCCCGCGCGCCACGCTCCTAGGGCTTTCCCTCGGGGCGCGGACCGCCCTCGATGCGGCAATAGCCCGTCCCAAGTCCGTGTCGGCACTGATCCTTGCCTCGCCCGGGGTGAGCGGGCGGCCCTTCGCCGACCCGTACCTCACGCACCACGCCGCACAGCAGATGGCCGCGATAGGCGACCGGGACGGGGGAGCGGAGCGGTTCGTGGAGCACTTTCTCCGGATGTGGGTCGACGGGCCGTACCGTGAACCGTCCCAGGTCAGCCGCACACTGCGCGAGCGGATGCATGCGTCGGCGACCGCCAACGTCATGCGCCACGCCCGCGGGCTCGGCGCCGGGATACCACGAGAAATCGGTGCAGCGGACCGGCTGGCCTCCATCGGCGTGCCCACCCTGGTTCTCGACGGAGAACTCGACAGCAGTGACATCTCGTCAAACGCTCAGGCCATCGCCCACACCGTTCCCCATGCCAGGCACCAACGGTTCGCCTCGGCAGCCCACATGATCAACCTCGAGAGCACGGCACTCTTCAACCCCGCGGTCACATCCTTCCTCGCGTCCACGACTGACCTCAACTGAGGTTCACCTCCCCCCGCCTGAGCACATTCGGCAGTACGCCCACACCATGGCCTGCCCCATGCGGCACCGGCGCCTCCAAGGCTGCCCCGTTCCGGAGAGGACCAGAAGACGGGACACCACGGAGACGATCGTCGGCGCGATCACCGCCCCTCCCCAGACCCGCCCCCGCAGCTCCTCGTCCCTCGGCCGCCACGACACGGACAGCCGGGTGCGCGCGGCCGGCAAAGCCCTACCGCTGCGCCCGGACGCCGCCCGGCAGGCCGCCGGACACGGGCGGGCACCGGGCGCCCCTTGCGGACGGAGCGGGCGGTGTGCGGCCCGGGGCGGCGGCCACACCGCCACGCCCCCACCGTTCTCCGTCACCCGACGTGGACCGTTTGCCATCGAAGCAGGATCACGTTCCGTGGCCGGCTACAGGCCACAAGCGGGTACGGCCCCTTCCCACTGCTCCTCGAACTCTTCCCGGGTGATCTCCTGGCCTGCCAGCTCCGGGTCGAAGAAGTCGACGACCGGCGGGTTGAAGGGCCAGTCGTCAGGTCCGCTCCTGATGCGGCCGCTCCCGTCCTCAGCCAGCTCCACTTCGCGGGTCCGGCGCCCGTCCGATCCCACCTCCATGAGGTAGACCGGGCCGCCGTCGTCCTCGCCGTCCCAGTGACGGCGCACGTACACGATGGTTCTGTCCGCGAGTGCGCCGAAGCCCGCAAGCCCGCGCTGCAGGTCGCGTTCGGCCCGCAGGTCGTCCAGACCTGGAGGCATGAGTGGCGCATCGATGTCGACTTCTTCGATCTTGCCGCCCTCGGCCCAGGTCACCGACTCCTGCCTGGTGACCACCTCGGTCCATGCGAACGTTTCCAGGATCTCCCGGGCCGACCGCGCGTGGACCCACCACCATGAACCGCCCATCCCATAGTCGTGCAGGACGAGAAACCGCTTTTTGACTGCGGGATTTGAAAGAGTCACAGGACCGGACCCTAACAACGGAGCTGTCCGACCAGTTCAGGTCGCAGGTCCACCAGGGACTGCGATCAACCCGGGGTTCAGCGACAGCGGACAGTCACCCCGGCACACCGTCACCCCGTCACCCGTCGACCGGCCCACCCTCAACAGCACGATCACCATGACCGGCACCGAGTCCTACCGCCCCGCCCAAGACCGTCACCGGCCTGGCCGACCGGCTCCCGGCCGCCCTGCCGGACCTGCCCGAGCACCCGGACTACCCCCGCATCCTCGCCGTCTTCAACGACGCAACCGGACCGCTGCGGGCCCGGGACGTCTGCGATGCCCTCGACCACGAACTGCTGCCGAACAACATCGAAGGCACCCGAGCCAAGCTGAAACGCCTGGTCAAGCTCGGCATCCTCACCGAAGCCGGCACCGGCAGCTTCACCAGGAAGCAGTAGCCGACCGAGCAGCACGGCCAGCAGCTGTGCTTTCAGTTGACGAGTGTGAGCAGATGAGTTGGCGACCCCTGCGATCGCTCAGACGTGCATGTCTGGGGTGCCGCGAACTGCATACGCCGGCAGGCGGGATTCCTTCAGGTAGGCCGGGGAGAGCGAGAGGCCGAACCGCTGCTCGATGACGCCGAGGGTGCGCC
The DNA here is from genome assembly GCF_056432025.1 of Streptomyces sp. NPDC045695. Lineage (NCBI taxonomy): Bacteria > Bacillati > Actinomycetota > Actinomycetes > Kitasatosporales > Streptomycetaceae > Streptomyces > Streptomyces sp. NPDC045695. The sequence continues at coordinate 53,168 of NZ_JBWKJU010000022.1, forward strand.
GATAGGTATCCGTGTAGCGCTCACCTTCGGGGGCGATGAGCGTTCTCCCATCGGGCTGCAGCACGTGCCCACTAACGAGGTCGGGAAGCAGCAGGTCAGGCTCCCGGCCCCATCGCCACACTTCCTCGCCTAGCCCGAAGCCACACAGTTCCACGCCGTCCCGAGCGTAGAAGACCGTTGCCGGCGGGTGCTCTTGCATCGGCACGTAGTGGACGGCTTCGACGCCCCTCCGGGAGATCTCTGCCAAACGCTCCCCGCCGGTCGAGTCCCCGTACTCCAGAGCGAATGCCCAACCCTCCTGCTCTCCGACGCGTACGACACCGTCGCCTTCCGCGCCCGGTCGGTACCACTCACCGAGGTCCCAGGCTTCGGCGTCGGTGATCGGCTCGGTCGCGCCGTCCCGGTCGCCTCCCATGCGCACCGCCAGTTGCTGCGCGGATATCCCTCGTACGAACACCACGCTGGACATCCAGTGCTCCAGATCGACCAGCCACCGAATCCCGTCGCGCATGTCTTCGCCCTCCACCCATAAGACAGTGATCGTCGGGTGCACCCTATGCCGCACCACCGACAAGGCGATCCCGTCGCCCAGCGCCAAGTGATCACACCGTCGGTCAGGAACCGCTGGAGCAGCCGCTGCCCCCGCTCAACTGGCCAAGTGAGGAATTCAGGCACGGCAGCCTGCCCAGCCTCACCCGGAAATGGGCATCAACTCACGAACCGCCCTCTCAGGTAGGACGTGCGGAGCCGCAACGTTCAGGAATCCAGGAGCGCACATGCAGATCAGACCGATGAGGCCAGACGACCTTCCCCGCGCGGAACGCGCCTCCAAGGCGACGTTCCTGAAGGCCGAGGAGCTCAACAGGCGAGCCGTCGAACCGCCGGCGCAGCCCCGCTCGGCCAAGGCCTGCGCCCAGTGGATCGACCGGATGGCCTTCTTCCTCACCGTGGACCCCCAAGGCTGCTGGGTGGCAGTGGACGAGCACGAGGGCGAGGAGGAGGTCGTGGGCTTCGCGGTCTCGCAAAACCGCGGCCGCCTCTGGTACTTGGCGACCTACGGCGTACTGCCCGGCCGGCAAGGACGAGGCGTCGGCAAGGGCCTGATGGACGCCGCGCTCACGCACGCCGGGGACCGCCCGGGCCTGTTCATCTCCAGCGTCCACCCCGCCGCGACCCGCCGCTACCGGCTGGCCGGGTTCTCACTCCACTCCCAGGTGCGGATGACCGGCCCCGTCAACCGGTCCGCGCTCGCCGCGGTCACCGGCCTGGACGAGGGCGACAGCGGCGACTTCGGCTGGATGGACCGCCTCGATGCGAACCTGCGCGGCGCGGGCCACGGACCCGACCACACGTTCATGCTGTCCACCCTGCGGCTGATCGTGTCCCGCTCCCCTCACCGGCCCGGATACGCCTACCTCGACGAGCGGGGCCACGTGGCACTGCTGGCCGCCGCCCGTCCCGACACGGCCCAGGCCCTGCTGTGGGAGGCCCTGGCCTCCTGCCCGCAGGAAGCCTTCGTCCCCTCGATCACCGCGGCCAACGAATGGGCGATGGACGTCGGCCTGGCGGCCGGCCTCGACATCGTCCAAGAGGGCTACGTCGCCGTGCGCGACATGACCGTCCCCGAGCCCTACCTGGCCAGCGGGCACTTCCTGTGACCTGTTCCCGACGACCCTCTGCGATGAGGAATCCCGACGACATCGTTCTGGTTGCCGTCCGGGGCCCAGCGCGAACGTACCGTCAGTCCTCCAGGCGGACCGGCATCAGGATCGAGAAAGTGTCCTCGTCGTCGGGCCGGCGGATCGCGAGCGGCGCCGTGGGGGCCCCGAGCTCAACAAACAGTCGGTCCCGGCCTCCGGCGGCCAGCGCGTGCACAAGGAACTCACGGTTGACCGCGACGCGCCTCGGGTCGTCGTCGCTGTCCGCGCAGAGGGTCACCCTGCCGCCGTCCTCCACCTTGAGCACGCTGAGGTCGGGCGCTCCCCTCTCGCCGGCACGGACAGGACCGCTCTCCAGGGCCTTGCGGAAGGCCGTCACCTCGACAAGGGCGCGGCGTCCGCCGGCCGCCGGCAGGAGACGACGGTAGTCGGGGAAGCCGTGGTCAAGGCACTGGCCGGCCGCCTGCCTGTCCCCGGCCTCCAGCGTCACGCGGCCACCGTCGACGCACAGCCGCACCGGTCCCTCGCCGTCCGACAGCGCCCGCATCGCGTCGACGAGCGGGGCGGGCACGATGACCTGCACTCGGCTCCCGTCGTGTCCGGCGACGTGGGCCCGCGCGACAGCCATGCGGTACCGGTCGGTGGCCACGACATGGAGGCTCTCCCCCTCGATGTCGAACAGGACCCCGCCCAGCACGGGCAGTTCCGGATCAGTGCTCGCCGCGAAACGGACCGCGTCCAGCGCGGCCGCCAGCTCGGGCGCGGCGACGGACAGCCGCACGGTGGTGATGCGGAGCGAAGCCATGATGTTCTCCCTGTGAGCGAGTAGTGCTTGGAGCGCGGAGAACTCGCTGCGGGCATCGGACAGCCCTTGTTCGAGGCGGCGCAGGTGCGCCGTCAGGAGCTTGCGGACCAGGCCGGTGTCCGCACCGGACCAGCTGGCCAGCACCAGCCGGATGTCCGCCAGCGGCATCCCGGCCCCGCGCAAGCGGGCCAGCACCCGGGCCTCTTCGAGCTGCTCGGGTTCGTACCAGCGGTATCCGCTCACCGGATCCACCCACGCCGGGACCAGCACACCGGCACGGTCGTAGAACCGCAGGGCACTCACGCCCAGACCGCTGTCTCGGGCCATCTCTCCGATGCTGCGCATGTCGTTCTCCACACCCGGCACTCTGGGCCCTGCACAAGGTCGAGGGTCAATCCGGCTCCGGAGCGCCATCTCGCGGCCCTCAGCAGCCGGCCCGCCACCCTGGGCGTGCGCGACCACGCCCGGGCGGGGCACCGTCGTACCGGGGGAGGGGCATCATGGGGCGCTCGCCATCCACGCCTGCGCCGAGACCGTCCGCGCACCTCGTGTCCGCGACCGGCACTGCACAGGAATCGTCTGGAGATCTGTTCAGTGGACCCTGGCTGCCCGGGTGATGCGCGGCACGACAGGAGCATCGTCATGGCGTCGGCGACAGGCGATGCGCGAGCACGCGTACCGAGTGGCTGATGCGCTGCGCGCAGCCGAAGCCCGCCTCGACGTCGATCCGCAAGAGTCCGCACGCGATATCGCACGGATGCTCCTGAAATTGAGCACACGGTACGCGGAGGGCCGTCTTGGTGCGCTCCTGGATGAGGAGGACCTCAGTTCGGTCCCCGCGCAGCCTCACCGATGTGAGGCTTTCCCCCGCCGGATCAGGAGCGAGATAGCCGCCCTCGGGGTTCCGGCTGACGTCCGCGTACACCAGACCTGCACCTCCGCCTCGCTCGGGTTGCGGCGCAGCCGGCACGGCCCGCTGGCGAGGAACAGCTCGGAGATCCGCTGCTCCGCTTCGACGGCGGCCGGTTTGTTGCCCCTGATCTCGAATCTCGATCGTGATCACGTTCTCGTCGTTCATGCCCTCGGCAACCTGCCTGCCCAGGACGCGGTTTCGCCCGTGCGTCAGGTGGACCCGAGCGCTCCGGATTCGGGGTACTGCCCGCACCGAGTGTGAAGGGGTGTGTGGGTGGCACGGGGGTGAGTGGTCCGCGTCGAGCGTGCGTCCAGGCTGCCGGAGCAGCGCTCACACGGCGGCTGCTGCCTGTAATGGTCTCCACCTCTCCAGAGGGTGCGAACATCGCCCCCATGACCCACTCGTTCTCTGTCGACCGGATTCTGGGCGCCCGATCCTTTGCCGAGATCGGCCACCCCGCCCTTGCTGTGGCTGACGGCCCGAGGGGTCTGCTCGCTGTGGCAGGTACGCACGGCTTCTCCCAGCACCCGACGGTCGGCGTTTACGACCGTGCCACCCTGTCCTGCCGCGCACTGATCCGCTCCCGCGACGTGGTGCAGGCGCTGGCCTTCCACCCCACGCTGCCGCTGCTCGCCGTCGGAACCGGCTCGTACGACGGCGGGTACTTCTTCTCCGGTGACCTGCTCCTGCTCAATCTGCAGACGGGAACGTCCCTCTCCGGCTTCGAGCATGGGGCTGGGCGCCAGGTCCTGGAGCTGGAGTGGCTCGACGAGCAGCGACTTCGCTTGCTTATCGCCCCGCCCGATGACTGGCAGGACAAGGAAGCGCACACCCAAGGTCACACCGCTGTGGTCATCCGGCCCGACTGGGCCTCGGTGCCGCCCAGGTCCATCACCTCCTACGAACTGATCGGCCCCCGGATACCGGCGCCCCGTCCCGACGGCAGGGCGGCCGCGTACCAGCTGGTGAGCGAGCTGGGCCCGGACTGGGATCCGCGTCTCACCGTTCAGGCGGTCGAGGAGCTCTCGGACGGCCGGCTCCTGGCCACGCTCGGCGGAGTGCAGTTGGAGTGCTGGCTCCCGTCGGGAACACGGCTATGGGCCGTCCCGGACGAAGAAGGGGGCCGCGAGATCGCCGTGGCCCGGGACGAGAACTCGGCCTGGGTCTGCCTCCTACGCCCCGAAAGACACCACCGGCGCACCCAGTCTGTGGTTCGGCTGTCCCTGGCGGACGGTGCCGAAGCGGACCAGGCCGCACCGTCCGGCTACGTATCGCTGTCGAGTGCGGCGGACGGCGATCCACTCCTCGCCCCGTCCGGGTACCGGGTCCGGGGTGTGCCCGTAGCGCACAGGCACCCCTTTCGCATCCGGCACGCAAGCCGAGCCTGGTTCCTGTCCTACGTGAAGAAAGAGGGCACGCGTCGTTCACATCCTGGAATTCCATGGGTAGCCACTGCCGAGCTGAAGCCCGTACGAGGCCGACCGACCGAGCCGACGAAGGCGGACACGCTGCACCTGTTCCCCTACTCCTGGCTCCCCGATGAAGAACACACCGGCGGGCCGGGCGTGGAGACCGCAGACGGGAGCCTGATCCACGCGGGCACCGTCTTCAGGCAGAACCCTCAGCCCGGTGACTCGTTCGTCGTACGCCGCGAACCTTCGGACGGAACACCGCGGTGGGTCTTCCGCACCGACTGCAGCGCCACCGCGCTGGACACCGACGCGACCACCGCCTTCATCTCCTACGACGACGGCGAGATCGTCGCCCTCAACCTCGACGACGGCACCGTGCTCTGGCGCCGCCATCTCACCCTCAAAAACGTGACCGCGATACCCACCGCACTCACCGTCTCCCAGCCGGGTCGCCTACTCATCGGAACCCGCGATGGCCGAATCCTCCTCTGCTCCCTCACCACGTAACACCTCTGGACCGGCGCGAAGTTCTCTTCGGCCTGGGGCCCCCGCCGTCCTGGACACCACCCTCGTCCAGCCCGGGCCTCGTCGCGGAGATCAGCGCCGGCACCTCCGTCGACCGCGGTGTCCACCGGCATCCGATCCGGTACGTGCGCCTGCGTCGGACGCGGCCGTCGAGCACGTGCCCCGGCTGGGGCTGGGGCCGGGGCCGGGGCTGGGGCCCCGGCCCCAGCCGCGGGATAGTGCCGCCGGCCGATGCTGGGGTGGGCACCTGCGCGGAGGGGGAGGGGCAGGTGCCCACGGGTGACGACCGGGGGCCGCTCACCGCGCCGGCCGCCGGTTCCAGCGTAAATTCACCAGGCGCAAGAAGACACCGGCGCAAGAGCTCCGCCGGGACTGACCACGAGGTGCGCGGGTGTTCCTCAGCCGGCCGGTTGCAGCGACTCCGGCACCGCAGGGGCGTGTACACACGCGCTGCCTGCGCAGGTGGTGGGGATGCGCATACGTCGCAGCAGGTCCCGTGTGGTGCGCCCGGTCAGGGTGCTGCGCCAGGTGATGCCCGGGTGGCGGGATCGCAGGTGGGACAGGGCGCGATGGGGCAGTCCGCTGGCCAGGAAGTGTGCGTCGATGTCGACGCCGGTGATCACACCTTCTGCGCAGCTGGTGCAGAGCCGGTAGTGGACCTGGCCGACGACCTTGCGGACGTGGACCAGGAGCAGGCACTCCTGGCCTGGACCGCTCTCACCGGGGATACGGGTGGAGAGGAACTCGATGTCGCGGTACGCGAGGATCCGGCGGCGCAGCCGCCTTGCGAACCCCTCGCGGCGCCCGTGCCGCGCTGCGCGCGGCGGCGTCGCGGTGCCGGGACGGAAAAGGGCGCTCGTGGGACGTGCGTGGTCTCCGGACATGGACCGCGTGTGCCCAGGCATCTGATCCTGATGCACCCGCGGTGAACGTCCCCGGGCGGCCGGTGTGGCGCTGCGGCCTGCTCCATGGTCCTCCTGCGCGCCCTCGTGCGCCGTGCGCTCCTGTACGTCCACTCGCCTATCGATCATGGCGGGTTGCCGGAGGAACGCCCGCCGGCCGGTCATGGCCACGCGCCGCAGGGGTCTGTCGTCAGGACGGCGCCGGTGAGAGCTCCCAGCGTGATCCGAGGCGCAGTCGCATCTCGTCCGCCATCGTCGTGGGCGCACCGGATCCTCCTCGCCGAACCGAACTGAACGCGGCCGGCCGCCTCGACCGGTCCAGGGCCTGCAGGGGACGGCTCGCACATCCGCACGAGAAAAAAGGGGGAGCCGACACCGGGTTGTCCGTCCGTCCTCGCTCCGCTCCGTGAGCGTTTCGCTCACCTCGCCGACGCCGTCGACACCCCAGCCCCGGCCCCGGTGGGGAGAACTGGCTGCCCCAAAGCGCCAGAGCGAAGGGCATGTCTCAGTTCTCTGCCGTCGCGGGCGCCGGATCCGCAGAGTGGGACGTTTGAAAACGCGTCCGCGGTGCAGACGATCGCTAACACAAGCTTTAGACAACGAGGTAGGAGACGCGTCATGGGCATTCTGGCCTGGATTCTCATAGGGCTGCTCGCGGGCCTCATCGCGAAGGCGATCATGCCGGGCAAGGACCCGGGCGGCATCATCATCACCATGCTCATCGGGATCGCGGGCGGCCTGCTCGGCGGCTGGCTCGGCAAGGTCATCTTCGGCGTCGACTCCATCGACGGCTTCTTCGACCTCTCCACCTGGATCGCCGCCATCATCGGATCCGTCATCCTCCTCGCCCTCTACCGCCTGGTCACCGGCAACAAGCGCCACCACCACAGCCACGCCTGACCCACGCCTCACAACCGCATACGGCAAACGGCTCCCCCTCCCCGAGGGCGGAGCCGTTTCGTTCATCGCGCAAACTGCAGCGCACAGCCCGATACGGAATCCAGCCTCCCGGCGGATTGCAAGTCCCAGCTCCGCCAGGGCGTCCACGAGGACCGTGGCAGGTCGGGCAGGGCCCGCTCTCGCGGATTCATCTGACGTCAGCGGACCTCGATTCCGATGAGGCAGGTGTCGTCGTCGGTATCCGAGGCGCTGTACGTCAGGACGCTGTCCAGCCGCTTCTCCAGCGTGTCAGCGGAGCGTGAGGCGACGGTGAGCAGCTGAGCGAGGGAGTCGGTAACGGCGATGTCTCTGCGTTCGACGAGTCCGTCTGTGTACATGAGCAGGATGTCGTCGGCTTCGAGCTGCACCTCTTCCTCTGAGAACGTCGCGTCGGGCAGGGCTCCGAGCAGCAGCCCGGCGCTGAGGGGGAACGACTGGGCGTGGGCGCCCCTGACCAGGACGGGTGGCAGATGGCCGGCGCGCGCCCACTGCAGGGTTCGGGTCTTGGGCTCGAAGAGGGCGCAGACGGCGGTGGCGGTGAGGTGGCTTGTGAGGTGGAAGGCGACCTGGTTGAGCCAGGCGAGCAGTTGCGCCGGGCCGGCGCCGGTGACGGCGAGGCCGCGCAGGGCGTTGCGCAGGACGACCATGCCGGTAGCGGCCTGGATGCCGTGGCCGGCGACATCGCCCACGCTGAGGAGGACCTTGCCGTTGGGCAGGACCACGGAGTCGTACCAGTCACCGCCGACGAGGGATTGCGATTCGGCCGGTCGGTAGCGCACCGCGATGCGGATGCCGGGCACTTCCAGGGGCGCCGGGGCCGGGGGCATGATGGCGTGTTGCAGTTGGAGGGCGAGGCGGCTGCGGTCGGCGGATTCTGCTTCGGTGTCGGCGAGCTGGTCGCGGGTGGCGGCGAGCGCGACCTCGGTCCAGTGCTGGGAGGAGACGTCCTGGCAGGCGCCGCGCACCGCGTAGAGGCGGCCCTGGTCGTCCAGGACGGGTTCGGCGACCATGCGGATGTGCCGGGTGATGCCGTCGGGCCGTTGGAGGCGGAACTCCACGGAGGATTCGCGCTGGCTGTGCAGGAGGGTGCGCAGGAAGCGCCCGATGGAGTTGACGTCGTGGGCGTGGGCGTGGGCGGGGAGGTCTTCGAGGGGGACGGGGGCGGCGGTGATCGGCAGCCCGAACAGGGCGAACAGCTGCTCGTTCCAGCTGATCTCTCCGCTGTGCATGTTCTGTTCGAAGCCGCCGACCCGGCCGAGGCGCTGTGCGTGCTGCAGCAGGTTGGCCAGTCGCGCCTTCTCGTCCTCGATCTTCCAGATGAGGAGGAGGGCGGAGGCGTGTCGGCTGATGCGTACGTCGGCGACGGTGGTGAAGGGTACCTCTCCGACGAAGGTGGTCAGGGTGGTGCGCAGTGCCTGGCAGGCTTCGCCGGTGGCGTAGGTCCTCTCCAGCTTGTCGAAGAGCCCCGCGTCCTCGGCTGCCGCGGGGTAGATGTCCAGGAAGTGACGGCCGGTGATCATGGAGCGGGGCCGGCCGGCCGGGTCGATGAAGCTGTCGTTGACGTGGTGGATGCGGAAGTCGGCGAGGCGGCCGTGGGCGTCGAGAACGGGTACCAGGACCAGGACGGTGTCGTCCAGGTGGCCGGCCAGGTCAGTGAGTTCCGCCAAGGCTGCGTGGTGCGCGGCGCCGGAATCGTCCGGGGTGCTGTGGGGCGACTGTTCTTCGAGGGTGTGGGCGCACAGTTCGGCCAGCGCTTCGAGCTGGCGGATGATCTGTACGGGTTGCGGGGGCAGGGGCTGGGGCCAGCCGATTTCCAGGACGCCGTGGATGCGGCCGCCGGTCCCGGCGGGGACGACGATGCGGCCGCCGTCGGGGTGCTGGCGCCGCCCGATGGTGGGGAGACTGGCCTGGGAGAGGCTGGTGACGACGGAGAGCTCGCGGTGGGTGAGGGCGAGCCGGGCGCAGGTGGCGACCTCGGGTGGGACGTAGCGCCAGCGGTCGGCGTCCTCCGGCGTGAAGCCCGCCTGGCCTGCCAGAGTGAGCGAGGAGTCGGCTCCCGCGACCCAGATCGCGACCCCGTGAGCACCGAGAGGGGCGAGCGCGTTGTCAAGGAGCGCCGCGGCGACGGCCGGGGTGTCACCCGCCGCCAGGACGCGGCTTTCCGCTGCCCGCAGCCGGACGGCCGGCGTCGCCCCTGGAGTCGGCTCGGCGACAGCGGTGGCGAGGAACTCCTGCGCCACCTCGCTGACGCGATCGCGGGCCGCTTGGTTGATGACGTCGACGGCGAGTGCGAGCAGGGTGGTTCCGGACTGTGCGGCGAGTTTGGCGAGCTGCCTCGACGCCTCGGCCGGCCCGCATCCCAGGCTCCCGACGAGGATGCCCTTGGCGAGCTCGACCAGGGCACGGCCGTCGGCCGCGGACTGGGCCTCCAGAGCCTCCTCGCGCAGGCGCTCCACGGTCGCCGCAAGCCGGCCGGCCTCCCGGTTCGTGGATGTCTCCGGTCGGGTGCGCCGCGCCGGACCGGGTTCGCCGTGTACGGCTTGCGTGCCTGCGTCCGCGGGGGGAGAGGCATGGGTGTGGGCTGTTTCGTTTGTGTCAGGAGTGATGTTCACCGTGTTTGTCGCTATTCCTCCGCAGGGTGGCCGGGGTGGTCAGGCTGAGGCGGTGCCTGAGGTGTTCTGGGCCGGCAGCCACCGGCGGAGGCGGGTGATCAGGTCGTTGGCGTCGACCGGCTTGGTGACGTAGTCGTTCGCGCCGGAGGCCAGGCTCTTCTCCCGGTCGCCGGGCATGGCCTTCGCGGTGACCGAGATGATGGGGAGATCGATGTATTCGGGCATGCGCCTGATCTCGGTGGTTGCCGCGTATCCGTCCAGCTCCGGCATCATCACGTCCATCAGGATCAGGTCGATTCCCGGGGTGCCGGTGAGGGTTTCGATGCCTCTGCGGCCGTTCTCGGCGTGCAGGACGTGCATCCCGTGCAGTTCCAGGATCCCGCTGATGGCGTAGAGGTTGCGCGGGTCGTCATCGACGACGAGGACCGACCGGCCGGCGAGGCTGGCGTCGACGACGGCGTGTTCGGGGACGGCGACGTGGCTGTCGGCGTGCACGAGGGTGGGGACGTCGCCCGGCCGGTCTGCCGACAAATGCAGGGCGATGCGCTCGCGGAGCTCATCGAGGCTGGAGAGCACTTCCAGCGGTAGAGCGGCGGCGCACTCGGAGACTTCTGCCTGCTGCTCCCTGGTCATACGCCGGTTGTCGTGGGCGAGGACCGGCAGGGAGGCAAGCGCGCTGTCCCCGGCGAGGGCCTGCAGGAAGCGCAGCCCCTCCCCGTCGGATCCGAGTTCGAGAACCACGCAGTGGAAGGGTGCCTGTGCCAGTACGGCTGCCGCCTCGGCTGCCGTGACGGCGGTCACGACCTCGGCGCGTTCGGCGGGCACGGTGACTGCTCGTCCTGCGGTCAGGTCCCCGGCCGCGCTTTCGGCGACGAGGCTGAGGAGACCGTTGCTGCGCTGCTCGATGACCAGAATGCGCCGGGGATGACGCTCTTCGAGGGCCGGCTGGGCAGCGCCGTCCGACTGCTCAAGCTCCGAGCCGGCGGGCTCCGCACTCTCCAGGGCAGCCGTTGCCCCTTCGGTGAGTTCGCGTCCCGAGACGGGGAGGTAGAGGGTGAAGGTGGAGCCCTTGCCGACCTCGCTGCGGGCGGTGACCGCGCCGCCCAGGAGGCGGGCGATCTCCCGGGTGATGGACAGGCCCAGGCCGGTGCCGCCGTACTTGCGGCTGGTGGTGCCGTCGGCCTGCTGGAACGCGGCGAAGATGGCTTCCAGCTGCTGCTCGGCGATCCCGATACCGCTGTCGATCACGCGGAAGGCGACCACGGATCCGGCCTGTGCCAGCTCGTCGGGGAGTTCAGCCGCTCTCGCCGGTTCGATCTTGAAGTGGACGCGGCCGTGTTCGGTGAACTTCACGGCGTTGGACAGCAGGTTGCGCAGGATCTGCTGGAGACGGGCGTCGTCGGTGAGGATGTCCACCGGCACGCCAGGGGTGGTGGTGATGTCGAATTCGAGGCCCTTCTCGCTGGTCAGCGGCCGGAAGGAGGCTTCGAGGTAGGTGAGGAGCTGCTTGAGGGAGACCCGCTCGAGGTTGACGTCCATCTTGCCCGCCTCGACCTTCGACAGATCGAGGATGTCGTTGATGAGCTGGAGGAGGTCGGAGCCGGCCGAGTGGATGATGCCGGCGTATTCGACCTGCTTGGGGGTGAGGTTGCGGGTGGGGTTCTGCGCGAGCAGCTGGGCGAGGATGAGGAGGCTGTTGAGCGGGGTGCGCAGTTCGTGGCTCATGTTCGCGAGGAACTCGGACTTGTACTTGGAGGCCAGCGACAGCTGCTGGGCGCGGTCCTCCAGTTCCTGCCGGGCCTGTTCGATTTCGAGGTTCTTGGCTTCGATGTCGCTGTTCTGGCTGGCCAGGAGGGCTGCCTTCTCCTCCAGTTCGGCGTTGGAGCGCTGGAGTTCCTCCTGCTGGACCTGGAGTTCCTCTGAGCGTGCCCGGAGCTCCGCCGTGAGCCGCTGGGACTCGCCGAGGAGCTCGTCGGTGCGGGCGTTGGCGACGATCGTGTTGACGTTGACGCCGATGGTCTCCATCAGCCGGCCCAGGAAGTCGCGGTGCACGGGCGTGAAGGGGGCGAAGGAGGCGAGCTCGATGACGCCCAGCACCTGGTCCTCGACGACGATGGGCAGGACGATGAGGTGGGCGGGTGTGGCTTGTCCCAGGCCTGAGGAGATGAGGTAGCCGGCCGGTACGTTGTCGGTGGTCAGGATGCGGCGGCTGCGGGCCGCCTGCCCCACCAGGGTCTCTCCGTGCCTGACCCGCAGGGCAGCGGGGCTTTCCGCCGGCCGTCCGAAGGAGCCGATCAGTGTGAGCCCCGCCTGACCGTCGATCTCCTCCCCGAGGTAGAAGGCGCCGTAACTGGCGTCGACGAGGGGGGTGAGTTCGTCCATGACGAGTTCGGCGACGACGGCGAGATCGCGGTGGCCCTGCATCAGGCCGGAGATCTGGGCGAGGTTGGACTTCAGCCAGTCCTGCTCCTGGTTAGCCCGGGTCGTCTCGCGTAGCGAGCCGACCATGGAGTTGATGTTGTCCTTGAGTTCGGCGACCTCGCCGGAGGCGTCGACGGTGATCGAGCGGGTCAGGTCGCCCTCGGCGACCGCGCTGGCGACCTCGGCGATGGCCCGGACCTGGCGGGTGAGGTTGCCGGCCAGCTCGTTGACGTTCTCGGTCAGCCGCTTCCAGGTCCCGGACACCCCCTCGACCTCGGCCTGCCCGCCGAGCCGGCCCTCGCTGCCCACCTCACGCGCGACGCGGGTGACCTCGGCCGCGAACGAGGACAGCTGGTCGACCATCGTGTTGATGGTCGTCTTCAGCTCCAGGATCTCCCCACGGGCGTCCACATCGATCTTCTTCGACAGATCGCCGTTGGCAACCGCCGTCGTGACCAGGGCGATGTTGCGGACCTGACCGGTGAGGTTGTTCGCCATCGAATTGACGTTGTCGGTGAGGTCCTTCCAGGTCCCGGCCACGTTCGGCACCTGGGCCTGACCGCCCAGCCGCCCTTCGGTGCCCACCTCACGGGCGACCCGGGTGACCTCGTCGGCGAACGCCGACAACGTGTCGACCATCGTGTTGATCACACCCGCCAGCGCGGCGACCTCGCCCTTCGCCTCCACCGTGATCTTCTGCGACAGGTCACCCCGCGCGACCGCGGTGGCCACCTGGGCGATCGACCTGACCTGCCCGGTCAGGTTCGACGCCATCACGTTGACGTTGTCGGTCAGGTCCTTCCAGGTGCCCGACACCCCCCGGACCGTGGCCTGACCCCCCAGATTGCCCTCGGTACCCACCTCACGGGCCACCCGGGTCACCTCGTCGGCGAACGCCGACAGCTGGTCGACCATCGTGTTGATGGTCTCCTTCAGCTCCAGGATCTCGCCGCGGGCGTCCACCCGGATCTTCTGCGTCAGGTCGCCCTGGGCGACAGCGGTGGTGACCTCGGCGATGGAGCGGACCTGGGCGGTGAGGTTGTCAGCCATGAAGTTCACCGAGTCGGTCAGGCCGCGCCAGGTACCCGAGACGCCCTTCACATCCGCCTGCCCGCCGAGCCGGCCGTCCGTGCCCACCTCACGGGCCACGCGGGTGACCTCGTCGGCGAACGCCGACAGCTGGTCGACCATCGTGTTGATCGTGGTCTTGAGTTCCAGGATCTCGCCCCGCGCGTCCACGCGGACCTTCTGCGAGAGATCGCCCTGCGCCACGGCGGTCGCCACCTGGGCGATGGAGCGCACCTGGGAGGTCAGGTTGCCGGCCATGAAGTTCACCGAGTCGGTCAGATCCCGCCAGGTGCCCGAGACGCCCTTCACGTCCGCCTGGCCGCCGAGGATGCCCTCCGTTCCCACCTCCCGAGCCATACGGGTCACCTCGCCCGCGAACGCGGACAGCTGGTCGACCATGGTGTTGATGGTGTTCTTCAGCTCGAGAATCTCACCGCGGGCGTCGACGGCGATCTTCTGGGAGAGGTCGCCCTTGGCGACCGCGGTGGTGACCTGGGCGATGTTGCGGACCTGGTCGGTGAGGTTGCCGGCCATGAAGTTCACCGAATCGGTGAGGTCACGCCACACTCCGCCCACTCCGGGCACCTCAGCCTGGCCGCCGAGCCGGCCCTCGCTGCCCACCTCGCGGGCAACGCGCGTGACCTCGGCCGCGAACGAGGACAGCTGGTCCACCATCGTGTTGACGGTGTCCTTCAGCTCCAGGATCTCACCCCGGGCCGCCACGTCGATCTTCTGCGAGAGGTCACCGCGCGCCACCGCCGTCGCCACCTGCGCAATGTCGCGGACCTGGGTGGTGAGGTTGCCGGCCATCGCGTTCACGGAGTCCGTGAGATCCGCCCACGTACCCGACACCCCCGGTACCTCGGCCTGGCCCCCCAGCGTCCCCTCGGTGCCGACCTCACGGGCGACGCGGGTGACCTCGGAGGTGAACAGCGACAGCTGGTCGACCATCCCGTTGAAGACCGTGGCGATCTCCCCGAGAAGACCGTCGGCCTCCTCAGGCAGCCGTGTGCCGAAGTCGCCGTCGCGCACCGCCGTCAGGCCGACCAGGAGCTGCCGCAGCTCCGGCTCGCCGACTTCCCCTACCGCCGCCGCGCGTGATGAATCAGCCGCCCTGGCCATCGCAGTCCCCACCTCTCGTGCTGCCCACGGGACACACCCGCAACCCTCAAGCGTCCCAACGCGTAGTCCATCACACACGCCGGCCCTCAGAAGCAAGAGGTGCCGTTGCGCTCGCTCGCAGCCATGGACTGCCGCAGGCGAGGGGGCACTCCAGGTGAGCCCTGCGCGGTGATCCACCGCTAGCCGGTTCCTGCGGCCGGAGCCGCTGACCGGAGCAGCAGCGCGGGCCGCCACCCTTACCGGGTGGCGGCCCGCACTGCTGCGCTCACTGCTCGCCTTGTACCGGGCTCCAGGCGGCGGGCCCGCCGCCGCGCCACTCGATGAGCAGCGGGTCGTCCAGGCGGACGGTGTCGAGGTCCAGGCCGGCCCGCCGCAGGCACTCCAGGAGGTCGGAGGTGCCGGGGGCGCAGCCGAAAATCTCCCGTCGCAGCGGACACGGCGGCCGCCTGGGCGTCCGGCGGATAGAAACGGCGGAGCCGTCTCGTACCGCGGAAACGGCAGCGCACAGCCCGGCACGCTTCGGCCTCCCCTGGGTAAGGAAGGGGAGGCCGGTTTCGGTACCGGGCTGTGCGCTGCGGCTGGTTCACACGGCGGGCTGGGGTGACGGCGCGAAGTGTGCCGGGTCCAGGGCCTGGTGTTTGTCAGTAGTCGCCGTGCTGCTGGCCCTTGTAGTGGCCGTCGTTGTTTCCGCTGGCGTTGATGCAGGTGTTGCCGAAGGCGGGGTTGAGGAGGCCGACGATGTTGACGGTGTTGCCGCAGATGTTGACGGGGATGTGGATGGGGACCTGGACGACGTTGCCGGACAGGACGCCGGGGGAACCGATGGCGGCGCCCTCGGCGGTGGCGTCGGCGGCGGCGATGCCGGCCCCGCCTGCCAGGACGGCACCGGCGGCGGCGGTAACGGCTACGGCCTTGGCGATACGGAACATTGAAATTCTCCTTGAGCTCACGGTTTGCGGAGGATCCAGCTCGGACGACGCACCCCACAACCGCCCGGAGCGCCCGTCCGTCACGGGTACTGGGCCGAATCGGTGACCTGATACCGCGGTGGCCGGCGAACCGTCCGCTCTCGCACGCCTCCGGCAAGCATGTTTGCGCTGGTCATATGACAAGGTCTGTGGGCCGCGAGACGAGCTGCCTGACTACGTGACCCCATAAGACCCGTTTCTCCGATGATCCACCGGTAGCCGGTTCCCTGCGGCCAAGGCCGCTGACCACCGCAGCAGTGCGCGCCGGCACCTCACCTCAACCGGCCTGAAAGGGCCGTGGCCGCACATGGCGGCGCCCGCGTGCCTATGCCCCGGTGCGCCAGGTCCGCCCGATTGCCAGCCAACAACCTTCAAGTCCCCGTGTCAGTCGTCACCAGCGGGGATGATCACCCTGTTGGGCATCCCTACGCCCAACCGGTGTACGTGGATCGAAGGAGTGGACATGTCTGAGCGACAGAGCGGCACTGTGAAATGGTTCAACGACGAGAAGGGGTTCGGCTTCATCACCCCAGAGAGCGGCCCTGACCTCTTCGTGCACTTCAGGGCGATCCAAGGCAACGGCTTCAAGAGCCTCAAGGAAGGCCAGAAGGTCACGTTCGTCGCGGTGCAGGGGCAGAAGGGCATGCAGGCGGACGAGGTCATCGCAGAGGCGTAAGCCCCCGCCCGCTCTCCGTTTGTCCCACTGCGCGGCACACACCGGTGGGCGGTGTGGCCAAACGCCCGGCTGTACGCCCGACGCTTGCGACCTCGTTTCCCCCGAAACGAGGCCGCCCGACGTGGAGCGCCGCCAAGAACCCGCGGTCACCAGCGCAAACGGCGGTCTAGTTTGCCGGTTGTTGGTGACTATTCCCGCTGACCAAACCCACGCCTAGACTGCGACCGCTCCAGGACTTGGCGATCATCGGGAGGACGTGCGAGATGAAACGGGCACTGATCAGCACATTCGCGGCAGTGGCGTTAGTCGTGTCCGGGGGGAGTGTCGCCACCGCTTCCGACGGCGCTGCGCCGCGCACCACGCACGGCCCTTGCCAGTACACACAGACCCCGGACGAGCCGCCGGCGCGCCCCGTTCCGCTGCCGCCCGACCCGCGGCGCACCCCCAGTCGCGGCACGGTTGATATGGCTGTTCCGACCAGCCAGGGCCCGCTCCCGCTGCACTTGGACCGGGCCAAGGCGCCGTGCACGGTCCAGAGTTTCCTGCACCTGGCACGGCATGGGTTCTACGACCGTACGGTGTGCCACCGTCTGACGGCGTACCCGACGCTGAAGGTCCTGCAGTGCGGCGACCCGACCGCTACCGGTGAGGGCGGGCCCGGGTACAAGTACAAGGACGAGCTGCCGGTGGACCTGCCGCCGGCACCGACCGATCCGACCGGCGCGCGCCGCCTCTACGGGCGCGGCCTGCTGGCGATGGCCAACGCCGGTCCGCACACGAACGGTTCCCAGTTCTTCGTCGTTTACGGCGATTCCGCGCTGCGACCGAACTACACGGTGTTCGGCACGGTCGGCGCCGACGGCCTGACGACACTCGACAAAGTCGCCGCCGGAGGCATCGAACCGACCGCGGAGGACCCGGCACCGGTCGACGGCACACCCGTGCTGCGGACCGAGCTGCTCCGCGTCCGGCCGTCCTGCCAGCATTGACGCACCGCGGCGTGGCCACGTCGGTGCTGTGGGGGACACCCGCGTGACCACGCGCTGTAGGCGGAGAGCTCGGGGGGCGAGGGCGGTAGCGGCGCGAGGCGAAGGGCCGGCTCACGGCGGGTGAGGTAACCGCAGCGGTAGACACAGCAGTGAGCCGGTCGCGGCAGACGCTGTGTGACGTGTGCCCGTGGGGGACTGGACGGTGACCATTGCATGGCGCCACGCACCCGGAAGAGCGGGAGGTCGTTCTCCGTTCGTTCAGTGCTGCGGAGAGTGCAGCCCGGGGTCGTCACAAGGAGTCCCCGATGGGTATCCGCAACGTCCTGCGTGCCGCTGCTGCGGCTTCGGTGTTGGCTTTCCGCGTCGTGACCGGGGGTGGTATTGCCGCTGCGTAGTAGGCGAGCAGCATGGCGCTGGAGGTTGCGCGCCCGCGTCCACCTTCGACGCGATGTCGTCGGCCTACTCGTCCCAGAGCCCGACGGCGGCCAGGGCCTGGAAGACCGTGAACCGCGCCGCCGTGGCCTCGTGCTGGTGGTCGCTGATGCGGGCCGTGCGGCAAGCGCGTCACCCTGCCCGGGTCAGCCGTCGGCGGTGCCGCCGGTCAGCAGCAGCTCCGCCAAGGGCGTTCGCGCGTGGTGCACCGAACGGCCCGTGCGCTGGGTGGTGAGGAGACCAGCGGCGCGCAGGGCCGAGGCGTGGGCTGAGGCCGTGGCGTTGCTGACGCCGATGCGGCGGGCCAGTCCTGTGGTCGTACGTGCTTCGTCCAACGAGCGCAGGATCGCGAGCCGGGTGCGCCCGAGGACTCCCGCGAGGGGCTCGCCCGCTCGGCCGCCCCTTTCCGGGACGAGCGGCAGCCCCCGGCCTGCCGGGTAGGTGAGCACCGTGGGGCGGTCCGGCAGGTGCTGAACGAGTGGGTCACGACGCCAGTGGAATGTCGGGCGCAGGATCATTCCGCGTCCCCCGAGGTGTATCTCTCGCATACCCCCGGCGCCCGGCCTGGGCCATTCCCAGACTCCGTCGCGCAGCCGTGACCCCGGCGCCAGGTCGGTCAGGGTGGCGCCGAGGCCGTGTTCGGCGACGGCTAGGGCATGGCGGGTGAACTCCGTCCGGTGCAGGTCCTGGACCAGGGGCCAGACCGGCGCGATGACCGTCTCGTGGGCCGCCCGCTGTGCCCGGCCGAGTGTCCGCCACGCGTCGGCGCTCCCGCCGTGCAGGGCACGGATCCACGGCGGGACCGGCCGTCGCGCGTACACCTGCTCGATCCCGGCCCGCACGGACTCCGGGCGGGCGGCCCTGATCAGCGCGACCCCCTCGTCCAGCGTGTCACCGAGGACGTCGAGGAAGGCGGGGGCCAGCCCGTCCGGCACCAGGTCCGCGAGCGGTCCGACCGCGCTCGGCAGGCTCCGCAGCAGTCTGTTCCGCCAGCGCCCGAACAGCAGTTCCTCATGCGGGGCGCCCAGCATCATCAGGGCAGCGTGCAGCTCGGGTACCGGCGAGGGCCGCGGCGCGAACCGTACCCGGGCGAAATCGTCCGCCGTGAAATGGATCCGTATCACGCACATCTCCCTGTTCCACGCAAGCCTTTCGGGCCCGGCCGCAAGCTTCGCCCCGGCACCGCGCCCGCTCCCAGGATGCCGTCCATGACCATTCCCTCCACGCCCGGCCGCCGTTCCTTCGCCAAGGGCGCCCTCGCCGGCGCCGCCGCCCTGTTCCTCGCAACGGCCGCCCCCGGCTCCGCCTCGGCTACCGGGCGTTCCGGCGCGCCCCTCCTCCGACTGCCCGCACCCACCGGCCCGTACCCCGTCGGCGCCCAGGTCCTCCACCTCGTCGACCGCTCCCGCAACGACCCGTGGCAGCCCGAGATCGGCGTACGCGAGCTCATGGTCACCATCCTGCGGCCTGCCGTGCCCGGCCGTGGCTTCCCGCGCGTTCCGCAGCTCACGCCCGGCGCCGCCGCAGAGTTCGCCTTCCTCGCCCACCTGGTCCGTCCGCACCTGCCGGCGACGGGGGTCGACTGGGCGGCGACCCTCACCCATGCCCGGGCCGGGGCCCCGCCGTTGCCCGGCCGGCGCCCCGCGCTGCTCTACAGCCCCGGCGGCGGCGACGCCCGCACGATGGGCAGCTCCCTGGCGATCGACCTCGCCTCCCACGGCTGGACCGTCGCCACCGTCGACCACCCCGGAGACGCGAGCGAGGTGGAGTTCCCCGACAAGCAGCCGGGACGCGACCGGATCCGGACGACCGTGCTGCGCCCGGACCTCGACGCGGCGACCTTCCGCACCATGATCGACACACGGGTCGCCGACCTCCGCTTCATCCTCGACACCCTCGGCCTGACCCGGGTCGGGATCTACGGACACTCCGCGGGCGGCACCGCCGCCACGCAGGCGCTCCACGAGGACCGGCGAGTTGCGGCCGCCGTCAACCTGGAGGGCTACCTCGACCAGATGGACGGCGAACTCCTCCCGGTGGCCCGGCAGGGGACGGACCGGCCGCTGCTCCTGGCCGGCACCGACGGCTTCCGCAACGCCCGGCTGGACCGGTCCTGGGCAGCCCTCCTCGCCCACGCGGGCCCCGTGACCCGGCGGCAGCTCTACGACAGCCAC
The DNA here is from genome assembly GCF_056432025.1 of Streptomyces sp. NPDC045695. Lineage (NCBI taxonomy): Bacteria > Bacillati > Actinomycetota > Actinomycetes > Kitasatosporales > Streptomycetaceae > Streptomyces > Streptomyces sp. NPDC045695. The sequence goes on from NZ_JBWKJU010000022.1 coordinate 72,784, forward strand.
CACTGGGCCTTCACCGACTACGCGGCCCTCGCCCCCCAGCTCCACGCGGCCGGCCTGATGACAGCTGCCGGACGCGCCGCCATGGTCGGGCGGGCAGACCCGCGCGTCACCGTGCCCGCCGTTCGCGACCTCGTACGGTCGTTCTTCACCCGTCACATGCCAGGGAGCTGACGGTTTGTTCGGGGTGGTCGTGGAGTGTGAGCTGGGCTGTGTGTGGTGTGTTGAGTGTGGCTGGGTCTCGGCTACATGGAACTCGACCGCCGCGGCGCCGAACCCCTCTTCCAGGTCTGACCGAACGCGAGGAGGAGAACAGCGTCGCGTCGCCATTGCCTCCACCGAGTCCTTCGGCGGGCGGACCAAGACGTGCCCACGGGCCGGTCTGCAAGGGCGACCGGCCGGCCGACCTGCGCTCTGGTGGTGGGGGCTTGTGCAGAGGTGCAGGGGTGCGATCCACGCCACCCGGCGTAGCGTTCGCATAAGCTACTTGCAATGTGTTGCAGTGGATGGGGAGCCAGGGGGAAACATGATGCATGAGATGCAGGGTCGTACTGCTTTTAGGCACCGAAGTTGGCACGAGATTACCCAAGTCCGGGTGAAGACGGGCGCCGTAGGCATCATTGCGGCCGTAATGCTTTCACTGAGCGGGTGCGGGGGTGGCGACTCGGGTGGTTCGCCAAGCGGGAAGAAGCCGGCCGCCGAACAGCCGGGTACCCAAAAGCCGGCCGGCGCCGACTCCGAGGGCAAGGGTCTGGAGATGAAGGGCGCGAACGGCGCGGTCCTCACCATCCACTCCGTGCAGCGCTACAAGGGCGGTGTGGTGACCGTCCGCGGCGAGATGCGCAACGACGGCAAACAGGCGCTGAACACCGACCACTGGACCGGCGGTAACGATCTGTCGCTGAAGAACGGCTACTCCTCGTCGGGTGCCTCCCTTGCGGACCTCAAGGGCAAGAAGCGCTACTACCCGCTGCGGGACACCCAGGGCCACTGCCTGTGCACCCAGTTCCACCCGGTCTTCCAGCCCGGCGACAGGGCCCCGGTCTTCGTCCAGTTCCCGGCGCCTCCGGAGGGCACCACGGAGGTCGATTTCGCCATGCCGACCTTCGACACCGTCCCCGTCAAGATCACGGTCGCGCAGTGAGGCCGGCGACGACGGCAGCCACTGCTGCCGCCCGACTTGCGGCCTGTGCAATCACCGCCGTATGCCTGGCGACTTTCCTCGGTCTGCACGACGCCCCTGCGGCCCGGGCCGCTCCCTCGCCCAGCGCCTCGCCCGAGCCGCCGCCCGTCCCCGTCGATCCCCACGCCGAGGCCCTGGAACTGGAGAAGGGCGCGGAGCTGGCCCCTCCGGTCGTGGTCGATATTATTTCGGTCTCCGGAAACCTGTCCGGCGACTCGGGGCGCGCGGAATCGAGCGACGACATCAAGCTGACCCTCCAGTCCGAGGTCCTCTTCGCCAAGGACAGCGCGGAGCTGAGCGGCTCCGCCGGCGCCAGGATCACCGAGGTCGCCAACGAGATCAGGCAGAACGGCCCACGGAAGGTCACAGTCCGCGGCTTCACCGACAACCTGGGGACATACGCCCACGGCAAGGCCCTGTCCACGGAGCGCGCCGAGGCCGTACACAAGGCGCTCGCCGCGCAGTTGGGTGCTTCCGGGATCGCCTACGAGGTGGTCGGCAAGAGCGAGGACGACCCCGTTGCGGACAACTCCACCGAGGAGGGCCGGAAGAAGAACCGACGGGTGGAGATCTCCTTCGGGCGGGGGACCGAGGAGTAGGGCGCAGTCGGTCGACGGATTGTCCCCTGCCGAGGTCTCAGCTTCGACCAGCGGGTGCCGTATCTGATCGTCCCAGCAGACCCCGGTGTGCACGCGGGCCGGTGGCTGGCTGCCTCCGATTCCGCGCTCGATCAGCCACGCGGGCGGCCCTGGTGGCGGCCGCCGGGATGCGGCGGCCTCGCGTTCTTCGGCCGTGGCAAGAGCTCGTCCGATTGAGTTCGCCGCGCAGGGACGGTGATCAGACTCGGCAGCCGAGTCAGGCCGGGCCGCGGTACGGAACCGGTTCAGCTCCCGTACTGATGCCCGGATCACCCGGTCAGCGGCCCCAGGCGCCAACCCGGCAGATCCTTGTCCAGCCATTCCTCGACGGTCCGCCGCCACGGGTCGCTGGAGTCGGTGTCTAAGACATCAGCCCACGTGTCCGCCGCCAACTCCGGATCGATGACCAGGCTGTCGAGGTAGGCGTCGAAGCCGTCAGCCAGGTGCGGAAGTGGCTGGCGCAGGCGCGGGAGGACCGCCTGGAGCCGGTGCCTCCCGCAACGGCCTGCGGCCGGAGGGTCCGGGTCGTCCTCTAAGCTGACCGGCCGGGTGGTCTTGCGGCGCTCCGCCGTTCCGTCCGGACACCCCACCGTGCGCCAAGGGGAGGTACATGCGTCGCCGTCCTTTGTCCGCGCTTGCGGTGATCGCCGCCCTCGTCCTGGCGGCCGGTCTCGTGGGCGAGAACCCGTTGTTCGGCTGGGGGCACGGGGAGACGCTCGGCACGGCCCGGATCAGGGAGGTGCTTCCCCGGGGGACGGATGTCGCCGGATACCGTGTGGTGTCCGTCGAACCGGAACTCACCGATCAGCCCTCCCCCGACCGTGCGTGCGGCGCTGTGTCGTCGGCCCTCACCTCCCCGGACCACGCACCCTCAGCTGCAACCCGACTGACCCTCAGGGCCGTCGGAGAGACCGGGCACGGCGAGAGTGTCGTGTCCTACAGCTTCTCCGAGGATGACGCGAAGAGCGTCATGAAGAGCATCCGGGCAGCCCTCCCGAGCTGTGCGCACTACAACGCCTGGTACGCGGACCTCTATACGCGCCACGGTCTGAGGCCCACGCTGTCGCCCTACCGGGTGGGCGATGACAGGATCAGCTACCGCAGGCTCGACCCGCCGCCCGAGGACAATGCCTCGGAAGGCTCTCCGGTACCGATGGCGCCGGGACCGCTCCAGGAGCCAGGCCGCACGACGACGTTCGTCCGCACGGGCGGCGTGATCACCCGGTATCCGGACGCCGTGCCGCAGGCGGTGGTGGAAGACTTCACCGACCGCTTCCACCGGGCCGCGTCCGGCTGATGCCGCCCGGGGCGCTAGCGACGTGAGTCAAAGATTCGTCGGGCAGTAGGCGGCGACTTGTCGAGGATCTCCTCGGCAAGCAGACCGTCACCCGCGGGACCAGCCAGCGACACTGAGCACCGGGCCGACCTGCACCTTTCGACGGGTCACCGCCAACCATGCACGAGCTCGTCAGATCGAGACCCAGTATCGCTGGCCTCGTTCAACTAGAGCTGGTCCCCTACCGAGGCCGTTTTCGCAGGGTGCACCCCGCCACCGTCCTTCGCGTCTTGCGCACACGAACGCCCGTCTTCGGACTGATCGTTGGGGATCAGAAGCACTCCGGCAACCCGCTCAGGGTGCTCGACGGTAAGCCAGGCGTCACCCGTGCGGGTACCGTCTGGCTTGGACCACGCAGTGGACGAATAGATCGTCTCGCACATCAACGCCACACGCTTTTCGTCGACCGCGCAGGCCTGCACCGCAGGCCCGATCGCCCCCTCGGCAACGCCGTCGAAACGGTAGTGGAAGTGCGCCAGATTCCCCTCGTAGGGCGTCTGCGGATGGGGCTCGAGTCGCCACTCAACGACCTTGGCCGTAACCCCGACAGGCCGCTCGGACGTGTCCACGACCTGAACCGAGGCCCCAGCTTCAGCGCGCTCCGCCATCCGGTCGGTACAGCCCCAGCCGGCCGAACAACCGGTGAGGGCGAAACCAGTCAAAGCCAACGGAACAACGACAAGAACCCGTACGGAAAGCACTCGGACGACCTCCAGCCAGATGAAGCCGAGCAGTCTATAGCGCTTTCGGAAGAGCGGGTCGGCATCGCAGACGAGCCTCCTCAGAGGTCGACGCGATGTTCGGCAGCTGATGGGTCATCGACGGAGCCGTAGCGCAAGACGACGTGCGCCGGCCGGAACGGCAGGTCGCTGAGGATGGGTGCCATGACAGCGAAGAGTGCGTCGGCGTCCGGTCCGTAGGCGTAGATGACCACCTCGCCTCCTCCGTACTCGTTTCCGTCGAACTCGCCGACGTCGGCTTGCTCGATCGCCTCGGTCAGCAGGGATTGGGCCTGGCGGACGGCCTCCCGTTGGCTTGGCTCGCCGAGACCGTCATCGGCCAGTCGATAGTGAGCGATGACGGCATGCTCAACGTCGGTTTCTGCTTCGTCTGTGTCGGCCATGCGGGAACGATCTCATCTCGGACCGGCATCGTCGCCAGCCTGGCCTCCGGGACGCGGATCCTCGCGCAGGCCGTCGCGCGCCTGGTACGCGAAGGCGACGCGCTGGGGGGAGGAAGCACCAGCGCCGTGACGGCCGTAACCGGGGTACCCGACGAGTACCGGGCCCGGATCTACGCCCTGGCCTTCCAGAACGCTCTCGCTGGAGACCTCGATCGACTCCTGCGGCTCTGAATGGTTTGGCGCTGACCGCATCCGCCCCACCGCATTCCGCTGGGGTGACGCGACGGGGGAGGCCGTGCGCCGCCGGCGAGGTCCCGGCTGTAGGCGTCCGTCCGGTACCCACTGGATGACGGGCCTGCCAAGTGGGTGGGGCTTGGCATCCGGCCGGCGCACCCGGGGCCGGGCCTGTCCGTCTACGGCAAGGGGCTGCGGGTGGACGACGTCGGCGCGCACATGGAAGGCCACGGGACCGGGGTACGCGCCCGCCTGATCACCTACATGCCGACGGGGTACCGCTCCGAGCTGACCGGATGGAAGGACGCCACCCCCGTCACGGCGGCCATGACCAAGCTGTCCACCGTCGGGTGGAAGTGGATGGGCCGCCAGGAGTTCCCCTCACGGCGCGAAGCTGTGCGTCGAGTGCAACGTCGTACGGTGCGCGGTGCGCGGTGATCCACCGCTAGCCGGTTCCTGCGGCCGGAGCCACTGACCGGAGCAGCAGTGCGGGCCGTCACCCCTTACCGGGGATGCTACGCCAGTCCCGACCCGCTGGGCCTGGGCGCGGCCGCGAACCCCGTCGCGTTCGTGCTCAATCCCTACCGCTGGTCGGACCCCGAGGGCCTCATCGCCAAGGGCTGCACGGAGCACGGCGGCTGGTACAGCGGCCTCAGCCCGGCGAACCTCAAGAACGCGGACGGTACGCGGCGCACGGAGACCAATATGGAGGTCAACCACATCCCGGCGAAGAACGCGTACGCGCACCTGGACGAGCCCGGCTTCAAGACCAACAAGGACGGCGGCGGCGCCGGCATGGGCCCGGCGATCCGGATGGAGTACGACGACCACCGCGGGGTGACGAGCACCGGATCGAGTGCGGAGTCCATCAAGTGGCGGGCCGACCAGCGTGCGCTGATCGACGCCGGCCGGTGGGACCTCGCGATGAAGATGGACATCGACGAGATCCGGGAGTTGTACGGCGACAAGTACGACACGCACATCGCGGACATGGTCGAGAGCCTCAAGGTGAACAAGAAGTTCCAGAAGATGCTCGGGAAACGGGACTGGATAATAGACTACGAAGTGCTCAAGTAGGCAATCGGAGAAGCAATATGGATCTGCTCCTGACACCGCCGACCGCCGCCGGGCCCGTGCACCTCGGTAGTACGTACGAAGAGGCCCTGGCCGCGCTGCAGCCCTGGGGCGAGCCCCGGGTCGTCGGCCCCACCTCCCGGCGCGCGCGCCGGCTGGTGGGCGACGTCGACGGGGTCGGCTACACGGTCTTCCTCGATGCGGATGACCACGTGACGGCCGTGGAACTGTGGTGGCCCGGCGAGGGCCGCGGGAGCGCCACGCGCGTCCTCCTGGACGGGCACGACGTCTTCAGGGACCCCGCCGAAACGATCCTCGCGGAGCTCGCCGAGCGCGGCTGCGCCGTGGACGCCGAGGACCCGGAGAATGTCGTGGTCCCGGGCGTCTCCCTGGGCTTCACCCGCCAGACCTCCCAGGAAGTCCCCCGCGGCCCGCACGGCTTGCCCGTCTCTTTCACCTCGGTCCTCGTCGCGGGCAAGGACTACTACGACTTCCGCAACGCGCAGTAGCGGAGCGGGCGGTCGGCGCGACGGCGGTGGAACCCGGTGAGGTCGTGTTCGGGTTCGGGCGGCGCGCGTGCTTAGGATGCGGCGGACCGGCTGACGGAGGCCCTCGGGGTGCCGCTCCCGATCCTCCGGCCGCGGGCGACCGCCTCGGCTGTCGGCCACCTCGTCAAGGCCGGCCTCCTGGTCTACCTCGGCGGGGACACGCAGTTCCCCGACGTCCACCCGGACCAGGTGGCCGCGCTCTGCCGCCGCCGGGACCTGCCCGCCCTCCTCGACCGGCACGTACCCCTCGGCCCGGACCAGGCCGCCGTCCGCCTCGGGGTGCGCCGTACCGACTTCGACCATGTGGTGCGGCTCGGCTGGCTGGCCCCGATCGGCACCGTGGCCATCGAATACAAGCGGCAGGGCGGGGTGACCACGGTCCCCCTGTACGACGCCCAGGACGTCGCGCTCCTGGAGGTGGTCCGCCCTTCCGTGGACTGGCGGGCCGTGCGCACCGCCCGCGCTGGCCGCCGCTCCCCGCTCGCCGGTCTCAACCCGGTCGCCCCGGGTGGTGACCGGGTGTTGTTGGCGGAGGTGGCGCGGATCGCCAGGGTGGGCCGGGCCGCGGTGGTGAACTGGCGCCGCCGGCACCCCGACTTCCCCGACCCGGTGGCCGGTACGGACGTGCACCCGCAGTTCGACCGCCGCGCGGTCGTGGCCTCCCTCCTCGCCCACGACAAGATCGAAGTACCCACCGGGCCGACGATCGCCGCCCTAGTGCTGGCCGGGGCTGCAGGCGCCACGCACCGGTTCCGCCTCGATGCCCCGTGGCTGTCCCTGGCCGACGACGCGGCCGGCGAGGACTGCCTGTCCGGCTGGTCCACCGACGACGACACCGACGTGCTGGCCCTGGGCGTGGGGAGTTCGCGGCGTCGCTGCGCCGGCTGACCGCGCCCGGTACCGGCCCGCTGGCGGTGCCGGGGGAGGTGCGGGTGATCGAACGGTTCCGGTCCGGATCGGGGGGCCTGCGCCTCACGCTGGCGTGGCCCGCCGGACTGCGCGGCACCGACCGCCTCAGGGCTGGCGGGCGGGGTGGTCCGCCACGGCGTCGCGTACGCGGGTCCGGGCGAGGGGTGCGTGTGCAGGCGGCACGACTGCGGCGGGGTGGTGCCCGTCTCCTGGTGCGCCGAGCACGGCGACGCGGTGGCGCCGGTGTTGGAGTGGCACCCCGGCGGCGGGATCCGCTGCACCGACCTGTCCCGGTCACGCCGCCTCGCGGCCGGCGCTGGCAGACTGACCGTCATCACGGATGACGAGAAGGCCGACGTCCTGCGCGACGCCCTCGAGGCCTACTTGGGCGACGTCGATGCCGAGGACATGGACTCCGACGACCTGGCGTGGACGCAGGTGAGCGCCCTTCGCCGTGCGGAAGCGGCGAAGCGCCCGGCGTGAAGGTGCTGTTCCGCCCCGCCTGCTGCTACCCCGCAGCGCGGCAGCAGACGGGTCCGGGCTGCAGTATCCGTCCGAACCTCCACGGCCCAGGCCAGGTCGTTCTACGGTGGCGGTAGCACCCCGCCGAGGAGGAGCCGATGAGCGCCCAGCCCGACCACACCCCCACCACCCCGTACGCACCCGCACCCGGCGCTGCGGCCGAACTCCTCGCCCAGCTCAGGGCGGACCGCCGTGCTGAGCAGTGGGTGCCGGCTTTCGAGCGGGACTGGACGAAGGCGCTGGAGGACGCCCGCCACGCGTTCAGCCTCACCCCTCTGCACGAAGTGGTGCGCACCTGGCAGCTGCGGGTTGCCGCGGCCCCGGCCGTGGACGCCTTCATGGACTCCGGCCAGGACGACTCCGACTTCGTGGACCTCGATGACGTCCTCGGCGGCCGCCCGTGACCGACGAACAGCCATGGGCGGTGCGCCTGTCCCCGCAGGCCGCGAAGACCCTGGCCGAGCTCCCCGACCCGGCACGGGAGATGGTCCGCGACGTCCTGGACATCGCGGTGCGCTCCCCGTGGGGCTGGCCGCAGTGGAACGCGGGCGATCCTGAGGGCGAAGACGTCCGCGCCGCGTCCGTGGGGCAGCTCTCCGTCGTCTACGTGGCCAACCGGCTCACCCGGCGGCTGTCCGTCTTGGGCATCGTCTGGCTCGGCTAGGTCCTGGCTGCGCAGGCTTCCCCGGTTACTGGGCAGGTGCGGAACTCTGTGTGTGGCGGGGGCGAGGCAACGCGCCAGCCCGGACTTTTTGTGCGGTTCACCCCACAGGTGGGGAGTCTTCCCGGAGTATGGAACCGCGTTGCAGTGAGGCGGCTCTCGGCGCTGGTGCTGCGCCGAGGGGTTTGGACGGGGGAGGGGGCTTCTGTGTCGAGGAAGCAGCGGATCGCGGTGATGGTGGCCGCGATGGTGGGAATCGTCTCGACTCCTGTCATTTGGTTGCTTGACGGACCGGACACCGCAGGAGTCGTGGGCGCGTCAATTCAGGCCGCCACCGGAGTCGCGGCGCTGGCGTGGGCGTGGGCCCAGCCTCGGGCCGACACGCCAGGCGCGTCCGGGACACCGCGACTCAGACAGGGCGAGCGGAAGCCATCGGCGGCGGGCAAGCCCATACGGGCGTACGACGCAGTGCTGACGGCAGCCCTGGCACCGCTCGGGTTCAGGACACCGGTGACGCCATCTCGCGTGGCGCGGGTAGCAAGGCCGGCACCGGCATCGACTACACCGATTAGCACGGCCATGCAGGTAGAGCCAAGGCCGAACGCGACATGAGGTGGCGCCGAAGCAAGCAGCGTTCATCCCCTTCGAGGGACGATCTCGCGGCCTCCTCGGTCAGCGAGAGCGGTGACGCCATCGCGTCGGCAGCGGGCGCAGTGGCCGTCAGCGGCCATGTGGATCACCTGACGATCACCCACGCGGGTCCGCAAGGGCCAGTCCAGTGGCCGCTGCGCCTGGGATCGGTTCCTGCACTGGCATCTGCATTTCAGCAGCGGCCCGAAGTGCGCAACGCGATCGACCAAGCCGTCACCGGGCACACCGCGTGGTGCTGACCCAAGTTCTGTCCGGCGGCGGCGGTGTCGGCAAAACCCAACTCGCCTCCGCGTACGCCCACCAGGCCCTGGTCGAACGCGTCGACCTGGTGGTCTGGGTCGACGCCAGCGAAACGGACCAGGTGATCGCCCGCTACGCGGTCGCCGCCCACATCGTTGATGCCCCCAACGCACTGGCGGGTCGGACCGGCGAGCAACATGCCAGGGCATTTCTCCAGTGGCTCGCCACCACCAAACGATCATGGCTCGTCATCCTCGACGACATCACCGACCCGGATGCGATGCAGCCGTGGTGGCCGCCATCATCGGCATGGGGCTGCGGCCGGGTGGTGGCAACCACCCGGCGCCAGGATGCGGCCCTGTCCGGCGGGGGCCGGGCGGTTGTAGACATCGACACCTACAGCCCACAAGAAGCCCACACCTACCTTCGCGCCCGGCTCCGAGCCGCCCGCGCGGAGCATCTGCTGGACACGCAGACGCAAGCGCTGGCCGAGGCACTGGGCCATCTGCCCCTGGCGCTGTCCCACGCAGCCGCCTACATGATCAACGAGGACGTCCCGTACGCGGAGTACCTCCTCCGCTTCAACAGCAGTGCCGCGAAACTGGACGACCTGCTCCCGCGTTACGCGGACACCGAAGGCTACGGACGCCACGTCGCCGCCGCCCTCCTCCTCTCCCTCAACGTTGCCCAAGCCTGCGAACCTGTGGGCCTCGCCATTCCAGCGCTGCGCCTTGCCGCCGTTCTCGACCCGGCCGGGCATCCACGCGACCTCTGGGGAGGACAGGCGGTCATCGAGTACCTCACTGCCCACCGAACACCGATGCCGGCAGCGATGGCCGAGACGGGGTTCGCGGTCACGGGCTTCGGTGACGTCACCCCACCCCTCACCGCCGGCGCCACCGAGGCGGCCGGCCCCGAACAGGGCGAGGAGGCGCCGGCCGACAGCGGTGAGAGCGCGGAGGGCTCCAGTGCGGGCACCCCGTTCCGGGTGAAGCTGGAGATGGACAGCTTCTACGTCGAGCGGGCTGTGGGGGACCAGGGCGGCGGCCGGGACGAGATCTACTGGACCGCTGCCACCGGAGTCGGTGACAGCGATCGGGGCAGCGCCTTCATCTCGCAGGAGTTCGGAGCCGTCAAGAAGGGCGACACCCGGTCCTTCAACGCCGGCAGGAAGGTCTTCTTCGAAGGGCCCTCCAGCGGATTCGTCGGGACGACGATCTGCTGCTGGGAAGCCGACCAGAGCAACGCCGCGTGGTTCAGCGAGCTCCAGAAGGCCCTGCTCAAGGCCATCAAGTCCATCGACTACTACCTCATGGCCGCTGACATCCTGACGGGCTTCAGCATGCCTACGTGGGCGACGATCGCCTGGGAGGTCGGAAAGTCCTTCGTCACCTTCATGCACCTCTTCCGCAACTACGACGACCTCTCCTGTGTCCGCACCATCGGGCTGGACCGCCAGGACCTGGCGGTCCTGTCCCACCGCGGACAGACCGCCTGGCACTTCAACGGCGACGGCCACCACGAGCTGCGGGTGAAGTACACCGGCGACCCGGTGCCCTTCCCCGTCGGCACCCTCGAATACGCCGTCCGTACCGGGAGCAGCTGGAGCGCGCCGGTCACTCTTCCGTGGAAGAGCATCACCCCGCCCGCTCTGGCCTCCTTCGCCCAAAAGCTGTATGTCGCCTTTGTACGCGAGGACAAGGCAGTGATGTGGAGCCGCCTGGAGAACGGGGTGTGGCGCAAACCCGAACGGATCGTCCAGGACCAGAGCATCTTCGCCCCCGCCCTGTGCGCGTTCCGTAATGACCTGTTCTACGCGGTCACCGGCCTCAACGGCGGCCTCTACTGGCACACCTACACCGAGCCCCGCGACTGGAGCGGCGTCAGCGGGTGGGACAGCTACCGGTCGGGTTTCGCCCCTTCCATGGCCGCGATCCCCGGCAGGCTGTGGCTGACGCACGTCGGCACCGACGGCCTGCTCTACCACAACACCCACAACGGCGACGACTGGAGCCGTGCCCACCAGTCCAACGTCGACTGGCGGGTCAAGAGCCACCGCGATGGTCCCCCATGGAACCGGGCAGGTGTGGCGACTGGCCTGCGGACACGACAACAAGGCCCACTTCATGATCTCCGGCTCGGACACCGGCTGGCGCACTGACGTCTCCAAGGCCGACTGGAGCACCACCCGCGGGCTCGGCCTCACCGTCCACGAAGGCCAGATCTGGGCCATCCGCCAGGACACGGACGGCGCCCTGCGGGCCGCCACCTACACCGACGCCGCCCCATGGCGCGACGCCGGCTACGTCGGCGGGAAGCGCATCACCTCCCGGGGCGAGCCGACCGTGGCCTCCCACGCTGGCAAGCTGTACGTCATGTATCGCCGCTGACCCCGCGGAGTTCCGCTGGACGCATGAAGGAGGCCCGTCGGCGGGATGCCGGCGGGCCTCTTTCATGCTCCCGGTCGTCGTTGATCAAAGCTAGGTGAGTAGCCCATGCCGATATGGCGTGCACATGAGGCCCCGGGCCCAGATCGTTCTGGGGGTAGCAGTACCCCCGGCCGCCCCCACTACCGGCCGCCGTTCGGCCCTGTGAATGGGTGTGCTGGTGGCAGTGGGGTGGGCGTCAGCGAGGTTGTGGGGGTTGTCGCTGCTTGTGTTTGGTGGTCGTGTTGATCATGGCTGTTATGGCTGTCATGGCTGTCATGGCGTGATCAGGCTGCTGTCGTGGGTGAGCTATCACAGCGTGAAACGTCGCCTCCCAAGAGTGGCTCCGTACGCGATCCGTACGGTTGATGTACGCCATACGTACGGCTCATGATGTAGGATGCGAGTCAGGAGGTGTTCCATGTCCGAGTTGTTCGACGCGGTCGACGCCCTGGTCGCGTCCCGCGCCGCCCTACCGCCGGCGGCGGAGCGCAAGCGGCTGCGAGTCGCGCACGGCCTGACGCTGGACGAAGTCGCCGCCGCCCTGCGCGTGCGGCGAGCCACCGTGTCCGGGTGGGAGTCGCTCACCAAGCCGACCGAGCCCCGCGGCCCGGAACGCGAGGCGTACGCACGGCTGCTGGCGCAGCTCGCCGAGCTCTACCCCGCGCCCGAGGAGCCGGCCGCCTCGGTGCCCGCCACGTTCACCAGCGCACCGGCCCCGGCCGAAGCACCGACTATGTCCACAGGCCCGGCCCCCGAGGCTGCGGCCATGACTGCGACCGAGAACACCCAGACCCCCGCCCCTGCTCCCGTCGCCGCCGCTGCCCCGGCCGCCGAGACCCGCCCGGCGCCCGCCACCAGGACGCCGACGTCACGCCGTCCGGCAGCGAAGAAGGCCGCCCCGGCGAACACCCCGGCGGGCGGCACCGACTCGCGGTTCGAGAACGGCCCGCTGGCGGTCCTGGACGTCGAAGACGGGCAGGTGCTGGCGTACTGCACCGGCGGCCTGGTCCTGGACGTGCCCGCCAAGTCCCTGCCGTCCCTGGTCGACTGGATCCTCAAGGAGGCCAAGCTCGGGGCGCCGAAGCTGTCCGGACCGGGCAAGGACGCCGACCCGCTCATCGTGCTCACCGAGGCCGCTCTAGAGCGCTACGGTCTGCCGGTGAAGCTCAGCGACGAGGAGCGGCTGGCCGGACGGCTGCCGGAGGGCCACAAGGTCGCCAAGCAGCTGGCCCGCGCCGAGTGGAAGCTCACCAAGCGCGGCTTCGGCCCCTGGGCGCGGATCTACCGGCCCGCGCAGGGCTCGGAGCGCGCGTGCGTCCAGCTGTGCATCCCGTCCTGGGGCGCACTCGCTATCCGGGACTGGGGCCAGGCCGGGCAGCTCCCCCCGGCGGAACTGGCCCGGCTGCTGGGCACGTACGCGGCCCGGGTGATCACGCCTCGCGGCTCCACGGCCGTGACCGGCCTGGAGCTCATGACGGCCTTCCACCCGGCGACCCGCGCCTCCGAGCCCGACGCCGACGGCCGACGGCACTCGGAGCACAACCCCGGCGGGCTGGGCAAGGACCCGGTCGACTGCGCACCGTGCGAGGCCCCCGACGGCCACCCGCTGCTCACCGACCTCCCGCGCTTCCACCAGCGCACCCCGGCCGAGATGCTGATGGAGGAGGCGTACGACTGGTCTCGTCCGCTGACCGACGACGAGTGCCTGCGCCGCAACCTGGTCGGCATCGACGTGAACATGGCCTTCGCCGCCGGCGCCAACGGCCTGGTCGTCGGTCTCGGCGCCCCCACCCACGTCAAGGCGCCGGTGTTCGACCCAAAGCTGCCCGGCTCCTGGCTCGTCGACCTCTCCCACGTCGACCTCTCCCGGGTTAAGGCTGGCAAGGACTGGGTGCACTTGGACGGCGCCCTGCTGCCCAGCCCGTTCACGCCAAAGGGCAACCGCCCCGAGGGGCCCGCCTGGTACGCGACGCCGACCGTCGCGTACGCGGTGGAGCTCGGTTACGACGTCACCCCGCTCGAGGCGTACGTCCGGTACGAGAACGGCCGCTACCTGGATGCCTGGTACGGCCGGCTGCGCGACGCCTACCTGGCGACGATGGCCGACCTCGGCGTCGGCGCCGACCTGCCGCCGCAGGAGTTCCTCGCGGCGATGGACGGCTACCGCGACCGGGACCCGGAGATGGCGATCGTCGTCTCGGCGATCAAGGCGACGGTCAAGGGCGGCATCGGCAAGCTCCGCGAACGGCCCCGCGGCGAGGGCTGGAAGCCGGGCCAGCCGTGGCGGGCCCTGTCCCGGCCGACCTGGCGCCCCGACATCCGCGCCGCGGTCATCTCCCGGACCCGGATCAACATGCACCGCAAGATCCTCAAGCACGCCGCCTTCACCGGGCAGTACCCGGTCGGGATCCTCTCTGACTGCGCCGTCTACGCCGTCGACGGGACGTCGCCGCTGGGCTTCCTGCCCTATTGCGAGGGCAAGCCGCTGCCCGGCGGGTGGAAGCTCGGCGTGAACCCCGGCCTGGTCAAGCACGAAGGCACCCAGACCGTCCTGTGGGGCGAAGGCGTCCGCGAGCAGCACGGCGGCGACCTCAACCTCGCCCGATACATCAAGGACGGCAACATCACCCACACCGACGACGGGGAGTAAACCGCGATGGCACAGCTCGGGGACGGCCTCAACCAAGCGGTCCAGAAGGCGTTCACACGCCCGATCCCGAAGACGGCGGGCGCCCAGATGCGCTACCTGGTCAAGCAGTACAAGTCCACCAAGGCCGCCGCAGCCGCGCTCGGCATCACCCAGCGCACTGTCGAACGCTACGTCAAGGATCAGATCAAAAAGCCGCGCCCCGAGCTGGCCGCCCGCATAGAGCGCGAGGTCAAAAAGCGGTGGCAGCCGCAGATCCGCGCCAAGGCCAAGAAGACGGCGGCCACCACCGGCGGGATCGTCGTCGACACCCGGGCCCGCTTCGGCTACACCGCCGCCCCCGGCACCACAGACGACGGCCGGCTGCGCCACCTCACCGTGGCGCTGCCGCCTGAGTTCGCCGGCCGCCTCTTCGACGCGCAAGACGCCGGAGCGACCGAGCAGCAGCTACGCGACATCGCCGCCGAGGGCCTGCAGGAGATCTACTTCAAGGACCGCGGCCGCCGCGCTGGCGGCCTCCTGGTGGAGTTCACCGACATCGACCACATCGAGTTCGATTTGTAGCGGGGCGTCCGCAGGGTGCGGCCGGGGCTGCGCGCCCCGGCCGGCCTACGGGGGGCACATTGACCGAGTCAGGGTGTCTCGCCGTGCTCGAAGCGTGCAGAGCGAGCAGCACGGTAGGCAGCATGTACCTTCTCATCACACTCTTCGCTGATGAGGCCGCCTCCGTTGACCCAATTGCCCCATTTAGTGCCGCGGGACTCCCAGAAGATGTGTGGCCCGTCGTTTCCGACGACGCCTCCTTCGGGCCAC
Source organism: Streptomyces sp. NPDC045695 (assembly GCF_056432025.1). Taxonomy (NCBI): domain Bacteria; kingdom Bacillati; phylum Actinomycetota; class Actinomycetes; order Kitasatosporales; family Streptomycetaceae; genus Streptomyces; species Streptomyces sp. NPDC045695. Next base: position 87,789 of record NZ_JBWKJU010000022.1, read on the forward strand.
AGGTCCATGCCGGAGGAGAAGAAGCAGGCCGATCCGCTGAAGACATCGCCCTTCCGGAAGCTGAGAAGGGTGTGCGCGGGCTGCATGTAGCCGGCATGCTCGCCGGTCGTCTGGTCGACCAGGCTTCCTGTACGGTCGATCGGCCCCAGGATGAGGAGTCTGACCTCATACTCGTTTTCGCGTCGAGGGACGGACGGCCTCGGCAGGCCGAAGTGAGGTATCGCGGCGTACACGAGAAGTTCGACATCGAGCTGATCCTCGACTCCTTTGACTTCCACCCAGAGTTTCTCCTTGGGCAGCCAGAAGTCGGGCAAGTATGGCGCAGCCGCACCATGCTCACGAGGTCGTCCAGGTCGTCCAGGTCGTCCAGGTCGTCCAGGTCGAGCGGGACGGCGGATCCGGCGGCGATCTCCGCGAAGTACGTGCGGGCGAGCCTGGGGCTGATCTGGGCCATGCCCGGATGGTGACAGCGGGCTCTGACAACGCCAGCTCAGCCCCCGCACACGTGCACGGATCGCCGTACGGCCGTCCGATACGGGTAGGCCGGTGCTTCAGGCGCTCTGACCGACCCGGCTGATTCGGCCCTGTGTGTAGAGGAAGAGGCGGTCGACGTACTGGCGGAACGGCTCGGGGTTCGCGCAGCACACCGCGGCCAGTGAGAGATCCCCGCCTTGGGTGGTCGCGTAGCGCCCCTGGTCGCCTCTCGGGTCGCGGGCGTACAGGTCCCTGATGAACTCGACGACCAGGAGCTGGTCGTCGTCCGCAGCGAACAGGTCATCGTCGCTATCCTGTAGCCGCTTCAGCAGCTTGCCGAGGTCGTGGCCTTCCTTGTGTCCGGGCCCGACGAGCGCCTTCAGCGAGAGCTCGGCCAGCTGCCGGGCGAGGAAGAAGGCCGGCTGCGCGCGGGGGTGGCGTACGAGCAGAAGTTCGACGGTCACCGGGCGCAGCAACGACAAGCGGCGCGCCCGGCTGGAGGCGATGCGCAGCCTGCTGTGGCGGGTCGACTACGACAGGAAGGACGAGCTGGCGGTCGGCCGCCCGGATCCCTTGATCGTCGGGGCCGCCGACACCCTCCTCGAAGCCGGCGAGGACCCCGCCGACCTTTCCCCCACTCCCTTGACCGGCCTGGCCGTCGGCCCCGGCCATCACCCTGACCCGCCCCGGGCCCGAGCGCACCGTCCGGCGCAGGTCCTTTCTGATGAGGCCGGCGAGCGGGCACGGTGAAAGGAGGCATCGGCGATGCGCGCTCCTTCACACCGCTTCCACCTGGATCAGGAGGGCCACTCGATCACTGTCGAGTGGAGTCCGGCTCGCCGCCGGGCCGATTTGCTGGTTGACGGCAAAGTGATCGCCTCGGTGCCGACCCGGCGCCGCGCGACGACGCAGCTCGAAGGCGAGACCGTTGACGGTGCAGGTACGCATGCCTTCACGGTCCGACTGGGCAGTGCCGACATACCCGGAGGTGAACCCCTGTGCGCCCTGTTGGCCGGGGGCAAGCTTTACCTCATGCCGCAGGTCCCTTTGGCCGGGCAGAAGAACGTACCTGCCGAGCCGGCTCCCTCCGCCCGTACGCCCGCCGAAGCCATGGCCCGCTGGCGCGCCCGCCACCACCGGAGCGTATGAAGCGCGGCTCCGTGGCGGCGCCCGCGAGTGACGGCTCCATCGCCGCGATCCTCTGCCGGAGCGTGCCCACTTTGGATGTGGTGACTTGAGGAGCACCGAGGTCGGACACCCGGCCGACGAGCGGCCATGTCCCGGGCGGGCGGTCGTCCCAAGCAGGACCGCGCCGCCACGGTCTACCGGCGGATGAGCCTGCCCGGCCGATCTTGGTGGCGCCCTCGGCCAGCGACCGGCGGGCTTCTCAGCCGCTCACGGCCGCGCAGCGCATGCGCATCCCAGCCGCTCCCGGCGGGGCCGCGGACTGAAGGCGCTGGGCGCCGAGCCCGTGCTCGAGGACCCCGCGGGCGCCGCTGGCCGGCGAGGGCTTCGCGCTCGTCGGCTGTGGCAAGGGCGTGCCGTTCGCCTGCCGTGCAGGCCTGGGCTGATCAGTTTGATGTCGGGGCGATATGGCTCCGGGCCGAGCTATCACGGCTTGGTGATGGGGGGCCGGGGTTGCACTCCGGGGAACTCCAAGATCCCCGACAGAGTCAAGGCCGGGGAGACGGAGCACCACGTTGTCCGGGAGGCCGGTCCGGTCCGGAACGACCATGTCAACCAGGTGTTCCCACAACTCCCCACGGCAGACGGCGCGATTCTCGGGGCTGAGGAGAGAGCGGGAGGCGAGCGATGGCAGGAGGTCCAGAACCGAGAGAGTCAGAGAGAGTGGGGTCCGCCATCGGCCGGGGCGCCTGGGAACCGCGTGCGGCCACCGGCGCCAGGGCGCGAAAAGGGGTCGTGCTCATCCTCGGTGGGATGAGCACGACCCCTCGTGCGGAGGCTCAGGTTCTCCGCGATGACCGGTCTGCTGGTCTACTGCCGGACGAAGGGCTCGCTACCCTCCGGGGCATAGGCCAGGTCCAGCTCTGCCTGACCTTGATCCGTGGAGTACAGGAAGAACAGGTCGCACGTCGGGCCACCGGCGGCGGCCGTCAACTTGACCTCCGTAGCCGGTCCGACGGAGTCCAGATGCCAGGGTCGCCAGGTACCGGTGAACTTCGTGTCGGCTGACCACGACCCCTTGTGACACACGCTGGGAGGCAGGCTCACCTCTCCGAGCGCACCGTCCTTGAGGAACTGGATCGTGCCCAGGGTCGGCGACTTCCAGGACCCGACGACATGCCGCGCCCTGTCCTCGTCCGTCTGCACGGTGCAGGACACCGCCAGCGGTAGGACGGCCACCAGTGAGCCGATCAGGAAACGGACGCCACTCCTCATCCGACATCTCCCTTCTGGAGCGGGTTACTCGAAGTCACTGGGTCGGGCATAGTTCCCACCTGTCATGTAATTCTTTGCCTCCCTGGTGATCGCGTCCCTGAGCTGGGACTCCGAGGCCCCGGGGTTGGCTGCGGCGATCTTCTCGCCCATCTGGCGGCCGTACTCGTTGTTCACGAGGTCCGAGAGGTGATCAGCATAGTTGTGGCCTTCCCGGTCGCCGTACGCCTCGTGGGCGTCCGCGACCATCTCGGCGGTCTGGGCCCCGTGCTTGGCCGTGATCATGGCCTGCCAGGTGAAGTGCCGGTAAGCGTTCTGCCCCTCGTTCTCCGCCCCGGGGTATGCGTCCGCCGCTACGTTCGCGGCCCAGCCGGTGATCTGCTTCGCGTCGTAGCAGTCGGCCACGCCGATGTACGCGCAGACCATCAGCTCCGACTTCTTGGCCTTGCCGGTCGCGATCTCGTCGTACGGCTCCGCCCCGGGGATCTGCGTCTGGCCGGGCACCGTCTCGTACTTGAAGTTGGTGTTCTGGCGGTACTCCCTCTCCAGCTGCTCGCCGTAGGCCCGGCGCGCCTTCCTCATCTCGTCCGCGGCGTTGGCCATCAGGCTGCCGGTCCACCCGGACGGCTTGACTCCCACGCTCACCAGGTACGCGGCCAGTGCGGCCTTCCGGTACGGTTCCTCGGCCTTGTTCTGCGCGACGATCGCCTGGTACCTCGGGCCTTCGCCGAGGATCTTCGTTCCGCCCTGGCAGCGGTACATCCCGCTGGCGCACTCCTCCAGGGCCAGCCCCGACGGGTCGCTGTACCTGAGCGGGTTGTTGTCGCTGTAGGTGTAAGCGGCCAGGGACTGGGGGTCGGTTGCGACGAAGAGCGGGTCGGCGGAGATGAAGCGGCCGGTGGTGGGGTCGTAGTCGCGGGCTCCGAGGTGGGTGAGGCCGGTGGCCTCGTTGACGCCGCCGAGGAAGCCGCGGGTGCCGGACCAGGTGGTCGGGGCGGTGCCACGGGTGCCGCCGAACGGGGTGGTGCGGCGCTGGTTGAGGGCGCCGGTGGTGGCGTCGATGTTGAGTTCGGCGGTGCCGTGGTGGTCGTTGACCTGGAAGGTGACCTTGTTGTCGTCGGTGCGGACGGCGGTGGCCGTGGCGCCGAGCGGGTAGTAGCGGGTGGCGGTGGCCTTGGCTGCGCCCTTGACGAGGTTGAGCTCGGTGGTGCCGAGGTAGAGCGTCCAGTTCTCGGCGGCCGGGTTGGCGGTGTCGAGGGTGTGACCGATTAGTCGGTTGCCCGAGGTGTCGTAGAGGTAGTCGGTGGTCTTGGTGGTGGTGGTCGCACCGTTCTTGACGGTGTCGGCGACCTGGGCGAGCCGGCCTTCGGTGTTCCAGGTCAGGATCTGGTCGCTGGTCTGGGTGCCGCTGGGCTTGAGGTGCCGTTCGGTGGTGTTGCCGGAGTTGTCGTAGGTGTAGGTCTGGGTGACGGGCGTTCCGGTGCCGCCGGTGACGGTGCTGGTGCCGGTCAGGGTGTGGGGCCGGGCGGCCGTGGGGGCCGGGTAGGTGTAGGAGGTGGTGGCGTTGTTGGCGGTGTTGCCCGCCGGATCGTGCCGGGTCTCGGTGGCCCGGGTGCCGTTGGTGTTGTAGGTCCAGCTGGTCCAGTACGGGGCCGGGCCGCCGAGGGTGGCGCCGGTCGGCGAGGCCGGGCAGGAGCTGCCGGTCGGGGTGAACGTTTCGGTGAGGCGGGTGAGGTAGTCGTAGGTGAAGCACTGCCGGTCGGTGCCGGAGCGCGAGGTGTCGGTGACCGAGGTGACGTTGCCGACCTGGTCGTAGGTGTAGGCGGCGGCGCGGGCTGCGCCGGTGATGCCGTACTGGTCGGTGCGGCTGGAGACCAGTCGCTGGGTGCCCCACTCGTAGCCGAGGGTGACGTAGGTGTCCTTGCCTGCGGTGCCGTTGCTCAGCGTGGACTGCAGCGGCTTGCCGGTGAGGCTGTAGCTCTGGGCGGTGAGGTACTTGCTCAGGCCCTCGGCTGCGGTCATCCGGTGGAGGCCGTCGTAGGTGAACGCGACCGACTCGGAGGCGAGGTTGCCAGCCGCCGGGTAGGCGACCGACTTCACCAGCCCGTCGAGGCGGTAGGTCGTGCCGTTGATGTAGGAGCCGGCCAGGTTCTCCTGACCGGGGACGGACGGGATGGTGACGGTGGTTCGGTTCGGCCGGGACAGCGCGTCGAACAGCGAGTAGGTGGTCTTGTACTCGTAGGTGGTCGCGCCGACGGTGCTGAAACGTGAGGCTGTGGACAGCTGGCCCTTGTTCCCGGACGGGTCCCAGGTCTGCGAGGTGAGCAGCGGTCCGGTGACCGGGCCGTCGTGGGTCTCGATCAGGCGGCCGAGGTTGTCGTAGACGCTGGAGACGGTCTTGCCGCGGCCATCCGTGGTCCTGGTGACCTCGCTGCGGACGTTGTACGCCTTGGTGGAGGTGCCGCTGTCGGGGTCGACGGCCTTGGTCTGGCGGCCGAGCTGGTCGTAGAGCCAGGTCCAGACGGTGCCGGACGGGTCGGTCAGCTTGTTCATGTGACCGGCCGGGTCGTAGCCGTAGGTGGTGGCGTCGTACGCGCCGGTCGGGGTGGCCGACTTGTACTGGCGCAGCTCGGTGGTGCGGCCCGCGGCGTCCGTGATGGTGGTCGTCGGGATGCCGCCCTGCGGCGGGGTGACGGTGACGCGGTCGCCGCCGTACTCGGTGAGTGTGGTGGACAGCGGCGTGCCGACGCCGTTGCCGGCGAGGGTGGTGGCCTTCACCACGCGGCCGAGGCCGTCGTAGGTGTTGGCGGTCTGGGTCTCGACGCCGGTGGCGTCCTCGACCTTGAACAGCGTGGTGGAGGGCGCTCCCGTGGCGTAGTAGGGGGCGTAGCTGAGGGCGGCCTGGCCGCGCTCGTCGTAGAAGGTGTCGGTGAGGATCCGGCCGCCGTTGCCACCCGGGGCCTGGGTCTGCCGGACGCGGCCGAGGCCGTCGTACAGCGTGTAGGTGGTGGCCTGCGAGCCGTCGACGTTGAGGGTCTTGCTGGTGACGGCGGTGATCGCCCCGTCCGCGACCGCGTACGCGAACTCGTGGTTCGGGGTCTGTCCGCTCGACTTGAGGCGGTCGGGCCGCCAGACCTTCAGGGAACGGCCCAGGGCGTCGTACGTGAGATCGCTGCGACGGCCGTTCGCGTCGATGGTGCTGGTGCTCAGACCGCGCATCAGGTCGTAGTCGACCGTGGTGGTCTGGGCGGTGGCGCTGTCGCCGACCGTGGCCGGCGGCGTGGTGAGCGTGGACCTGGTCGCACGTCCGGTGGTCGGGGTGTAGGCGTTGGCGGTGGTACGGGCGTCGGTGGACGCGGTGGTGACCGGGCCGGTCGCACCGGTGGTGTCGAACACGGTGGTCGAGACCAGCGCGGTGTCGGTCAGCTTGCGGCCGTACAGGTCGAACGTCGCGGAGCTGTCTAGGTAGGTCGCGCTGGTGCCGGTCTGCGACTTGAGCGTCTCGGTGAGCGTGACGTCGCCCTTGGTGGGGGCGGCGCCGTACGCCTGGCCGTCGTAGCGGAGCCGGGTGTCGGCGAGGACGGCGGAGGTGCCGTCGGCCTGCGTCTCACGGCTGACGTTGGTCGCGCAGGCGGCGGCCACGACCTCGGTCCGGGTGACTCCGTTGAGGATCCAGGACGAGGTGTTGTCCGCGTACGTGGTGCGGGTGCACTTGTTGTCGGTGGCCACGGCGACGTCGCCGAGTTCCTCGCCCTGGGTGGTCCGGCCGTAGGTGTCGAATGTGTTGTTGGTGCGGGTCTCGCGCCAGGCGGCACCTGCGCCCTTGTCGAGCGAGGCGAAGGAGCGGGTCACCGCGGTGCCGGTGAGGTTGGCGGTGGTGGTGCCCCAGTCGGTGGTGCGGGTGGCGCTCTGCTTCTTCCACGGCGTGTTGACCGTCTTGGAGAGGATCACGCCGCCGGGCTTGTCGTACTGCTCGGTGCGGTACTCGTAGCCGGCCCACGCCTGGTCGTCGGTGAGGACGGTGCCGTGGCCGTCGTCGACGGTGACGCTGCGCTTCTTGGTCTTGTCGGCGGGGTCGTTGCGGTCGCCGTCCATGCCGCGCAGGAACCAGTGCTCGGCGTGGGTGGACATGGCGGCCACGCCGCCGGTCTCCACCCGGGCGCGGGCGTAGCCGCGCCATTGGGACCAGGTCTTGAGCTTGTCCTTGGTCAGGCCGTCCTCGTCGTCGAAGTGCCAGGCGGCGTCGCCGAGGTAGGTGTAGTGGGTGACCATGTCCGGCGCGTGGCCGGTGCGGTCGGTGGCGGTCACGGCTTCCACGACGTACTTGTTGAACCACTCGGTGGTCACCGGTACCTCGTCGGACGCCTGGTATTGCTGGGGGAAGCAGCGGGTGGTGTTGGTCTGCGGGGTGGGCAGGTTCGCCCAGTCGCACACCGCTGCCGAGTAGTTGACGTCGAGCTGGCCGCCGAGCTCGTCGGTGATGGTGCCCAAGCGCTGCTTGATGAACGGCGCCCGGCCGTCACCGACCTTGTCGAGCCGGTTGACCATCTGCTTGTAGGCGAAGGTGGTCGGCGGCAGCGCGATCGCCGGCGTCGCGGAGGAGCCGGTGCGCTTGATCGAGTCCAGCAGCAGCTGGTAGTCGAAGTCGGCGGTGCCCCACTTGTGCTTCAGGTCCCAGGTGTCGACGGCGGCGTAGCTGCCATCGGCCTGCAGGGTCTTGGCGACGACCTGGGTGAGGCGGGTGCGGGTGAAGAAGGTCGGGGAGTACTGCCCGGTGCAGTCGGTGCCGTCCTTGCAGTTCCGGTCCCACGGAGTGTCGTACCAGTACTGCCGGTTGGCGTCGATGTTCGCCGGGTCACAGGTGCCCGAGGTGGTCTCCAGGCAGCGCTCGCCGGTGCCAAAGTCCACCCGGCCCATCGGCTTCACGGTCGCCGAGTAGATGTCGGACTGCCGCTGGCCGTACTCGATGTGCTCCAGGCGGCCGCCGCGGACGTACGGGGTGCGGTCGGTGGCCTTGAGGTTGCGGCCGTAATTGTTGGTCTCCTGGGTGTACCAGTAGGTGACGTCGTTGCCATGGGCGTCGATCACCAGGTCGAGGTTCCAGCGCCAGCCCTGCTGGCACCAGGACGAGGCGAAGTCGGCGCCGTTGCAGGGTTCGCCCGCGTTGTTGCCGTAGACCGGCACGGTGTACACGGACTTCGTCTCGGGCTTGCCGCTGGCCCAGTTGGACAGGCGGTTGTAGCCGAAGTAGTAGCGGGTGCCGTCCGAGGTGACCGCCCGGAAGTACTCGCCGTCGTTGTCGCCGTTGGCGCGGTTGACGTCGCGGCCGCGGGTTACCTTGGTGTTGTCGTCGCCCTTGATCCGCCACTCGTTGGCGCTTACCGGGATCAGTTCACCGGAGTGTCCGGCGAAGCTGATGGTGGCGTTGTCGGTGGCCCAGCACTGGTCGCCGGGGGTGACGCCATTGGTCTTCGGGGCGCCGTCGTCGGCGCACGGCTTGTAGCTGCGCTCGACGAAGCCGGGGGACAGCTCGAAGCCGTCACCGGCCCAGGACGCCTGGTTGTTGCTGTTGGCGGTCCGGCCGTCGATCGCACCGGAGTTGTAGGACAGGCCGAGCTTGGGGGTCAGACCGCCCGGCATGGCGGTCAGCGGCATGTCGTACGACCAGGTGAACGCACCGCTGTTCAGCGAGGTCGACCACGAGGACGCCGAGGACAGCGGGGTCGCCTTGTAGTCACCGCTGGGACCGGCCGTGTCGGCGGTCGCGGCGAGGACGGTCACCGGCCCGGAGAGGGCCTGCAGGCGCATCGAGCCGGCCGGCGCCGCCGGCGCGGCGGTGACGGTCTGCTTCTCGAGGTCGTTGCCGCCGGGCAGCGGGGTCTGGGTGCGGCACTCCGGCTTCTTTGGAGTGGTCAGCACGCAGGCCGGGAGCTGGACCAGGTGCAGGCGGGCGCCGAAGCCGGAGCCGGCCGCCTGCGCGAAACCGCTGTAGTCCACGCTGACCCTGGTCGGCGCGTCGCTGCCGCCGACGGTCAGCAGCACACCGGTGATGCCGGCCTTCCGCGCGAGGTCCTGGCCGAGGACCTCGACCTTGGCCTCCTGCGGCGCGGACGCGGGTGGCGCGGACCGGGCCTTGGCGAGGCCCGCGGCGGCGCTCTCCAGCGCGACGGGCAGCTTGCCCGCCCGGGCCGGGGCCTGGCCGGCGGGCGCGGGGACGACGCTCGCGCTGCCCGCGCCGGGCCAGCTGGTGTGCTTGGCGGCGGGGGCGCTGACGGTGGTGTCGCCCTTGCGGGCCTTCACCTTGCCGTTAGAGCCCTTTACCGGCTTCTCGGACGAGGCGGCGGCGGGCTTGGTGTACTGGTCGGCGGCGGCGCTGCCGGCGAGCGGCAGGGCGGGCAGCAGCGAGCTGAGCAGGGTGGCGGCGACGACGGCCGGGACTCTGCCTCGGGACCGCCGGTCGGCGGCCCGTGGGATACTCATCTGTCGGGATTCCTTGTCGATCATGGATTTTCGCGGCGCGTCCGGATCGGACCGCCGCCGTTCCCGGGCCGGTCGGGGCCGGAAACGGCACGGCGGGGGGGGGGGGGGGGGGGGGGGCCCCCCCCCCCCCCCCCCCCCCCAAACCCAAAAAAGGGGGCCAGCTCTTTTTTTGTCTTTCCTCCTTTTGTTCTTTTTTTCTCCCCCCCCCCCCTCCCCGGAA
>NZ_JBWKJU010000022.1:97369-107301 GCF_056432025.1 Streptomyces sp. NPDC045695
ACAGGTGGCGAGGGCTGGGGTATGGTGCGGCGTGTCCCTCCCCCCCCCCCCCCCCCCCCCCCCCCCCCCCCCCCCCCCCCCCCCCCCCCGCCGTCACCGGTCAGAGACCGGACGAGGTGGCCAGCTCGGTGTTGTAGTCGGCCAGCTTGGTGATCTGGGTACCGCTGAGCACGCCCTGGAAGAGCCAGACGTCGTCCAGCTCGCCGGAGAAGTACTCACCCCAGGCGCCGGCGTTGCGGTTGCGGCCGAACTGCAGGCCGGAGGTGGCCTCGTACGGCTGCGGGGCGCCGGTCCAGGAGATGTGCGGCGTGCAGCCGGTGCTGCCGTCCGGGCATCCCTGGTTCTCCAACTGGCCGTTGACGTACAGGCTCAGCCGGTCGGAGAAGGCGTCGTAGGTGACCGCCAGGTGGGTCCAGTTGTCCAGGACCGAGGTGGCGGGCGTGTGCGTGGTGCTGGTGCGGACGGCGCCGACGGCGTCGGAGTCCCGCACCTCTGCCTGCCACTGGCCCGAGGGCTGCTGGTTGGCGTCCAGGCCCAGGTAGTGCCAGCGGATCGTCACCGCGCTGTTGTTGGCGCCGGGCATGGACAGCACGGTCATGTCCCGGGTCGGGACGCCCACGGTATCGGCCCAGCCCGCCAGGCTGAAGCTCTGGCCGGTGTGCAGCGGGACGGCGGTGGTGGCCGCGTAGCCGGTGGAGCCGTCCAGCAGCAGCGTGCCCGTGGTGGGCAGCACGCCGCCGTCGGTCTTGATGGACGCTCCGGTGCCGAGCTGGGCGCCCGCCTTGAGCGGGCCCTCGCCGGGGGAGCTCAGCGGGGTGCCGGTCGCCGTGCCGAGCTTCCAGCGGCCGGCCAGCTGCGGACGCTGCCGGACCATGTCGCGGGCCTCGGTGGAGGTGAGGACGCGGTCGTAGATCCGCACGTCGTCGATGTCGCCCTTGAAGAACTCGGCGTTGGCGCCCTCGCGGTTCACGGCGCCGATCTGGATCGGGCCGGGCTTGGCCCACGGCGTGTTCTGGGTGTAGTCGGCCTCACCGACCAGGTAGCCGTTGATGTAGAGGCGGGTCTTCTTGGCCACGCTGTCGGAGACACCGACCAGGTGGACCCACTCGCCGGTGGCGGAGCTGAAGCAGGGCACGCCGTTGACGGTGGTGCCGGGCGTGCAGTCGGCCTGGGCGGCCCGGACCAGGGTGTCGACGGAGGTGTCCTCCTTGTAGCGGCCGAACACCCACTTCTTGCCGTAGGCCGAGTAGTACAGCGAGAACTCGTTGTTGTGCTCGCCGTTCTGGGTCACCGCCATCTTGGCGATGGTGTCGCCCGCCGCGGGGGCGGTGGCCTTGACCCAGGCCGAGACCGAGAAGTCCTTGGTCCCGTCGACCTGCGCGCGGGTGCCGCGGGCGTAGTCGTCCACGCCGTCGAAGTGGACGGCGTTGCCGGAGATCCCGGGCGCGCCCGGGGCGGCGCCGCCGTTGACCGTCAGGTTGCCGGTCTCACCGGTGCCGATCGCACTGGCGGTGCTGTCGTCGAGGTGCCAGACCGCCTTCGCGAGCCGGCCGGTGGCCGGGGTGCGGTCGGCGGCGACGTCGGTGGCCTCGCCGGCCGTCAGGGCGCGGTCCCAGACCTTCACCTCGTCCAGCGCGCCCTTCCACTCGTCGGTGAAGGTGCCGCGCCAGTGCATCCGGCCGAGCTCCAGGGAGCCCCGCGCCGGCCAGACCGAAGGGGAGGCGACGGTGACCGGGTTGGCGCCGTTGACGTACAGCGTGGCGGTCTTGGCCGTCGCGTCGTAGACGCCGAGCAGGTGGGTCCACTGGTTGAGCGCCAGCGGGACGGTGGAGGCGGCCTCCTGGTAGGCGTACCCGGGGTTGACGTCCTGGGTGAGCACCGAGAACACCCACTTGCCGTTGCGCATGCCCAGGTCGAAGGCGGACATCACGTTGCCCGCCTGGGACACGGCGGCGCTGTTGGCCTGGGAGTCGGCGAGGTTGACCCAGGCCGAGACGGTGTAGCTCCGGGTGGTGTCGAGTACGGCGCCCTGGGTCTCGGCGTAGCCCGTGGCACTGCCGTCCAGCGACATCGCGTTGCCCAGGTGGCCGGCCGAGCCGGGCTTGGCACCCGTCGCCAGGGCGGCCTCGAAGCTTCCGGAGGTACCGGACAGCGTCGTCCCGCCGGACTCGTCCATGCCCCAACCGGCGCGGACGGGCTGGCCGTTGAGGACGGTGAAGTAGTACGTCTCCTGCTGCGAGGCGTTGCCGGCGCTGTCCAGCGCCTTGGCCGACAGGGTGTGCACGCCGGGGGTCTCCGGCAGGATCTGGACGGTTTGCGGGGCGCCGGCGGTGGTGGTTACCTCGTGCGCCGCGGAGGCGTTCCCGTCCAGCCCCCACTGGTACTTGACCACGTCGGTGGAGGCCGAGTCGAGGATGAACGCGCCGTACTTGCCCACGCCGTCGGTCCACGACAGGGACGCGGTGGCGTCCTTCGAACCGGGGTAGGAGGCGGAGGTGATCGCCGGGCCGTCCGGTGCGGTGGTGTCGACGGTGAAGTAGCACAGGGTCGGATCACCGCTGGAGGACCAGGGTCCCCACTGCGCGCCGTCCCACGCCCGCACCTCCCAGCCCAGCGTGGTGTTGGCGGGCAGGGTAGTGGGCAGGGACCAGGAGAAGTACGAGCCGGAGCCCTTGAAGGTGTTGGAGGCAGGGGCGGCCCCGGCCGAGCCGGTGGACCACCAACGGCGGATGAATCCCTGGCCGTCGCCCGCGTCCCAGAACACGCCGAACTGGACGCCGACGGCCTCGCCGTCGGGGTCGGAGGCCCGCGCGGTGATCTGCGGCATCTTGTTGATCTTGAGCGGAGTGGTCTGGCAGACCGAGCCCGGCGACATGGTCAGATCGCTAATCGCGGTCTGGTTGGGCGGCAGGTTGTAGTAGACCCGCAGGAAGGCGTCGTCGGTCAGACGCTTCCAGCCGTTCGAGTCACTCTCGTTCTCGGCCTTGAGCCCGAAGGTGATGGTCGGCCAGCCCCAGTTGGCGGCGTCCTGGACCAGGTCCTTGACCGCGCCCGAGGTCCCGCCGAACTCCAGCCAGCCGCCCGGGCAGTTGCCGCTCCAGCCCTTGGCGGTGTTCATGGTCTGCAGCTTGCGACCCCAGAAGCCGGCCGCGTTCTGGCTCTGCCAGGTCAGGCCCGAGGAGATGTAGCCGGTGTTCCACAGCTCGACCGGTCGGGCGTCGCAGGAGTACGACCAGCTCTCGTAGGTGCCGAACTCGGCACTGAGGATCTGCTTGCCGATGAAGCTGCCGTTGGGGACCTGGAAGAACGCCCGCTTGACGTCGGTCGGTGCGCAGCGCGAGGTGTCACCGCAGTAGCCGACGCCCCAGTCGTGCACGTAGTTGCTGTTGTACGTGAAATGCCAGTACGGCTGGGAGGAGTAGTACCGGGAAACACCGGCCCAGTCGGACGCGTTGGGGGTGTTCCAGGCCGGGTCGATCATGACCGGGAAGACCGTGGCGGCGTCGTCCAGCATGCTCTGGTCCGGGGTCAGGACCATCTTTTGCTGCGGCAGCTCGACCTTGAGCTTGGCGACCTTGGCACCCTCGCCGGGCACCAGGTTCTCCAGCGCGGGCGGGGTGCTCGGCGCGGCCGGGGTCGACCCCTGCGCGGGAGCGGCAGCCGACTTCGCCGTGGCGGGCTTCGCGGCCGACGCGTTCCCGGCGGGGCCGGAGGAGTCCCACATGACCGGGACGGGGGCTTCGAACACGGTGCCGCCAGCGCCCTTGTCTACCGCCTTGAGCGAGCCGTCGGGTGCCTGCTGGACGGTCAGGCCGTCGCTCTGCAGACCGAGGCGGACCTGGTCGAGCTCGGGGTTCTTCGCGGCGGCCGCAGTGTGCACCACGATGACCTGGCTGAAGCCGGTCCGGGTGGCGGTGAGCTTGAGGTCGACGTCGGGCAGGATCGCCCGGTACTCGGCGGTGCTGCCGTCGACGACCGGCTTGGGCAGGGCCTTCGGCCAGGTCAGCTTCAGTTCCTTGCCCGCGGTGGCGATTCGCACCAGCGGCTGGTCGGTGCCGCCGCCGGAGAACTCGACGTCCGCGGTGGCCGCCTTCGGCGCGACCGCGCCGCTCGGCAGGACGCGCAGCGCCGAGTCGAGGTCGACCCACGAGCCGCCCTTGCGGACCCGCTTGGGCTGCACGTACGTCGTCGTGACCAGCTTGCCGTCCGGCTGCGCCACCGTGTCGCTGGACTCGGTGCGCTTGGCGGCCACCTCGACCGGCTTGCCGGTCCGCTTGGCCTCCTTGACCGCGAGGCTGTCCGCCGAGTCCGCCGGCTCGGCCGAACCGGCCGCCGCCTTCGAGTCGGGTGCTCCCGACGGCGCCGCCGCCGAGGGCGACAGCGACGAGGCTGCCACCGCCGCCGCGGCCAGGGCGCTGACGGCCCAGATCCTGACGGCCCGTCTTCTGACTCTACTAACCACTATTTCCAGCTCTCGCGAGATCGTGCAACATTCCTCGCGGATCTTTATGCAGGCCTTAAAAGTCCGTCAACAGCTTGTGAGAATCCGGTGAGCATCCTGCCCGTGACGTGCTGGATCAATGGTGATCAGTGCCGTCAAATCAGATAGGGAGATGGCTTCTGAAGTGAGGTAAATCACGGGACTGACTCTGAACCCGGATGCCCAGCGCTTCATGGCCGCGCGCAGTTGTGCCACCGTGACCGATGTCGCTGATCAGTGAAACTGAGTAGCCGTCATGCTTCCGGTGATGAACCTGATCTGATGCAGGGCTGTCCGCACCCGCCTCCGTACACGCGGAAGACCATCGAGAGGCGGAAGAAGGGGTGGCTGCCGCCGGACTACGGGCTGCGGGAGCTTCGCCACCTGTGCTGAGAGCCGGCGAATCTGCAGCAGAGCGGCCACAACAGACGTTTACGCCGCCGGTTTCCCTGTCACCTCCGGGCCCTCTGCCCCGTACCAGGGGCGAAGCTGTAGGCATCTCTCCTTCATGGCAGGCCCGAGATGCTCCTCGATCCCATACCCGGGTTGCCTTGGTAGGGGAGGTCGTAGAGGAACGACGTCACGATGACCTCGAATGCTCCGGGCACGCGACGCTGCGTCTCCTCTTCCAGAAACGCGAGGACCTGGCGCCAGTCGGGACCGTCCGGGTCGCCCTCCGCCAGGTATGAGTGAACGGTGTCCTGTACGACGTCCCAGAAGAACATGTGTGGGAGCACTTCGTCCTGGTTGAAGACGTGGCACTCGTAGGCGTCCTCGAACCCGGACACCTGAGCAACCAGGTCCTCCACTGTGAGCCCACATTCCTTCGGGCAAGGAGTTCTGTAGGCCTGTGGTCTAGAGACCGGTCGTGTCACGCCCACTCCACCCCCAGCTCCTTCAGTGTGACCCGCTGTTCGGGGGTGAGCTTGTCCCGCCTCGCGCGGGTGTTCGATACCCATACGCCGAGCTTCACCGGCGCCGGCTCGTCCTGGCCGTCGACCTCGATCTCGACGACCGCGCCGCGCGGCACGGGCCGGTCGGCGCCTTCCCGCTCTACCCACTGGGTGAGGGCCGCCAGGCCGCGTTGGAACGCCTGCTGCGCTTTGCCCGGCCCCTTCGCCGTAGGCGTTGCCGCCGGGGCAGGAGACGGAGCCTCAGTGGGCTGCACGCCCAGCGCGGTCAGCCGCTTCTGCTGCTCGGTCGACAACTGCGCCCAGGTGCCCGGGTTTTTCTGCCGCTCCAGCCACCTGCCGATGTCGTCGCCGTCGAAGACGACGCCCGGGGCGATGTGGGGCAGGACGCCATCGGCGTCGACTAGGTCGGCGAGGACGCGGAAGTGCCGCTGCCAGTCGAGCGGCCAGGGGCAGTTCCAGTCGGGGTCGATCGCTGCCAGCTGCGCCGCGCGCTCGGCGGCCCGCTCCGGGTCCTTGCCCAGGCCGTTCTTGGCGCCTTTGCGGCGGAGGTTGGCCATGTGCTGGCCGATGGGCACCATCTGGTCGTCTTCGCCCCAGACGGCGTCTTGTCGGGGTGCGAGGTGTCCGGTGGCCCGGCGGTAGGAGCGGAGCGCGGCGAGTTTGTTCTCCCATGCCTCTTCGCCGGGCTCCCAGACCATCCCGGCCTCCGGCGCGTCGAGCAGGGTCTTGCGGCGCTCCTCCAGCTCCCCGGCCCGCAGCGCCTTCCGCTGCTGGTGCACCCACCGCCCGAGCGGGAAGTTCTTGGTGACGCCGACCTCGACTTCGATGTCGTACGGGACGGCATACAGGCCGGTGATCTCGTTCTCCTTCCGCCACCGGATGAGGGCTTGGTAGCCCTCCAGCCACACCAGGGACTCCGGCCGGTAGACCCGGGTGCGCAGGAAGGCTGCGATGGTGGCGGCGTCTCGGGGGCTGGAGAAGTGCAGCAGGGCCGACTCGGCAGCGGCGTCGCTGTCGTCCTGCTCCTGGTTCTCTCCGCCGGCGCCGATGATCTGCCCGTCCTCGTCGCGCCGGACATGAACCTTGCGCTTGCCACTCGTCAGGGCGCGGGAGGCGAGCTGTTCGACGAGGTGTTCGTCGTGACTGCGGAGGCCTTGGAGGACGGCTACGAGCGGCTTGTAGCTGGCGGAGGCGATCATGTCGGTGGGGTCCTCGCCGGGCTCCAGGAAGACGGGCACGATGATGCGGGCGACCTTGGTGCTGCCGTCGCGGTTGAGGCGGAGGGCGCGGCCGATGTTCTGGACGATCTCGACTTGGGAGCCGCGGGTGTCGGCGAAGCAGATCGCCTCGACCCCGCGCTCGCCGGTGATGTCCACGCCTTCCCCCAGGACCCTTACGGAGGCGAGGAACGCCCGGTGCACGCGACGGTTGTTGGCGTCGATGCCGTTGGCGAACTGGCGCAGGACCTCACGCCGCTCGGTGACGAGGTGATCCCCGCACAGCCACGCCGACCAGACGCGGTCCGGGGGTACGTGACGGCCGGCCTCCAGCTCGTAGAACTCCGCCTCGATCGACGACTTCGGCAGTCTCTCCGCGGCGGCCAGATCGGCGTCGGAGGCATCGGTGATGTACAGCTCGGCCGCAGTTTCCGGCAGCTTCTCCGCGAACGCGGCCGCCTCCTCCACCTTCTGGTGGAACGTCATGACCGTACGCAGGTTGTACGCCGCGGCGTGCTCCAGGAGTGCGGTCTGCAGGAGCGCCAGGCGCCGGCCCCGCTGCGCCTCCTCGGACTCTCCGAGGACGGGGGAGGGGTCGCGGATCTCCAGGACGTCGATCTCGAACCCGGCGAGGATCCCCCGCTCGATCGCCTCGGACAGCCCCAGCTCGGCCAGCCAGGGGCCGTACGTTCCGTCCGGGTCATCGGCCATGCTCGCGATCTCCGCCTCCTGCCCCGCCACACCCTTCTGAGGCGCGGCCGCGGCCAGGATGCGCGGCGTCGCGGTCAGGTACAGCCGGAAGTCCGCCGGGATCCGGGCGTTGTCGTGGATCGCGGCCCAGGGCCTTCCGAGGTCGCCAGCGGTTCCGTGGGCCTCGTCGACGATCGCGAGGTCGAAGCCCGCCATCTGCTGCCCGTACAGCCGCTCCCCGCCCGCCAGGGCGGCCTCCAGCGGCCCGCGCATCTTCCGCTGTCCCTCGGGTGCCTCGGTGTCCTCACGGTCCACCAGGGAGGCGTACGTGGCGAACACGACGACCGGCCCGGAGGCGGCCCACAGGGCGAGCTGGATCGGGTTCGTCGTGGTGCGCACCCCCAGCTCGCCCAGGACCGGGTCGTTCTCCAGCGAGCACACCGCGACCATCAGCGCCCGGTGACCCACCAGGCGCCACGCTTGGGCGGTCTGGGCGAGCAGGTCCAGGGTGGGGACGGTGACGAGGATCCGGCCGCCCGGGAAGGACTCCAGCGCGCTCGCGGCGGTTGTGATCGTCTTGCCCGAGCCGGTCGCTGACACGATGGTGCCCCGGGCCCCCTGCGGGGGCACAGATGACCTTGCAGGGAATCCAACCCACTTCCGGAACGCCGACTTCTGGTCAACCTGGTGTTCTTTCAGAGTAATACCCTGCACTTCAAGACCCTTTCGCGAAGTCGACTTTTTCATTTCTGTTTGTTACTGAGGATTATTTCCAGCCCAATACAAAGCCGTGTCGACATCGCGCGCAGTCCAGTCGTCTGCAGCCCCTCCGTCGTGTTCGAGCAGGGTGTCGAGGAGGTCCATGTACCGGCCATAGCGGCCCGGACGGTCTGTGAGTGTGAGCCCGAGGGAGTTGATGGCTCGCTGGACCCGGCGGTCGTAGACGGCCATCCGCATGGGTGCTGCCGAGGTCAGGATGGCCGACGCGAGAGCGTCACCCTTGACGAACCCCGGCAGTTCCGAGATGGCACTGCGCCCTGCGCGAGCTGCCTCGCCGCGAGAGAGCTCGGGGTCCCTGACCGACGCGACGGCCTGCTCGGTGATTGCTCGTACCTCGCTGTCGGGCATGGACATGAGAGCTGTCACCCAACGCGTCTGTGCGGAGAGCCGCTTCCATACGACCAAGGCCGCGATCTCCGCCTTGCCGAGACTGCCAGTGCGCTCGACCCGCTGCGCAACCTCCCAGAAGATCTCGTCATAGTGAGGTGATACAGAGTCTAGATACGCGGCCCGCGCTGGAACGAGCACGTTCCACACTGATTGGCAGAATAGAGCAGATCCTTCGTCATCCACGGTCCCTCATTTCCTAGGCCGGTCCACTGCGGTTGGGGGGTGTCTCGTGTTTCCGCCAACGGTACATGCTGCATCAATTTGATGCACCCGCTACACTAGAACCCGACATAAACGAGCGACCCTCACCCCCGCGTAGCCAGCCAGGCCCACGCGGTGGGCCCCAACGGTTCTGGAGGAGCAGCCGGAAGGACCGTCAGGCGGGGGAGCGCAGTGGATCCGCCCCGTGAGGGCGCAGCCCTCCTCAACTCCATCACCACACACCACCATCAGACCCTGACCTGCCCG
This sequence comes from Streptomyces sp. NPDC045695, assembly GCF_056432025.1. NCBI lineage: Bacteria > Bacillati > Actinomycetota > Actinomycetes > Kitasatosporales > Streptomycetaceae > Streptomyces > Streptomyces sp. NPDC045695. Next base: position 106,309 of record NZ_JBWKJU010000022.1, read on the forward strand.
GCCGCTGCGCGGCCCGCCGGGCAGCGGCCGGCTTTCCTCTGGCTCGTGGAGCGCAGTGAAGGGAGCAGCCCCGTGCTTCGCTGGCGTCAGGTGGGTGTCCTGAGTATCTGTACTCAGGACTTCGACGAGTCGTGCTGCGAGCCTCGGGTGTATGAGCAAGATCTACGGGGTTTTAGCGGGTAGCGCGGTTGCGGGTGCGGTCACGGGCTGGATGGCCAGGGTTTTGTGGCTGTGGTCGATTGCAGAGGATGAGCGTAGTTGCGCGGACAGTGTGCCGTTATGTTTCAGGCTCTACCCGCTTGCCGGGATCGGGTTGTGGGTGTTTCTGGCTGTGCCGGTGCTCTTGCTGGCCCTGTGGTTGCTGGACGTGAGGCCGTTGAAAGCGACGGTCGCCGCGTCGTTGGCGCTGCAGTGGTTCATCATCGCCGTTCTCGCCGGCCTTTCGCGGCGGCATCTCCCTGAGTCCGCGGCCTTGAATGTGGGAGTCATGGCAGTGGGCCCGGCACTGATCGCGCTCTGTGGGGATCCGGCGCGGCGCAGAGTGGGCCTGGCCATCGTGGGGATGCTGGTGATGATGGGTCTCTCTCTGGTCTGGTTCTCCATCCAGGTGAGCGGATACTTTCTCTAAAGGTCGAGCCTTCTCACCGAAGACCGCAGGTGCCTGCCGGGCCGAAACCCCACCCTTCGTAGCCAGCCCGGCCCGCGCCAGCGGGCCGATGGTCCTGTAGGCGCAGCCGGAGGGGCCGTTGGGTGGGGGAGCGCAGCGGACCCACCCCATCCGGTGCGGAGCGAAGCGGAGACCGGTTAGGCCTCGCGCAGCGGGGCCTGGTCCGGGAGCGCAGCGGACGGACCGCCACTACCCGGACGCAGTCCGGGTAGTGGGCACCTCGCACAGCGAGGTGCAGCGCGGACGCGGAGCGGGAGCGCAACCACCGGGCGCAGCCCGGTGGTTCGCTTGCCCATCGCGCAGCGATGGGGTACCCCCTCCACCCC
>NZ_JBWKJU010000023.1:0-74182 GCF_056432025.1 Streptomyces sp. NPDC045695
TGTGGGAGAGTAGGACGCCGCCGAACAATCATTGCGGAAGCCCCGCACCAGCCCTTACGGGTTCGGTGCGGGGCTTTTCTGCGTTTACGGGCCGGGCCGGCGTGATATTCCCTCCGGTTCGGGGTCGGGCCGGGCTGGGTCGGGGTGACGACCCGGCGAGGGCGTGGCTCGGGGTGCTCAAAGGCGGCCGGCGGCCTTGAGGGCGAGGTAGGCGTCGGCCAGGGCTGGGGCCAGGGTGTCCGGGGTCGCGTCGACCACGTGGACGCCGTGGCGGGTGAGCTGCTCGGCCGTGCGGCGGCGCTGGGCCTGGGACTGGGTGCCGGCCGCGGCTTCGTAGACCGCGTCCACACTGCCCCGCGACTTTGTCATGTCCGCGACGTGCGGGTCGGCGACGGAGGCGAGCAGGACCGTGTGGCGCTGGGTCAGGCGCGGCAGGACGGGGAGCAGGCCCTCTTCGATGGGAGAGGCGTCCAGGCTCGTCAGGAGGACCACCAGGGACCGCCGTGGGGCGCTGCGCAGGATGGTGGACACCAGGGTGCGGGCGTCCGTCTCGACCAGTTCCGGTTCGAGGGGGGCCATCGCGTTCACGAAAGAGGGCAGGACGTCGGCGGCCGCGCGGGCCAGGACCTGGGCGCGGGGGCGGCGGTCGTGGGCCAGGAGGTCCACGCGGTCGCCGGCGCGGGTGGCCAGCGCGGCGAGGAGGAGGGCCGCGTCCATCGCGGAGTCCAGGCGGGGGGCGTCGCCGACGCGTCCCGCCGAGGTGCGGCCCGTGTCCAGGCAGATCAGGATGTGCCGGTCGCGTTCGGGGCGCCACGTACGGACCGCCACCTTGTGCTGGCGGGCGGTGGCGCGCCAGTCGATCGAGCGGGTGTCGTCGCCGGGGACGTAGTCGCGCAGGCTGTCGAACTCGGTGCCCTCGCCGCGGGTCAGGACGCTCGTACGGCCGTCCAGTTCGCGCAGGCGGGCCAGGCGCGAGGGAAGGTGCTTGCGGCTCGTGAAGGGCGGCAGGACACGGACCGTCCAGGGGACGGTGTGGGCGCCCTGGCGGGCCAGCAGGCCGAGCGGGCCGTACGAGCGGATGGTGACGCGGTCGGCCGTGCGGTCGCCGCGGCGGGTCGGGAGCAGGCGCGTGGTGAGGCGGCGGCGCTCGCCCGCGGGGATCCGCACCTCGTGGCGGGACGCGGCCGCTTCCGTACCGGGGAGCCAGCTGCTCGGGGGCCAGGCGTCGCGGACGCGGGCCCGCAGCATGCGGCTGCCGGGGTTGGTGACGGTGAGGTGGACGTCCGCGGGCTCGCCGAGGCGGACCGAGGTGGCTCCCGAGCGGGTGAGGCCGAGGGAGCCGACCGGGGCCGCCAGGGCGTAGTCGACCGCGCAGGCCAGTGCGAGCGGGCCGTTGACCGCGAGCATCCCCGTCCAGCTCGGCTCCAGGATGCCGACGGGGATGCTGCCGAGGGCCGCGAGCAGCGCGGCGCGTCCGGTGAGGGCCATCAGCGCGGGACGGGGACGTGGGTGAGGATCGCCGCGATGACCGCGTCCGGGGTGACGCCTTCCATTTCGGCTTCCGGGCGCAGCTGGACGCGGTGGCGCAGGGTGGGCAGGGCCAGGGCCTTGACGTCGTCGGGGGTGACGTAGTCGCGGCCGGTCAGCCAGGCCCAGGCGCGGGAGGTGGCCAGCAGGGCGGTGGCGCCGCGGGGCGAGACGCCGAGGGTGAGCGAGGGCGATTCGCGGGTGGCGCGGCAGATGTCGACGACGTACCCGGCGATCTCGGGGGAGACGGAGACCTTGGCGACGGCCTCGCGGGCGGCTTCGAGCTGGGCCGGGCCGGCCACCGGGCGGATGCCCGCGGCGTGCAGGTCGCGCGGGTTGAACCCGGCGGCGTGGCGGGTCAGGACCCCGATCTCGTCCTCGCGGGACGGGAGCGGGACGGTCAGCTTGAGCAGGAAGCGGTCCAGCTGGGCTTCCGGCAGGGGGTACGTGCCCTCGTACTCGACCGGGTTCATGGTGGCGGCGACCAGGAAGGGCTCCGGGAGCGCGCGCGGGGTGCCGTCGACCGTGACCTGGCGCTCCTCCATGGCTTCGAGGAGGGAGGACTGGGTCTTGGGCGGGGTCCGGTTGATCTCGTCCGCGAGGAGGAGGTTGGTGAAGACCGGGCCGTTCTGGAAGGAGAACTCGGCGGTGCGGGCGTCGTAGACCAGCGAACCCGTGACGTCGCTCGGCATCAGGTCCGGGGTGAACTGGACGCGCTTGGTGTCGAGTTCGAGGGAGGCGGCCAGGGCCCGTACGAGGAGGGTCTTGGCGACGCCGGGGACGCCTTCGAGGAGTACGTGGCCGCGGCACAGGAGCGCGACCACGAGACCGGTGACGGCGGAGTCCTGACCGACCACGGCCTTGCCGATCTCGGTGCGGAGCGCTTCGAGGGAAGCGCGGGCGCTGTCCGCGGTCACAGCCGTGGACTCGGTGGCCGGGTACGTCATGACGTACGGACCTCTCTTTCGAGGGCGTCGAGGTGGTCGGCGAGCGCGACGAGTGCCGCGTCGTCGGAAGGGGTGGGGCCGAAGAGCAGGGTCGTCAGGTCCCCGGACCCGTCCGTGAGTCGGGCGGATACCGCCGAGACGAGCGCGGCGGGGTCATGGGCCTGGGTGTGCGGTACGCCGACCAGTGCGGCCAGGCGTTCGCGGGTGGCGGCGCGCAGCACGGTGGCGGCGCGGTCGCGGGCGCCGGCCTTGCGGTAGAGGCGGGCGCGGCCCTCGGTGGCCTCGGAGGCGCGGATGGCGACGGGGAGCCTCTCGGTGACGAGGGGGCCCAGCCGGCGGGCGCGCCAGAGGGCGGCGAGGGCGGCGGCGACGAAGAGCTGGAGCAGGGCCCAGGACCAGCCGGCCGGGATGAGGTCGAAGAGGCTCTTCTCCTCGGAGGGGCCGGTGTCGGGATCGGAGTCCGCGGGGGACGGCAGGTACCAGACGAGGTTCGGGCGGGAGCCGAGGAGTTGGAGGGCGAGGGAGGCGTTGCCCTGCTCGGCGAGGCTCTCGTTGAGGAGGATCGTCTCGGAGCCGAGGAGGACGGTGTCGCCGCCGGTTCCCGCCGGGAGGAGCAGGAGGGTGGGGTGGCCGCCGCTGGGGTAGCAGGCGGTGACCGGGGTCCCTGCGGGGGGCTTGGCGGTTCCTGCCGGGGTCCCTGCCGGGGTGGTGGTGTAGCGGAGGCCGCCGCCGGTGGATGCGCGGCCGGCGGAGGTGGCGGCGGGCAGGGTGCAGGCCGGGTCGAGGTCGTCGCTCGCGGCGTCGCCCTTCGTACGGATGCCGGGGGCCAGGTCGGGGAGGCTGTGGCCGCTGGGGCCGAGGAGGACGGTGCGACCGCCGGAGAGGTCGATGGCCGAGCGGATGGCGCTGCGCTGGGGTGTGCCGAGGCGGTCGGGCTCGGTGACGAGGAGGGTGGTGCGGGGGCCGGCCGCGTCGGCGGCCTCGCGCGCGGTGGTGACGACGCGGGTGGTGACGCCGCGGGCCTTGAGGAGCTCGGCGACGGCGCGGCTGCCGGAGGGGTCGGCGGAGCGGGGGTCCAGGTGGCCGTGGCGGGTGCCGGAGTCGAGGGCGGCGAGGAGGATCGCGCCTGCGGCGAGGACGGCGAGGGTGGTGAGGGCGCGGCGGATGCGGCGCGTGCGGGTCGCTGCGCGGGCGGGGGCGGTGCTGCTCTGCGGGGCCGTTGCGTTTGCGTGGGCGGCGGGTGCGGTGTCCTGCGGGGCCGGGGCCGGGGCCGGGGCGGGGGTGGGGCCGGTGCCGGCGGGGCCGGGCGCGCGCCGGGGCGTCTCCTCGGGCGCCGAACGTGGCGAGGGGTCGGGGGGTGCGGCGGTGGTGTGTTCGACGCCCTGCGGGGAGCGCCCCGGCGCACACCCGGCCCCGCCGTCACCGGCCGGGCTGGGACCGGCCGAGATGGGGTCGGCCGGCACACACCCGGCCCCGCCGTCACCGGCCCGGGTGGCACCGGCCGAGGTGGGGTCGTCCGGCGCATGCCCGGTCTCGCCGGCATCGGCCGGGGGCGAGCCGGGGGAGGGTGCGGTTGGGGTGGGTTCGGCGGCCTGCGGGGAGCGCCCCGGCACACGCCCGGCCTCGGCGTCACCGGCCCGGGTGGGACCCGGGGCATGGCCGGCATCGGCCGGGGGCGAGTCGGGGGAGGGGGCGGTGGGGGTGGGTTCGGCGCCCTGGGGGGTGGGGTCCTGGGGGCGGGTCATGGGGTGGGTCCCGTCAGGAGGGGCTTCGTGCGGTCCAGGGTGAGGTCGAGGGTGCGGAGGCGGGCGTAGGTGGTGGCGTCGGCCGGGCGGCCGCCGTAGGTGACGTCGTCGAAGGCACGGGCGGCGGCGCGGAGGTCTGCGGCGTGGTCCGGGAGGGATACGGCGGCTTCCGCGGCGGCCTCGTCGGCGGTGCGGCCCGGGCGCGGGTCGAGGAGGGTGCGCTCCTCCAGGGAGCGGACGACGGCGCGCATGCGTTCCTGGACGGCTTCGGTCCAGCGTCCTGCGGCGGCGTGGGCGTCGGCGGCGGCGCGGTGGTCGGCGGCGCTGCGGATGCCTTGGTCGAAGAGGGCGGCGGTGGTGAGGGCGGTGCGGCGGGGGGCGCCGAGGCGCCACCAGAGGGCGGCGACGGCCAGGACGACGAGGAGGACGATGACGACGAGACCGACGGTACCTCCGGGGGTCGCCCCGGAGGCCGCGCCGAACGCGTCGTCGAGCCAGTCGAAGAAGGCGCGCAGGGCGCGGTTGATCAGGCTCGGGTCGTTCTCGTGGTAGATCGGCTTGGACAGTTCGCCCTCGGCCGCCTCCCGGGCGGGTTCGCGCGGTGTCGTGACCGGTGGTGTCTCCGCGCCCGGCAGCAGCGCCGTGGCGCGGGTGATGAGGCCCCCCGTACTCATCATCGGTGTGTCAGCCTCCGGTCGTGCCGTAGTTGTCGAGGCCGGCTGCCCGGGCGAGCTCCAGGTCGAGGCCCTCGCGGCGGATGCGCTGGTCGACGTAGAGGAGGACGGTGACGCCGGCCTGCATCGGCATGACGATGGTCTGGGCGATGATCAGACCGATGGCGCTGGTGATCAGTACGCCCCAGGAGGTCGCGCCCGTGCCGTTCAGGATGCCGTCGAAGCCGCCTCCGAAGGCCAGCGCGCCGCCCATCTGGAACGGGAAGACGATCACCCCGGCGACGAATCCGGTGATCAGGGCGGTCAGGACCGTGATGCCGAAGATGCGCCACCAGGCGCCCTTGACCAGCTTCGAGGAGCGGGCGAAGGCCGTGATGACGGTGCTCTTCTCCAGCATCAGGGCGGGCGAGGCCAGGCTGAACTTGATCCCCAGCCAGGCGATGAGCGGCAGCCAGACGAGGAGGCCGAGGACGGCCAGGGGGATGTTCTCGGCGAGGAGTCCGGGAGCGATCAGGACCGCGCCGAGCAGGAGGGCGCCGACGGCCGTCAGCAGGGTCACCCCGATGAGGCGCAGCAGCTGCGGCCGGGCGTCGCGCCAGGCGTCGGAGACCGAGGAGTCCCGGCCCAGCACCGCGCGACTGAAGATCATCGTGAGCATCGCGGTGACCACGATGGTCCCCAGGAGCTGGATGAACTGGACCACCACGGACACCGACAGGGTGGCGCCGATGTCGTTGAGCATCTCGTCGACGGTGGCGTCCTCGGGCGAACTGAGGGCGAGGTCGCTCAGCATGTACTTCTGCACGAGCACGCTGATCAGCTGGACGACCGTGGCGACGACCAGGGTGATCGGCAGGACCGAGCGCCAGTGGGAGCGCATGGTGGCGACCGCGCCGTCGAGGATCTCGCCGAGATCCATGGGGCGCAGCGGGATGACGCCGGGCTTGGCGGCGGGGGGCTTGCCCCACGGGGCGGGCCCGCCCGGGTAGCCGTACGGGGTGCCGGGCTGCTGGCCCCAGCCGGTGCCCGGCTGGGGCTGGGGCTGCGTCCGCGGGGGCTCGGGGGTCGCGGAGCCCGGGCTGGACCACTGGCCGGGCGGCGGCTGCTCGGCGGACCACTTCGGTCCGCCGGCGGGCGCGGAGGACTGCGGGGCGCCGCCGTCGGTTCCCGGCCGCTCGCCGTCGGACGGAGAGGATCCGGGCGTAGCCCAGCCCGGAGAGTCGTTCATCGTCGCTCCTTCACGTGCGCCTGCTGCGGCGGGGGCGCTGGTCGCTGCCATCGTGCCACGTGGGGTCCACGGATGGACCAGCCGTCCCCCTGGATGCCCGGCAGGCCGTACCTTCAATTGTCACCCGGATCCGGGGGAGACTGGTCGAGCTGATCACCACGCAGGTTCGAGGGGCGATTTCCAGCCCTTTTGGCTGTGGGACAGCTCACCGCCAGGTAACGATTAGCTAATGGGATGATGTCAACCATGAAGGGACGCGTCCTTGTCGTCGACGACGACACCGCGCTGGCCGAGATGCTCGGCATTGTGCTGCGGGGAGAAGGTTTTGAGCCGTCGTTCGTAGCGGACGGCGACAAGGCACTTGCTGCCTTCCGGGAGGCGAAGCCGGACCTCGTGCTGCTCGACCTCATGCTGCCCGGACGGGACGGCATAGAGGTGTGCAGGCTGATCCGCGCGGAGTCCGGCGTACCGATCGTGATGCTCACCGCCAAGAGCGACACGGTCGACGTCGTCGTGGGCCTGGAGTCCGGGGCCGACGACTACATCGTCAAGCCGTTCAAGCCGAAGGAGCTGGTGGCCCGCATCCGGGCCCGTCTGCGCCGGTCGGAGGAGCCCGCCCCCGAGCAGCTGACCATCGGTGACCTCGTCATCGACGTGGCCGGGCACTCGGTCAAGCGGGACGGCGCCTCCATCGCCCTCACGCCGCTCGAGTTCGACCTGCTGGTCGCCCTCGCGCGCAAGCCCTGGCAGGTGTTCACCCGCGAGGTGCTGCTGGAGCAGGTCTGGGGCTACCGGCACGCGGCGGACACCCGCCTGGTCAACGTGCACGTACAGCGCCTGCGCTCCAAGGTCGAGAAGGACCCGGAGCGCCCCGAGATCGTCGTGACGGTGCGCGGTGTCGGCTACAAGGCCGGACCCAGCTGACGTGCAGTCCGGCACGTCCGGCGGGGGCCGGCGCGGTTCCCGCTGGGGGAACCCGCGGGTCGCCCGGCTGCTCCAGGAGGGAGCACCCGGCGGCGCCGTGCTGCGGCTGTGCGTGCGTCTCGTACGCCGGCCGCTGCTTCCGGCTGTCCGGCTGTGGCGGCGCAACATCCAGCTGCGGGTGGTGGCCGCCACCCTGCTGATATCGCTGTCCGTGGTGCTCGCCCTGGGCTTCGTCGTCATCGCGCAGGTCAGCAAGGGCCTCCTCGACGCCAAGGAGGAGGCCGCGGAGAGCCAGGCCGCGGGCGGTTTCGCGGTCGCGCAGGAGAAGGCCAACACGCCGGCGACGGTGGACGGGCCCGACGCCAGCGACAACAAGGTCGGCCGGGACGCCAGTACCTGGATGAACTCCCTGATCAAGCAGCTCGCCAGTGGCGGCCAGAGTGCCTTCGAGGTGGTCGCGCTCGGCGCGGGGAGCGGTGAGCAGGCGGCGACCGGCACGCAGGGCGTCAAGGGCGCCCGCGCCTCCGGCAACGTGGACCCGACCGCGAGCGTCCCGCTGGCGCTGCGCCGGGCGGTCGACCATGCCACCGGGGCCTTCAAGACCTTCTCGCAGATCCGGTACACGAGCGGCGCCGAGCAGAAGGAACCCGAGTCGGCGCTGGTCGTGGGCAAGCGGCTCACCGACATCAACGGGGACCCGTACGACCTGTACTACCTCTTCCCGCTGACCCAGGAGGAGGAGTCCCTCAACCTGGTCAAGGTCACCATCGCCACGGCCGGCGTGTTCGTGGTCGTGCTGCTCGGCGCCATCGCCTGGCTCGTGGTGCGCCAGGTCGTCACTCCGGTCCGGATGGCAGCCGGGATCGCCGAGCGGCTCTCGGCCGGGCGGCTCCAGGAGCGGATGAAGGTCACCGGCGAGGACGACATCGCCCGGTTGGGCGAGGCCTTCAACAAGATGGCGCAGAACCTCCAGCTCAAGATCCAGCAGCTGGAGGACCTGTCCCGGTTGCAGCGCCGGTTCGTCTCGGACGTCTCGCACGAGCTGCGGACCCCCCTCACGACGGTCCGGATGGCCGCCGACGTCATCCACGACGCCCGGGTCGACTTCGACCCCGTCACCGCCCGCTCCGCCGAACTCCTGGCCGGGCAGCTCGACCGGTTCGAGTCGCTGCTCGCCGACCTGCTGGAGATCAGCCGGTTCGACGCCGGCGCTGCCGCCCTGGAGGCGGAGCCGGTGGACCTGCGCGACGTCGTACGCCGGGTCATCGAGGGCGCCGAGCCGCTCGCCGAGCACAAGGGAACCCGGATCCGGGTCCTCGGCGACACCCAGCCCGTGATCGCCGAGGCCGACGCGCGCCGCGTCGAGCGGGTGCTGCGCAACCTCGTCGTCAACGCCGTGGAGCACGGCGAGGGCCGCGACGTCGTGGTGCGGCTCGCCTCCGCGGGCGGGGCCGTCGCCGTGGCCGTACGGGACTACGGGGTCGGGCTCAAGCCCGGCGAGGCCACGCGCGTCTTCAACCGCTTCTGGCGGGCCGACCCGGCGCGGGCGCGCACCACGGGCGGGACGGGCCTGGGCCTGTCCATCGCCGTGGAGGACGCCCGGCTGCACGGCGGCTGGCTCCAGGCCTGGGGCGAGCCGGGCGGCGGCTCGCAGTTCCGCCTGACCCTGCCGCGCACCGCCGACGAGCCGCTGAGGGGCTCGCCCATCCCGCTGGAGCCCGAGGACTCCCGGGCCAACCGGGCCAGGGCCGCCGCCGAGGCCGCGGGCAGCGCGAAGGACCGTACGGCCCCCGACGCCGGGGACCGCTCGCCGATACCGCCGCGCTCGCCGGTCGCCGGAGCGCTGCCCGTGCCCGCCGATCCGACCGCCCTGCCGGGGAACGGGGCCCGGGTCGTGGCCCGGCCGGCCGAGCAGGCACAACAGGAGGACCGAAGCGATGCCGATGGACGCTGAGCCCGCGAGCCGGCGGGCGGGGGGCGCGCGGTCGCCACGCGCGCGGGCACGGGGCCGGCGGCTGCGCACCGTACGGGCGTACGCGTTCGGGGCGGCCGGGCTGCTGCTGGCCGGCTGCGCCTCCATGCCCGACCACGGCGAGATCCGCCCGCTGGGGGCCTCGCAGGGCGTCGACTCCCAGGTCCGGGTCTTCGGCGTACCGCCCGCCGACAAGGCCAGCGCGGCCGAGATCGTCGACGGCTTCCTGGAGGCGATGACCAGCGACGACCCGCAGCTGGAGACGGCCCGCAAATACCTCACCGAGGAGGCGGCGAAGAGCTGGAAGCCCGGCTCCGCCGTCACCGTCCTGTCGGCCGGCCTGGACCGGGCCCAGGTCCGCGGCGAGAAGGACCCCGAGCGGCCCCGCTGGAAGGTGACCGGCAAGAAGCTCGCGACCGTGGACGAGCGCAGCGCCTACCAGCCCGAGACCAGCGGCGGGCAGTACGAGGAGTACCTCCAGCTCGTCCAGAACGAAGAGAAGCAGTGGCGGATCTCGACCCCGCCCACCGGTCTCGTGCTCAGCGAGTCGGACTTCCAGCGCATCTACATGCCGGTCAACAAGTACTACTTCGCGGGCGGCACGCTCGTCGCCGATCCCGTCTACGTGCGCCAGCGCACCGACCCGGACTCGCGGATGGACCCGACCACGCAGACCGTGCAGTCGCTGCTGGCCGGACCGTCGAGGTGGCTCGGCCCGGTCGTGGAGTCCAGCTTCCCCACCGGCACGGAACTGCGCGAGGGCACCAAGTCCCTTTCGTACGACGGACAGAACACGCTGCGCGTGCCGCTCAACGAGAAGGCCGACAACGTCGCGCAGCCGCAGTGCAAGAAGATGGCGACCCAACTGCTCTACACGGTCAAAGACCTGACGGGTTCCCGGCTCGACCAGGTCGAACTGCTGCGTTCCGACGGCAAGTCGTCCTCGCTGTGCTCGGTGACCGAGGTGAGCGCGGCCGCGATCGCGGGCCGCCCCAAGATCCCCGACTACCAGTACTTCGTCAACGACGAGAAGCGACTCGTCCGGATGAAGCTGGACACCAGCAGCCAGGACCAGCAGAGCCGGCCCGAGCTGGTGCCGGGGCCGCTCGCCGCAAACGCCTCCTTCAAGGTCAGCTCGGCGGCCGTGACCTACGACGAGCGGCGCGCGGCCGTGGTCTCCGAGGACGGGCACTCCCTGTACGTCCTGCCGCTGGTGGGCGGCGGGGCCGTGCCCCCGCCGGTGTACGTGGGCAAGGGCGGCAAGACGGACACCCTGACCCCGCCCAGCTGGGACGCCGCGGGCGACCTGTGGATCGCGGACCGCGATCCGCAGCGCCTCGGGCTGTGGCGGGTGCCGGCCGGGGCCGGCACGGCCGAGAAGGTGCAGGTGGCCGGGCTGGACGGCGGGCGGATCACCTCGCTGAAGGCCTCTCCCGACGGGGTGCGGATCGCGCTGCTCGTGGAGCGGGGCAGCCGTACGAACCTGTACGTGGGCCGGATCGAACGGCCCGACGGCAAGGGGGACTCCTCCGCGGTGTCGGTGCGCGAGCTGCGCCCGGCGGCCCCGCAGATGGCGGAGGTGACGGCGATGAGCTGGGCGCCGCGCGGGCGGCTGCTCGTGGTGGGCCGGGAGAGCGGCGGGGTCCAGCAGGCCCGCTACATGCTGGCGGACGGCTCGATGGTCGCGGCGAGCCTGCCGGGGGCGGCGGGGCTGAGCGCGGTGGCGGTCGCGGCCTCGGAGGACGAGGCGAAGCCGAAGCCGGTGGTCGCGTACTCGAAGGAGGACGGGATCGTGTGGCTGCCGCCGGGGGCGCAGTGGCGCACGGTGGCCGCGGGCGGCCAGGCTCCGGTGTACCCGGGCTGACCTGGCTGCGGGGCGCGGGCCCGGCCCGGCCGGTCCGGTCCGGGGTGCGCGCGTCGTCCACAGGGGTGGCGGGGCGCGGTCCGGCCCGTCAGGGTGGAGCCATGCGGGGGTGGTGGCGGGAGCTCGCCGGGCTGGTCCTGCCGGTGGACTGCGCCGGCTGCGGCGCGCTACGGGTGCTGCTCTGCGGGGGCTGCCGGGCTGCGCTGAGCGGGGCCGGTGCGGGACCGGTGCGGCCGTATCCGTGCCCGGAGGGGCTGCCGGTGGTGACGGCCGCCGCCGTCTACGAAGGGGCCGTACGGGCCCTTCTGCTGGCGCACAAGGAGCGCGGGGCACTGCCCCTGGCCGGGGCACTGGGCGGGGCCCTGGCGGCGGCTGTGGTGGCGGGAGGGGTGCTTGGGGCGCGCGGTGTGCCTGCTGTGCCCGCTGAGCCCGGTGCGCCCGCTGGGGCGCGGTCGGGGCGGGCGGACGTGATCCTGGTGCCCGTTCCCTCGGCGCCGCGGCAGGTGCGGGCGCGCGGGCACGATCCCGCGCGCAGGATCGCGCTGGCCGCCGCGGGGCGGCTGCGCCGGGCCGGTGTTCCCGCGCGCGTGGCGCCCGTACTGCGGCTGCGGCGGGCGGTGGCGGACCAGGCGGGGCTCGGGGCCCGGCAGCGCCGGGAGAACCTCGCGGGGGCGCTGGTGGTGCGCGGGGACGGGGCGCGCCTGACCGCCGGAGCGCGGATCGTGCTCGTGGACGACGTGATCACCACCGGGGCGACGCTGGCGGAAGCCGCCCGGGCGGTGCGCGCCGCGGGCCTGGCCAGGGGCTCGGACGGGCGCTCGGGCGGGGTGCTGCGGGCGGCCGTGGTGGCCGCTCCCGCGGACTCCTTCGGGGCCGCCAACTCCGTTCGGCCGAAAAACCAGTGAATAGATTTGGAACTGGGAGGGAAGGCCCATCGTTGCAGGTTGTGAGAGGGAACAGTCGACAGACCGGAAGTATGTTCCGGTAGCGGGTGCCGACAACCGCCATAGAGGGATATGTTCGGTTGTAAGGAACTCAGGAGGCCGTCTCTCGACTCCGAAATCGGTGGGGTTGCGATCTTGCCGATGGGGGAGGAGGAGGTGAAGTCGCCAAGTCCGAGGCTCCGGCTTTCACCGGAGTCTGGTGCGAAAGGGAGACGCTTCGCCCCGTCGGGCGGAGCTATCCGGGAACGGAGTTCTGCGTGGACATCGTCGTCAAGGGCCGCAAGACCGAAGTGCCCGAGCGGTTCCGCAAGCACGTGGCTGAGAAGCTGAATCCGGAGCGGATCCAGAAGCTCGACGCCAAGGTGATCAGCTTGGACGTCGAGGTGTCCAAGGAGCACAACCCGCGTCAGGCCGACCGTTCCGACCGCGTGGAGATCACCCTGCATTCGCGGGGCCCGGTGATCCGGGCCGAGGCCGCCGCCGCCGACCCGTACGCGGCGCTGGACCTGGCTCAGGACAAGCTGGAGGCCCGGCTGCGCAAGCAGCACGACAAGCGCTACACCCGCCGTGGCAGCGGCCGGCTCTCAGCGGCCGAGGTCGCCGACGTCGTGCCGGGCGTCGCGTCGCTGAACGGCAGCGGCCAGCCGGTCACCGAGGAGAAGGCGAACGGGGTCCCGATCACTCGGATCGGATCCCTTGAGGTACAGGGCGAAGGCCCCCTCATCGTTCGCGAGAAGACCCACTCGGCCGCCCCCATGTCGCTCGACCAGGCGCTGTACGAGATGGAACTGGTCGGCCACGACTTCTACCTGTTCGTCGACTCCGAGACGAAGTTGCCCAGTGTCGTCTACCGACGCCACGCCTATGACTACGGAGTCATCCACGTGAACCCGGACGGTGCCTCCAGCTCGGAGGAGCCGCGAGGCGGCGCCGGGGGTGCGCTCGGCGGCTGAGCAACCCGTTTCGCTGCCCCTGCGGGGTGCGCTCAGGCGCCTCCGCAGGGGCACCTGTATGGACGGGTATGCGCCAGCCGGGTCACTCGCTTCCCCCCCGCGCCCCGGTGCGGGCATGGAATCATGGCGGGCAGTCAACCGGTGGCGGTGCGTGACCGGTTGGCCCAGCAGCTCAGCACATGCAGGGGGAGGAACGATGGCGGACAGCTTCGGGCCGGCGCGCGGGGAGGACGGCGCGGGCTGCCGTCCGGCGGACCGTGAGGCGCAGGCCGCCGGGTCGCCGGCCGGGGAGCCCATCCGGGTGCTCGTGGTCGACGACCACGCGCTCTTCCGCCGCGGACTGGAGATCGTCCTCGCACAGGAGGAGGACATCCAGGTCGTCGGCGAGGCGGGGGACGGCGCGGAGGCCGTGGACAAGGCGGCCGACCTGCTGCCGGACATCGTGCTGATGGACGTACGGATGCCCCGGCGCGGAGGGATCGAGGCGTGCACCTCGATCAAGGAGGTGGCCCCCTCCGCGAAGATCATCATGCTGACGATCAGCGACGAGGAGGCGGACCTCTACGACGCGATCAAGGCGGGCGCGACCGGGTACCTGCTGAAGGAGATCTCGACGGACGAGGTGGCCACGGCGATCCGGGCGGTGGCGGACGGCCAGTCGCAGATCAGCCCGTCGATGGCGTCGAAGCTGCTCACCGAGTTCAAGTCGATGATCCAACGGACCGACGAGCGGCGGCTGGTGCCGGCGCCGAGGCTGACGGACCGGGAGCTGGAAGTCCTGAAGCTGGTGGCCACGGGCATGAACAACCGTGACATCGCCAAGGAGTTGTTCATCTCCGAGAACACCGTGAAGAACCACGTCCGCAACATCCTGGAGAAGCTGCAGCTGCACTCCAGGATGGAGGCCGTGGTCTACGCGATGCGGGAGAAGATCCTCGAAATCCGCTGACGCGTCACAGCGCGGCGAGTTCCGCCGTGACGGCCGCCGCCTCAGCGCCGGTGGCGGCGCGCTCCACGCGGACCGCGTCGCAGCCCACCCACTCCGCGGCCTCCCGCAGGGCCTGCGCCATCGGTCCGGCGGCCTTCGGGGAGGTCAGCGAGAGCTGCCGGGCGACCAGGGTGCGGCCCTCGCGGGCCGGGTCGACCCGGCCCTGGAGCAGGCCGCCCGCCAGCAGCGGCATGGCGAAGTACCCGTGTATCCGCTTGGGCTTGGGGACGTACGCCTCCAGGCGGTGCGTGAAGCCGAAGATCCGCTCCGTGCGCGGGCGGTCCCACACCAGGGAGTCGAAGGGCGAGAGCAGCGTGGTGCGGTGGCGGCCCCTGGGAGGCGTCGCGAGCGCCGACGGGTCGGCCCAGGCGGGCTTCGACCAGCCCTCCACCTCGACCGGGACCAGCCCGGAGTCCGCGATCACCGCGTCGAACTGGTCCCCCTTGAGGCGGTGGTAGTCCGCGATGTCGGCGCGGGTGCCGACGCCCAGGGAGCGGCCGGCCAGGGCGACCAGGCGGCGCAGGCACTCGTGGTCGTCCAGGTCGTCATGGAGCAGCGCGTCGGGCACCGCCCGCTCGGGGAGGTCGTAGACCCGCTTCCAGCCGCGGCGCTCGCTGCACACCACCTCGCCGGTGTCGAGGAGCCACTCGACCGCGATCTTGGTCTCGGACCACTCGAACCACTCCCCGCCGTTCTTGGCGCCGCCCAGCTCGGTGGAGGTCAGCGGCCCGTCGGCCTTCAGCCGGTCCAGGACCGCCTGCGTCGAGCGCTCCTTGTCCTGGAGGATGTGCCAGCGGTGGCCGCGCGCCCGGCGGGCCCGGCGGCGGAAGGCGAAATGCGGCCATTCCTCGATGGGGAGGATGCAGGCCGCGTGCGACCAGTACTCGAAGGCGTGACGGTCGGACCAGTACGCCTTCTCCACGGTGTCGCGGCCCACCGCGCCCAGCCGCGCGTACGGGATCAGCTCGTGCGAGCGGGCCAGGACCGAGATGGTGTCCAGCTGCACGGCGCCGAGGTGGCGCAGCACCCCGCGCACGCCGCCGCGGCGGTCGGGCGCTCCGAGGAAGCCCTGCGCGCGCAGGGCGATCCGGCGGGCCTCGTCGGCGGACAGCGAGAGCGAAGTCATGCTGCGCAGCCTAGGCGGCGCCACTGACAGCGGGCAGGTACGGGAGCCGGGCGGGCAGTCCGAGGTCGCAGGGGAGCAGGGAGCCGACCCAGCAGTCCCGGGAGGTGCCGCGCTGCTCGATGCCGGCCCTCAGGAGCCCCTCGATCCGGAAGCCGGCCTTCTCGGCCACGGCGCGCGAGCCCGCGTTGCCCACCTGGGCGCGCCACTCCAGCCGTACGACGCCCAGCTCGGTGAAGGCCCAGCGGGCGACGGCCCGCACGGCCTCGGTCATGTAGCCCTGCCCGCGGTGTTCCTTCACCGCCCAGTAGCCGATCTCGTAGCCGTCCGCGCCGTGGACGTGCACGCCGATCGCCGCGACGAGCGGGCCCTCGGCCCCCAGCCGTACGGCGAAGGGGTGGGCCGTGCCCTCGCGCCAGCCGTTCGGCACGATCTCGTTCACGAAGGAGTGCGCGTGTTCGCGCTCGTACGGGGAGGGGACCAGGGTCCAGCGCTGGATGTCGGGGTCCTGGGCGGCCGCGTAGACCTCGTCCTCGTCGGACGGGAGGAAGGGGCGCAGTACGAGGCGGTCGGTGCTGAGTGTGGTGGGCTCCATGAACGGATTCTGCTGTCGCGGAGGCCTTCGGGGCGAACACTTTTCGGGAATCTGCCCGGGGATGCGGCACCTTCGGCGTCCCCCGTACGTTCTCAATCCGGGCAGCCGTGCCCCCAGCGGAACGGCGGACCTCCCGACGCGGGCACGTCCTCGCTTACGATGGCCGTTGCGGTGGGTCCCACCTGCCGTGCCCGTGTACGTACAGTGCTCAGGCCCGACCGGCAAGGAGACAAACCTCGGTGTCCGTCTTCAACAAGCTCATGCGTGCAGGCGAAGGCAAGATCCTGCGCAAACTGCACCGCATCGCGGACCAGGTCAACTCCATCGAAGAGGACTTCGTCAACCTCTCCGACGCCGAGTTGCGTGCGCTCACTGACGAGTACAAGCAGCGCTACCAGGACGGCGAGAGCCTGGACGACCTGATGCCCGAGGCGTTCGCGACCGTCCGCGAGGCCGCCAAGCGCGTCCTGGGCCAGCGTCACTACGACGTCCAGATCATGGGTGGCGCGGCGCTGCACCTCGGCTACGTGGCCGAGATGAAGACCGGTGAGGGCAAGACCCTCGTCGGCACGCTGCCCGCCTACCTGAACGCGCTGTCCGGCAAGGGCGTCCACCTGATCACGGTGAACGACTACCTCGCCGAGCGCGACTCCGAGCTGATGGGCCGGGTGCACAAGTTCCTCGGCCTGGAGGTCGGCTGCATCCTGGCGAACATGTCGCCGGCGCAGCGCCGCGAGCAGTACAACTGCGACATCACCTACGGCACGAACAACGAGTTCGGCTTCGACTACCTGCGCGACAACATGGCGTGGTCCCAGGACGAGCTCGTCCAGCGCGGCCACAACTTCGCCGTGGTCGACGAGGTCGACTCGATCCTCGTCGACGAGGCCCGCACCCCGCTGATCATCTCCGGCCCGGCCGACCAGGCCACGAAGTGGTACGGCGACTTCGCGAAGCTGGTGACCCGCCTGACCAAGGGCGAGGCCGGCCAGCCGCTGAAGGGCATCGAGGAGACCGGCGACTACGAGGTCGACGAGAAGAAGCGCACCGTCGCCATCCACGAGAGCGGCGTCGCCAAGGTCGAGGACTGGCTCGGCATCGAGAACCTCTACGAGTCGGTGAACACCCCGCTCGTCGGCTACCTCAACAACGCGATCAAGGCCAAGGAGCTCTTCAAGGTCGACAAGGACTACGTCGTCATCGACGGCGAAGTCATGATCGTCGACGAGCACACCGGACGTATCCTCGCCGGCCGCCGCTACAACGAGGGCATGCACCAGGCGATCGAGGCGAAGGAAGGGGTGGACATCAAGGACGAGAACCAGACCCTCGCCACGATCACCCTCCAGAACTTCTTCCGCCTGTACTCGAAGCTGTCGGGCATGACCGGTACGGCCATGACCGAGGCCGCCGAGTTCCACCAGATCTACAAGCTCGGTGTCGTCCCGATCCCGACCAACCGCGACATGGTCCGCAAGGACCAGCCGGACCTGATCTACCGCACCGAGGTCGCGAAGTTCGCCGCCGTCGTCGACGACATCGCGGAGAAGCACGAGAAGGGCCAGCCGATCCTCGTCGGTACGACGTCGGTCGAGAAGTCCGAGTACCTCTCGCAGCAGCTCTCCAAGCGCGGCATCCCGCACGAGGTGCTGAACGCGAAGCAGCACGACCGCGAAGCGCAGATCGTCGCCCAGGCCGGCCGCCGCGGCGCCGTCACCGTCGCCACGAACATGGCCGGCCGCGGTACCGACATCAAGCTCGGCGGCAACCCGGACGACCTCGCCGAGGCGGAGCTGCGCCAGCGCGGTCTGGACCCGGAGGAGCACATCGAGGAGTGGGCGCACGCCCTTCCCGAGGCGCTCGAGCGGGCCGAGGCGGCCGTCAAGGCCGAGTTCGAAGAGGTCAAGGAGCTCGGCGGGCTGTACGTGCTGGGCACCGAGCGCCACGAGTCGCGCCGTATCGACAACCAGCTGCGCGGCCGCTCCGGCCGACAGGGCGACCCGGGCGAGTCCCGCTTCTACCTGTCGCTGGGCGACGACCTGATGCGCCTGTTCAAGGCACAGATGGTGGAGCGGGTCATGGCGATGGCCAACGTGCCGGACGACGTGCCGATCGAGAACAAGATGGTGACGCGCGCGATCGCGTCGGCCCAGTCGCAGGTCGAGACCCAGAACTTCGAGACCCGCAAGAACGTCCTGAAGTACGACGAGGTCCTCAACAACCAGCGTGAGGTCATCTACCGCGAGCGCCGCCGCGTCCTGGAGGGCGAGGACCTGCAGGAGCAGGTGCGCCACATGATGGACGACACCATCGACGCGTACATCGCGGCCGAGACGGTCGAGGGCTTCGCCGAGGAGTGGGACCTGGAGCGGCTGTGGAGCGCCTTCCGGCAGCTCTACCCGGTGAAGGTCACCATCGAGGAGCTGGAGGAGGCCGCGGGCGACCGGGCGGGCATCACGGCCGAGTTCATCGCGGAGGCCGTCAAGGACGACATCCACGAGCAGTACGCGGAGCGCGAGAAGGCGCTCGGCTCCGACATCATGCGTGAGCTGGAGCGGCGCGTGGTCCTGTCGGTGCTCGACCGCAAGTGGCGTGAGCACCTGTACGAGATGGACTACCTCCAGGAGGGCATCGGCCTGCGGGCGATGGCCCAGAAGGACCCGCTGGTCGAGTACCAGCGCGAGGGCTTCGACATGTTCAACGCCATGCAGGACGGCATCAAGGAGGAGTCCGTCGGCTACCTGTTCAACCTGGAGGTCCAGGTCGAGCAGCAGGTCGAGGAGCTTCCGGTGCAGGCCGCGGCGCCGTCCCTGACCAAGGAGTCGGCCGTGGCCACCGCCACGCGTCCGGAGATCCGGGCGAAGGGGCTGGACGCTCCGCAGCGGCCGGACCGCCTGCACTTCTCGGCGCCGACGGTGGACGGGGAGGGCGGGGTCATCGAGGGTGACTTCGAGTCCGAGGGCGCCGGTGCGGACGGCGACGGCATGACGCGGGCGGAGCGCCGCAAGGCGCAGAAGGCTGCCGGTGGGCGCCGCCGCAAGAAGTAGGCCCCGCTGGGGTTGATCGACCATCGGCCGGGGCCGGACACCGTACGCGGGGTCCGGCCCCGGCCGCGTGGTGCGTGGGGGCGGGTGCGGCGCCGTCGCCGGGGGCCCTGCCCCCGGACCCCCGCGCCTCGAACTCCGACGGGGCTGGGTGGTGCGGCGGGGCTGGGTGGTGCCGGGCCACAAGATCGGGGCTCCGCCCCGGAACCCGCGCCTCAAACGCCGGCGAGGCTGAAAAGTCATGGGCGGGGGCCCTGGATCTCTACCGCCGCGCAGCGCCAGCGCAGGTCCGGGCCCTGTTCCAGGCGGAAGGCCATCGCCGTCACGCGGTCGCCCGTGGCGATGCGGGCGAAGGCCTCGATGACTCCCGGGCCGGGGGTGAAGCGGCCGCACTGGCGGATGACCGGGCGGAGCCGGTGGCCTAGGGGGTCCTCGGGGGCCAGGGTGACCAGCTGCTGGTAGGCGGGGCCCACGGTGTGGCCGAGGAGCGAGTGGACCGGGCGCCGGCCGCTGACCACCGCCAGGAGGCGTTCGGCGAACCAGTGGTGCGGGCCGAGCCGCAGGGCGCGCGGGGGTCCCGCGGGCCGCCTCGGGTCGCGCCGCCCGGCGGGGCGGGTGCGCGGCCGGTCCGTGGGCCGGCGACGGCTCCCGTCGTTGCCGATCGTGCCGCGCGTCGTGGTGTCCATCGCGATCTGCCCCCGAACTGGCCGGGCCCGGCGGGTACCGGGCGGTAACTTGATGGGGATCTTCTACGGCCGCCGCACACGCTCCGCAACCGCGCCCGCGCCCCGCCCGGCCGCCGTCTCGGTTCACCTATCCGAGTGCCCGCCGCCCCGCCCGCGGCCCCGGCCGGTCCGCCGTCGCGTACCCGGGTGGACGCCTGGGCGCCGCCGCCCCGCACCCCGATCGGGTACGCCGAGCGTCACCCGGCCGGCCCCGTGCGGGTCGTATCCTGGGGGCGTTTCCGACTACCGAAAGCAGCCGGCCATGCGCGTGTACGTCCCCCTGACCCTCCCCGGGCTCGCCGAGGTGCACAAGGCGGGTGAGCTGGGCCCCGCCCCGCTGCGTGCGTACGGCGTGACGCCCGGGCTGCGCGAGTGGTACGTGTCGGACGACATCGAGGAGCTGGAGTACGCGGCCCTGAGCCGGGCCGCCCTCGCCTCCCTGCGGCTGCTCGCCGCGGACGCGAGCGCGCCGCGCCGGCGCGTCGTCGTCGCCCTCGACGTCGACGACAAGGCCGTCACCGCCACCCCCGGGATCGACGAGGACACCCTCGGCCAGGTGAGCCTGGGCGCGGCCGTCCGCCTCGCCGTGGCCGCCGCCGTGCACGTGGACGCCGATGACGCCGAGGAGGACGTCGCCGCCGCCGCGGGGGCCCTCGACGCGGCCGACGGCGGGGACGCGGACGCGCAGTTCGTCGTCGACGGAGCCGATGACCACGAGCTGCTGTGGTTCGGCGTGCAGGAGATTCCGGGGTTGCTGAAGTGACGGAGAGAGGGACGGAAGCGATCGCGGTGACCGTGGTGGCCGCAGTGACGGAAGTGGCCGTCGTCGCGAGCCCGCCGCACATCGTCTGGGACTGGAACGGCACGCTGCTCCACGACATCGACGCCGTCATCGCCGCGACCAACGCCTCCTTCGCCGAGCTCGGCTTCGCGCCGATCACCCTGGAGACCTACCGCGACATGTACGTCGTCCCGGTGCCGAAGTTCTACGAGCGCCTGATGGGACGCCTGCCCACCGAGGACGAGTGGCTGGTCATGGACGAGACCTTCCACCGGCACTACTGGGCCGCCGCCGAGGACGCCGGGCTCGCCGAAGGCGCCCGCCAGCTGCTGCACGACTGGCAGGCGGACGGGCTCACCCAGTCCCTGCTGTCCCTCGCGCCCCACGACAAGCTCGTGCCGCTCGTACGGGCCCACGGCATCGACCGGCACTTCCTGCGCGTCGACGGGCGGGTCGGCCCCTCCCACACCTCCAAGGCGGGGCACCTCGTACGTCACCTGGCCGCCCTGGACCGGACGGGGGTGACGGCAGAGCGTACGGTCCTCATCGGAGACGCCGTCGACGACGCCCTCGCCGCCGCCCACGTCGGGGCCCGGGCCGTCCTCTACACCGGTGGTTCGCACAGCCGTAGCAGTCTCGAATCGGCCGGGGTGCCGGTCGTGGACACCCTGGCCGAGGCCGTACGGACAGCTCGCGAGCTGTCCGAATAGCTACTGGACAGACCTCCTGCACGCCAGGCCGGTCACGTCGCTGGCCAGAGTGTCAAAGTTCCACCCCAAGATTTGTACGGATGCGGTGAATGACGACTTGGGGGTAGGTCGAGATAGCCTTGTACCCGTGATCAGCGCGATAGTCATCGGGGGCACTGGAGCCTCCGGCCTGCGCCCGGCGCGCGAGCGTGCCCGGGCCTTCGCTGATTTCCGCTGCCGGGATCTCCCACCGCACGTGGCTGATTCCTTCCCGGCCGCCGCTCTCGACGGCATAGCGTCGATCTCGTTTAAGGACGGACCTCCCGCCTCGCGGCGGCGCTCCGTCATTCCTTCCTTCACCTACGTCACGCAATGGCGCGCGACAGGAGCCAGAGGACATGCAGACCAAGCTGGACGAAGCAAAGGCCGAGCTGCTCGCACGGGCGGCCCGGGTAGCTGAGCACAGCCCGGCCGGGGGGCTACTTCCGACTGGGTCCGAGCAGGGAGAGCGTCCAGACCGGGACACGGTGCTCTCCTATCTCCAGCGCTACTACCTGCACACGGCGCCAGAGGACCTCCTGGACCGCGACCCGGTCGACGTGTTCGGAGCCGCGCTCTCGCACTACCGGCTCGCCGAGAACCGTCCGCAGGGCACCGCGAACGTCCGCGTGCACACCCCGACCGTCGAGGAAAACGGCTGGACCTCCAGCCACTCCGTCGTCGAGGTGGTCACCGACGACATGCCCTTCCTCGTGGACTCCGTGACGAACGAGCTGTCCCGCCAGGGACGCGGCATCCACGTCGTGATCCACCCGCAGGTCGTCGTCCGCCGTGACGTCACCGGCAAGCTGATCGAGATCCTCGGTCCCGACTGCGACGCGCACGGCCCCCGTACCGCGCGCCCCCACGACTCCCTCGTCGAGTCCTGGATCCACGTCGAGATGGACCGCGAGACCGACCGCGCCGACCTCAAGCAGATCACCGTCGACCTGCTGCGCGTCCTGTCCGACGTACGCGAGTCCGTCGAGGACTGGGAGAAGATGCGCGACTGCGCGCTGCGCATCGCCGACGGCCTGGCCGAGGAGCCCACCGCCCCCGACCTGCGCGAGTACGAGCTCGAAGAGGCGCGCGAGCTGCTGCGCTGGCTCGCCGACGACCACTTCACCTTCCTCGGCTACCGCGAGTACAACCTCGTCGACGGCGACTCCCTGGCCGCCGTGCCCGGCACCGGCCTCGGCATCCTGCGCTCCGACCCGCACCACAGCGGCAAGGACGACGGCCACCCCGTCTCGCCGTCCTTCAACCGGCTGCCGGCCGACGCCCGCGCCAAGGCCCGCGAGCACCGCCTGCTGGTGCTGACCAAGGCCAACAGCCGCTCCACCGTGCACCGCCCCTCGTACCTCGACTACGTGGGCGTCAAGAAGTTCGACGCCGACGGCAACGTCGTCGGCGAGCGCCGCTTCCTCGGCCTGTTCTCCTCCGCCGCGTACACCGAGTCGGTGCGCCGCGTCCCCGTCATCCGCCGCAAGGTCGTCGAGGTCCTCGAAGGCGCCGGCTTCGCGCCGCACAGCCACGACGGCCGGGACCTGCTGCAGATCCTGGAGACCTACCCGCGCGACGAGCTGTTCCAGACCCCGGTCGACCAGCTCCAGGCCATCGTCACCTCCGTCCTGTACCTCCAGGAGCGCCGCCGGCTGCGGCTGTACCTGCGCCAGGACGAGTACGGGCGCTACTACTCGGCCCTCGTCTACCTGCCCCGCGACCGCTTCACCACCGGCGTCCGGCTGCGGCTGATGGACATCCTGAAGGAGGAGCTCGGCGGCACCAGCGTCGACTTCACCGCCTGGAACACCGAGTCGATCCTCTCCCGCATCCACTTCGTGGTCCGCGTCCCGCAGGGCACCGAGCTGCCCGCGCTCACCGACTCCGACGTCGAGCGCCTGGAGACCCGCCTGGTCGAGGCCGCCCGTTCCTGGGCCGACGGCTTCCAGGAGGCGCTGATCGCCGAGTGCGGCGAGGAGCGCGCCGCCGAGCTGCTGCGCCGCTACGGCAGCTCCTTCCCCGAGGGCTACAAGGCGGACCACTCGCCGCGCGCCGCCGTCGCCGACCTGGTCCACCTGGAGCGCCTGGCCGCCAGCGACCGCCAGTTCGCGCTCTCGCTGTACGAGCCGGTCGGTGCGGGCCCCGGCGAGCGCCGGTTCAAGATCTTCCGCACCGGCGAGCAGGTCTCGCTCTCCGCGGTCCTGCCGGTGCTGCAGCGCCTCGGCGTCGAGGTCACCGACGAGCGCCCGTACGAGCTGCGCCGTTCCGACCGCGTCAGCGCGTGGATCTACGACTTCGGCCTGCGGATGCCGCTGCCCACGGGCGGCGGCGACGCCCCGGCCTCGTCCGGCTACCTCGGCGACGACGCCCGCGAGCGCTTCCAGGACGCCTTCGCGGCGGTCTGGCAGGGTGACGCGGAGAACGACAACTTCAACGCCCTGGTGCTGAGCGCCGGTCTGACCTGGCGCCAGGCCGTCGTCCTGCGCGCGTACGCCAAGTACCTGCGCCAGGCCGGCTCCACCTTCAGCCAGGACTACATGGAGGACACCCTCCGCAACAACGTCCACACCACCCGGCTGCTGGTCTCGCTCTTCGAGGCCCGGATGTCGCCCGGCCGCCAGGCCGCCGGCAGCGAGCTTGTGGACGCCATGCTGGAGGAGCTCGACGGGGCCCTGGACCAGGTCGCCTCGCTCGACGAGGACCGCATCCTGCGGGCCTTCCTCACCCTCATCAAGGCCACCCTGCGCACCAACTTCTTCCAGCTGAACGACGCGGGCGAGCAGCACGCGTACGTGTCGATGAAGTTCGACCCGCAGGCCATCCCCGAACTCCCGGCGCCGCGCCCGGCCTTCGAGATCTGGGTGTACTCCCCGCGCGTCGAGGGCGTCCACCTGCGCTTCGGCAAGGTCGCCCGAGGCGGTCTGCGCTGGTCCGACCGCCGCGAGGACTTCCGTACGGAGATCCTCGGCCTGGTCAAGGCGCAGATGGTCAAGAACACCGTCATCGTGCCGGTCGGCGCCAAGGGCGGCTTCGTCGCCAAGAACCTGCCGGACCCGTCGGTGGACCGCGACGCGTGGCTGGCCGAGGGCATCGCCGCGTACAAGATCTTCATCTCGGCGCTGCTCGACATCACCGACAACATGGTGGCCGGTGAGGTCGTACCGCCGAAGGGCGTGGTCCGCCACGACGAGGACGACACCTACCTCGTCGTCGCCGCCGACAAGGGCACCGCGACCTTCTCCGACATCGCCAACGGGGTCGCCGAGGCCTACGGCTTCTGGCTCGGTGACGCCTTCGCGTCGGGCGGCAGCGCCGGCTACGACCACAAGGGCATGGGCATCACCGCCCGCGGCGCGTGGGAGTCCGTCAAGCGGCACTTCCGCGAGCTCGGCCACGACACCCAGAGCCAGGACTTCACCGTCGTCGGCGTCGGTGACATGTCCGGCGACGTCTTCGGCAACGGCATGCTGCTCTCCGAGCACATCCGACTGGTCGCAGCATTCGACCACCGGCACATCTTCCTCGACCCGAACCCGGACGCGTCCAGCTCGTACGCCGAGCGCCGCCGGCTGTTCGAGCTGCCGCGCTCCTCGTGGGCCGACTACGACGCCTCGCTGATCTCGGCGGGCGGCGGCATCCACCCGCGTTCCGCGAAGGCGGTCCCGATCACCGCGCAGGTCCGCGCGGCCCTCGGCATCGAGGCGGGCGTCACCAAGATGACCCCGGCCGAGCTGATGCAGGCCATCCTGCGGTCCCCCGTGGACCTGCTGTGGAACGGCGGCATCGGTACGTACGTCAAGGCCACGGCCGAGACGCACGCGGACGTCGGTGACAAGGCCAACGACGCCATCCGCGTCAACGGCTCCGAGGTCCGCGCCAAGGTCATCGGCGAGGGCGGCAACCTGGGCCTGACCCAGCTCGGCCGGATCGAGTTCGCCCGCTACGGCGGCAAGGTCAACACCGACGCCATCGACAACAGCGCGGGCGTGGACACCTCCGACCACGAGGTGAACATCAAGATCCTGCTCAACGCGGTCGTCGCCGACGGGGACATGACCGTCAAGCAGCGCAACAAGCTGCTCGCCCAGATGACCGACGAGGTCGGCGCGCTGGTGCTGCGCAACAACTACGCGCAGAACACCGCGCTCGCCAACGCCGCGGCTCAGGCCCCGAGCCTGCTCCACGCCCAGCAGCGCTTCATGCGCCGCCTGGAGAGCGAGGGACTGCTCAACCGCGAGCTGGAGTTCCTGCCCACCGACCGGCAGATCCGCGAGCTGCTCAACGGCGGCAAGGGCCTGACCCAGCCGGAGCTGGCCGTCCTCTTCGCCTACACCAAGATCACGGTGGCGGAGGAGCTCATCCACACCGGGCTGCCGGACGACCCGTACCTGCGCCGCCTGCTCCAGGCGTACTTCCCGGTCGCCCTGCTCCAGAAGTTCCCGGAGCAGATCGACGCGCACGCGCTGCGCCGCGAGATCATCACCACGGTCCTGGTCAACGACACCGTCAACACCGGCGGTTCGACCTTCCTGCACCGCCTGCGCGAGGAGACGGGGGCCTCCACGGAGGAGATCGTCCGCGCGCAGCTCGCGGCCCGCGAGATCTTCGGCCTGGCCGAGGTGTGGGACGCCGTGGAGGCGCTCGACAACAAGGTCGCCGCCGACGTCCAGACCCGGGTGCGGCTGCACTCGCGGCGCCTGGTCGAGCGCGGTACCCGCTGGCTGCTGAACAACCGGCCGCAGCCGCTCCAGATCACCGAGACCATCGCCTTCTTCCAGGCGCGGGTGGGCCAGGTCTGGGACGAGGTGCCGAAGCTGGTGCGCGGCGCGGACCTGGAGTGGTACCAGTCGATCATGGACGAGCTGACCGGTGAGGGCGTGCCGGAGGAACTGGCGGCCAAGGTGGCCGGCTTCTCCTCCGCCTTCCCGACGCTCGACGTCGTCGCGATCGCGGACCGCCTCGGCGTGAACCCGCTGGACGTCGCCGAGGTGTACTACGACCTCGCCGACCGCCTCGACATCACCCAGCTGATGGACCGCATCATCGAACTGCCGCGGGCCGACCGCTGGCAGTCGATGGCCCGTGCGTCCATCCGCGAGGACCTGTTCGCGGCGCATGCTGCGCTGACCGCCGACGTGCTGTCGGTGGGCAACGGCAGCTCGACTCCCGAGGAGCGCTTCAAGGCGTGGGAGGAGAAGAACGCGGCGATCATCGGGCGGGCGCGGACGACTCTGGACGAGATCCGGGGGTCGGACGACTTCGACCTGGCGAACCTCTCGGTGGCGATGCGGACGATGCGGAGCCTGCTGCGCGTGCACAGCTGAGCCTTGGGTGCCTGAACGGGCCGGGCCTGGAACCTTTGGTGGTTCCGGGGCCGGCCCGTTGCCGTTGCCGTTACCGTCGGGTGTGCGGTGCGGCGCCGTTGCCGGGGGCGCTGCCCCCGGGCCCCCGCGCCTCAAACGCCGGCGGGGCTGTACTTGGCGTAGGCGTCGCAGACCTCGTCGGCCGGGCCGTCCATGCGGAGGGTGCCGGCTTCCAGCCAGAGTGCGCGGTCGCAGGTCTCGCGGACCGTGTTGATGCCGTGGCTGACGAGGAAGACGGTGCCGGCGCGCTCGCGGAGTTCCTCGATGCGGGCCTGGCTGCGGCGCTGGAAGGCCGCGTCTCCGGTGGCGAGGGCCTCGTCGATCATCAGGACGTCGTGGTCCTTGGCGGCCGCGATGGAGAAGCGCAGGCGGGCGCCCATGCCGGAGGAGTACGTACGCATCGGCAGGGAGATGAAGTCGCCCTTCTCGTTGATGCCGGAGAAGTCGACGATGTCCTGGTAGCGGTCCTTGATCTGCTCGCGGCCCATGCCCATGGCGAGGCCGCCGAGGACCACGTTGCGCTCGCCCGTCAGGTCGTTCATCAGGGCGGCGTTCACGCCGAGGAGCGAGGGCTGGCCGTGCGAGTAGACCGCGCCCCGGGCCACCGGCTGCAGTCCGGCGATGGCCTTGAGGAGGGTGGACTTCCCCGAGCCGTTGGAGCCGATGAGGCCGATGGCCTCGCCCTTGTACGCGGTGAAGCTGACGCCCTTGACCGCGTGCACCTCGCGGACGCCGGGGGTTGGCCCGCGGGAGAAGATCCGGCTGAGCGCGGCGGTGGCGCCGCCCTTGCGGGCCCCCGAGCCGTACACCTTGTAGATGACGTGGACCTCGTCGGCGATCACGGTGGGGACGCGGGTGCCGGTCTCGGTCTGCGGTGCGGTCTCAGCCACGGCCGTACTCCTCCTCTGCCTTCCAGAAGTAGACGAATCCGCCGACGCCGGCGAGCAGGGCCCAGCCGATGGCCATCGGCCAGACGTGGTGCGGGAGCGACTGCGCCCCGAAGCTGTCGATCAGCGCGAAGCGCATCAGGTCGATGTAGACGGCCGCCGGGTTGATCCGCAGCGCCGTCGACACCCAGTGGGGCAGGCCGGCGGTCTGGAGCAGGGTGCCGATGGACCACATGACGCCCGAGGAGTACATCCAGGTGCGCAGGACGAACGGCATCAGCTGGCTCACGTCCGGGCTCTTGCTGCCGATGCGGGCCATGACCAGGGCGCAGCCGGCGGCGAAGACGGCGGTGAGGAACAGGGTCGGGACGGCCAGCAGCCAGGACGCGCTCGGGGTCTGGCCGAAGGCCAGCAGCAGGATGACCAGGGCGCCCATGGTGACGAGCAGCTGCTGGAAGAGCTGCACGACGGTGGAGAGGGGCAGGCTCGCGCGGGGGAAGTGCAGGGCGCGGACCAGGCCGAGGTTGCTGTGGACGGCCCGGGTGCCGGCGTTGACGGAGCTGCCGATGAAGTCCCAGACGAAGACGCCGGTGATCAGGAAGGGCAGGTAGTCGGGCACGCCGTGGCTGGCGCGCATGACGATGCCGAAGATGAAGTAGTACACCGCCGCGTTGAGCAGCGGGGTCACCAGGTGCCAGACCTGGCCGAGCTTGGCGCTGCTGTACTGCGCCTGCATGCGGGCGGTCGCGTACGTGGTGACGAAGTGGCGGCGGCCCCAGAGCTGCGCGATGTAGCGGGGGAGGGTGGGGCGGGCGCCGCTGAGGGTCAGGCCGTGGGCGGCCGCCAGCTCGGCGGGGGTGGCAGGGGCCGGGGCCGACGGGGTCGGCGGGGTCTGCGGGGGTGCGGTCGCGGTGGTCACAAGAGGTCGCTTTCGCCGGGGTCGGGGCGTCTTGCTGCGCGTGGTGCGGTGGGGATAGGACGGGACGGGTCCGTATCGTCGTTACGGCGAGGTTAGGGCGTGAGGGCGTCGGAACGCAACCGTATCGTCGTGACGTAGGTGACGTTATGCTCGGCTCATGACTCCGGAGCCTGCCGCCCCCGCCCCTGCCCGCCGTGCCCCGGCCGGGGCCGCCGTCCTGCGCGAGGACGTGACCGAGGCGATCCGGGCGGCGGTGTTGGACGAGCTGGCCGCGGTCGGCTTCTCCCGGATGTCCATCGAGGGGATCGCCCGGCGGGCGGGAGTCGGCAAGACCGCGGTGTACCGGCGCTGGAAGTCGAAGCTGCACCTGGTGCTGGACCTCGTGGAGGTCTTCGCCGTGGACGGGCTGCCCGTGCCGGCTACGGGGTCGCTGTACGGGGACGTACGGGCCCTGCTGGAGGTCATGTCGCACGTGCTGCGGCACCCGGTGGCGTCGGCGGTGATTCCCGACCTGCTCGTGGAGGCGGCGCGGAATCCGGAGATCGCGGATGCGGTGCGGGGAGCGCTGCTCGAAGGGCAGCGGCGGCTGGCCGCCGGGATCGTCGGCGAGGCGGTCGCGCGGGGTGAACTGCCGGAGGGGGCCGATCCGGAGCGGGCGCTCGATCTGGCGATCGGGCCGTTGTACTGGCGGCAGGTGGTCGTGCGGGATGCCGTCCCGGCGGGTTACCTGGATGCACTGGGCCGGGCGGTGGTGGCGGGGCTGCGGGCCGTCTGAGCCGTGCCGCCGGGTGTGCCGGGGCGCCGCCCCGGGCCCCGCGCCTCAAACGCCGGCGGGGCTGGATTCGGGGCGCCGCCCCGGGCCCCGCGCCTCAAACGCCGGCGGGGCTGGAACGGTCGGCGGGCTGGATTGGGCTACGGCCAGCGTGCGGCCGGGCTCAGGTTGGCCAGGGGGAGGTCCGGTTGGGGGGTGGGGGCTGCCGGGGGGCAGGGGTGGCGGTCTGCCAGGGGGACGGCTGCGGGGAGGTCCTGGGACTGGCCCAGGAAGACGCGGCGGACCACCCGTTCCGCCGCGTTGCCGTCCTCGTACGGGCAGAAGCGCGCGCGGAAGGCCGCCCTCAGCTGCGCCGAGCGCGACCCCTGCCAGTGGCCCGTGGTGAAGATGTCCACCAGCTCGTCCTGGGTCCGGGCGATGGCGCCCGGCGGGCACGCCCGCAGGTCGAAGTAGGTGCCGCGGGCCGCCTCGTACGCCTCCCAGTCGTCGGCGTGGATCACGATCGGCCGGTCCAGCGCCGCGTAGTCGAACATCAGGGACGAGTAGTCGGTGACCAACGCGTCCGAGGCCAGGCACAGTTCCTCCACCGACGGGTGGGAGGAGACGTCGATCAGGCGGGGGTGGGTGTCCGCCTGCGGCGGCGCGTCCGCGTACGTGAGGTGGGTGCGGGAAAGGATCGTGAAGCGCGGCCCGAGGTCCCGCAGGACCCGCTCGAAGTCCAGGTGGTCCGGCCGGCTGCGCCGGTAGTCGCGGTGCGTGGGCGCGTACAGGATGACCGTCGAGCCCGCCGGGACGCCCAGGCGTTCGCGCAGCTCCAGGACCTCGGCCCGGGTGGCCCGGTGGAAGACGTCGTTGCGCGGGTAGCCGTATTCGAGGGTGGTGTAGGAGGACGGGACCGCCTTCTCCCAGACCAGGGTGGAATGGCGGTTCGCGGAGAGCAGGTAGTCCCACTGGTCGGCGCCGCGCAGCAGGCCCGCGAAATCCGTCGTCGGCGTGGCCGCCGGGTGGTCCTGGAGGTCGAGGCCGACGCGCTTGAGCGGGGTGCCGTGTTGCGTCTGGAGCAGGATCTGGCCCGGGCGCTTGACCAGGGCGCGGTCGAAGTTGACGTTCGTGACCAGGTACGAGGCCCTGGCCAGGGCCGTCCAGTACGCCGCCGAGCCCGGCCGCAGCGGCCTCGTCTCCGGGGGCAGGGTCGCGGCGTGCGCCGGGTCGCAGATCCACGCCGTCCGCATGCCCGGCGCGAGCTCGCGCAGTGTGGCCTCGATCGCCGCCGGGTTGCAGGCGTAACCGCCGTGCCAGTACGCGGAGAAGACGGCCAGGTCCCGGCGCAGGGGCAGCAGCCGCTGGAGGCGGTAGTGCAGGCGCAGCGCGGCCTCGCGTAGGCCCCGGACCAGTGAGGCGACCCCGTGGGCGGAGGCCAGTGCGCAGGAGCGCAGCACCGACAGCGCCCGGTAGGTGCGCCGCACCCCCAGCCGCATGAGGAGGTGGCGCACCCGGTCGGTCCGGGACGGCGACAGCGGCAGCCCGCCGGCGCGGCCGGGGCTGCGGTAGCGGCGCAGCAGGGCCGAGGCCCGCTTGAAGAACTCGGCCCGGCTGGCGCGCGGGAGGCGGCGCGGGTCGGCGTACAGGGCGCAGAAGTGCTCGGCCATCCGGCGGTGCACGGCGGGGCGCCAGCGCTCCAGCTCGGGGCGGCCGCCGAGGTAGCCGAAGACCCGGTCGTACTGGTCGAAGACGTCGAGGTGGCGGCGGCTGGAGGTGGTCAGGATCGAGCCGGTGCGGCGCTGGCGGTAGTGGACGCAGACCCGGTCGAGGACGGCGAGGGACTGCGCGGCCAGCAGCGCCGGATAGGTCCAGGGGGTGTCCTCGTAGAGGCCGGGCGGGAAGGAGAGGCCCTCGCGCTCCACGTACTCGCGGCGGTAGGCCTTGTTCCACACCACCATCAGCATGGCGAGCAGCGCCGGGCGGTCGGCGAGCCGGAAACTGGCGGGCCCCTCCTCGGACAGCCGGTGCGAGAGGCGGTTGCGGACCAGTTCGCCCGTCCAGTAGGTGCGCGCGTAGTCGTAGACCAGGACGTCGGGGGAGCCGGTGGCCTTCAGCCGGTCGGTGATGGCCTGGAGGGCGCCGGGGGCGAGGGTGTCGTCGCCGTCGAGGAAGACCAGGTAGTCGCCGGTGGCCCGGGCCAGGCCCGCGTTGCGGGCCGGGCCCAGGCCCAGGTTGTGCGCCAGGTGCACGGCGGTCACCCGGGGGTCGCGCGCCGCGTACTCGTCGATGATCGAGCCGCAGGCGTCCGGGGAGGCGTCGTCGACCGCGATCAGTTCCAGGTCCGTGTACGACTGCGTCAGGACCGAGTCCAGACTTTCCTGGAGGTACGCCTGGACCTTGTACGCGGGCACGATGACGCTGAACCGGGGCACGGCACATCCAGGGGTCGGCGCGGGCATATGGCCCAGGAACCCCCGGCGTGGTGTTCGGGTTACGCAGCGTGCGGCAATCGGGTTACGCAGCGTCAACCTCGCACGTCGGCGCGGGCCGGAGCGTTATTTGACCGCGCCCGCCATCACCCCCGTGACGAACTGCCGCTGGAAGGCGAAGAAGACGACGAGCGGCACCACCATCGACAGGAACGCGCCGGGCGCCAGCACGTCGATGTTGTTGCCGAACTGCCGTACCTGCTGCTGGAGCGCGACCGTGATGGGCGGGTTGGCGGAGTCGGCGAAGACCAGCGCCACGAGCATGTCGTTCCACACCCACAGGAACTGGAAGATGCCGAGCGACGCGATCGCCGGACCGCCCAGCGGCAGCACCACCCGCGCGAACAGCCGCAGTTCACCCGCCCCGTCGAGACGGGCCGCCTCCAGCAGCTCGCGCGGGATCTCCGCGAAGAAGTTGCGCAGCAGGAACACGGCGAAGGGCAGCCCGAAGGCGGTGTGGAAGATCACCACGCCCGCGGTGGTCTCGAACAGCCCGATGGAGCCGAAGAGTTGGGAGACGGGGATCAGCGCCACCTGCACGGGGACGACGAGCAGCCCGACGACGAGGAGGAAGAGCCAGTCCCGGCCGGGGAACTCCAGCCAGGCGAAGGCGTATCCGGCGAAGGCGCCCAGGACCAGCACGAGCAGGGTGGCCGGTGCCGCGATCGCGAAGGTGTTCAGGAGGGAGCCGGTGATCGTGTCGTTGGCCAGCAGCCGCTCGTAGTTGTCGCCCGTCAGGCGTGACGGTGCGCTCAGCACCTGCCACCAGCCGCCCTCGTTGAGGGCCGTGGGGGACAGGAACGAGGAGATCAGCAGGCCCAGGGTGGGCAGCAGCCAGAACAGCGCGGCCAGCACCAGGAACACCCGTAGCGCCCCACCCGCCGCCCGTGCGGCCAGCCTGCCGGCCGTCCCCCCGGTGCTGCTCATCGGAGTCATCGGCGTCCCTCCTTGCGGAGCCTGCGGATGTTCACGAGCATCACCGGGACCACCAGCACCAGCAGCAGCACGGCGATGGCACTGCCCAGCCCCGGATCGGCGTCCGTCCCGAAGGAGGTCCGGTACAGCTGGAGCGCCAGCACGTTCGCGTCGTCCTGGACCGCGCCCGGCGCGATCACGAAGACCAGGTCGAAGATCTTCATGACGTTGATGACGAGGGTGACGAGCACGACGGCCAGCACGGGCGCCAGCAGCGGGATCGTGATCCTGCGGAACACCTGCCACTCGTTCGCCCCGTCCACCCGCGCCGCCTCCAGCAGCTCACGCGGTACGGCGGCCAGCCCGGCCCCGATCAGCACCATCGCGAAACCGGCCCACATCCATACGTACGCCCCGATGACCGCGGGCGTGACGAGCGTCGGGCCGAGCCACTGCACGCCCCCGTACGCCTCCCGGAAGTTCGAGGCGGGCAGCCGCAGCACGGCCCCGTCCGCCTTCGCCGACAAGGTGAAGGTGCCGTCGGCGCGGGCCGTCGCCGTGTCGACCACCTTGCCGTCCTTGACCGCCTCGATCCGCATCCCGGAGAACCCCGTCTCCGCGGGGTCGACCGCGTTGGTCGCGCCGCCCCCGCCCCGGGTGAAGTCCTGCCAGACGGTGCCGGTGACCTTCCCCGGCTCGGGGGCCGCGGCCGCGGCGGTACGGGTCCCGTCCGGCAGGGCCTCCGGGGCCACCCCGACCAGCGGCAGCAGCACGGCCGCACCCGCCCGTACGGGCTCGCGGGTCACGAAGGCGCCGCCGGCGGCCGGCACCAGCGGGGAGTCCCGGCCCGGGCGGGCCTTGGGGAAGGCCGAGGACTCCGCGAAGGTGTCGTGGACCCCCACCCAGACCGCGTTCGCGACGCCCCGGTCGGGATCGTGGTCGTAGACGAGCCGGAAGATGATGCCCGCCGCCAGCATCGAGATCGCCATCGGCATGAAGACGAGCAGCTTGAACGCGGTGCCCCAGCGCACCCGTTCGGTGAGCACCGCGAAGATCAGGCCCAGTGCGGTGGCCGTGGTCGGGGCGAGCACCACCCACACCGCCGTGTTCTTCAGGGCGGTGCGGATCGTGTCGTCGTGCAGGATCTCGCGGTAGTTGCCGGCCCCGACGAAGGTGCCGCCGGAGCGGTCGAAGAAGCTGCGGTAGACCGAATAGCCGATGGGGTGCACGACGAGTGCGCCGAGCAGCACGAGGGCCGGGAGGAGGAACGCCGCCGCGATCAGGCGGCGGCGCCGCACCTCCTGGGAGGTGGCCGCCACCGGGATCAGTTCCCGTACGCCTTGGCCGCGTCCGCCTCCAGCCTCGCCTGGGTGCCCGCCACGTCCGACGGGTTCGCCAGGAAGTCCTGCAGCGTCTTCCACTCGCCCGCGCCCGGGGTCCCGCCGAAGGCCGCAGGGGCCTGGTCGGACATGTCGAAGCGGAAGTCGTCGCCCGCCGCGATCAGCGCCTTGGCGATGCCGCGCTGGATGTCGTTCGGGTAGGCCGCCGGGTCGACCGCCTTGTTCGGGGAGACGAAGCCGCCCTCGCGGGCCTGGATCTCCGCGGCGTCCGCCGAGGCCAGGAAGGTCAGCAGGGCCTGCGCGCCCTTCGACGGCTTCAGCGCGACCGCCACGTCACCGCCCGACACGACCGGCGCCTTCTGGCCGACCGCGGGGAAGGGGAAGACGAGGGCGTCCTCGCCCACCTTGGCCTCGGTCTGCGCGATGTTCACCGCCACGAAGTCGCCCTCGAAGACCATCGCGGCCGCCGGCCGGTCACCGCCGGTGAAGGTCTGCGTGACCGACTTGGGGAACTCGGTGGACAGCGCCCCGCTCGGCCCGCCCGCGAGGAAGTCCTTGCGCCCGAAGAGCTCGCCCAGGGTGGTCAGGGCCTGCTTGACGCTGTCGTCCGTCCACTTGAGCTGGTGCTTGGCCAGCTGGTCGTACTTCTCCGGGCCCGCCTGGGAGAGGTAGACGTTCTCGAACCAGTCGGTCAGGGTCCAGCCGTCCGCGCCCGCCACCGAGACGGCCGGGGTACCGGACGCGGACAGCGTGTCGGCCGCCGTGATCAGCTCCTTCCAGGTCGTCGGGGGTTTGACGCCCGCCGCCTCGAAGGCCTTCGCGTTGTACCAGATCAGCGACTTGTTGGCGGCCTTGTAGTAGACCCCGTACTGGGTGCCGTCGACCGCGCCGAGCTTCTTCCAGCCCGCCGAGTAGTTCGCGTCGAGCTGGGCCTGGGCCTCCTCGCCCACCGGCTGCGCCCACTTGTTCTGCACCGCCGAGACCAGCGCGCCGACCTGCGGCAGCAGCGCCACGTCCGGCGGGGCGCCGCCCGCGATCTTCGAGCCGAGGAAGGTGACGATCGGGTCCTGGGCCGGTACGAAGGTGACGGTGGCCCCCGTCCGCTTCTCGAACTCCTTCAGGACCTTGGTGAAGTTCTCCTGCTCCGGGCCCGTCCAGACGGCGGCGACCTGAAGCTTCTCGCCGGGCAGCTTCGGTAACTGCACGCTCTGCTTCGGCTCGGCCGAACCGCCCTGCGGCGGCTCCGCCTTCTGGTCCGCATCGCCTCCGCACGCGCAGAGCGCGAGCGCGCCCGCCGCGGCGAGCGCCGTCCAGGTGAGTGTCGTACGGCCCGTTCCGTGCTTGCGCATGGTTCTGCCCCCGATGCCCGTGGTGTGTCCCGGACCACAAGGTCTACGCCGACGTGCGCGGCCCCGCAATACCGCGTCGGCCCCCTGCGCCCAAGAACCACTCTTAGGGGGTGTCTGGTGGATCACGCCGGGCGCGCGGGGTCTGGCACCGCGCCTCGCCGCGTTGCCTAGGGGGTGTCCTGCCGATCGGGCGGGAAGAGCACCGGTATCGCCGAGACCAGGTGCGCGGCCCGGTCCAGGGCGCTGGCCAGCAGGGCGAGGTCCGTCGGGCCGTTGCCCAGCTCACGTACCGGGCGGCGGGCCGGCGGATCACCCATCCGCTCCCACTCCACCGGGACCACGGTCGGCCGCTGGGTCGCCGTCCGCGGGATCCGGCCGGTGACCCGCCCGGCCTGGAAGGGGACCGTGCGGTCGTCGGAGTGCCGCAGCAGCCCGCGGCCGGGGCCCGGCTGGTCGGGGGCGTCGAGCTCCACCCGCAGGGTGGCCAGCCGGGCCAGACCGGTGCCGGCCGTACGGTCGGGTCGGGCGGTGGTGGCCACCAGGTGCACACCGAGCCGGGCGCCCTCGCGGGCCACCGCCTCCAGCGCCCGGACGACCGAGCCCGCGGCGGGCCGGCCCGTACTACCGAGCCCCGGCGCGACCAGCGCGTCGAGGTCGTCCACCAGCACCACCAGGCGCGGCAGCGGGCTCGGCCCGGCCGGCTCCGTACGGGTGATCGAGGCGCGGAGCCTGAGCGTTCCCGTGCGCGGCGGGTCGAGGTCGCCGCGCAGCTCGCCCGGGCTGGGCCGGCGGGGCGAGACCAGCCGGTCGGCGACCTCGCGCCGCGCGTGCCAGTCGGCGAACGCCAGCCCCTCCAGCAGTTCGTCGCGGCGCTTGAGCTCCGCGCCCAGCGCCTGCGCGAACTCCCGCATGCGCACCGGGTCGGAGGCGACCAGGTGGGCGCAGACGTGCGGGAGCTCCGTACAGGGCGCCAGTCCCTCTCCGCGATCGCCCCCGGCCCCGTCGAGGAGGACCAGCCCCAGCCGGTCGGGCCGGGCGCCCGCGGACAGCGAGGCCGCCACCGCCCGCAGCAGCTCGGTCCGCCCGCTCCCGGCGGGTCCCTCGATGAGCAGGTGCGGGCCGTCGTGGACCAGCTCGGCGCCGACCGGCCCGCGCCGCCCGCTGCCCAGCACCATCTCGGCCAGGCCGCCCACGCCCTGCCCCTGGTCGGTGGCGGCGGCCCAACGGGCCATCAGCGAAGCCGGGGTGGCCCGGGCCAGGCCCAGCTCGTCCAGCAGCCGCGCAGTGGCGGGCAGGGTGGCGGTCGCCGGCCGGACCGGCGCCGTGGAGCCGCCGTCGGTGGGGCGCAGGGGTGCCAGGGCGCGGGCGAAGCGCTCGGCCCAGGCGGCGGAGACGGCGTCCGCGGTGGCCGTCGCCCCGGACGGCACGGGCCTTCCGCCGGAGACCGAGAAGGTCCGTACGGCCGTGGCCACCTCCCCGCTGAGCAGGGCGACCGCGCCGCAGTCCCGGAAGGCGGGGGCGCTCGCGCACGCGGCGTCCCAGGTCTCGGTGACCGGCGAGGCGGCCGTGGCGGCGGGGGCCTCGGCCAGCGCGAGCACGTGGATCCCGGCGGCCGGGCCGTGCGAGGCGAGCCGGCCGGTGATGTCGCGCAGCGGGCCCGCGCCGGTGTCGCCGTCCAGGACGACGAGCGTGTACGGGCCCTCGTAGGCCTCGGCGGCCTGCCGGACCCGCGCGGGATCGGCGGCGGCCCAATGGGTGCCGAGCGGACCCTCGTCCAGACGCCGGGTCAGCTCACCGGTACGGGCTGTGGCCTGGTCGCGGTCGTACGCGAGGAGGAGCCGGCAGTCCTGGCCGTGCGCGGGCCGGACGTGGGGCAGCCAGCCGAGCCAGCCCCAGTCGCGCCGCCGCTCGGCCGGCGTGCGCGCCCGGTCGGTGGAGATGAGCACGATCTCCAGCTGCCCCGGCGCGTGCAGGGCGGCCAGCTGCGCGACGGCCCAGCGGGCCACCCCGGCCAGCCGCGCCCGCGGACCCGCGATGCCCAGGGCGCCGACGGCGGGCAGGGACACGCGGCACCCGGCGCCGAGCCCCACGGTCAGCGCCGCCGGGTGCCCGGGCGTACGGGACCACAGGCGCTCGGTGGGCCCCATCGCGGCCAGCAGCAGGGTGGCCGGATCGTCGGGGTCGGGCGCGGCCGCGGTGGCCACGGCTTCCGGGACGGCCTCGGCCAGGTCCTCCCCGCGCACCCACTTGCGGGCCCAGGCCCCGAGCCCCTTGCGCCGGCCGCCGGCTGCGGCGGCCGGCGGGCCCGCCGGTCCGGCTCCGCCCGCGGTCGCCGGACCGGGGCCCGGCTCTCCCGCCGCTCCGGGGCCCGTCGACCCGGCCGAGGGGCCGGAAGCCGCCGATCCGCCCGGGTCAGGCGGGCCGGCGACCCGTCCGGCTCCGCCGGGGCCGGGCCCCGAGGACTCATCGGAGCCGGCCGCACCGGAGCCGGCCGCACCGGAGCCCGGCCAGCCGGTCTGACCACCCGGTGCGGCCGCGCCCGGCGCCTCCGGCGCGAGGGCGAGGTGGCCCTCCCGGTCCGGGACCACCGCGCGGGGGCCCGCGCCCGCCGGGGCCAGCCGCAGGGTGGACTCGCCGATCCGCAGCAGCGCCCCCGGCGGCAGGGCGACCGGTTGGGCCCCCACCGGGAAGCCGTCCAGCGTGGTGCCGTTCGTCGAGTTCAGGTCGGCGACCGCGACCCGCCCGTCCCGGATCACCGTCACCGCGCAGTGCAGCCGGGACACGTCGGGGTCGTCGAGGGGGACGTCGGCGTCGGCGGAGCGGCCCACCCGGATCTGCCCGCTGTGCAGCAGGTGCACCCCGCCCGCGTCGGGTCCGGCGACGACCTGCAACTGGGGTGCGCCGAGGCCCTCCTCCGGCAGGACGTCCGCGACCGGCGCGTGCAGGGCCAGGACCGCCCCGTCCACGAGCGGGGGTTCGCCGAGCAGCCGGCGCTGGAGGTCGAGGCGCTCGGAGCCGGCGTACAGCACGACCGTGCCACCGGTGTCCGGTCCGCCGACGGTCGCCGCGAGCCCGGAGGCGACCGCGGCGAGGGCGGTGCCGGCGGGGGCCGTGACGAGCACGTCACAGCTCGCGGGTGCGCTCTGGTGGCCGCTGCGCGACCCAAGGACGGTCAGCCGGATCTGCATCGCCGTCAGCGGTCCCTTCTGCGCGGTGCGCCGTGTGTGCGCCCGGCAGGGGAATGTCGGGACATGGCTGCCCGATCGCCCCCCACCCGGCACGGACGCGTCGTCCGGTCAGGTCTGCCGGAAGGCGGGGCTCCCGACCCTGACTTCCGTATGTGTGCATCCTCGCACCTGTCACCGACAACACGCCCGGCACCCACCGACAAGTGATCTTGATCGGCTGCGGTCCGGCCCCGACCGCGGCTGGAAAGCGACGGCAGGGCTGGGGAAGAGGGGAAAATCGCCTCCGGCATACCCCCCAAACGTCACCCTCCGTACATATGTGCGGCAACCAACCTCCGACGACCGGCGTCTTCCCCGGGGACACCCCCTAGAGTGGGCCGGAAAACCCAAGCAGCGGATCGACCACGCAAGACCGCGGCAAGACCGCAGCGAGAACCGCAGCGAGACCGCAGCAAGACGAACAGCAGGACGACAGCAGGGGAGCGCGAGACGTGCGGCCAGTCGGCAGCAAATACCTGCTCGAGGAGCCGCTCGGGCGCGGCGCCACGGGCACTGTCTGGCGTGCACGCCAGAGGGAGACCGCGGGCGCCGAGGCGGCCGTCGCGGGGCAGCCCGGCGAGACCGTGGCCATCAAGGTCCTCAAGGAGGAGCTGGCCCAGGACGCCGACATCGTCATGCGCTTCCTGCGCGAGCGCTCGGTCCTCCTGCGCCTGACCCACCCCAACATCGTGCGCACGCGCGACCTCGTCGTCGAGGGCGACCTGCTCGCCCTGGTCATGGACCTGATCGAGGGCCCGGACCTGCACAAGTACCTGCGCCAGAACGGCCCCTTCACGCCGGTCGCCGCGAGCCTGCTGACCGCCCAGATCGCGGACGCGCTCGCCGCCAGCCACGCCGACGGCGTGGTCCACCGCGACCTGAAGCCCGCCAACGTGCTCCTCGACGAGCGCGGCGGACAGATGAAGCCGATGCTCACCGACTTCGGCATCGCGCGCCTCGCCGACTCCCCGGGCCTGACCCGCACCCACGAGTTCGTGGGCACCCCGGCCTACGTCGCCCCCGAGTCCGCGGAGGGCCGCCCGCAGACCTCCGCCGTCGACATCTACGGCGCCGGCATCCTCCTGTACGAGCTGCTCACCGGGCGCCCGCCGTTCGGCGGCGGCACCGCGCTCGAAGTGCTGCACCGCCACCTCAGCGAGGAGCCGCAGCGCCCCTCGACCGTCCCCGACCCGCTGTGGACGGTCATCGAGCGCTGCCTGCGCAAGGAGCCGGACGAGCGCCCCAGCGCGGTGAGCCTGGCCCGCGC
The DNA here is from genome assembly GCF_056432025.1 of Streptomyces sp. NPDC045695. Taxonomy (NCBI): domain Bacteria; kingdom Bacillati; phylum Actinomycetota; class Actinomycetes; order Kitasatosporales; family Streptomycetaceae; genus Streptomyces; species Streptomyces sp. NPDC045695. The sequence continues at coordinate 39,276 of NZ_JBWKJU010000023.1, forward strand.
CCTGCGCGTGGTCGCCGCCGGCATCGGCGTGCACTCCTCGGCCGCCGAGGTGGAGGCCGCGCTCGGCGTCGGCGCGCTGCTCGCGCCCGACCCCTCGCCGGCGCCGGTCCCCGAGACCCCGGGCGCCGCGGACGCCACCCAGGTGCTGCCCGCGGGCGCGGGCGCCGCGCCCATGGGCGCCTACGACCCGAACGCCATGACCAGCGTCATGCCGCCGGTCGGAGCGCCCGACCCCACCTCGGTCATGCCGCCCGTACAGCGGCCGGACCAGCCGCACCCGTGGCAGTCGCAGCTGCAGGCCGCCCGGGACCGCAACGAACAGACGCAGATGCAGTACCTCGACCCGAGCGAGGACCCGCTGCGCCGCCGCCCGCAGCGCCAGGCGCCCCCGCCGCCGCACCGGCCGCAGCAGCCCCAGTCGCAGCAGCCGTACGGTCAGGGCTCGCCGCAGCAGCCTCCCCAGTACCGGCAGCCGCAGCAGCAGCCCCAGCACCAGCAGTACGCGCCTCCGCCTCCGCCGCAGCACTACCAGCCGCAGCGTCAGCAGCACCAGCCTCAGCCGTACCAGCAGCCGCAGGCGCCGCAGCAGCCCCAGTACCGCCAGCCGCAGCAGCCCCCGCAGGCTCCGCCGCCGCAGCCCCCGGCCCCCCGGGAGCCCCGCGAGCCGCGCCGCCGCAGCGCCAACCCGGTGCGCATCCCCGGCCTCGGCTGCCTCAAGGGCTGCCTGGTCGTGATCCTGCTGTTCTTCGTGGCGGGCTGGCTGGTCTGGGAGCTCACCCCGCTCCAGGAGTGGGTCGGCACCGGCCGTGGCTGGTGGGACCAGCTGTGGACCTGGGGCGGCGACATCGTCGACTGGGTCGGCACCCTGGGGGACTCCGGCTCGGCGCCGTAGGGGGCGTCATAGCGAGGCCCGTAGCGCCGACTTCGTGGATTTGTCGACTTCTGGGACGTGATTTCGCCCGCAGAAGTGAAGGTCGCCGCGAATCCGGCCCCCTGCTGGCCTCCAACGCCCATCCGGCCGCGTAGCTTTGATGCGTACGCCAGCCGCTGAGGGAGCAGTCGTGGCACGGAAGATCGGCAGCCGGTACACCGCGCACCAGATCCTGGGGCGGGGCAGCGCGGGCACGGTGTGGCTGGGCGAGGGGCCTGACGGGCCCGTCGCCGTCAAACTGCTGCGCGAGGACCTCGCGTCCGACCAGGAACTGGTCGGACGGTTCGTCCAGGAGCGCAGCGCGCTGCTCGGCCTGGACCACCCGCACGTCGTCTCCGTCCGCGACCTCGTCGTGGACGGCAACGACCTGGCCCTCGTCATGGACCTCGTACGCGGTACGGACCTGCGCACGCGCCTGGACCGCGAGCGCCGGCTCGCCCCCGAGGCGGCCGTGGTGATCGTCGCGGACGTGGCCGACGCGCTGGCCGCGGCGCACGCGGCCGGGGTCGTGCACCGCGACGTCAAGCCGGAGAACGTGCTGCTGGACATGCAGGGCCCGCTCGGCCCGGGCGGCGCGCACCCGGCGCTGCTGACCGACTTCGGCGTGGCCAAGCTGATCGACTCCCCCAGGCGGGCGTCCGCCGGCCGGGCCTCGGCCCCGACCACCCGGATCATCGGCACCCCGGACTACCTCGCGCCGGAGATCGTGGAGGGCCTGCCCCCGCGCGCCGCCGTGGACATATACGCCCTTGCCACCGTCCTGTACGAACTGCTGGCCGGTTTCACCCCCTTCGGCGGCGGCCACCCCGGCGCGGTGCTGCGGCGGCACGTGACGGAGACGGTCGTCCCGCTGCCGGGGATCCCCGACGAGCTGTGGCAGCTCATCGTGCAGTGCCTGGCCAAGGCCCCGGCCTCGCGGCTGCGGGCCTCGGAATTGTCGGTCCGGCTGCGGGACCTGCTGCCGCTGCTGGCCGGGATGCCCCCGCTGGACGTGGACGAGCCGGACGACGCGGAGCCGGACCCTCCGCAGGAGGCGGCCGATCCGGTGAGCGACCCGGTGCGGCGGCGGGGCGTGGTCCCGCTGGTGCCGGGGTCCGCGACCGACTCCAACCGGGACACCCACACCTCGATGCGGGTGCCCGGGCCGGAGGAGCTGGCGGGCGGCGCGCTGGGGACCGCGCGGGTCCCGCGGCCCGCGGGCGGCCACCGCCCGGGCGCGGCCCGGCACCGGGCCGAGGCCGCGCGCAAGCGGAGGCTGGTCGTCTCGGCCGCGGCCGTCGCGCTGGCCGCGGCCGTCGGGGTCGGCGCCTGGTTCGCCGTCTCGGGCGACGACGCCCCGGCCGCCCCGCAGGACAGCAAGCAGTCGGGCCCGCGCACCCCGTAACGCCGCTCGCCGTGGTCGGGGGCGCCGCCCCCGAACCCCCGCGCCTCAAACGCCGGCGGGGCTGAAATACAGCCCCGCGGGCTACGCCGCGACCAGCTCCGGGTGCCAGCGCCGCGCCACGGCGGGATGGGCGCGCACCCAGCCCTTCAGCTCGTTGCGGCCGTACTCGGCGTGCAGCGGGTTCGAGGCGTCGTGCGCGACGCCCGGCGCCTCGCGCAGGTAGGCGCCGGGCACCGTGTCGATCACCGCGTCGAGCCGCGGGTTGTAGAAGAACGGCACCGAATACCGCTCCACCGCACCCGGAGGGCTGACCACCCGGTGGTCGGTCGCGGTCAGGTAGCCCTCCGTCGCGATCTCCAGCAGCTCGCCCAGGTTCACCACGAACGCGCCGGGCAGCGGCGGGACGTCGAGGTAGCCGCCGTCCCGGACCACCTGGAGCCCGCCGACCGAGTCCTGGAGCAGCAGCGTGAGGAAGCCGTAGTCCTTGTGCGCGCCGACGCCCTGGTCCGTGCCCGTCGGGGCGGATCCCGGGTAGCGGATCAGCTTGGTGTGCAGGTGGGGGCGGTCCGCGAAGGCCTCGTCGAAGAAGTCGGCCGGGGCGCCGATCGAGAAGAGGATCTCCTGGAGCAGGCGGTGGGCCACCGCGGCGAGGCGGGACTGCCACTCCAGGACCGCCGTGCGCAGCTCCGGGAGCGCCGCGGGCCACTGGTTCGGCCCCTCCAGCCACAGGTACGCCGGGTCGTCCGGCCCCACCACCGGCGCCGGCCGCTCGGCGCCGACGTCCAGCTGGTCCCGCCAGTCGCTGGCCCCGCCGGTCAGCTCGTGGCCGATCCGGGTGTAGCCGCGGAAGTGCGGGGAGTTCAGATTGCTGACGGCGAGCCGGTCGGCTTCCGGGAGGGCGAAGAACGCCCTGGTCAGCGCCAGGATGCGGTCGCTCTCGGCAGCGGTGATCCCGTGCCCGGTGAGGTGCAGGAATCCGGTGTCCCGGGCTGCCGCGTGCAGGTTCTTGAGGAAGTCGGCCCGCTGGGCGGGATCGTCGGCCTGGGAGAGGTCCAGGACGGGAAGAGAGGTGTGCGCGGACGGCATGACGGCTCCGTTTCGGGATGTCACGGGGTCCTGTTCCCCTTCGGGTGGCGGGGGCCGCGGGTGGGGAGGGTCGCCGGCAGGGATGGCGCCGGGACCGCTTGGGCCGCGTACAGGACCAAGTCGGATCGGGCTTGATCAGGCTTGGGACAGGTCCGGCGGCAGACAGCTCGTCGTCGTGACACGCATGTGGTCCACATGGCGGCGCTTGACGAGGCGAACGGTCATACGCTGAGCGTACGCCCGTACGACCCGCCATCAGTACGGGCGATCCGGCCTGCCCGGACGGCCTCCTCCGGGGACCGGCTACGCTGGACCCGTGGCAGTCGTCGATGTTTCCGAAGAGTTGAAGTCCCTCTCCTCGACCATGGGGTCGATCGAGGCCGTCCTGGACCTCGACAAGCTGAGGGCGGATATCGCCGTGCTCGAGGAGCAGGCCGCCGCGCCGTCCCTGTGGGACGACCCGGAGGCCGCCCAGAAGATCACGAGCAAGCTTTCGCACCTCCAGGCCGAGGTCCGCAAGACCGAGACCCTGCGCGGCCGCATCGACGACCTCGCGGTGCTGTTCGAGCTCGCCCAGGAAATGGACGACGCGGACACCCTCGCCGAGGCCGAGACCGAGCTGGTCTCCGTGCGCAAGGCGCTGGACGAGATGGAGGTCCGGACCCTGCTCTCCGGCGAGTACGCCGAGCGCGAGGCCCTGGTCAACATCCGTGCCGAGGCCGGCGGCGTCGACGCCTCCGACTTCGCCGAGCGCCTCCAGCGCATGTACCTGCGCTGGGCCGAGCGCCACGGCTACCCGACCGAGGTCTACGAGACCTCGTACGCGGAAGAGGCCGGCATCAAGTCGACCACCTTCGTCGTCAAGGCCCCCTACGCCTACGGCACCCTCTCCGTCGAGCAGGGCACCCACCGCCTCGTGCGGATCTCGCCCTTCGACAACCAGGGCCGCCGCCAGACCTCCTTCGCGGGCGTCGAGGTGCTGCCGGTCGTCGAGTCCAGCGACCACGTCGAGATCGACGAGGGCGAGCTGCGCATCGACGTGTACCGCGCTTCCGGCCCCGGCGGCCAGGGCGTCAACACCACCGACTCGGCGGTGCGCATCACGCACATCCCGACCGGCATCGTCGTCTCCTGCCAGAACGAGCGCTCGCAGATCCAGAACAAGGCCAGCGCCATGAACGTCCTCCAGGCCAAGCTGCTGGAGCGGCGCCGCCAGGAGGAGCAGGCCAAGATGGACGCCCTCAAGGACGGCGGCAGCTCCTGGGGCAACCAGATGCGGTCCTACGTCCTGCACCCGTACCAGATGGTCAAGGACCTGCGGACGGAGTTCGAGGTCGGCAACCCGCAGGCGGTGCTCGACGGCGAGATCGACGGCTTCCTGGAGGCCGGAATCCGCTGGCGCAAGCAGCAGGAGCAGACCGCGTAATCAGCGCATGTGAACGACGGAAGGGCCCGGACACCCCTGGTGTCCGGGCCCTTCCGCTTCACGGCATGTGATCGGTACGTCTACGCGGTCTGCTGGGCCACCAGGACCAGTGCCGCCACGAGGATCACCATGAGCGCGATGAGCGTCACGGGATTCAGGCCGGAGAAGGGGCCCTCCTGCTGCTGGAGGCGCTCCCGGTTCGCCCGGCACACCGGGCAGCGGCCCTGGCTGACGGGTGCGGCGCAGTTCGCGCACACGAGCCGGTCATATGTCATGCGCTCCTCCTCTCGTCCCCTTGGTCCTCTTACACATGCACAACGGCACGGGGGAGCACTCCGTTCCCCCTCCCACTGTGCCAGCTTCGGCGGCATTCGGCGCGGCCCGTCCGGGCAATCACCAGCGGGACCACCCCGCACCACGGGATAAATCGCGCAACTCGGGCTGCTGGGTCCACACCCCGCGCCCGTTCGCGTATGGTCACGCACACCTACTCCCGGCGACCGTGGTGCACCCGTGATCCGATTCGACAGTGTCTCCAAGTCCTACCCGAAGCAGAGCCGCCCAGCACTCAGAGAAGTCTCCCTCGACATCGCCAAGGGCGAGTTCGTCTTCCTGGTCGGCTCCTCCGGCTCCGGCAAGTCCACCTTCCTGCGGCTGATCCTGCGCGAGGAGCGGGCGAGCCACGGCCAGGTGCACGTCCTGGGCAAGGACCTCGCCAAGCTCTCCAACTGGAAGGTCCCGCAGATGCGGCGCCAGTTGGGGACCGTCTTCCAGGACTTCCGCCTGCTGCCCAACAAAACGGTGGCCGAAAACGTGGCCTTCGCGCAGGAGGTCATCGGCAAGCCGAGGGGCGAGATCCGCAAGGCCGTCCCGCAGGTCCTCGAACTCGTGGGCCTCGGCGGCAAGGAGGAGCGGATGCCCGGCGAGCTGTCCGGCGGTGAGCAGCAGCGCGTGGCCATCGCCCGCGCCTTCGTCAACCGCCCCGCCCTGCTGATCGCGGACGAGCCCACGGGCAACCTCGACCCCCAGACCTCCGTCGGGATCATGAAGTTGCTCGACCGGATCAACCGGACCGGCACCACCGTGATCATGGCGACGCACGACCAGCAGATCGTGGACCAGATGCGCAAGCGCGTCATCGAACTCGAACAGGGCCGACTCGTACGCGACCAGTCGCGCGGCGTCTACGGCTACCAGCACTGAAAGGCCCTTGAGTCGCATGCGCGCCCAGTTCGTCATGTCGGAGATCGGCGTCGGCCTCCGTCGCAATCTCACCATGACCTTCGCGGTCATCATCTCCGTGGCCCTCTCGCTGGCCCTGTTCGGCGGCTCCCTGCTCATGAGCGAGCAAGTGAGCCGGATGAAGGGCTTCTGGTACGACAAGGCCAACGTCTCGATCTACCTCTGCAACAAGCAGGACGCCCAGGAGGCGAGCGAGGCCGCCGCCAAGCCCGACGGCTCGGGAGGCGGCGCCGCGGGCGTGGCCACCTGCCGCAAGGGTGCGGTGACCGAGGAGCAGAAGAAGCAGATCGAGTCCGAGCTCAAGCAGATGTCCCTGGTCAAGTCCGTGGCCTACGAGTCCGCGGACGAGGCGTACAAGCACTACCAGGAGCAGTACGGCCACACCGCGCTGGCCTCCTCCATCACCCCCGACCAGATGCAGGAGTCCTTCCGGGTCAAGCTCAAGAACCCGGAGAAGTACAAGGTGGTCACCTCCGCCTTCGCGGGCCGCGACGGCATCCACACCGTCGACGACCAGCGCCAGGCGATCGACGACCTCTTCCGGATCCTGAACTACCTCAACTACGCCGCCCTCGGCATCATGCTGATCATGCTGATCGTGGCGCTGCTGCTGATCGTCAACACCGTGCGCGTCTCGGCGTTCAGCCGGAGGCGGGAGACGGGGATCATGCGGCTGGTGGGTGCCTCCAGCTTCTACATCCAGGTGCCCTTCATCATGGAGGCCGCCTTCGCCGGCCTCATCGGGGCGCTCTTCGCCTGCGTGATGCTCGTCTCCGGCCAGTACTTCGTGATCGACCACGGCGTCGGCCTGCGGGACAAGATCCAGCTCATCGACTTCATGGGCTGGGGATCGGTGCTGGCCAAGCTGCCGTACGTGCTGTTCATCGGCCTCCTGATGCCCTCCATGGCCGCCTTCATCGCCCTGCGCAAGTACCTGAAGGTGTGACAAGTGCCCCGCGCGCGGTCCGGTCAACCCTCCGAACCGGCACGGGGCTTGTCCTAGACTCGGCGCCATGCTGGGTCTGCCCGCCTTCAGTCTCCGGCCCCGCGACCAGCGTCGCGGGGCCGTTTTGACGTTGGCGTTCCTCGCCGCGGTCGCCGCCGGTGCGTGTACGGGCTGCTGGGACCGCGAGGACGGCGCGGACGCCGCGGTGCTCGCGGACGCCCCCGCGCCCTCCGCGCCCCGCGAGGCCGGCACCGCAGACCGCGACGCGGTCGCCCGTGCCGCGGCCGAGGCCGCAGCCGAGGGCAAGTCCGGCAAGAGCGCCGCACAGGAGGTGGTCAGCCGCAGCGGCGACCGCTGGGGCACCGTCTACGACCAGGGCGAGTACGCCGCCTTCAGCGAGCGCCTCGACGGTCACTGGACCGGTGTCGGCGTCTGGGCCGCGCGCGGCCCGGGCGGCACGATCAAGGTCGAGAAGGTGCAGCCCGACAGCCCCGCCGACCGCGCCGGGCTGCGCGCCGGGGACCGGCTCGTGAGCGTCGACGGGCACGCCGTCACCGGCCTCGCCGTGACCGACGTGGTCACGCTGCTGCGCGGTGAGGCCGGCACCCCCGTCGTGCTGAACCTGAGCCGGGACGGCGCGGACCTCACCGAGACCGTCCGCCGCGAGCAGTTGCGCACCGAGCCGGTGACCGTACGGCAGCTCGGGGGCGGTGTCACCGTCATCAAGGTGGCCTCCTTCACCCGCGGCGCCGGTGAGCTGGTCAGGTCCGCGGTCCGCGCGGCCCCGGCCGGCGGCGGGGTCGTGCTCGACCTGCGCGGGAACCCGGGCGGGCTGGTCGGCGAGGCGGTCACGGCCGCCTCCGCCTTCCTGGACGGCGGGCTCGTGGCGACGTACGACGTACGGGGGGACCAGCGGGCCCTCTACGCGGCCCCGGGCGGCGATACGACCCGGCCGCTGGTGGCCCTGGTCGACGGCGGCACGATGAGCGCGGCCGAACTGCTGACGGGCGCCCTCCAGGACCGGGGCCGGGCGGTGGCGGTGGGCAGCCGCACCTTCGGCAAGGGCTCGGTGCAGATGCCGACCGAGCTCCCGGACGGCTCGGTGGCCGAGCTGACGGTGGGCACGTACCGTACTCCGGCGGGCCGCAGCCTGGACGGCAGCGGCATCACGCCGGACGTCCCGGCGGGCGAGCGGGCCGAGGAGCGCGCCGTCACGGTATTGGGTGGCCTCGGGGTGGGTCCGTAGTGCGAAAATGACCGCACTATGGCTAAGGAAAAAGGGCGCAAGCTGATCGCCCAGAACAAGAAGGCGCGTCACGACTACACGATCCTCGACACCTACGAGTGCGGTCTCGTGCTCACGGGCACCGAGGTGAAGTCCATGCGCCAGGGCAGGGCCTCGCTGGTGGACGGCTTCGTGTCGGTGGAGGGCCGCGAGGCGTGGCTCTACAACGTGCACGTGCCGGAGTACAGCCAGGGCACGTGGACGAACCACAGCGCCCGCCGCAAGCGCAAGCTCCTCATGCACCGGGAGGAGATCGACAAGCTGGAGCGCAAGGCGGACGAGTCGGGTCACACGATCGTGCCCCTCTCGCTGTACTTCAAGGACGGCCGGGCGAAGATCGAGATCGCGCTGGCCAAGGGCAAGAAGGAGTACGACAAGCGGCAGACGCTGCGGGAGAAGCAGGACACCCGTGAGACGAACCGGGCGATCTCGGCGGTGCGGCGCAGGCAGCGGGGTACGGTTTAATCTCCTGGCACGCAGTGGTCCACTTCGCGTACCATGGCGTCAGCACCACCCGCTCGCGGGTGGAGCGCTTGTGAATCGAACAATTGAACAGTGTGAAACATGGGGATGATCGGTTTCGACAGCGGATGTCGATGCAGGGGAAGCGAGCCGAGGAAGCGGCAATGATCTCGCTAACCACATGTCGCAAACAATAATCGCCAACTCCAAGAGCGATAACTCCCGCTTCACCCTCGCTGCCTAATAACAGTGAGCTGAAGCCTCTGTGAGGAGCGTCAGCCCGGAAGTGGTCCCGGTCCGGATCCTGGCGTCAACAAGGGATCTAAACCTCTAGCCCCGGTCACGGGGGTTGGAGGGAAATCAAACAGTGACTGAGCCCGTCGGAGACTTGTCCGTGTGATCTCCGGGGCTGAGAAAAGCGCAGCGGACTGCGCTCGGAGAAGCCCTGCTTCTGCACCGTTGGACGCGGGTTCGATTCCCGCCATCTCCACCACCCCATGTGGGCAAAGGCCCCGCGGCCTCTCGGCTGCGGGGCCTTCGTCATGCTGCGGGGCCTTTGTCGTGCGTGACGTCCGCTCCCCTGGTGCGCGTGGTGGCGCGGACGGTTGCCAGGGCCGCGAGGGCTGCTGCGGCCGGGAGGGCGTACGGGGTGGTGGGACCGAGGTGGTCGACCAGGGTGCCGGCCGTGGCCGCGCCCAGGGAGATGCCCGCGAAGATGGCGGTGACGGCGAGGGTCATGCCCTCGTTGAGGCGGCCCGGCGGGGTCAGGGCGTGCACGCGGGACATCGCCGTGACCATCGTCGGGGCCGTGGCCATGCCGGCCAGCAGGAGGGCGCAGGCCAGGGCGGGCACGGAGCCGGTGGCCGCCGCGGCCCAGGGCAGGGCCATGAGGGCGGCCAGTGCGGCCACGCAGGCCGTCAGGGAGCGGGGGCGCAGGGTGCCGTAGAGCAGACCGGCCACGCAGGAGCCCGCCGCCTGGAGGGCCAGGACCGGGCCGGAGGCCGCGCCCAGGCCGTGGGCGTCGAGGTAGGCGATCGAGGTGACCTCCATCGAGCCGAAGACCACGCCCGTGGCGACGAAGAGGGGCAGCAGCGGGCTCAGTGCGCGCAGCGGCGAGCCGCGCCGGGGCGCCTTCGTCACCGGGGGCTCGGTGGAGCGGCAGGAGGTGAAGACGAGCATGCCGGTGAGCAGCAGGGCCGCGCCGACGAGGGTGCCCGCCTCGGGGAAGACGGCGGTGCACAGGAAGGCGGCCACGACCGGGCCGAGCATGAAGCACAGCTCGTCCGCGGCCTGTTCGAAGGACATCGCCGTGTGGTGGGAGGCGGGGACGTCCCGCAGCAGGTGCGTCCAGCGGGCGCGGGACATGCCTCCGATGTTGGGGGTGGTGGCGGTCGCGGCGTAGGAGGCGAAGAGGGTCCAGGCGGGGGCCTGCGTACGGACGCACGCGATCAGCGAGAGCGAGCCGAGGACCGCGATCAGCGTGGCCGGGACGGCGACCCGGGCCTGGCCGTGGCGGTCGACCAGCCGGGCGGTCCAGGGGGCGACCAGCGCCGTGGCGGCCAGACCGGTCGCCGTGACCGCGCCGGCGAGGGCGTACGAGCCGCGCTGGCCCGCGATCATCATGACCGCGCTGACCCCGAACATGCCCATGGGGAGCCGGGCGAGGAGGTTGCCCGCGGTGAACCCGCGGGTGCCGGGGAGCGCGAACAGGCGGCGGTACGGGCCGGGCGCCCGGAGGGCCGTGCGGGCGGCGGGCCGGGCGGCGGCCGGAGCGGCCGCGATGACGAGGGTGCCGCCGGTGACGGTCATACGGGGGGCGGGGACGCGAGCAGGAGTACGAGCGGGGACCGGGGCGGCGGTCGTGGTGGTGGCGGGCATGGGAAGAGCCTCGCGCCGCACCCCCGGGCGGGTCCAACACCTGTTCGGAGCCCATTCACGCCGTTGTGTTGTTAGTCTCCGGGGATGACGCCCCGTGATGTGGACCCCCGACTGCTGCGCGGGTTCGTCGCCGTCGCCGAGGAGCTGCACTTCACCCGGGCCGCCGCCCGCCTGTACGTCGCCCAGCAGGCGCTCAGCCGTGACATCCGGCGGCTCGAACGGGCCCTGGGCGCCGTGCTGTTCGTCCGCACCACCCGCGCCGTCGAGCTGACCGCCGACGGGGAGCGGCTGCTGCCGCCGGCCCGCCGGGTGCTGGCCGCGCACGAGGAGCTGGCCGCCGCCTTCACCGCACCCCGGCCCCTGCTCGTCGACCTGAACATGGCCGGGCCCAGCACGGGCCGCGTCGTCCTGGAACGGGCCCGCGAACTCGCCCCGGACTGCGAGCTGATGGCCCGCTTCGAGAGCGGGCTGACCCACGCCGCCGCCGAGATCGCGGCCGGGCGCCTCGACGTCTCCTTCGGCTACGCCGACGGGCTCGACCCGGCGCTGCGGACGCCGCTGGCGCAGCTCCCCGTACGGTACGAGCCGCTCGCCGTGCTGCTGCCCGAGGGGCACGCCCTGGCCGCGCGCCAGGCCGTACCGCTGGACGCGCTGGCCGGGGAGACCGTGTACGCGGGCGCCGGGAACCCGCGGACCCTGGAGTGGACGGGGCTGGCGCGCGAGCTGTTCGCCGGGCGGGGCATCCGGATGGCGCCGCCCGCACCGGTGGCGGTGGGCGAGGAGGAGTTCAGCCGGGTGATGGCCAAGACCGGTCATCCGGTGCTGGCGACCGTGGACTTCCTCGACATGCCGGGCTGCGTGAAGCGGCCCCTGGTCGACCCCGTGCCCCTGTCGCCGCTGTCGATGGTGTGGCGCCAGGGCTTCGGCCACCCCGGGCTGGACGCCCTGCGCGCCGCGGCCGCCTCCCTCGCGGCGGAGCGCGGATGGCTGGAACCGCCGCCCGGCAGCCGCCTCCCGGCAGGGCTCACACACGCTGCCGGCGGCGGGTGAGAGCAAGGTTTCCCGGCGGTCATCCGGCGGGGACCGAGGCCGAAACGCACCCTTCCTACGGTCGTCACCACGGACGCGACAGCTGTGGAGGCGTGTGATGACCGGTACGACCGCACCGCGCAAGGGGGGCCGCTGGATCGAGCGGTGGGATCCCGAGGACGAGACCTTCTGGAAGGAGACGGGGGAGCGGACCGCCCGCCGCAACCTGGTCTACTCCGTGCTCTCCGAGCACATCGGGTTCTCCATCTGGTCGCTCTGGTCCGTGATGGTCCTCTTCATGAGCCCCGCCTACGGGATCGACCCGGCGGGCAAGTTCTTCCTGATCGCCACCGCGACCTTCGTCGGCGCGCTCGCGCGGGTCCCGTACACCTTCGCCGTCGCCCGCTTCGGCGGCCGGAACTGGACCGTCTTCAGCGCGCTGCTGCTGCTCGCCCCGACGACGGCCGCGATCGTGGTGATGGAGCCGGGGACCTCGTACGGGACCTTCCTGCTCGTCGCCGCCCTCACCGGGGTGGGAGGAGGCAACTTCGCCTCCTCCATGACCAACATCAACGCCTTCTTCCCGCTGCGTAAGAAGGGCTGGGCGCTCGGCCTGAACGCCGGCGGCGGCAACATCGGCGTACCCGTGGTCCAGCTGGCCGGACTGCTGGTCATCGCCACCGCCGGTGCCACCCACCCGCGGCTGCTGCTCGGCGCCTACCTCCCGCTGATCGTGCTCGCGGCGGCCCTGGCGGCCGCACGGATGGACAACCTGGCACCCGTGCGCAACGACACCGGCGCGGTCCGCGAGGCGGTCAGGGACGCGCACACCTGGATCATGTCGTTCCTCTACATCGGGACCTTCGGGTCCTTCATCGGATACAGCTTCGCCTTCGGACTGGTCCTCCAGACCCAGTTCGGGCGCACCCCGCTCCAGGCCGCCTCGCTGACCTTCATCGGACCGCTGCTCGGTTCGCTGATCCGGCCGGTGGGCGGGGCGCTGGCGGACCGGTTCGGCGGGGCGCGGATCACCCTGGGGACGTTCGTGGCGATGGCGGCGGCGACCGGAGTGGTCGTCTTCGCCTCGCAGCGGCACTCGCTGGCGGTGTTCCTCGTCGGCTTCGTGGCGCTGTTCGTCCTGTCCGGCCTCGGCAACGGCTCGACGTACAAGATGATCCCGGGCATCTTCCAGGCCAAGGCGCTCGCCCGCGGCATGGACGGCGAGGCCGCCGCGGCGTACGGACGACGGCTCTCCGGCGCCGCCATGGGCCTGATCGGGGCGGTCGGCGCCCTCGGCGGACTGGGCATCAACCTGGTCTTCCGCGAGGCGTTCCGCACCTCCGGCTCGGGCACGGCCGCCTTCGTCACCTTCCTCGGCTTCTACGCCGTGTGCTGCGCGGTGACCTGGGCGGTATACCTTCGCCGGCCGGCGGCCGCGGTGATCGCCTCGGCAGGGGTCGAGGCGAAGACGCAGCTCACGTCGGTGTAACCGCGGCGAAATACGGGTGAACCGAGACCGACACGCCGCCTTGGCACTCTCGGTTCACCCGTACCGCCCCCCATGCAGTCAGTAGGCAGGTCACGATGGACGACACGAAGACCGGCCCGCTCGCGGGCTTCACCGTCGGGGTCACCGCCGCCCGGCGGGCTGACGAACTCATCGCGTTGCTGCGGCGGCGCGGAGCGGCGGTGCTGCACGCGCCGGCGCTGCGGATCGTGCCGCTCGCCGACGACAGCGAGCTGCTGGCCGCCACGAAGGAACTGATCGGTCTGGCGCCGGACGTGGTCGTGGCCACCACCGCCATCGGCTTCCGCGGGTGGATCGAGGCCGCCGACGGCTGGGGGATCGGCGAGGAGCTGCTGGAACGGCTGCGGGCCGCCGAACTGCTGGCGCGCGGGCCGAAGGTGAAGGGGGCCATCCGGGCCGCCGGGCTCGTGGAGACCTGGTCCCCGGAGTCGGAATCGCTCGCCGAGGTACTGGAGCGGCTGCTGTCGGCCGGGGTGGCCGGGCGGCGGATCGCCCTCCAGCTGCACGGGGAGCCCCTGCCGGGTTTCGTCGAGGCGCTGCGGGCCGGCGGCGCCGACGTGGTCGTGGTCCCGGTGTACCGGTGGATGGCGCCGGAGGACCTCGCGCCGCTGGACCGGCTGCTGGACGCGATCGTCTGCGGCGCGGTGGACGCCGTCAGCTTCACCTCGGCCCCGGCGGCGGCCTCGCTGCTGTCGCGGGCCGAGGAGCGGGGCATACGGGAGGCCGTGCTGGACGCGCTGCGCGGCGGGGTGCTCTCCGCGTGCGTGGGGCCGATGACCGCGCTGCCGTTGCAGGCGCAGGGGGTGGACACGGTGCAGCCGGAACGGTTCCGGCTGGGCCCGCTGGTGCAGCTGCTGTGCCAGGAGCTGCCGGGGCGGGCCCGGGTGCTGCCGGTCGCCGGCCACCGGGTGGAGATCCGCGGCCACGCGGTCCTGGTCGACGAGGAGTTGCGGCCGGTGCCGCCCGCCGGGATGGCGCTGCTGCGGGCGCTGGCCCGGCGGCCGGGATGGGTGGTGTCCCGCGCGGACCTGCTGCGGACGCTCCCGGGCGCGGGCCGCGACGAGCACGCGGTGGAGACGGCGATGGCCCGTCTGAGGGTGGCCCTGGGAGCGCCGAACCTGATCCAGACGGTGGTCAAGCGCGGCTACCGGCTGTCGCTGGACGCGGGCGGCGAGGCCAAGTACGGGGAGCTCGCGCCGGATGCGGTGACGGCCCGGGGGGTTCTGGGTTAGCGTGCCCGGATGATCATTGACGGGGTGGAGATGAGGGGCGTCGCGCTGGGCGACGCCGCCGGGCTGGCCGAGGCGTTCGCGCGCAACCGGGCCCACATGGCGCCCACGGAGCCGGGTCTCTTCCGGCCGGACGCCTTCTACACCGAGGCGGGGCAGCGGGAGCGGATCGAGCAACAGCTGGAGTCGCGGGCCGCCGGGCGGCTGCTGCCGTACGTCTTCGTGGACCTAGCCGAGGGGACGATGCTGGGCACCGTCAACCTCGGCAACATCCAGCACGGGCCGCTGAGCAGCGGCGGGCTCGGCTACTGGGTCGACCGGGCCTGGCACGGCAGGGGGCTGGCCACGGCAGCGGCCAAGGAGGTCTGCCGCATCGCCCGCGACGAGCTCGGCCTGCACCGCGTGGAGGCCGGGACGCTGGTCGACAACCTGGCCTCGCAGCGGGTGCTGGCGAAGGCGGGCTTCGAGCAGTACGGGCTCGCGCCGCGCTACCTGCACATCAACGGGGCGTGGCGCGACCACTGCCTGTTCCAGCGGCTGCTGCACGACGACCCGCCGGTGGGCTAGGTCCTGTCGTCAAAGTGGCGCCGGTCAGGCCCGCGGCGCCGGGCGCCGCGGGCCAGGCGGGACTTTGACGACAGGGCCTCGGGGGCGGTCCCGTCCCGGACGGGCGTACGGCGCAAGCCCCCGGCACCGCTACCGGTCCGGGGGCTTCCGCTGCGACCTGCCCGCGGGCAATCTGGTACGGCACCCGACGACGGGAGGCTGACGGCATGCGGTTCGACTGCGGGCGGGTCTGCCTGGACCTGGTGGCCACCTTCGCCCCCCGTGAGGGGATCCGGGACGGTGACGCGCTGCGGCTGTGGCTCGCCGGGGCGGGGCTGGTGCCCGACCGGACCCCGCTCGCCCGGGTGGGGCCCGACTGGGCCGCCGCCTTCCGGGCCCTGCGCGCCGACGTGCAGATTCTCGTACGGGCGCAGCTGCTCGGGGGCGAGCCCGACGAGAGCGCCCTGGCCCGGGTCAACGCGCTGGCCGCCGGACCACCCCCCGGACTGTGTGCCGTACGGGACCAAGAGGGGCACCTCGTACGGGAGTTGTGCGGCGGCGTGGAATGCGGCGCGATGCTCGCGGCCGTCGCCCGCGACGCCGTCGAGCTGCTCACCGACCCCGGCGAGCTGGCGTTGCTGCGTGCCTGCGAGGGCGACGGCTGCACCCGGCTCTACCTGGACACTTCCCGCGGCCACCGGCGCCGCTGGTGCTCCAGCGAGCTGTGCGGCAACCGGGAGCGGGTCGCCCGGCACCGCCGCCGGGCCCTGTCGGCCGGCTCCGCCTGACCCGGTGATCACCGGTTCCGGAACGGGCGTGCGGACAGGGCCCCGGTTCGCGTACGGTTGACGGTCGCCCATGCACGTCAGAAGGGGGCCTTGGTGGCCGCGCAGAATGCCGCTGTCGACAGCACGGCGGATTCCGTCCGCGATCGGGAGATCGCGGTCGAGCAGACGCATCTCGACCAGGTGTACAGACGCCTTGAGGAGAAGATCCACGAGGCTGAGTTCCTCATGAACGACGCCGCCCAGCGCGGCCAGGTCGGCACGCCCGGCGCGCTCGCCGAGCGCGACGCGCAGGTCTTCCGGGCGGGCATCCACCTGAACCGGCTGAACAACGAGTTCGAGGACTTCCTCTTCGGCCGCATCGACCTGGTGCGGGGCAAGGACGGGGAGAAGGGGCCGGACGGCGCCTTCACGTCGGTCGAGCCGGCCGACGACGCCATCCGCGAGGACCTCACGGCCGACATCGCCGAGACCCTGCACATCGGCCGCATCGGGGTCCTGGACTCCGACTACGCGCCGCTGGTCATCGACTGGCGCGCGCCCGCCGCCGCGCCCTTCTACCGCTCCACGCCCAAGGACCCCGGCCGCGTCGTGCGCCGCCGCGTGATCCGCTCCAAGGGCCGCAAGGTCCTCGGCGTCGAGGACGACCTGATGAGGCCGGAGGTCACGGCCTCCCTCGACGGCCGCGAGCTGCCCGCCATCGGCGACGGCGCGCTGATGGCCGCCCTCGGGCGGGCCCGTACGCACTCCATGCGCGACATCGTCTCCTCCATCCAGGCCGAGCAGGACCTGGTCATCCGGGCCCCCGCCACCTCGGTCGCCGAGGTCGCCGGCGGCCCCGGCACCGGCAAGACCGCCGTCGCCCTGCACCGCGCCGCCTACCTGCTCTACCAGGACCGGCGCCGCTACTCCGGCGGCATCCTGATCGTCTCCCCGACCCCGCTGCTCGTCGCCTACACCGAGGGCGTGCTGCCCTCCCTCGGCGAGGAGGGCCAGGTGGCCATCCGGGCGCTCGGCTCGCTCGTGGACGGCGCGGAGGCCACCACGTACGACTCCCCGGCCGTGGCCCGCGTCAAGGGCTCCTCCCGGATGCTCAAGGTGCTCCGCAAGGCCGTACGGGGCGCACTGGAGCTCGGCGGCGCCCCCGACCGGCTGCGCGTGGTGGCCTTCGGCCGCCGCCAGGAGCTGGAGGCCGACGAGCTGAACCGGATCCGGCAGAACGTGCTCAGCGGCACCGCACCGGTCAACCTGCTGCGCCCGCGCGCCCGCAAGCTGCTGCTCGACGCCCTCTACGCGAAGTCGGGCGGCGCCGGGCGGCACAGCGACCCCGAGCTGGCCGCCGAACTGCGCTCCGCCTTCGACGAGGACATCTCCACCGAGGACGCCTTCATCGGCTTCCTGAACGCCTGGTGGCCCGAACTCACCCCCCGCGCCGTCCTCGCCGCGCTCGCCGACGAGCGCCACCTCGGCCGCTGGGCGCGCCGGGACCTCAACCAGCGCGAGATCCGCCAGCTGGCCCGCTCGCTGCGCCGGGTGGGCCCGGACGGAAAGGGTCCGTTGTCCGTGCACGACGTGGCGCTGCTCGACGAGCTCCAGCAGCTGCTCGGCGCCCCCGCCCGGCCCAGGCGCAAGCGGGAGATGGACCCGCTGGACCAGCTCAGCGGGCTGGAGGAGCTGATGCCGACCCGCGAGGAGACCCAGTGGGAGCGGGCCGAGCGGCTCGCCGCGGAGCGCACCGAGTACGCGCACGTCATCGTCGACGAGGCCCAGGACCTGACGCCGATGCAGTGGCGGATGGTGGGCCGACGGGGCCGGACGGGCACCTGGACGGTGGTCGGAGACCCGGCGCAGTCCTCGTGGACCGACCCGCAGGAGGCGGCCGCGGCCCGCGACGAGGCCCTGGGCAACCGGCCGCGTCGGCGGTTCACCCTGACGGTCAACTACCGCAACCCGGCGGAGGTCGCCGAGGTCGCGTCCCGGGTGCTGCGTCTGGCGATGCCGGGGATGGAGCCGCCCACGGCGGTGCGCTCCACGGGCCTGGAGCCCCGTTTCACGGCGGCGGGCGGGGATCTCGCGGCCACCGTCCGCGAGGAGACCAGGCGCCTGCTGGAGCAGGTCGACGGCACCGTCGGCGTGGTCGTGGCCATGGACCGGCGCGAGCAGGCCGCGGGCTGGCTCGCGGACCTGGGCGAGCGGGCGGTGGCGCTGGGCAGCCTGGAGGCCAAGGGCCTGGAGTACGACGCCACGGTGGTCGTCTCCCCGGCGGAGATCGCGGACGAGTCCCCGGCGGGCCTGCGGGTGCTGTACGTGGCGCTGACGCGCGCGACGCAGCAGCTGACGGTGGTGTCGGCCGACCGCGACAAGCCCGGCGCGGACGGGGTGCCGGAGCTGCTGCAGCCGTAGGGGCGGCCCGGGCGGGGCCCGGGCGGGGCCCCGGCGGGGCCCGGGCGGGGCGCTCATAGGGCCGTATGGTCCGCGGCCAGGAGCGTGGTGCTTTGAACCGACTTCGAGCGGGGGGACCCGTTCCGGCGATCCTTTGTTAGCCTGGGTACGGCACCGACTCGATCCAAGCCCCCGGGCCCAACCTTCGTCGCCTAGAGCGACCTCTTGCCGCGAGGCGAGCATGGCGGGTCGGTGTCATATACGTGTGCACCACCAGGTCCGCGCCCTCCCCGAGTGGAGGGCGCGGACCTGTTTTTGTGTGGACCCGCCATTCCGAACCTCCGGACAATCTCGTATGGTGGAAGAGTCTTTCCGAAATTTGTAGCTGGTTACCTCGTACTGGCTGGTAGGTGGGACGATCGGACAACAGGTCCTGCACCACCTGCCGTGGAGCGGGCCCTGCGTGTACAGCGAACCAGGGACAGAAGAGGAACACGGCCATGGCAACGGCGCCCAGCGTCTCGTATTCGATGACGGTCCGTCTGGAAGTGCCCGCGAGCGGAACCGCGGTCTCCCAGCTCACCACCGCCGTGGAGTCCTCCGGCGGCTCGGTCACCGGCCTCGACGTGACCGCCTCCGGCCACGAGAAGCTCCGGATCGACGTCACCATCGCCGCGACCTCCACCGCGCACGCGGACGAGATCGTCGAGAAGCTGCGCGGGATCGAGGGCGTCAGCCTCGGCAAGGTCTCCGACCGCACCTTCCTGATGCATCTCGGCGGCAAGATCGAGATGGCGTCCAAGCACCCCATCCGCAACCGTGACGACCTCTCGATGATCTACACCCCGGGCGTGGCCCGCGTGTGCATGGCGATCGCCGAGAACCCCGAGGACGCGCGCCGCCTCACCATCAAGCGCAACTCCGTCGCAGTCGTGACGGACGGCTCCGCCGTACTGGGCCTGGGCAACATCGGCCCGATGGCCGCGCTGCCCGTCATGGAGGGCAAGGCGGCCCTCTTCAAGCGCTTCGCGGGCATCGACGCCTGGCCGATCTGCCTCGACACCCAGGACAGCGACGAGATCGTCGCCATCGTCAAGGCCATCGCCCCCGGTTTCGCCGGCATCAACCTGGAGGACATCTCCGCGCCGCGCTGCTTCGAGATCGAGGCCCGGCTGCGCGAGGCCCTCGACATCCCCGTCTTCCACGACGACCAGCACGGCACCGCGATCGTCGTGCTCGCCGCCCTCACCAACGCACTTCGCGTCGTGGGCAAGGCAGTTGGGGACGTCAAGGTCGTCATGTCGGGCGCCGGCGCGGCCGGTACCGCCATCCTCAAGCTGCTCCTCGCGGCGGGCGTCAAGAACGCCGTCAGCGCCGACATCCACGGCGTCGTGCACGCCGGGCGCCCCGACCTCGTCGACGCGGCCCCCGACTCCCCGCTGCGCTGGATCGCCGACAACACCAACCCCGAGGGCTACACGGGCACCCTGAAGGAGGCCGTGGTCGGCGCCGACGTCTTCATCGGCGTCTCGGCCCCGAACGTGCTCTCCGGCGAGGACGTCGCCGCCATGGCGGAAGGCGCGATCGTGTTCGCGCTCGCGAACCCGGACCCGGAGGTGGACCCGGCCGTGGCCCGCCAGACCGCCGCCGTCGTCGCCACCGGCCGCTCCGACTTCCCGAACCAGATCAACAACGTGCTGGTCTTCCCGGGTGTCTTCCGCGGTCTGCTGGACGCCCAGTCCCGCACGGTGAACACCGACATGATGCTGGCCGCCGCGGCGGCCCTGGCGGACGTCGTCGGTGAGGACGAGCTCAACGCGAACTACATCATCCCGTCGGTGTTCAACGACAAGGTCGCGGGCGCGGTCGCGGGCGCCGTCCGCAAGGCCGCCTCGGCGGGCTGAGAACCGCTGCGGAGCCGGTGGGGCGGGGCCTGTGACCGCCCTCACGGACTGCTGATCCCGGCGCGTCGCGAGATGCGGGCCCGGTGGGCCGCCTCTAGGGTTGCGGGGATGCCCCCGGGGTCCGCAGTCCGCAGCAACGTGTGAGCGAAGGCGTGGACGGAGTGTCACCGCGGCGTGACTGTGGCGCTTTTCGTGTGACCCCGGCGGGTGCCGGATTGGCTTTCCCGCCGCTGGTGGGGGCAGGATGCGTAACCGGGCGAGAGGGTCTGACGTTCAGACCCGGGTCCGGGGACTGTCCTAGGGCCCTGGCAGCATCGGCTTCGATCTCACGCCTCTAAGGCAAGTTGAACACGGGAGTACAACATGAACCGCAGTGAGCTGGTGGCCGCTCTGTCCGAGCGCGCCGAGGTGACCCGCAAGGACGCCGACGCCGTTCTGGCCGCGCTCGCCGAGACCGTCGGCGAGATCGTCGCCAAGGGCGACGAGAAGGTCACCATCCCCGGCTTCCTGACCTTCGAGCGCACCCACCGTGCCGCTCGCACCGCGCGCAACCCGCAGACCGGCGACCCCATCCAGATCCCGGCCGGCTACAGCGTGAAGGTCTCCGCGGGCTCCAAGCTCAAGGAAGCCGCCAAGGGCAAGTAAGTCCTGCCCCTGGCGCCGGAGGCCGCACAGGCCTCTGGAACGGCAGAGGCGCGCAGTAATACGTAGAACGGAGAAGGGCGGCCACCCCGTGCGGGGCGGCCGCCCTTCTGCCGTGGACGGGGGCGTGTGTCCGCCGGCGAAGGCCCCAGCAGGGCCGCGCAAGGCCCCGTACGGCCCTCTACGCCCCGGACCGGGTCCCCGGGTCACCCCCGGCACGGGAAAGCCCCCCGGGCCCTTGCGGCGCCCGGGGGGCTTTCGTCCGTACGGAGGGACGCGGTACGGCTCAGACGAGGTCGCCGCCCGGGAGCTCGACCTTCGCGCCGAGCTCGACGAGCTTCTCCATGAAGTTCTCGTAGCCGCGGTTGATCAGGTCGATGCCGTGCACCCGCGAGGTGCCCTCGGCCGCCAGCGCCGCGATCAGGTACGAGAACCCGCCGCGCAGGTCCGGGATGACCAGGTCGGCGCCCTGCAGCTTGGTGGGGCCGGAGACGACCGCCGAGTGCAGGAAGTTGCGCTGCCCGAAACGGCAGGCCGAGCCGCCCAGGCACTCCCGGTACAGCTGGATGTGCGCACCCATCTGGTTGAGCGCGGAGGTGAAGCCGAGGCGGGACTCGTAGACCGTCTCGTGGACGATCGACAGACCGGTGGCCTGCGTCAGGGCCACCACGAGCGGCTGCTGCCAGTCGGTCTGGAAACCGGGGTGTACGTCGGTCTCCAGCGCGATGGCCTTGAGCGGACCGCCCGGGTGCCAGAAGCGGATGCCGTCGTCGTCGATCTCGAACGCCCCGCCGACCCGGCGGAAGGTGTTCAGGAAGGTCATCATCGAGCGCTGCTGGGCGCCGCGCACATAGATGTTGCCGCCGGTGGCCAGGGCCGCGGAAGCCCAGGACGCGGCCTCCAGGCGGTCCGGGAGGGCCTTGTGGTTGTAGCCGCCGAGGCGGTCGACACCGGTGATCCGGATGGTCCGGTCGGTGTCCATGGAGATGATCGCGCCCATCTTCTGCAGGACGCAGATGAGGTCTTCGATCTCCGGCTCCACCGCGGCGTTGCTGAGCTCGGTGACGCCCTCGGCCAGTACGGCCGTCAGCAGCACCTGCTCGGTCGAGCCGACCGAGGGGTAGGGCAGCCGGATCTTGCAGCCGCGCAGGCGCTGCGGGGCCTCCAGGTACTGACCGCCCTCGCGCTTCTCGATGGTCGCGCCGAACTGGCGGAGCACCTCGAAGTGGAAGTCGATCGGCCGGCCGCCGATGTCGCAGCCGCCCAGGCCCGGGATGAAGGCGTGGCCGAGGCGGTGCAGCAGGGGGCCGCAGAACAGGATCGGGATGCGCGACGAGCCCGCGTGGGCGTCGATGTCGGCGACGTTCGCGCTCTCGACGTGCGAGGGGTCGAGCACCAGCTCGCCCGGCTCCTCGCCGGGACGGACCGTCACGCCGTGCAGCTGGAGGAGCCCGCGCACGACCCGCACGTCACGGATGTCGGGAACGTTGCGCAGCCGGCTGGGTTCGCTGCCGAGCAGAGCGGCGACCATGGCCTTGGGCACGAGGTTCTTCGCACCGCGGACACGGATCTCGCCCTCAAGCGGGGTACCGCCGTGGACAAGCAGGACATCGTCTGTGCCGGTCATGAATCTCGCGTTCCGGAGTGGGGTGGGCAGGGGGCCAGGGAAAAGGGTAAGGGCCATCACCCCCTTGTTCGTAAGGCAGACGCGGCCGGAGGACTGTCATGAATGCGGTACAACACCCTCCGTACCGGCCACATGGCGGAGCGTTGCCTTCCGCCGGCGGACCGCTCAGGGCCGTCCGTGCGCGCTCCTCCGCGCTGACGTGCGCCTCGGACCGCGGGCGATCCGATCTTCCGGGCCGCTCCCCGCAAACGGCGAATGTGCGGGATCATGGCGGCATGACCGAGGTGTCCTCCCTCACAGGGCGGTTGCTCGTGGCCACCCCCGCCCTCGCGGATCCCAATTTCGACCGAGCGGTGGTGCTTCTGCTCGACCACGACGAGCAGGGCTCGCTCGGCGTGGTCCTCAACCGGCCCACCCCCGTGGGCGTCGGTGACGTCCTGCTGCCCTGGGCGCCCCTGGCCGGCGCCCCCGGCGTGGTCTTCCAAGGCGGCCCCGTGGCGCTGGACTCGGCCCTCGGGGTGGCCGTCATCCCGGGCGAGGAGGGCCCCCTCGGCTGGCGCCGGGTGCACGGGGCGATCGGCCTGGTCGACCTGGAGACACCGCCGGAACTGCTGGCCGCGGCCCTGGGCGGACTCCGGATCTTCGCCGGCTACTCGGGCTGGGGCCCGGGCCAGCTGGAGGAGGAGGTGGGCGACGGCGCCTGGTACGTGGTGGAGTCGGAGCCCGGTGACGTGTCCTTCCCCGACCCGCAGCGGCTGTGGCGGGCGGTGCTGCGCCGCCAGCGCAGCGACCTCGCGATGGTCGCCACCTATCCGGACGACCCGTCGCTCAACTGACGGGCCCGGGGTTAAGTACCCTGGGTCCATGAGCACTCTTGAGCCCGAGCGCGGGACTGGCACGGGGACCCTCGTAGAGCCGACGCCGCAGGTGTCGCACGGTGACGGCGACCACGAGCGCTTCGCCCACTACGTCCAGAAGGACAAGATCATGGCGAGCGCGCTCGACGGGACCCCCGTCGTCGCGCTCTGCGGCAAGGTCTGGGTACCGGGCCGGGACCCGAAGAAGTACCCGGTCTGCCCCATGTGCAAGGAGATCTACGAGTCCATGGGCCCCGGCGGGGACAAGGACAAGGGCGGCAAGGACAAGTAGTCCGGCCCCTGCTCCGGACTGCTCTCTGCTGCCCTGCTCCGCCCTGCTCTCTGCCCTGCCCCGCCCTGTCCCGCAGGTTTCACGGGCCCGAGGCCCCCGGTGCGCTCTGGCGCGTCCGGGGGCCTTTGCCGTGCCCGGTCGGCGCGTTAGGGTCGGCGCGACGAGCGCTCTGTGGAACGGGTGTTGCACAGGGTGCAACGCGCTGCCGCGAAGGGCTCACGCATGGACCTGATCCCCGCACCCCGGGTCGCCGTCCTCGACGAGGACGGGCTCCGCTACGCGTTCGGCCCCGAGCCGGCGCTCGCCACCGGCCCCGGCACACACGGCGTGGCGCGCCTGCTGCGCCGGGACCTGGGTGCGGCCACCGGCTGGAGCCTGCCGGCCGCCGCACCCGGCGCGGCCGCGGACCTGCGGCTGCGCCTGGACCCGGAGCGAGGTGAGCGGCTGGGGCCCGAGTCGTACGGGATCACCGTCGACGCCACGGGCGTCGAGCTGGCGGGGGCGAGCGAGGCCGGGCTCTTCTGGGGCTTCCAGACGCTGCGTCAGCTGCTGGGGCCGGACGCCTACCGCAAGGCGCCCCTGCCCGGGCGTGCCTGGAGCCTGCCCCACGGGCGGATCGCCGACGGCCCCCGCTTCGGGTGGCGCGGACTGATGCTCGACGTGGCCCGGCACTTCCTCCCCAAGGACGGGGTGCTGCGGTACATCGACCTGCTCGCCGCGCACAAGCTCAACGTGCTGCACCTGCACCTGACGGACGATCAGGGCTGGCGCATCGAGATCAAGCGCCACCCGCGCCTCACCGAGGTCGGCGCGTGGCGGGCGCGCAGCCGGTGGGGACACCGGGCCTCCCCGTTGTGGAACGAGACCCCGCACGGCGGCTACTACACCCAGGACGACATCCGCGAGATCGTCGCGTACGCCGCCGAGCGGCACGTACGGGTGGTCCCGGAGATCGACGTACCGGGGCATTCGCAGGCCGCGATCGCCGCGTACCCGGAGCTGGGCAACGGCGACGTGGTCGACACCTCGGCGCTGGAGGTGTGGGACGACTGGGGGATCTGCGAGAACGTCCTCGCGCCCACCGAGGCCGTGCTGCGGTTCTACGAGGGGGTCTTCGAGGAGCTGCTGGAGCTGTTCCCGGCGGAGGTCTCGCCCTTCGTGCACGTGGGCGGGGACGAGTGCCCCAAGGCGCAGTGGAAGGCCTCCCCGGCCGCGCAGGAGCGGATCCGCGAGCTGGGCGTCGACGGGGAGGACGGTCTGCAGTCCTGGTTCATCCGGCACTTCGACGGCTGGCTCGCCGAGCGCGGGCGGCGGCTGATCGGGTGGGACGAGATCCTGGAGGGCGGGCTCGCGCCGGGGGCGGCCGTGTCCTCGTGGCGCGGCTACGCGGGCGGCATCGCCGCCGCCGAGGCCGGGCACGACGTGGTGATGTGCCCCGAGCAGCAGGTGTACCTGGACCACCGTCAGGCGGGCGGCGCGGACGAGCCGATGCCCATCGGGTACGTGCGCTCGCTGGAGGACGTGTACCGCTTTGAACCGCTCGCGCCGAAGCTGTCGGCGGAGGCGGCCGGTCATGTGCTCGGCGCGCAGGCCAACGCGTGGACCGAGGTGATGCAGGACCAGAACCGGCTGGACTACCAGGTGTTCCCGCGCCTGGCGGCCTTCGCGGAGGTGGTGTGGTCGCCGCTGCCGGAGCCGCACCAGCGGGACTTCGCCCGGTTCGAGGACCGGATGGCCGCCCACTACGCGCGGCTGGACGCCCTGGGCGTCGGCTACCGGCCGCCGGGCGGCCCGCTGCCGTGGCAGCGGCGGCCGGGGGTGCCCGGGCGCCCGATCGAGGGTGCGCCGCCGAACGCATGACGGGAAGCGGAACTGTCGGAACTCTCTCCCGATGTCCGGCTATACGGGGAAAAACGGGCGATCGGTGGGAGCTGTGCGGGGCGGGTTCCACCGGGGCCCGCCCGGGCGACCCTCGCGCCGGGCGGCCCGGAAGATGTGCCAGAGTTGCCACGTCCCGGCGGTGAGCACGTACCGTACGGCGGACAGGCGTGAGCGCCGGGACCGGGACATCGGGAAGGGGCAGCTGGGTTGACCACGCACGCACCGCACGCACCGCACGCACAGGATTCATCTCAGCGGGCCCAGGGGCC
The DNA here is from genome assembly GCF_056432025.1 of Streptomyces sp. NPDC045695. Classification (NCBI taxonomy): domain Bacteria; kingdom Bacillati; phylum Actinomycetota; class Actinomycetes; order Kitasatosporales; family Streptomycetaceae; genus Streptomyces; species Streptomyces sp. NPDC045695. Next base: position 64,887 of record NZ_JBWKJU010000023.1, read on the forward strand.
CCAGGCGGCGCAGTCCGTGACGCTGCCGGCCTCGCTCGACGAGGCCGTGGCGGCGCTCACCGCCATGCCCGCCGCCGTCCCCGTCGCCGGGGGCACCGACCTCATGGCCGCCGTCAACGCGGGGCTGCTGCGGCCCGCCGCGCTGGTGAGCCTGGGCCGGATCAACGAGATCCGCGGCTGGCAGTACCAGGACGGCCACGCGCTGCTCGGCGCGGGACTCACCCACGCCCGGATGGGGCGGCCGGATTTCGCCGCCCTCATCCCCGCGCTGGCGGCCGCCGCGCGCGCCGCCGGGCCCCCGCAGATCCGCAACGCCGGCACCCTCGGCGGCAACATCGCCACGGCCGCGCCCACCGGTGACGCCCTGCCCGTGCTGGCCGCGCTGGAGGCCGTACTGGTGATCGTCGGCCCGGAGGACCGGCGCGAGATCCCCGTGTCACACCTGCTGGCCGGCCGCGAGATGCTGCGGCCCGGTGAGCTGATCGGTTTCGTGCGGGTGCCGCTGCTGCACGCGCCGCAGGTGTTCCTGAAGGCCACGGGGCGTACGGGGCCGGGGCGCGCGGTGGCGTCCGTGGGGCTCGTACTGGACCCCGCGCGCCGGGGTGTGCGCTGTGCGATCGGAGCGGTCGCCCCGATGCCGCTGCGGCCGCTGGAGGCCGAGCAGTGGGTGGCCTCGTTGATCGACTGGGACGACGCGCGGAGCCTGGCCCCCGAGGCGCTGGAGGCCTTCGGCGAGTACGTCGCTGCCGCCTGTGTGCCCGACCAGGGGGAACCGGTGGCTCCGGGCGTACTGCATCTGCGGCGGACGGTGGCCGTGCTGGCGCGCAGGGCCCTGGGTAGGGCGCTGAGCTCATGAGCGAGAACGAGAACGAGAACCAGAACGTGACCCAGGGGAACGGCACGGCGGGCTGGGGCTGGGAACCCGTCCCGCAGGGCGGCGAGTACGACTCGGACGCCACGGCCTTCGTGAAACTGCCGCAGGACATGCTGGACGCGCTCGGAACGGGCGAGCCCCTCGCGGCGCCCGGCCACGGCTACGTGCCGCCGCCGATGATCGTGCCGCTCGGCTCGGCCAGCACGGATCCGACGGCCACCGGTACGTGGACCATGCCGGTGCAGTGGCCGGAGGCGGCGGGCTCGGCTCCGGCCGCTCCGGCGCCCGCGCCCGGCGCGGGGTCCGGGTCGTCGGTGGGCGGGCCGATCCCGGCGTCGATCCCGATCCCGGCGTCGGTGGCCGCGGCGTTCGCCGAGGCGGAGCCGGAGCCGGCGGGTGCGCCCGTGACCGATCCGGGGGCGACGGCCGAGTGGCGGTTCCCCGGGGCGGGACAGGAGCCCGAGGGGGCGGCCGCGGCTGCCTCCGCGGCTGCGACTACGGCAACCGGGCAGTGGGCCGTTCCCGACGTCCAGGGGGACTTCCGGCCGAGCGCGCTGGACGGCGACTGGAGCCAGGCCCCGGCGACCCTGCCGGGCGGCGCAGCGGCGCCCTGGGCTTACCTGACGCAGCAGTCGGCCGGGGACGCGGACCCGGGCGTGCTTCCGGGTACGGACGAAGCGGCGGCCGCCGCCGCCACGGCGCACGCCGCCGGGCGGCAGCTCGGGGGACCCGGAGCGGGCGCCCTCGGGCGCGGCCCGCGGGTGCTGGGCGGGCCCGGTGTGGGCACGCCGCTCCCGGAGGGCGAGCCGGCGCATCCGGCCCCGCACGACATCGAGGCCGCGCACGGCCCGGCGGGGGAGCAGGCGGAGGACGTCCGCGCCGCCGAGCACGGGGAGTACGGGGAGTACGCGGGGCACGCCGAGCACGCTGAGCCGGCGGGGTACGGGCCGTACGCGGGGCACGCCGAGCAGGCGGAGCACGCGGGTCCGGCGCACGCCGGTTCGGCGCAGGGCGGGACCGACGGGCACGGCTTCATGGCCTTCGGGCACGCGCCGCCTGCCACATCTGACGCGCCTGCCACACCCGACGCGGTTGCCGAGCCCGTTGCGGCGGGCGAGTCCGACGGACCTGCCGTCGCCGTCGCCGCCGTCGCTGCCGGTCAGCCGGTGGCCCCCGGCGGCCTGGACCTCTTCGGCGGAGTGCGGGCCGAGGCTGCGCCCGCCGCCGTGACGCCGGCCGCCGAGCCCGCGCCGGAGCCGGGAGACACCGACGGGCGGGGCTTCGCCGGAGCGGGGCCGGTGCCGGGGGAGCTCCCGGCCGGCCGTACTCCGGGTGAGGACACCGCCGACAGCGTTGTGGAACTCCCGGACGCGGGGAGCGGCGAAGGTATCCCGGCCGCGGTGCCGACGTACGAAGAAGAAGCGGCAGCCGAGGCCGTCGCCCATCACGAGCACCCGCACGCCTCTTACGTCCTGCGCGTCAACGGCGCCGACCGCCCCGTCACCGGTGCCTGGATCGGCGAGTCCCTGCTCTACGTGCTGCGCGAGCGCCTCGGCCTCGCCGGCGCGAAGGACGGCTGCTCGCAGGGCGAATGCGGTGCCTGCGCCGTGCAGGTCGACGGCCGGCTCGTCGCCTCCTGCCTGGTGCCGGCGGCCACGGCCGCGGGGAGCGAGGTCCGGACCGTCGAGGGTCTCGCGACGGGCGGGGAACTCTCGGACGTGCAGCAGGCGTTGTGCAGGTCGGGTGCGGTGCAGTGCGGATTCTGCGTGCCCGGCATGGCCATGACCATCCACGACCTGCTGGAGGGCAATCACGCCCCCAGCGAGCTGGAGACCCGCCAGGCGCTGTGCGGCAACCTCTGCCGTTGCTCCGGCTATGCGGGGGTCATCGGCGCCGTGCGCGAGGTCGTGGCCGAGCGCGGGGCGGCGGCCGCCGAGCCCGCGGCTTCGCCCGAGCCCCGCATCCCGCACCAGGCAGCGCCCGGCGAGGGCGGCATCCACCATGGAGGCACGGCGTGAGCGGGCAGGACGCGGCGACGGCGACGACGACGGTCGGCACCACGGTGACGGCACTGGCCGCCCCGGCCGAGGCCTCGGAGCAGGGGGTACCGCGCGGAATCGGAGCCTCCGTCCCGGCCGCCGACAGCCGCGCCAAGGCCGAGGGCACCTTCCCCTACGCCGCCGACCTGTGGGCCGAGGGCCTCCTCTGGGCCGCCGTGCTGCGCTCCCCGCACGCCCACGCCCGGATCCTCTCCATCGACACGACCGCCGCCGCCGAGATGCCCGGCGTCCGCGCCGTGGTCACCCACGCCGACGTCCCCGGCGCCACCACGCACGGCCGCCGGATCGCCGACCGGCCGGTGTTCGCGCACGACGTCGTACGCCACCACGGCGAGCCCATCGCGGCCGTCGCCGCCGACCACCCGGACACCGCCCGCCTGGCCGCGGCCGCGATCGCCGTCGAGTACGAACTCCTCGACCCGGTCACCGACCCCGAGCAGTCCTTCGGCGCCCCCGCCCTGCACCCCGACGGCAACCTGATCCGGCACATCCCGCTCCGTTACGGCGACCCGGAGGCCACCGGCGAGGTGGTCGTCGAGGGCCTGTACCGGATCGGCCGCCAGGACCCCGCCCCCATCGGCGCCGAGGCCGGGCTGGCCGTACCGCGCCCCGACGGCGGCGTGGAGCTCTACACCGCCTCCACCGACCCGCACGTCGACCGCGACCTGGCCGCCGCCTGCTTCGGCCTGGACCCCGACCGCGTGCGCGTGGTCGTCACCGGCGTGCCGGGCGCGACGGCCGACCGCGAGGACGCCGCGTTCCAGCTCCCGCTCGGCCTGCTGGCCCTGCGCACGGGCTGCCCGGTCAAGCTGGCCGCCACCCGCGAGGAGTCCTTCCTCGGCCACACCCACCGCCACCCGACCCTGCTGCGCTACCGCCACCACGCGGACGCGGAGGGCCGGCTGGTCAAGGTCGAGGCGCAGATCCTGATGGACGCCGGCGCGTACGCCGACTCCTCCGCGGAATCCCTGGCGGCGGCGGTGGCCTTCGCCTGCGGCCCGTACGTGGTCCCGCACGCCTTCGTCGAGGGCTGGGCGGTACGCACCAACAACCCGCCGTCCGGCCACGTCCGCGGCGAGGGCGCGATGCAGGTGTGCGCCGCGTACGAGGGCCAGATGGACAAGCTCGCGGCCGCCCTCGGCATCGACGGCGCCGAACTGCGCATGCGCAACGTCCTGGCGACGGGCGACCTGCTCCCCACCGGCCAGACGGTGACCTGCCCGGCCCCCGTGGCGGAACTGCTGCGCGCGGTCCGCGACGTCGACCTGCCGGCCCTGCCGAAGGACACCCCGGAGGACGAGTGGCTGCTCCCCGGCGGCCCGGAGGGCGCGGGCGAGCCCGGCGCGGTACGGCGCGGGGTCGGCTACGGGGTCGGCATGGTGCACATGCTGGGCGCGGAGGGGACCGACGAGGTCTCCACGGCCACCGTGAAGGTGGTCGACGGCGTGGCGACGGTCATCTGCGCGGCCGTCGACACGGGCCAGGGCTTCGCGACGCTGGCCCGCCAGATCGTCCAGGAGGTCCTGGGCGTCGACGAGGTGGCGGTGGCCCCGGTGGACACCGACCAGCCGCCGGCGGGCCCGTCGGCGCACGGCCGGCACACGTGGGTGTCGGGCGGCGCGGTGGAGCGCGCGGCGAAGATGGTCCGCACCCAGCTCCTGCAGCCGATGGCGCACAAGCTGGGCATGTCGACGGAGCTGCTGCAGATCGCGGACGGCCGGATCACGTCGTACGACGGCGCGTTCTCGATGCCGGTCACGGAGGCCATGGCCGGTAAGGAACTCTGGGCGACGGCCCAGTGCCGCCCCCACCCGACGGAACCCCTGGACGGGGACGGGCAGGGCGACGCGTTCGTGGGCCTGGCCTTCTGCGCGATCCGCGCGGTGGTGGACGTGGACATCGAGCTCGGCTCGGTACGGGTCGTGGAGCTCGCGGTCGCCCAGGACGTGGGCCGCATCCTGAACCCCCGCCAGCTGGAGGCCCGTATCGAAGCGGGCGTCACGCAGGGCATCGGCGCGGCCCTGACGGAGAACCTCCGCACGGTCTCCGGCCTGGTCCGCCACCCGGACCTGACGGGCTACGCCCTGCCGACGTCGCTGGACGCCCCGGCGATCCGCATCGTCAAACTGGTCGAGGAGCGCGACGTGGTGGCGCCGTTCGGCGCGAAGGCGGCGAGCGCGGTCCCCGTGGTGACGACGCCCGCGGCGGTGGCCTCGGCGGTGCGTGCGGCCACGGGCCGACCGGTCAACAGGCTCCCGATCAGGCCATCGGCGGCGGTGGCTGTTCCCAACTCGTGACGGTGTGACCCGCATTGCACGTGCAACCCTGGACTTGGGACTGTCGGTACCGGTCGCTAGAGTGATCGGTGAGAGTGCGCACGTGTGCGCGCGAACTCGTGCGAACGGGTGCGAACGGGGACGGGTGGCGGCGCTTTGCGCGCCGCGACTACGGGGAGACGGGGAGGCCAACGTGGCAGACGACAACGGGGCGAGCCTGGTGGGAGCGAGCCTCGCGCTGGGGCTGGGGGGTCCGATGGGCGCGCTCGCAGGCGCTGCCTACGGGGCGGCCGCCGCGGCACTGAAGGTCCAGTACGACGACTTGAAGGCCTATCAGAAGCTGGTGGACGGACTCCTGACGAAGCTTCAGGAATCCCCGGCGCACCACGGCAAACTGGCCGACGGCACGCTGCCGGCGGGTGCCCTGGGCAAGGGCTTCCCGCAGGCCGAGAAGCTCTACAAGGCGTACAACACCGTCCACTCGGAGCTGCAGAAGCTGTCGAAGGGGCTGGCGGTGCAGATCGAGGCTCTCGGCATCGCCATCCAGTCGGCCGGGGGCGGCTACAGCGAGGTGGACGAGGAGACGAAGCGGCGCATGGCCCTCCTCGCGAAGCAGGCCCATGACATGTACAACGCGAAGCGTGACCCATACGCGGACAAGACGGGCAGCGGCGGAACGCAGGACCCGGCGAACAGCCCGCAGCCGAACGCGACCGAGAAGGGCATCGTTTACGGATGAGCGAGTTTGAGGGCTACACGCACGCGCAGCTGTACGCGATGGTCGCAGCGATGGACCCGGACAAGGCCCATCACTGCGCGACGCAGCTCACCGAGGCCGCCAAGGCGATCGAAGAGATCGGAAACAAGCTCAAGGACCACAAGGTCAAGGGCTGGGAGGGCGAAGCGGCCGACGCCTTCCAGAACTGGGTGAACAAGACGGGCAGCGCCACGCTGGTGCTGGCCGAGTACAGCGCCGCCGGCGGCAAGTACATGGCCGAGTCCGCCCAGATCATGCGCGAGGTCAAGCCGACCGACTACGGCGCGGGCAACATGCCCAAGTACGACGCGTCCGCGGAGGCGGCCCTCAAGCAGAATCTCGCGACGTCCCGCGAATACCACAACGACCCGGACGCGGTGAAGCTCGGCCAGGAGGCCTGGTCGAAGCTGAGCGGCGACCACGCGCGGGCCGTGGACGCGATGACGAAGCTGGCCGGGTCGTACGAGAAGTCGTCCCAGCAGATGGAACAGGCGACGATCCCGACGTTCCCGCCGCCGCCGAAGGTTCTCGTGCCGGAGGGGGTCGCAAGCGATACCGACATGGCTCGCTCGAGTTCCGCGTCGGGGAATTACACAGGAGGCTCCTCCTACGGATCGTCCTCGGCACCGAGCGGCAGTGGCTCTGCGAACGAGCCGGGCTGGGTGCCAGGGCACCAACCGAAGCCGGATGGCACGCCGCCGTCAACTTCTGTACCGCTGATCCCGGACCGTAACGTCGGCGTGAACATCGACTCCGTCGGCACGCTCCCGGACCGGACTGTGCCGCCGGTGACGACCACGCCCGGCCCGCTGCCCACAGGCCCGGGCCCCGTGGGTCCCGTCCCTGGCCCCTTCGCCCCTCCTGTGGGTCTCCCGCCGGTCGGCGGCGTGAAGGGGAAGGGCCTCGGTCCGGGCACAGGCCCCGGCCTCGGCCCGTACCCGACCCTGACCGGCCCCAACGGTCCCGGGGGTGGCAGGGTCGGCGGTATGCCGCCGGGCATGCCCCCGCGTGACACCGGCATCATGGGCGGTCGTCCCGTGAAGTCCAACGGTCCCAACGCGGGCATCCCGCGTGGCACGGTCATCGGTGAAGGTGCTCAGGCAGGCCGCGGCATGGGTGGCCCGATGGGCGGCGGCATGGGCGGTGGCGCTCACGGCGGGGCGGGCCGAGCGGCTGCAGGCCGTCGGCTGGCCTCGGAGCCGGGAGGCATCGTCGGTGGGCGTCAGTCTGCGGCCGGTCGCCCGGTCGCTGGCGGTCAGCCGTTCACCCAGGGCGGCTCGGGGCTCGTACGAAACGGTGCTGTTGGCGCCCCGGGTGCGCACGCTCCGGGTAAGCGGCGGGACGACCAGGGTGGCGAACGCCCCGACTACCTGGTCGAAGACGAAGAGACCTGGCAGGGCAACCGTCGTGTTGCTCCGCCGGTGATCGACTGAGCAGAACGGACGTTGCACGGGATGCGCATGCGTAAGGCGACCTCGGCCCTGGTGGGTCTGCTGCTGGCCGGGGTCGCCGCGACCCCGGCCCACGCGGACTCCATTCGATCGCAGCAATGGCATCTAGACGCCATGAAGGCGGACGACATCTGGAAGATCAGCACGGGTAAGGGCGTCACCGTGGCGGTGATTGACTCGGGCGTCAACCGCATTCCGGAACTGGAAGGGCAAGTTCTCGCAGGTAAGGACTTCGAACCGGACAGCGTAGAGGGTGACGAGAGGACGGACGTCAGCAGCCACGGCACGACCATGGCCGCAGTCATTGCGGGCAGCGGAAAGCACCCAAGCGGTGATGGCGCCTTTGGGCTTGCGCCCGGAGTCAAGATCCTCCCGATTCGCGTGCCCCATGAGACGAGTCGGGCAACCCCGTCGTGGGTCGCTGCCATTCGGTACGCGGCAGACTCAGAGGCCAAGGTCATCAACATTTCCCTGGCCTTGGACGGTACGCCCCAGGATGACGAAGCGCGTCGCGAAGCAGTGAAGTACGCGCTCTCGAAGGGGAAGCTGATCTTCGCTGGTACCGGGAATGACGGGAAGACCGAACTTCTCTACCCGGCTGCGACGCCGGGAGTCGTCGGCGTGGGAGCGGTGGACCCCAAGGGTGAGCCGACCAAGGAGTCGCAGCACGGCCCCCAGGTGGATATGGCAGCGCCTGGTAGCGACATCGTTACGGCTTGTGCCGGTAAGACCGGGCTCTGCAAGTCTTCTGGTACCAGTGACGCGACCGCCCTCGCGTCTGCCTCCGCTGCCCTCGTCTGGTCTGCCCACCCCGACTGGACCAACAACCAGGTCCTCCGCGTGCTGCTGAACACCATCGGCAAGCCCGTCGACGGCTCCCAGCGCAACGACTACGTCGGCTACGGCCTGGTCCGGCCCCGTGCCGCCCTGCAGACGCCCGGTGACCCCGGTCCGGCGGACGTCTACCCGCTGCCCGACCTGGCGGCGGCGGACGCGGCCAAGAAGCCCTCGGCCTCGCCCGACGGCAAGGCCTCCGACTCGGCGGCATCCAAGCCCGCTCCGCAGGCGGAGGAGAAGAAGAGCGGCAGTTCCCTCCCCTGGATCGCCCTGGGCCTGGGAGCCTGCGTACTCATCGGCGGAGCCGTGACCGTGGTCGTCGTGCGCCGCATCCGCTAAGCACCTGCCTGACCAGCTCGACCTACATGATCTGACCGCACCTGACGGGGGAGTTCACGCGATGTCGTTCGACGAAGAGTGGTCGGCGGCGCGCGCCACGGCCGCGGCCAACGTCTCGATGCGGCTCAATCAGGCCCCGGCCGATCCAGGCGGCGGTGGTGGTCTGGAGTTGAACCAGGACCACATCGGTGCGATCGGCTCCGAGGCGTACAAGCTCCGCTCCCCCTGCAGGCCGACGGCAAGCACGCCGCCACCTCCTCAACACCACCTGGGAGAGCCAGGTGAAGACCCTTGTGGCGGCCTGCGCGAACATCTCCAACGGTCTGAACTACTCCCTCTCCTCCCACGCCAAGGACGAGCAGCAGCTCCGCACAGACTTCACCGCGTCCGCGATCGACAAGTACCTGAGGTAGGGGCCGGGGCATGCTGACGTATGACAACGTGTTGCACGCGCCTGTGGACAAGCTCCAGGCGGCGGTCACCGACTGGACGGCGATGGCGGGCAAGCTGGACGAGATGGCCGAGGCGGCTCGCAACGGCATGAAGGCCAAGTCCGACAAGGCCGAGTGGAGCGGAGTAGCTCCGGGTGCGCACGCTCCGGGTATGCGGCGGGACGACCAGGGTGGCGAACGCCCCGACTACCTGGTCGAAGACGAAGAGACCTGGCAGGGCAACCGTCGTGTTGCTCCGCCGGTGATCGAC
>NZ_JBWKJU010000023.1:74279-100397 GCF_056432025.1 Streptomyces sp. NPDC045695
AGCAGAACGGACGTTGCACGGGATGCGCATGCGTAAGGCGACCTCGGCCCTGGTGGGTCTGCTGCTGGCCGGGGTCGCCGCGACCCCGGCCCACGCCGAGACAATTCGGTCGCAGCAATGGCATCTCAACGCCATGAAGGCCGACGAGATCTGGAAAATCAGCAAGGGGAAGGGCGTCACCGTCGCGGTAATCGACGACGGAATCAAGGAAATTCCCGAGCTGGAAGGACAGATTGTCCCTGGCAAGGATTTCACGCCCAAGGGTGGCGACGGGCGTGCTGACAACAGTACGCACGGCACAGGCATGGCCGCCATCATCGCCGGAACGGGAAAACATCCGAGCGGCGACGGAAGCTACGGACTTGCACCTGAGGCAAAGATCCTCCCCCTCCGCGTTTCTAACACTGAAATGGCAACTCCATCGTGGGCTGCTGCCATCCGGTATGCGGCAGACTCGGATGCCAAGGTCATCAATATCTCCCTCGGCATCAACAGCAAGCCCGAAGCAGATCTAGCGCGGGCCGAAGCGGTGAAGTATGCGCTCTCGAAGGGGAAGCTGATCTTCGCCGCCGTAGGAAATTCCGGGGACAAGCTCAACGAGGTCGAGTACCCGGGGGCGACCCCTGGGGTGGTCGGCGTAGGCGCGGTAGATGCCAATGGCGAGCCGACCCCGGAGTCGCAGCACGGTCCCCAGGTGGACATGGCCGCGCCTGGCATGGACATCGTCACGGCTTGCACGGGCAAGACGGGGCTGTGCAAGACCCACGGCACCAGTGACGCCTCGGGCCTCGCCTCCGCCTCAGCCGCCCTCCTCTGGTCCGCCCACCCCGAGTGGACCAACAACCAGGTTCTCCGCGTCCTGCTGAACACCGCCGGCAAGCCCGTCGACGGCTCCCAGCGCAACGACTACGTCGGCTACGGCGTTGTCAGCCCCCGGGTCGCACTGCAGACGCCCGGCGACCCCGGTCCGGCGGACGTCTACCCGCTGCCCGACCTGGCGGCGGCGGACGCGGCCAAGAAGCCCTCGGCCTCCCCGGATGGCAAGGCCTCCGGCTCGGCGGCGTCCACGCCCGCTCCCAAGGCGGAGGTGAAGAAGAGCGGCAGTTCCCTCCCCTGGATTGCCCTGGGCCTGGGAGCCTGCGTACTCATCGGCGGAGCCGTGACCGTGGTCGTCGTGCGCCGCAACCGCTGAGCACCTGCCTGACCAGCTCGACCTGCATGATCTGACCGCAACTGACTTGGGAGTTCACGCGATGTCGTTCGACGAAGAATGGTCGGCGGCGCGCGCCACGGCCACGGCCAATGTCTCGATGCGGCTCAATCAGGCCCCGGCCGATCCAGGCGGCGGCGGTAGCGGTGGTCTGGAGCTGAACCAGGACCACATCGGCGCGATCGGCTCGGAGGCGTACAAGCTCCACACCCGTCTCCAGACCGACGGCAAGCACGCCGCCACCTCCACCGCCGAAGCCGCAGGCGCGCTCACCAAGGAGAACTTCGCCAGCGGGGCGGCACTCCTCAAGGTCAACACCACCTGGGAGACCCAGGTGAAGACCCTTGTGGCGGCCTGCGCGAACATCTCCAACGGTCTGAACTACTCCCTCAGCTCCCACGCCAAGGACGAGCAGCAGCTTCACGCAGACTTCACCGCGTCCGCGATCGACACGTACCTGAAGTAGGGGCCGGGGCATGCTGACTTACGAGAACGTATTGCACGCACCGCTGGACAAGCTCCAGACGGCGGTCACCGACTGGACGGCGATGGCGGGCAAGCTGGACGAGATGGCCGAGGCCGCTCGCAACGGCATGAAGGCCAAGTCCGACAAGGCCGAGTGGAGCGGGGTCACCGCAGGCGTGGCGCGGGGGTTCGTCGACAAGACGGCCAAGGAGTTCGAGGACGCCGCCAAAGCGGCCAAGGGCATGCACCTGCTCCTCGCCGACGCCCACGCGACGTTCAAGGCCGCGCAGGACGAACTGAAGAAGCTCGCTGCGGAAGCCCCGGCGGCCGGCTTCCAGGTGGATGCCACGGGGCACGTCTCCGCCATCCCGCTGCCCACCGAGGCCGAGCGGAACGCGGCCCGGCACGACCCCGACTACCAGCAGTCTCTGAACGCGAACCGCAACGCCTGGCAGTCCCGTATCAACCGCGCCGTCGAGGACGCCCAGGACGCCGACGACTCCCTGGTCCGCGCCCTCCAGGCGAACGTCACGGACGAACACGACTTCAGCGGCGCGAAGTTCAACACCCTTGACGCCGAGCAGGCGGCGCGCGCCGCCGACCTGATGAAGAAGGTCACCGGCGAAGGCGGCACCGCGCGCAACCCCGAGGCGCTGCGCGAGCTGGAGGAACTGCTCGACGACAACCGCGAGGACCCCGAGTTCTCGACGGGCTTCTACCGGACGATCGGGGCCGAGGGCACCCTGGAGATGTACTCCAAGATGTCCCTGGACGCGACGAGCCTCGGCCAGGCGGGCAAGGACCGCGCACTCATGGTCGCGAACATCCAGAGCGACATGAGTGCGATGCTCGGCCTCGCCACCCACAAGGACGTCCCGAACCACCTCGACGCGGCCTGGACGACCCAGCTGATGAAGGCCGGCCGCAAGGAGATGGACGTCTTCGGCGGGGTGCGGCAGATCTACGGCTACCAGGCCCTCGGCGCGCTGCTGCGCGAGGGGAAGTACGACACGGAGTTCCTGACCTCGGTCGGCCGCGACATGATCGCCATGGACCGCAAGGATCCGAAGGCCTGGGAGTTCCACACCCCGTACGGCATGGAATCGGTCCTCAGCCAGGGCAAGGACGGCCGGGGCTTCTACCCGCTGACGGGGCTGATGGAGGCGCTCGCCAACAACCCGGACGCGTCCACGGCCCTCTTCAACGAGCCGGTCCGCGAGGACACCAACAAGGACGGCATCGTCACGAAGGACGACAAGCCGGTCAAGGGTCAGCACGGCCAGCCCCGGGGCATGGTCGACTACATGCTCGACAAGAAGCCGTACATGGACAGCTTCGACATGTCGAGGACCAGCGACCTGCACCCGGCGCAGCAGGCACTCGGCGACGCGCTGATGGCGGCGGTCTCCCATCGCAGCCCCGGCGACGAGGACTCCCCGCCGGTCGCGCACACGAAGGAGATGGCGGCCGTCATGGAACGGATCGTCGAGAAGATCGGCGACAAGCCCGAACTGATCGACGCGGACCCGAAGGACCCGGATGGCCCGTTGAACGGACTGTCCGGGCACTTCGGACAGATGGCGGCGGAGTACATGCCGGACATCCAGGCCTCCGCGGAAAACAACAGTGGGCTGATCAAGGCCAATGGAGTGATGGCCGACTTCGACAAGTCTCAAATGGCCTCCTTCCTGGGAGCGGTCGGGCAGGACCCGGACGCCTACGGGGCGATCACCAACTCCCAGCGTGCGTTCACCACGACGCTCATCAACGACGTCATCGCCCACCGCAGCGAGTACGACGACCTGGATGCGGCGATCCACGCTGCAGTGCATCCGGGCGGTCAAATCGCAGGCATTCTTTCCGAGGCGCGGACCGAAGGCGTGTACGCCGAGAACGGTCACAAGCAGGAGGAATACGTCAAGGGGGTTGAGGATAATGCGAAGTGGATCAACCGCGGAATCAGCGCAGCCGGTGGCAAGTACCTGGAAATGGTGCCCTTGGCCGGCGACATCGTGGAATGGCTTCAGGAAGACATCACAGAGAGCGTGGTCGAAGGCGCCAAAAAGGACATCGTGAAGAAGACCGCTGACAGTGACCAGGCCGCGGCGGCCGCCTACGTCGATGCGCAGCAGGCGGCAGGGGCATCGGCCGCGGCCTCCGTGCGCAAGGCGGCGGAGGGTACCGGTATGACTGAGCGGACCATCGGTGCCCTGGCGGGGATCGCGGGAACTGAGACGACCAACGGATACAGCGTTGGCCGTGACTTGGTTGATTCGTCTAAGGGGAGCTCCTGAATGCCCAGTGCTGGTGCCGGTGTCGCCCGTACCCGCAACCTGCTCGTACTCGCAGCCGGCCCTGCTGTAGCGGCCCTGTTGCTATCGGGGTGCGCCGAGGAGAAGAAGCCGTCGGCAGCTTCGCAGCTGCCTCAGACCACATGCTTTGGTGCGTTCACTCCCTCTGATCTGGCGCCTTTGCTGGGCTACGGAGACGAGGTCACCGTTGACTCTCCGGCCGACCTCAAGCTGAGCGCGCAACGGCCCGGCGCGACCTGCAACGTCTACGTTGACGGGAAGAGCGGCGTGCTCGCCTGGGCGAAGCGGCACCCCCGGGGGCAAGGGTTCCAATGGCCATTGGAGAAGGTGAAGCCCGAGCCGATCCCCTCGATGAAGGACGGCAAGGTATGGGACACAGGGGCTGCCGCAGGTATCTCCTGTGAGGGGGCCACGGACGCCTTCGAGCTGGAGTTGTGGCTGAGTGGATCCGTTGACGGCGAAAAGGCCAGTGATTCACGCCGGGTGCTTTCCGAGCTCATGAAGAAGTACGTCGACTACGCCAAGCAGCAGACTCAGTGCGGCATGTAGACCGGCTGACCGCGGCGAAGGCCGCCCGGGTAAGCGCGATCCCTCGGCCGCCCGCCGTGATGCCTTGACGGTCAGCCGTTCATCCAGGGGGCGGTACCTCGACTACCGGGCCGACGACGAAGCGTCCCGGCAGCACGACCAGCTCGACCTGCTTGCCCTGACCGGATGTGACTGGGGACTTCACGCGATGTCGTTGGACGAAGAGTGGTCGGCGGCTCGCACCACGGTCACGGTCAATGTCTCGATGCGGCGTCACTCCCGCCTGCAGACGGACGGGAAGCACGGGCGCCACCGCCACTGCGGAGCCCGCCAGTGCCCTCACCAAGGAGGGCTTTGCCAGCGGGGGGTGGTGCTGATCAAGGTCAACACGCTCTGGGAGAGCCGGGTGAAGACCCTCGTGGCGGCCTGAGCACACGCAGGCACAGCTGGAGGCCGGCCTGTCGGCTGAGTAATCGGTCTGCAAGGCTGCGCAGGGGACGGGTTTGAGCCAGAGGAGCATCGATGCCCTCGCGGGGCTTGCGTGGGCGGAGACGGCGAGCGCCCACGTCGGCGGCCGCGGCCACGTCGTCACCTCGAAAGGCGGATCCTGATGTTCCGTGCCGACCGCTTTCGTCTGGCCGTCGCCATCACGGCAGGAGCGGCGTTGCTGGCTGGCTGCTCGGACAGCAAGGAGTCTGCTGCGGCCAAGCTGCCTGCGTCCACCTGCTTCGGCGCCTTCACTCCGACCGAGCTCGAGCCCTTCATGGGCACGGGCGAGGACGTGCGAGTGGATGCCCCGGCCGACGTCAGGCTGACCGCGGAGCGGAAGAGCGCGATCTGCACCATTGATGTCGACGGACAGCACCGCTTCAGCGCGTTGGCGGAGCGCCTGCCAGTGGGGCAGCACTTTTTCTGGGCTCCCTCACTCGACCTGCAGAAGCCGGAGGCGCTTCCCTTCGCGGAGAACAGCAAGGTCTGGGACGGAGGGGCGGCAGTTTTCCTTACCTGCCACGGCCCCACGGATGCCTTTGAGCTGAAGCTGTGGATCGATGGCTCGGCGGAGGAGATCAAGCCCGACGAGCGGCGCCCGCTGTTCAGCGAACTCATGAAGAAGTATCTGGAGTTCGCCAAGCAGCAGAACCAGTGTGGATGAAGACCGACTGACCGCTACGAAGGCCGCCCGGGGTAGCGCGATCCCCCGGCGGCCCGCCGTGACGCCGTGACCCGTCAGCCGGTCATCAGGAGGCGTGGCTCGTGCGGGACGGGGGCTGTGGGCGCAGGTGCGCACGCTCCGGGTAAGCGGCGGGACGACCAGGTGAGCGAAACGCCTCGACTACCTGGTCGAAGACGAAGCGACCTAGCAGCACGACCCGAACGACCTACCCGACCTACCCGACCTGCTTGACCTGACCGGATCTGACTGGGGAGTTCACGCGGTGTCGTTCGACGAAGAGTGGTCGGCGGCTCGCGCTAGGGTCACGGCCAATCTCTCGATGCGGCATCACTCCCGCCTGAGCCAGAGGAGCATCGATGCCCTCGCGGGGCTTGCGTCGGCGGAGACGGAAAACGCCCGCGCCGTCGGCCGCAGTCACGTCGTTACATCGAACGGCGTCTCCTGATGCGTAACGCTGTCACCCCCCGCGTACTCGCCGCGACGCTGGTCGCGGCAGCAGCGCTGACCGGGTGCGGCGAGGAGAAGAAGGCCGCGGCCCCACAGTTGCCGGAGCGCACCTGCTTCGGCGTCTTCACCCGCTCCGACCTGGAGCCTCTGATGGGCTACGGCGAGACCGTGGAAGTATCCGGCCCGGCCGATGCCCGTCTGACCGCGTCGCGCCGCGCAGTCACGTGCAGCGTCGACGTCGATGGCAAGCGTCGGGTCCTCGTCATTGCCACGCGCCAGCCCCTGGGACAAAGCTTCATCTGGCCCCAGGCCGACCCGCCCGCGCCGGATTCGCTTCCCCTCGGCGACAAGGGGATCGTGTGGGATACGGGAGCCCGCGTCGCCCTCACCTGCAAAGGGGACAAGGACTCCTTCGAGCTGGAGCTGGGGCTCAGCGGCTCCGTCGAGAACATGAAGGCCGGCACCTGGCGGGCGCTGTTCACGGCGCTCATGACGAAGTACCTCGAGATCACCAAGCAGCAGAACCAGTGCGGTCCGCCGTGACGCCTTGACCGGTCAGCCGTTCACTCAGGGGGGCGGGACTCCGACTACCGGGCCGACGACGTAGCGACCTGGCAGCACGACCAGCTCGACCTGCTGACCGGACCTGACCGGATCTGACTGGGGAGTGCACGCGATGTCGTTCGACGAAGAATGGTCGGCGGCTCGCGCCACGGCCGCGGCCAATGTCTCGATGCGGCTCAATCAGGCCCCGGCCGATCCGGGTGTGGGCGGAGGCGGCGGCGGTGGGCTGGAACTGAACCAGGACCACATCGGTGCGATCGGCTCTGAGGCGTACAAGCTGCACGCCCGCCTGCAGACGGACGGCAAGCACGCCGCCACCTCCACCGCGGAGGCCGCCAGTGCCCTCACCAAGGAGGGTTTCGCGAGCGGGGCGGCGCTGCTCAAGGTCAACACCACCTGGGAGAGTCAGGTGAAGACCCTTGTGGCGGCCTGCGCCAACATCTCCAACGGTCTGAACTACTCCCTCTCCTCCCACGCCAAGGACGAGCAGCAGCTCCACGCAGACTTCACCGCGTCCGCGATCGACAAGTACCTGAGGTAGGGGCCGGGGCATGCTGACGTACGAGAACGTATTGCACGCACCTGTGGACAAGCTCCAGACGGCGGTCACCGACTGGACGGCGATGGCGGGCAAGCTGGACGAGATGGCCGAGGCCGCTCGCGACGGCATGAAGGCCAAGTCCGACAAGGCGGAGTGGAGCGGGGTCACCGCGGGCGTGGCCCGGGGGTTCGTCGACAAGACGGCCAAGGAGTTCGAGGACGCCGCCAAAGCGGCCAAGGGCATCCACAAGGCCCTGACCGAGGGCCTCGCCGTCTTCAAGTCGTCCAAGGAGCAATTACAGAAGATCGCCACGGAGGAGGCTCCCGCAGCCGGCTTCCAAGTGGACGCGTCCGGGCGTGTCTCCGCCATTCCGCCGGCGACCGAGGCGGAGCGGAACGCGGCCCGGCACGACCCCGACTACCAGCAGTCCCTGCGCGAGAACCGCGGGCTGTGGCAGCAGAAGGTCGACGCCATCATCGACAACTGCGATGACGTCGACCAATCGCTCGCCCGGATGCTGGGCGCCAACGTCACCGACGCCCACGACTTCAGCGGACCGAAGTACGGCAGCCTCGACGCAGAGCAGGCCGGCCGCGCCGTCGACCTCGCGAAGAAGGGGCGACAGCTCAGCCACGGCGAACTCGTCGAGCTGAACGAGCTGCTGGCGGACAACGCCAAGGTGCCGGAGTTCTCGAAGGACTTCTACGAGACGCTCGGCCCCAAGGGCGCCCTTGAGTTCTTCGGTTACATGTCCACGGATACGTACGACTACTCCAAGCTCGACGAGCAGCGGCTCAAGGACGTTCAAGAACTCCAGAAGAACCTGGGCCTCAACCTGGCCACCGCCACCAACTCCACGAGCGCGCCCCATCTGCCGGACAGCTACGCGCAGGAGCTGCGCAAGCTGGGCACCCAGCACATTCCGCTCGCCAAGTACGACCAGAACCCGCCGTACGGGTACCAGTTGCTCGGCGGCATCATGCGGTACGGGAATTACGACCCCAAGTTCCTGGTCCCCATCGCCGACCACGCCACCCAGATCCACGCCAAGGACCCGGACTTCTTCAACTCGACCCGCCACATCAACGGGTACGGCAGAAACTTGTTCAACCCGTCCGGGGTCAACGGCGCCGGCTACGACCCGGTGGTCAGCTTCCTGGAGGCGATGGGTCACAGCCCGGAGGCATCGGCCCAGTTTTTCGACCCCGAGCGTGAACCGCGACCGCCTGCGTACAACCAGGACGGCACCGTCAAGCCGGGCGGGCCCAATTTAGGGAAGGACGCCGAGGGCAAGCCGGTCACCAGCTACCTCGACTTCTTCGCCAACGAAAAGTACGACTTCACCATCGACATCGAAGGAACGAACCCGGACGACCTGAAGAAGGTCCGGAACTACATGCCCGATGCCCTGGGCCACGCTTTGGAGGCGGCGGCTCTGGGCCACGCCTGGGACGATCCCAAGCCGGAGCTGCATCGAACCGAGCCTGGGGCGCGGGTCATGGAGGCGGCTGCGGTGAAGTACGGCGGGGATGCGGGGCTGCTCAAGCACCAGGAGGTACTGGCGGACAGCCTGGGCAACATGACCGCCGGGTACATCGACGACATCAATCGCGCAATGAGTCTCGAACCTGACCACAGTGTCTTCGCCCCGCGGGACGATGACAAGCAGGTGCATGTGAAGTTTGACCGCGAGGTGGCGCGTGACCTGCTCGCTGCTCTCGGGCAGCACCCCGACTCGTACGCCACTGTGTCCACCGCGGAACGCCTCTACTCCGCCAGCGTGTTGGAAAGCCAAGGCGAGCACGACGGCAAGATCGACGAAGGGCGGGCGCGGGCGACGATCCGTACCACCGCCGAGGTGCAAGGTGTCCTCGACGAGTCACGTGCGGAACAGGTGAAGGGCATCGGGGAGAAGAAGCACGAGGAGTACGAGAAGGCGCACGAGCAGCGGTCCGCATGGGTCGAGTTCGGGACCACGGCGGCCATTGCGGCCGGTGTGGCCTTCCTGCCCGCCACGGCCGCCGCGGCCGGTGCGGCGGCGATCATCGTCCCCCTTGCCGTGGACGTCGGTAGCGGAGGCGTGGAGCAGGCCGCCTCACAGGTGATCGGAGAGTGGTCGGACGAGGCCGTGGAGAAGCACAAGGACAAGTCCGACGGCGACACGCACGACAGCAACAAGTCCATGTTCCAGGCCGGTGAGCACAGTGCCGAGGCGCCGATGCGGGAGTTCATGGAGCGCCACAACATCGATCCCAACAGCGACTTAGGCAACGACCTCATCGAGTCGATGCGCATCGGATACGAGACCGGCAACTCCATCGCCCGACAGCAGGGCCACGAGTCGCAGACGAAGGGCGTCAAGTGAACCGCAGTCGAATGTGGCGTCCGCTGGTGGGCCCGGCCGTCAGCTTGGCGATCTTCGGCACCACGGCCGTCGGCTGTTCGACCGGGGACTCGGAATCGTCGGAGCAGCCGACGCCTCTGCCGAGGATCCCGGTCAGCCAGGTCTGCCGCGGGCTCTTCCCGAACGAGGGCGGGGAAGCGCTGGAGCGAGTGCTCGAATCTACGCAGTTCCAGATCCGGGACGAGGAGAAGAATCCAGACGTCCGGGCCGTTGCGCAGGTGATGGAGGATGCCTACCAGGCCGGTAAGAGGATCAGGGACATGCCCCAGCCGACCTGCGAGATCTCTGGAAGACCGTCGGAGACCGGTCTCGCCACTGCCCGAGTGAGGTTCACTGCCTACAGCAGGCAGGCCGGAGACCCGGCGGACTTCCCAGGGGTGAGCTACAGAGGTGTGCGGGTCGCTTTGGAGCGGAAGGTGGTCTACCTCACCTACGACTGCGTGAGCTCCCGCGTCGGCTCGACACGAGACATTCCTCTGCGGATCCAAGTGCTGTTCCAGGAGCGGTGGGATGCAAGCAAGGGCGAAGCAGCCCTCACGCCGGACTACCTCGCCATCACCCACTCCGCCGCCCTCGCCGTCGCCAAGGAGCTCGGGTGCGTGAACGACGGGGGGCTGCCCTCCAAGGCCGAGGGTCTGCCCGCGCCGGCGTCAGACACGGAGGAGGGGGCGGCGCCCAGCGGCACCCCGAGTGCCTAGGGTCCAACGAGGCGAGAGCCGCCCAGGGGAGCGCCTGCCCCTGAGCGGCTCGCCGCGAAGCCGTGACCGGAATCGAACCGGCGTAACTCGCTTTGCAGGCGAGTCCCTCAACCACTCGGGCACACGGCTGTGTGGTGATGTCTACGACCGTACGAGGGGTCGCGGGGCCCGGGAAGGGTTTCGGGGGCGGCGCAATGTGACTGCCATGCCGCGTTCACACACGGGCAGGCCTAGGTCTCCGGGACCAGGGTGGGATCCGTCGAAATGACAGGGTCGAGAGGCGGCTACGCACCTTACGCTGGGGCGATGAGTGCCCTCGAACCCCGTGTGCCCCGGACCGTCGCGCCGGTCCCGTCCCCGCCGCCGACCGGGATCCTCGGGCCCGCGTACCGGACGCTCAGCGTCGGGATCATCTCCGTCGTTTTCCTGATCGCCTTCGAGGCCACCGCCGTGGGCACGGCCATGCCCGTCGCCGCGCGGGAGTTGGAGGGGATCGCGCTCTACGCCTTCGCCTTCTCCGCCTACTTCACCACCAGCCTCTTCGGCATGGTCCTGTCCGGGCAGTGGGCCGACCGGCAGGGGCCGCTGCGGCCGCTGACCGTCGGCATCGCCTCGTTCGCCTCGGGGCTCGTCGTGGCCGGGACCGCCGGGGCCATGTGGGTGTTCGTGATCGGCCGGGCCGTGCAGGGCTTCGGCGGCGGGCTGGTCATCGTCGCGCTGTACGTGGTGGTCAGCCGGGCCTACGAGGAGCGGCTGCGGCCCGCGATCATGGCGGCTTTCGCCGCCAGCTGGGTGGTGCCGTCCATCGTCGGGCCGCTGGCCTCCGGGACCGTCACCGAGCACCTCGGGTGGCGGTGGGTGTTCCTCGGGATACCGGCCCTCGTGGTGGTGCCGCTGGCCGTGGCCCTGCCGGCGATCCGGCGGACCGCGTCCGGGCCGGTGGACCCCGACGCCCCGCCCGTGGCCTTCGACCGGCGGCGGATCCGGCTGGCCTTCGGGATCTCGCTCGGGGCGGGGCTGTTGCAGTACGCCGCCCAGGATCTGAGGTGGTGGTCGCTGCTGCCGGCGGCCGCCGGTGTGGCGCTGCTCGTGCCCGCCGTCCTGGGGCTGCTGCCGCGCGGGACGTACCTGGCGCGGCGCGGGCTGCCGTCGGTGGTGCTGCTGCGCGGGGTGGCCGCGGGGTCGTTCATCGCGGCGGAGAGCTTCGTACCGCTGATGCTGGTCACGCAGCGGGGGCTGAGCCCCACCCTGGCCGGGTTCTCGCTCGCGCTGGGCGGTGTGACGTGGGCGGGCGGCTCGTGGGTGCAGTCGAAGGGGCGGATGGCCCCGTACCGGGAACGGCTGATGGTGGCCGGGATGGTGATGGTGGCCGTCGCCATCGCGGCGGCGCCGGCCGTGCTGATCGAGTCGGTGCCGGTGTGGACGCTGGCGCTGGCCTGGGCGGTCGGCTGCCTGGGCATGGGCCTGGTCATCGGCTCCACGAGCGTGCTGCTGCTGAAGCTGTCGGCGCCGCAGGAGGCGGGAGCCAATTCGGCGGCGCTGCAGATCTCGGACGCGCTGGCGAACGTGGTGCTGCTCGCGGGTGGGGGCGCCGCGTTCGCCGCGCTGGGCGGGGGAGCGGTGGGAGCCGCGCACACCGTCACGGCCGGGGGGACGACCTCGCATCCCGGCGCGTTCGTGGTGGTGTTCCTGCCCATGGCGTGCGTGGCGCTGGTGGGCGCGTGGGTCGCGACCCGCCTGGAGCCGGCCGGTGAGTGAGTCCGCCGGTCCGTGAGTCGGCCGGTGTGTGAGCCGCCCGGTGCGTGAATCCGCCGGTGCGTGAGTCGGCCGGTCCGTGAGCCGGCCGGTGCCTGAGCCGGCCGGTGCCTGAGCCGGCCGGTCCGTGAGCCCGCCGGTCCGTGAGCCGGGCGGTGCGTGAGTCCGCCGCAGAGCCCTGGAGCCGGCGGAGCCTGCCGTGACGGCAGCCTCGCCGACGTGGCGCAGATCGGGCGTCGGGCGCGGGCCCCGCACGAAGCGGTGTGACGCTCGCCGCACCCCCCGAGGTCACGGGCCTGTCCCTCCGCGCGGGGCGGAGCCGTCCCGGTAGGGTGGCCCGGTTGTCCTACGGACGACTGCGACTGCCTGCCACGCGTACCCGATACGCCGAGAGCACGAACCGGAGACCGTGACTACTACCGCCTCCCACCACCTCTCACCCGCCTTCCCCGGCCGCGCCCCCTGGGGCACCGCCAGCGCGCTGCGTGCCTGGCAGCAGGGGGCGCTGGACCGCTACATCGAGACCCAGCCGCGGGACTTCCTCGCGGTCGCGACGCCCGGCGCGGGAAAGACCACCTTCGCGCTGACCCTCGCCTCCTGGCTGCTGCACCACCACGTCGTGCAGCAGGTGACCGTGGTCGCGCCGACCGAGCACCTGAAGAAGCAGTGGGCGGAGGCGGCCGCGCGGATAGGCATCCGGCTCGATCCCGAGTACTCCGCCGGACCGCTCAGCAAGGACTACCACGGCGTCGCCGTCACCTACGCCGGTGTCGGCGTACGGCCCATGCTGCACCGCAACCGCTGCGAGCAGCGCAAGACCCTGGTGATCCTCGACGAGATCCACCACGCCGGCGACTCGAAGTCCTGGGGCGAGGCCTGCCTGGAGGCCTTCGACCCGGCGACCCGGCGCCTTGCCCTGACCGGTACGCCCTTCCGGTCGGACACCAACCCCATTCCCTTCGTGACCTACGAGGAGGGAAACGACGGCATCCGGCGGTCGTCCGCCGACTACACCTACGGCTACGGGAACGCGCTCGGCGACGGCGTCGTGCGCCCCGTCATCTTCCTCTCCTACAGCGGCAACATGCGCTGGCGTACGAAGGCGGGCGACGAGATCGCCGCGCGGCTCGGCGAGCCCATGACCAAGGACGCCATCTCGCAGGCCTGGCGCACGGCGCTGGACCCGCGCGGCGACTGGATGCCGAACGTGCTGCGCGCCGCCGACCAGCGCCTGACCGAGGTCCGCAAGGGCATCCCGGACGCGGGCGGCCTCGTCATCGCCTCCGACCAGGACTCGGCGCGCGCCTACGCCAAGCTGCTGCGGGAGATCACCGGCAGCAAGGCGACCGTCGTCCTCTCCGACGACACCGGCGCCTCGAAGCGGATCGACGAGTTCAGTGCGGACGGCAGCCGCTGGATGGTCGCGGTCCGGATGGTGTCCGAGGGGGTCGACGTACCGCGCCTCGCGGTGGGCGTGTACGCCACGACGATCTCGACCCCGCTGTTCTTCGCGCAGGCCGTGGGGCGCTTCGTGCGCTCGCGCAGGCGCGGCGAGACGGCCTCGGTCTTCCTGCCGACCATTCCCTACCTGCTCGGCTTCGCCAACGAGATGGAGGTCGAGCGCGACCACGTCCTCGACAAGCCGAAGAAGCAGGGCGAGGAGGATCCGTACGCCGAGTCCGAGAAGGAGATGGACGAGGCGAACCGGCAGGAGGACGAGGACACCGGCGAGGACGAGCAGATGTCCTTCGAGGCGCTGGAGTCCGACGCGGTCTTCGACCGGGTGCTGTACGACGGCGCCGAGTTCGGCATGCAGGCGCACCCGGGCAGCGAGGAGGAGCAGGACTACCTCGGCATCCCCGGGCTGCTGGAGCCGGACCAGGTGCAGATGCTGCTCCAGAAGCGGCAGTCGCGCCAGATCGCGCACAGCCGGCGCAAGCCGGACGCGGAGGCGGACCTGCTGGAGCTGCCGGCCGACCGGCGGCCGGTGGTCTCGCACAAGGAGCTGCTGGAGCTGCGGAAGTCCCTCAACACGATGGTGGGCGCCTACGTCCACCAGAGCGGCAAGCCGCACGGAGTGATCCACACCGAGCTGCGCCGGGTCTGCGGCGGGCCGCCGAGCGCGGAGGCGACGGCGGGACAGCTGCGCGAGCGGATCAAGAAGGTGCAGGAGTGGGCCACGCGCATGCGGTGAGCCCCCCGCCCGGCAGGACACTGGACGACAGGACCCGGACGGGGTCCGTGCGGAGCATCGCACGGGCCCCGTTCTCGTCGCTACGGACCTACGCGGTGGTGCGGCGGCGGCGCTTGCCGTTGCCGGCGACGAGCGCCGCACCCATGGCCAGCGCGATGCCGGCGCCGCCGAGGGCCCAGCTGGTGGCCGCGTCGGTGCCGGTCGCGGCGAGCTGGCCACCGGTCGTGGGGGCGGTGCCCCCGTTGCCGTTGCCGTTGCCGTTGCCGTCGACGATCGGCGTGGTGCTGCCGCCGCCGTCCGGGGTGGGCTGGTTGCCGGTGCCGGCCGGGGTGATCGAGCTGTAGGCGAAGGCCACCTCGGACGAGATGCCCTCCACGCCGTGGTCGTCCGCCAGCGCGACCACGAAGATCGTGCCGACCGGGGCGTCCTTGGTGAACTTGGCCCGCAGCTTGATCTCGAACTTCGCGTCCTTGCCGACGGCGCGGTCGATGATGGTCCCGGCGAGCAGGCCCGACTGGTGCTTCGGCGCGGCGACCCAGTTGTTGCCGTCCCAGATCTCGACGTCGAGGTGCTCCGCCTTGAGGGTGTTGCCCTTGTTGTCGAAGAAGACACCGAAGCCGTACTTGTCGATCCTCTCCTTGCCGGAGTTGTCGACTCCGAGGGAGAGCTCCTGCCAGGTGCCCCCGGCCTTGAAGCCGCCCGCGGGCAGGCCCTGCAGGGACACCCTCGGGCCGTTGTTCAGCTCCTGGTCGTCGGGAGCGGTGACCTTGGACTCGTACCGGACGCGGTCCGCGGTGCCGCCCTCGGCGGTGGTGGACAGGGAGAAGCGGGACGGCGGGGTGTCCTTGGCGAACTTCATCCGAAGCTTGAGGTCGAAGACCTCGTTCTTTTCGACATCGACGTCCGCGAGCGCGAACGCGTACACCTCCTCGGAGCCGTCCGCCTGGACCTTGTGCCAGCCCCAGGTGCCCTTCGAGTCGGGCGCGTAGATCTCCGTCTGGACGTCCTCGGCCTCCCACGCGAAGGTGTCGAGCGTCCAGAGGACCAGTTCGAGCGAGTAGTCGTCGACGGCCTCGCGGCCCGAGTTGTCGACGTGCAGGGAGAACTCGCTCCAGTCGCCGCCCGAGGTGAACCCGGCGGGGAGCCCGGTCAGGGTCATCTTCGGGCCCTGGGCGGCGGCCTTGTCGGCCGTCTTGCCGGCCGGGGTCTGCGTGGCCGGCGCCGGGGCGGTCTCCGGGGTGGGCGCGGGGGCCGGGGTCTGCTGACCGGGCTCCGCCTGCGGTGCCTCGGGAGTCTCACCGGTCACCGGCGCCGTGTCGTCCTCGGGGGCGGTGTCCGGCGTCGTGACCGCCGGGTTGCGGACCTCGTCGGCCATCGCGGGCGTGGCCATCAGGACCGTCGGACCGACCACGGCGGCCGCGGCCACCAGGGCAATGCGCTTGAGCTTCACGGGTGCTTTTCCCCCTCTGTACGGCCCCAGGTGCGCACGGCGCATCCCCCCCGGGGCCGAAATGACCATCGTTTTGAACATGATCAGAGTAATGGGAAGGTAAAGGGCTCCTGTGCAAATTGAGGTCACGAAATGACAGCGGCGGCGATCAGGAACCGGCATAAACGGGCAGGAGGCGCCCGGATTCTGGACGAGCTCTTCCGCTGAGCGGACCCGCTCGCTACTGTCCCCGCATCGAACGCACCGTGGCAGCGCCGCCGCGGGAGCGCAGCCGGTGCCATGGCCGCTACCGGCGGCCTCTCCGTGCGCCGCCGTGGGACCGGCGGCGTGCCACCCAGAGAGTCACCGCCGCTCACCGAAAGAGGGAGAGGGCGTCGTGACCGCGGAAACCTCCCAGACTCTCGACAGAGGGCTCAGAGTCCTCAAACTGCTCGCCGACACCGACCACGGTCTGACCGTCACCGAGCTCTCCAACCGCCTCGGTGTGAACCGCACCGTCGTCTACCGGCTCCTCGCCACCCTCGAACAGCACGCCCTGGTCCGCCGTGACCTCGGCGGCCGGGCCCGCGTCGGGCTAGGGGTGCTGCGGCTGGGCCGCCAGGTGCACCCGCTCGTCCGCGAGGCGGCCCTGCCCGCGCTGCGGTCCCTCGCCGAGGACATAGGTGCCACCGCACACCTGACCCTCGTCGACGGAACCGAGGCGCTGGCCGTCGCCGTCGTGGAGCCGACCTGGACGGACTACCACGTGGCCTACCGGGCCGGCTTCCGCCACCCGCTGGACCGCGGGGCCGCCGGGCGGGCCATCCTCGCCGCCCGGCAGGGCTCGCTGATCGAGCCGGGGTACACGCTGACGCACGGCGAGCTCGAAGCCGGAGCCAGTGGGGCCGCGGCGCCGCTGGTGGGCATCACCGGGCTGGAGGGCAGCGTCGGCGTGGTGATGCTGGCCGATGCGGTGCCGGAGCGGGTGGGGCCGAGGGTGGTTGACGCGGCGCGTGAGGTGGCCGACGCCCTTCGCTAGGCCGCGGGGCCGTGCCGGGTGCCGTGCTGTGCCGTGCCGGTGCCGTGCGCTGCCGGGTGCGGCGCCGTTGCCGGGGGCGCTGCCCCCGGGCCCCCGCGCCTCAAACGCCGGCGGGGCTGGAAGAGCCGGGGCGCGGCCGAGAGGGTGCCGGCTGGGCTGAAGGGTGCCGGGTGCGGCGCCGTTGCCGGGGGCGCTGCCCCCGGGCCCCCGCGCCTCAAACGCCGGCGGGGCTGGAAGAGTGCCGGGCGCGGCCGAGAGGGTGCCGGCTGGGCTGAAGGGTGCCGGGTGCGGCGCCGTTGTCGGGGGCGCTGCCCCCGGACCCCCGCGCCTCAAACGCCGGCGGGGCTGATGTGTGCGGCGGGGCTGGAAGAGCGCCTCAAACGCCCACGGGGCTGGAACGGTGCCGGGTCGTGGATAGATTGGGCGGGTGATCTCTCGTCTCCTGCGTCTGTCGCGTCCCGTTGCCCTGGGTGTCTGTGCTGTGCCGGTGGTCGGGGTGTTCGCTGCCGCGGCCTTGGCGCCGTTGCCCTTCGTGGTCGCCATTCCCGGGCTCACGGCCGACGTGCTGGGGGCCGATCAGGGCAAGCCCGTCATCACCGTCACCGGGGCCCCGGTCCGGGAGACCAAGGGCGAGCTGCGGATGACCACCATCCGGGCCACCGGTCCGTCCTCGACCATGCGGCTGCACGAGCTCGTCGGTCACTGGTTCAAGACCGATGAGGCGGTCCTGCCCAAGGAGGCCGTCTACTCCTCCGGCGGTAGCGACGAAGAGATCGAGCAGCACAATCTGGAGGAAATGGCCAAGTCGCAGTCGGCCGCCGCCGAGGCCGCCCTCGGCTACCTCCGCAAGGACCCCAAGGACGTGAAGGTCGAGCTCAACCTCGCCGACGTCGGCGGCCCGAGCGCCGGGCTGCTCTTCTCCCTCGGCATCGTCGACAAGCTCGACGGCGACGGCAGCGGCGGCGACCTCACGGGCGGACGCAGCATCGCCGGTACGGGCACCATCACCGCCGACGGCAAGGTCGGCGCGGTCGGCGGGGTGGCCCTGAAGACCCAGGCCGCGCGGCGCGACGGGGCGAGCGTGTTCCTCGTACCGAAGGCCGAGTGCGGGGACGCCCGGTCGGAGCTGCCCGAGGGGCTGCGGCTCGTACCCGTCACCTCGCTCGCGGACGCGGTGGACGCGCTGCGCGCGCTGAACCGGGGCGAGGCCGCGCCCTCCTGCTGACCGCCCGGGTCAGCGCCGGTCGTCGTCCTCGGCCGCCTGTTCGACGAGGGGGATGATCCGCAGCGGTACGGGGTTCTCCATCACGATCGCCGTCGACGCCCGCACGATCCCCTCGAAGCCGACCACGCGGTCGATCACCCGCTGGAGGTCGGCGTTGGAGCGGGCCACGAGCCGGCACAGCATGTCCCCGTGTCCCGTGGTGGTGTGCAGCTCCAGCACCTCGGGGACCCCGTTCAGGTGGGCCCGTACGTCGGCCCCCTGCCCCTGCTTGATCTCCAGGGTGGCGAAGGCGGTCACCGGATAGCCGAGGGCCGTCGGGTCGACCTGCGGGCCGAAGCCGCGGATGACCCCGTTCGACTGGAGCCGGTCGAGCCGGGCCTGCACGGTCCCGCGGGCCACGCCGAGGCGGCGCGAGGCCTCCAGGACACCGATCCGCGGCTCTCGGGCGAGCAGGACGATGAGCCGGCCGTCGAGTTCGTCGATGCCCATGGACGCCTCCCGGTGCCCACCCGTACGCGAGGGTGGTCATAGTGCACAGATGTTTCAACCATCCTCCGGCCATACTGGGCATTTTGTATAGCCAAATAAGAAACTATTGCGCAGCTTGTGGATCGGCGGGACTCTGCGCTCATGACTGAGACCCTCGACACCACCCCGCACACCGCGCGTGAGGCCGACCCCTTCCCGGTGAAGGGCATGGACGCGGTCGTCTTCGCCGTGGGCAACGCCAAGCAGGCCGCGCACTACTACTCCTCCGCCTTCGGCATGAAGCTCGTGGCCTACTCCGGACCGGAGAACGGCAGCCGCGAGACCGCCAGCTACGTCCTGACCAACGGCGCCGCCCGCTTCGTCCTGACCTCGGTCATCAAGCCGACCACGGACCACGGCCGCTTCCTCGCCGAGCACGTCGCCGAGCACGGCGACGGCGTGATCGACCTCGCCATCGAGGTCCCGGACGTGCGCGCGGCGTACGCGTACGCCGTCGCGCAGGGCGCCCGCGGGCTGGACGAGCCGTACGAGGTCAAGGACGAGCACGGCACGGTCGTCCTGGCCGCCATCGCGACCTACGGCCAGACGCGCCACACCCTCGTCGAGCGCGGCGACTACACCGGCCCCTACCTGCCGGGCTTCGCCGCCGTCGAGCCGATGGTCGCGCCCCCCGCCAAGCGGACCTTCCAGGCGATCGACCACTGCGTCGGCAACGTCGAGCTCGGCCGCATGAACGAGTGGGTCGCCTTCTACAACAAGGTCATGGGCTTCACGAACATGAAGGAGTTCGTGGGCGACGACATCGCGACCGAGTACTCGGCGCTGATGTCGAAGGTGGTCGCGGACGGCACCAAGAAGGTCAAGTTCCCGATCAACGAGCCGGCGATCGCGAAGAAGAAGTCGCAGATCGACGAGTACCTGGAGTTCTACAACGGGCCCGGCGTCCAGCACATCGCGCTCGCCTCGAACGACATCGTCTCGACCGTACGCACCATGCGCGCGGCGGGCGTCGAGTTCCTCAGCGTCCCGGACACCTACTACGACACGCTCGGCGAGTGGGTCGGTGACACCCGCGTGCCGATCGACGAGCTGCGCGAGCTGAAGATCCTGGCCGACCGCGACGAGGACGGCTACCTGCTGCAGATCTTCACCAAGCCGGTGCAGGACCGCCCGACGGTCTTCTTCGAGATCATCGAGCGTCACGGCTCGATGGGCTTCGGCAAGGGCAACTTCAAGGCGCTGTTCGAGGCGATCGAGCGGGAGCAGGAGAAGCGCGGCAACCTGTAGCCCGCAGGGCCGTTCCCGGCCCCAGGCTGTTTCCGGCCCCCCGGCTGCTGCCGGGGGGTCCGGCGTTGCCCGGAAGGGCGCCGAAGCGGGTCGCGGCCCCGCGAGGGGAGGGCCGCGGCACGGTCAGCGGGCGGACGGGGACGGGGAAGGCGAGGGGGCCGCGGACGCGGCAGGGGAAGCGGACGCGGCCGGTTTCGGTGTGGCGTTCGGCTTCGGGAGGTCGGGTTCGACCCACGGGGTGACCGGCTGGAGGTGTTCCGGGCCGCCCGGCGGCGGCTGGCCGATCGCCGCCAGCGCCTCCTTGGCCAGCGGCCCCCGCAGCGGCGAGAAGTACGGGTTCGTCCGCATGGCCTCCTCCAGGTGGCGCCGGGTCGCCGCCTCATCGCCCAGGCCGCGCTCGATCATCGCCCGGTGGTAGGAGAACTCGGCGCTGCGCAGGCCCTGTTCCGTGGCCTTCTTCGCGTACTCCAGAGCCGCCGAGTCCTCGCCGGCCTGGTGCAGCGCCCACCCCAGCGCGTCCGCGACCTGCACGCTCTTGTGCCGCGACCACTCCTCCGACAGCCGCCGCACCGCCGCCTGCGGATCACCGTGGTCCGCCTCGTACAGGCCGAGCACCACGTCGTCGTCGACACCGTTGGTGCCGTCCCGCGCGGTCAGCGCGCCCAGCATGTCGTAGTGCTCGCGCGCCTCCTGCTCCCGCCCCAGCGACTCCAGCAGCTCGGCCAGTTCCCTCGCCAGCTGCGGCTCCGGAGCCCGCCCCAGCGCCAGCCGGTAGTCCCGCACGGCCTCGCCGTCGCGCCCCAGCGCGGCCAGCGCGCGGGCCCGGCCGCCGAGCGCCTGCGCGTGCGCCGGATCCGCGCGCAGCGCGCCCTCGTACTGGCGCAGGGCCTCCTGCGGGTCTCCGCGCTCCCAGGACAGCTCCCCGAGCCGGAACAGCGCGTAGGCCTTCTCCGGCGGGGTCTTCGCCGCCCCCGCCGCGTGTTCCATCGCCACCACCGCGTCCTCGCGCCAGCCGCGGTCGCGGTAGACCTGCGAGGCCCTGACGTACGCCGCCAGGCCCGGCCGCAGCTCCAGCAGCAGCTCCATGGCCTTCTGCGCGCCCTTGTAGTCGCCGAGCCCGGTGTAGGCGTCCACGAGCACCGGGTACGCCGTCCACCGCCGCGGCGACTGCGCCCGTACCAGCTCGCCCCACTTCTTCGCGGTCGTGAAGTCCCGCCGGGCGTTGGCCAGTGCGCCCATGCCCGTCATCGCGTCGAAGTTCCCCTTCTCGGCCGGGTGGGCCTCCAGCGAGCGCTTCAGGGCCTTCTCCGCCTTCGGGAACCAGCCCGAATCCGCCGTGCGCCGCGCCTGTTCCAGGTACGCGGCGCCCAGCACCGACCACGACGCGTGGTCGTCCGCGTGCGCCGCGAGCCACTTCTCGCGGTCCGCCACCAGCGCCGTCAGGTCCACCACCGCCGCGGGCGCGCCCATGCCGACCGCGGACGCGGCCCGTTCGCTCGGCCCCGGCGGGCGGGCGTCGTCGCCGGTGCGCGCCGGCCGGATCAGCAGGGCCCCGGCGATCAGGACCACGGCGACCGCGGCGGCCACGAGCGTCTTGCGGCCGGTGAAGGTCACGGGCGGCGCCGGCGTGTGCGATTCCTCGTCGATACGGTCCATGGGGTCACTGTGCGTCAATATGAAGAGCTCGCCGAGGTGTCCGAAGACGGGCGCGGCCGTGTTCACACCGATGGCCCCGAGTGCCACGCTGGTCCCATGGATGACGATCTCTTGGCACGTCTGCGAGCGACCCTCCTCGAAGAGCTTCCGCCCGAGGCCGTGATCACGGACCCCGGGGTTACCACCTCCTACGCCACCGACATGGCCGGCTTCTGCGCCGCCGGCACCCCCGCCGTCGTCGTCCTGCCCCGGACCGTCGAACACGTCCAGCACGTCATGCGCACCGCCACCGCCCTACGCATCCCCGTCGTCCCGCAGGGCGCCCGTACGGGCCTGTCGGGCGGCGCCAACGCCTCCGACGGCTGCATCGTGCTGTCCCTGGTCAAGATGGACCGCATCCTGGAGATCAGCGCCGTCGACCGGATCGCCGTCGTGGAACCGGGCGTGGTCAACGCCGTGCTCTCGCGCGCCGTCGCCGAACAGGGCCTGTACTACCCGCCCGACCCCTCCAGCTGGGAGCAGTGCACGATCGGAGGCAACATCGGGACCGCGTCCGGGGGGCTGTGCTGCGTCAAGTACGGGGTCACCGCCGAGTACGTGCTCGGCCTCGACGTGGTCCTGGCGGACGGGCGCCTGCTGCGCACGGGCCGGCGCACCGCCAAGGGCGTGGCCGGATACGACCTCACCCGGCTGTTCGTGGGCTCCGAGGGCAGCCTCGGCGTGGTGGTCCAGGCCGTCCTCGCCCTGCGGCCCGCGCCGCCCCGGCAGCTGGCGCTCGCGGCGGAGTTCCCCTCGGTCGCGGCCGCCTGCCGGGCCGTCTGCTCCGTCATGGAGGCCGGGCTGACCCCCTCCCTGCTGGAGCTGATGGACCGTACGACCGTCCGCGCCGTCAACGCGCTCGGCAGGATGGGCCTGCCGGAGGCCACCGAAGCCCTGCTGCTCGCCGCCTTCGACACCCCGCACGCGCCCGAGGACCTCGCGGCCGTAGAGAAGCTGTGCACGGCCGCCGGTGCCACCGCCGTCGTGCCCGCCGAGGACCAGGCGGAGTCGGAACTCCTGCTCCAGGCCCGCCGGATGTCCCTGCCCGCCATGGAGGCGCTGCGGCCCGCGACGATGATCGACGACGTGTGCGTACCGCGGTCGCGGCTCGGCGAGATGCTGGACGGTACGGCCGCCATCGCCCGAGCGCACGACCTACTCATCGGGGTCTGCGCGCACGCGGGCGACGGCAACACCCACCCCGTCGTCTGCTTCGACCCCGCCGACGAGGACGAGACGCGGCGGGCGCGCGCGTCCTTCGACGAGATCATGGCGCTGGGGCTCTCCCTCGGCGGGACCATCACCGGCGAGCACGGGGTCGGCGTGCTGAAGAAGGAGTGGCTGGCCCGTGAACTGGGGCCGGTGGGACTGGAGATGCAGCGCGCCGTCAAACAGGCCTTCGACCCGCTGGGGCTGCTCAACCCGGGCAAGCTCTTCTGACCGCGGGCCGTCGGGCGTGCGGTGGCGGCCCCGGGTCACAGGTCCCCGTCCGCGGTCTCGTCCGACGGCCACGCGTCGCGCAGCCACAGGTCGTCGGCCAGGCTCGGGGTGAGCAGCTCGGCCAGCGCCGCGTCGAGGCCGAGCCGCCCGGCCTCGGTGCCGGGCGGCACGAGGCGCAGGGTGCGCTCCAGCCAGGCGGAGACGGAGCCGGCGGGGGCCTCCAGGAGGGCGTCGCCGTCGGGGGAGCTGAGCGCCATGCAGAGCACGGCCTTGCCGTCGGTCTTCGTGGGCCAGATCCGCACGTCGCCCTGGCCGGACGGGCGGAACACGCCCTCGACGAGCAGCTCGCGGGCGAAGGTCCAGTTCACGGGGGCGCTGGAGCCGGTGTGGAAGGTGATGTGGACCGCGTACGGGTCGTCCGTCAGGTAGAGGAGCCGCGCGGGGACGGGGATGCTGCGCTCGGGGGACAGGACCAGCTTGAGTTCCAGCTCGCGCTCGATGACGGGGTGGAGCATGACGGCCTCGCTTCGGGTTCGGTGCGCGGGGCCGGATGGCGCCCCACACCTGCAGAGAGCGCCGGTGTGCCCGGGTATGACGCGACTTCGGGCGTCGAACCGGAGATTGGCTGAAATCTGTTCCTGGCTGAAGACCGTGGTGGGGAGCCGCAGGGGGTGCCGCCCGGAGCGGCATTCGCCCGATCGCTTGGATTCTCCCGTTACCGGACCTGCCGGAGGGAGGTTCTTGGCTATGGTCCTCCCTTGCACAAGCCTCAAGCCACGATCGGAGTTGGGGACATTGACGGCCTCCCCTGGTGACGGCGAGCACGCGGCCCGCGAGGGCTACTACCCCGATCCGTCCATCCCGGGGTACATCCGGTACTGGAACGGTGCGGCCTGGGTCCCGGGCACGAGCCGCCCGGCCCCCGCCCAGGAGACGGGGCCGGTGTTCCTCGACGAGACCTCCGTGACCGAGGCGCTGCCGGAGCCCGCACGAGCGCCCGAGCCCGTACGGGAACGCGAGCCGGTGCGGGAACAGGAGCCCGTACGGGAGCGCGAGCCCGCGCGGGAACGCGAGCCCGCACGCGCGCGGGAGCCGGAGCGCGCCGCCGAGCCCGAGCGCGCCGCCGAGCCCGACCCGGCCGTCGAACCCGTGGCGTGGCAGGCCGACCCCGTGCACCAGGCCGGCTTCGGCGGGCCGCGTGACCACCGGGTCTCGTGGGGCAGCCCGGCGGAGCCCGAGGCCGGGCAGGGGTCAGCGCGGCCGGGGATCTCCCTGGCCCGTACGCCCGCCGCCGCGGCCCCCGCGCGGCTCCCCGCCCAGGCCGCGGCGGGGATCCTGTCGGCGCGCTCCCCGGCCGCCCAGGCCCAGGCCCCGGCCCCGGCGCCGGTCCACGCCCAGGCACCCGCCCCGGCGCCGGCCCAGGCCCCCGCTCCCGCCCCGGCCTGGCCCGCAGCCCCCGGCGCGGGTGGCCCCGGCCCCTCCGGCGTCACGTCCTCCTGGCCCGAGGCGGCGGCCCTCGCCCCGGCGCCCTCCCGGCCCCAGGCCCCGGCCCTTCCCGGCCGGGAGGCGCAGCCCCCGGCGGCCCCGCGGCCCGCCGCCCAGCCCGCCCAGGCGCCGCGGGACGAGGTGTGGGCCCCGCGGCCCGCCGGAGTGCGCCCCACGGTCCCCGCCGGGGGCGCGGCCGCCCCTGCGGAGCCGCGGCCCACGGGCTGGGAGCCGCGCGGGTCCGAGGAGGGCCGCCCGGGCAACCCGGCCCCCCGCCCCGCCGCCCCCAGTACACCCCGGGCCGTCTTCGAGCGGATGGCCGAACGGGCCGCCCGCCCCGCCGGTCTGACGCGCAGGGCCGTGGCCCGCGCCCTGGACTCGCTCGTCCTCACCGCCGTCGCGGCGGCGGTCGCGCTGCCCCTCCTCCCCGGGGCCACCGCCCACCTCCGGGCCAAGGTGGACGCCGCCCGGGCGAGTGGCCGCAGCACCACCGTCTGGCTGTTCGACGGGGCCATCGCCGGCCGGCTGGGCCTGGTCCTGGGCGCCGTCCTCCTCTTCGGGATCCTGTACGAGGCGCTGCCCACCGCCCGTTGGGGCCGCACCCCGGGCAAGAAGCTGCTCGGTGTCCGGGTGCTGGCCACCGCCACCCTGCGCCCGCCCGCCTTCGGCGCGGCCCTGCGCCGCTGGCTGGTGTACGCGTTCCTCGGTCTCCCCGGCAGCCTCTGGTGCCTCGTGGACCGGCCGCGCCGTCAGGCCTGGCACGACAAGGCGGCCAAGACGTACGTGGCGCGCTAGGTTCCGTCGCCCCTGTCACCCCTCTCGGCGCCCCCGGGCGCGAGCCCCTCCCCCCCGGATGGACGCGGTCCCGTTGCGAGGTCAGCGGGGCCGGGTTCGACTCGGGCCATGAGTACCGACCAGCCGCCGCCGGGCGAGCCGCCCGAGGAAGACCCGTTCCTCAAGAAGCCCCAGGAACCGACACCTCCGTCGGGCGGTTCGCCCTACGACGCGCCGCCCCCCGGCCGCGGTGGTCCCCCGCCCCCGCCCCCCGGTGGCGGGGGATACCCGCCTCCGCCGCCCCCGTACGGCGGTGGAGGCGACCCGTACGGCGGCGACTACGGCATGCCCGATCCGCTCGCCGGGATGCCGCCGCTCGCCGACTTCGGCAAGCGGCTCGCCGCGCGCATCATCGACGTGCTGATCGTCGCCGTCCCGCTGTTCCTCATCCAGCTGGCCTTCGGGACGAACCGGTACACGGTCGAGACGAACCGGGGCGAGGACGTCAGCGAGGTCATCACCCGCTCCTACAGCGGCAGCGGGCTCGTCATGACCCTCATCTCGATCGCCGCGTACCTCGGTTACGACTGGTGGTTCACCAAGAAGAACGGCCAGACCGTCGGCAAGAAGGCGATGGGCCTGCGCGTCGCGATGCTCAACGACGGCACCGTGCCGGAGTCCGGAGCGGCCCTGAGCCGCGCCGCCGTGCTCTGGCTTCCGACGCTGATCTGCTGCTTCTGCCTGTGGCCGATCGCGCTGGTCGTCTCGATCCTCGTCGACAAGCCCTACAAGCAGGGCCTGCACGACAAGGTCGCCAAGACCGTGGTGGTCCAGGCCGCCACCTAGGCCGTCTCTTCCGGATCTTGCCGGGCCCGGGGGGGCCCGCCCCCCCCCCCCCCCCCCTTTTTGGGGGGGCCCATCAAACCCCCCCCCCAGGAGGCCCCCCCCCTCCTACTCTCCAGG
>NZ_JBWKJU010000024.1:0-56793 GCF_056432025.1 Streptomyces sp. NPDC045695
CCGCCGCTACGAGCGCAAGGCTGAACACTTCCTCGCCTTCGTCGGCATAGCCGCAGCCCTCATCTGCCATCGCCGACTCGCCAAATGAAACGGCGTCTAAGGCGGCCCTGCGGGCCGGCGCGGGCACGTACACCTGGGCGGCGGCCGCGGTCGGTTCGCAGAACGCGGCGAGCTACCAACTGGCCTCCGGCGAGCCCGTCATGCCGCTCGGCGGCTTCAACGGCAGCGACCCCTCGCCGACCCTGGAGCAGTTCCAGGAGTACGTGCGGGAAGGGAGGATCCACTACTTCATCGCGCAGAGCGGCGGCGCCGCCGCAGGGCCCGAGGGCGCAGCCCGCGGCGGCCCGGGCGGTGGCACCAGCAGCCGGATCGAGAGCTGGGTCAAGGCGACCTTCACGGCCAGGACGGTGGGCGGTGCGGCCTTCTACGACCTGACCGCGCCCACGTCCTGATCAACAGGGGACCTTGCCCGTCCGCTCCGTCCTAGCCCTTCAGCCGAGCCCCGGCGGCCGCGGTCTCCGCCTCGGCGGAGGCCGCCGCCGGGGCGTGGGCCGCGGGCTTGGACTTCAGCGCGACCTCCTTGATGAACAGCACCAGCACCAGCCCGAGGAGCGAGAAGGGGGCGGCGTAGAGGAAGACGTCGCCGACGCCGTGCCCGTACGCGGCCTCGACGACCTCACGGAACGGCGCGGGCAGCTTGTCGAGGTCCGGGATCCCGCCCCCGGCGGTGCCGCCGTGGCCCATGGCCGCGGCCTTCGGGCCGAGTGCGGCCAGCCCGTCCTTGACGTACTGCGTGACCCGGGTGGCCATGACCGCGCCCAGCGCGGAGACGCCCATGGCGCCACCGAGCGAGCGGAAGAAGGTGACGACCGAGCTGGCCGCGCCCAGGTCCTCGGGGGCCACCTGGTTCTGGGTGGCCAGGACCAGGTTCTGCATCATCATGCCGAGCCCGAGGCCGGTCAGGACCATGGAGAGCGCGATCTGCCAGTACGGGGTGTCGTGGCGCAGCGTGCCCAGCAGTCCGAGTCCCGCCGTCAGCAGCACGCCGCCCGAGACGAGCCAGGCCTTCCACTTACCGGTCTTGGTGATCACCTGACCGGAAACGGTGGAGGAGACGAAGAGCCCGCCGATCATCGGAATCGTGAGGATTCCGGACATCGTGGGGGACTCGCCGCGGGCCAACTGGAAGAACTGGCTGAAAAACACGGTCCCTGAGAACATCGCGATGCCCACGAACAGGGAAGCCGCCGACGCGAGGGTGATGGTCCTGTTGCGGAACAGCCGCAGCGGGATGATCGGGTCGCTCGCGCGGGACTCGACGAGGACGAAGAGCAGGCCGAGCGCCACCGCGCCGCCCGTCATCGCCCAGGTCTGCCAGGAGATCCACGCGTACGAGTCCCCGGCCTGCGTGACCCAGATCAGCAGCAGCGAGACCGCCCCGCTGATCAGGAAGGCGCCGAGCCAGTCGACCTTGACGTCGCGGCGGACGACCGGGAGGCGGAGCGTCTTCTGGAGGACGATCAGCGCGATGATCGCGAAGGGCACGCCGACGTAGAAGCACCAGCGCCAGCCCAGCCACTCGGTGTCCGTGATGACACCGCCGAGCAGGGGGCCGCCGACGGTGGCGACGGCGAAGACCGCGCCGAGGTAACCGCTGTACCGGCCGCGCTCGCGCGGGGAGATCATCGCGGCCATGACGATCTGGGCGAGGGCGGACAGGCCACCGACGCCGATGCCCTGGACCACGCGGCAGGCGATGAGCGTGCCGGTGTTCTGGGACATGCCCGCGACCACGGAGCCGAGGACGTAGATCACCAGGGATATCTGGACCAGTAGCTTCTTGCTGAAGAGGTCGGACAGCTTGCCCCACAGCGGGGTGGCCGCCGTCATCGAGAGCAGGGCCGCCGTGACGACCCAGGTGTACGAGGACTGGGTGCCGCCGAGGTCGCTGATGATCTGGGGGAGGGCGTTGGAGACGATCGTGGAGGACAGGATCGCCACGAACATGCCGAGCATCAGCCCGGACAGCGCCTTCATGATCTGCGAGTGGGTCATGGCCACGGCCGTGGTGCCGGACGTGTCGCGTGGGGTGTCGGACGTGGGGTCGGTCGTCGTATCCGACGGGGCCATGTCTTTCCTTCGTCTAGAAGCTCGATCGAAGCCGGGCCAGCAGGGTGTTGAGTACGTCGATGTCCTGGGCGGACCAGTCGTGGAGGGCTCTTTCCACCGCGGCCGTGTACCGCGCGCCGAGCTCGGTGAGCAGCGCCCGTCCGGCCGGGGTGAGCCGCAGGATCCGGCAGCGCCCGTCCCCCGGGTCGGTCTCGCGCGCGATCCAGCCGCGGTCGGCGACGTGCGTGACGTGCCGACTGGTCACCGAGATGTCGACGGCCATGAACTCGGCCAGCCGGCTCAGCCGCATCTCGCCGTGCCGGTCGAGCACGGTGAGGACGGCGGCGGCGCCGGGCGGGCAGTCGGGGGGCAGGTGGCCGGCGAGCCCGCGCTTGACCGCGCCGATGCCGAGGAGCTGGCGGGCCAGCTCCTCGTGCGGGGTCGGGGTGGTCCCAGCCGTCGGCTTCGTCTGCACGGTCACCCGAGGACCCTTCATCTAGTTGCTTAGGGCAACCATAGAAGCGAATGGTTGCTACAGGCAAATGAATCCGGGGGGTGGGGCGGTAAAGGAATGCCAAAACCGGCTAGGGTCCTGCTCCATGGCTGCGAACCACAACTCACAGGGCCCCGAGGGCAACTACGACCCCGCGGGCAGCACTCAGATGTTCCGGGCTTTCGTCGAGGAGGCCGCACCGGCCAGGCAGGCGGGCCCGGGATCCCGCCAGCAGCGCCGCGCGCAGCAGGGGCAGTCCGCGCCCTCGAAGCAGACCACGAAGCTGGGGCTGATCATCGCGCTGGTCCTCGTGATCGGCGCGGCGGCCTGGGTGGTCCTGCACTGACCGCCTGACCCGCACTGACCGCCTGACCCGCGAAACACCCCGCTAGCTCCAGGTGGCGGTGACCCGCTGGGTGTCCACGTGCATGCCCAGCGGCACCCGCCACGCCTCCACGCACACCGTGTAGGTCTGGGTGCGCGCGGTTCCCCCCGCGATGGGCGCGGGCAGGGGCTGGGTCGTGGTGAGGGTGGCCCAGTCCACGCCGAGGGCGCCGATGACGTGCGTCGCGAAGCTGACCGTGCCCGAACGCGCCGCGGTCGTGCCGGTGTTGGTGAAGGTGACGGTCACCCGCTCGCACCAGCGGTCGGCCGCGGCCGTCCTGACCGGCGTGGACAGCGTCAGCTTCGCCGGGGTCGCCGGGGTCGTCGCGGGCGGCGGGGCCGGCGGAGTCGTCGTGCCCGGCTTCGTCGACCCGCCCGACGGGCCGGCCGGCCCGGGCGGGGTGCCGGGTGCGGTGGTGGGTGAACCCGGCCCGGGCGGGGTGCCGCGGGTGGGGTCGGAGCCGCCGGGGGCGGTGGTCGTCGCTCCGCCCGGTGCGGAGCCCCCTGGGGTCGGGGATCCGGGGGGACTGGCCGACGTACCGGATGACGCGGAGGATCCGCCCGCCGCGGACGGGCCGCCGAGCTGCTGGAACTCCACCTGCCCCTGGGGGGCCACGTTCTCCCCGGCCCCCCGTTCGGGGCCCGGGGCCGCGGCGCCCACGGCGACGTAGCCGTCCCGTGCCGGGCCGCCGCAGCCGGTGAGGCCGACGGCGGCCGTGCAGGACAGGGCGAGCAGGGTGGCCGCCCGCGAGGGCCCTCGCGATCCCTTGCGCATCAGCATCGCGCCAGTTTTCCTGACGGAGCGTCAATTGGGAAGCGCGTGGCGCCCGCCCTCGGTCAGCCCCCGGTCAGGCCTCGGCCAGTCCGCGGTCCCTCCCCGGTCACTCGCCGATGAGGCCTACGCGCAGTTGCGCCAGGGTGCGGGTCAGC
Organism: Streptomyces sp. NPDC045695; assembly: GCF_056432025.1. Classification (NCBI taxonomy): domain Bacteria; kingdom Bacillati; phylum Actinomycetota; class Actinomycetes; order Kitasatosporales; family Streptomycetaceae; genus Streptomyces; species Streptomyces sp. NPDC045695. The sequence goes on from NZ_JBWKJU010000024.1 coordinate 3,917, forward strand.
AGCCGGGAGACGTGCATCTGGGAGATGCCGACCTCCTCGCCGATCTGCGACTGCGTCATGTTCGCGAAGAACCGGAGCATGATGATCTGCCGTTCCCGGGGCGGGAGTTTGGCGAGCAGCGGCTTCAGCGACTCGCGGTACTCGACGCCTTCGAGCGCGGTGTCCTCGTAGCCGAGGCGGTCCGCGAGGGATCCCTCGCCGCCCTCGTCCTCGGGGGAGGGCGAGTCGAGCGAGGAGGCGGTGTAGGCGTTGCCGACGGCGAGACCGTCGACCACGTCCTCCTCCGAGACCCCGAGCACGGCGGCGAGCTCCGGCACGGTCGGCGAGCGGTCCAGTTTCTGGGCGAGCTCGTCACTGGCCTTCGTCAGCGCGAGGCGCAGCTCCTGGAGCCGGCGCGGGACGCGGACGGACCAGGAGGTGTCCCGAAAGAATCGTTTGATCTCGCCCACGACGGTCGGCATCGCGAACGTCGGGAATTCGACTCCGCGTTCGCAGTCGAACCGGTCGATCGCCTTGATCAGGCCGATCGTGCCGACCTGGACGATGTCCTCCATCGGCTCGTTGCGGCTGCGGAACCGGGCGGCGGCGTACCTGACCAAGGGCAGGTTCAGCTCGATCAGGGTGTCGCGTACGTACACCCGGTCGGGGCTGTCCGCGTCCAGGGCGGCAAGTCGCTGGAAGAGGGAGCGGGACAGGGTGCGGGTGTCGATGGCTTCCGAGCGGTCGGACACGGCCGGTGCCGGGCTCTTGACGAGCGTGAGCACCTTGGAGCTGCCCTGGTCTACGGACATGCCACCCCCTTGAGGTCGCGGACGGTCGCGTGCGGCGCGCCCGTCGGAGGAACGCAGCCTCCACCTGAATACCGGAGGCGGGGCTGCGGCAAACGCGGTTCCAGCAGAATGTCACATGTCGGCAACACGCTGTAGCGCCAAGTCGACATATATCTCCAGCGACAGAAGAGGTCAGAAGGGGACCAGCCCGTTCTGTCGGGAAACGTGTGGATGATCTCCACTCGTTACGGTTACGCCTCGATCCTGTTTGCGGATCTCAGTCGGGCGAAACTCCGGGCGAGGAGTCGGGAGACGTGCATCTGGGAGACGCCGAGCTCGGCGCTGATCTGGGACTGCGTCAGGTTGTTGTAGTACCGCAGGAGCAGGATCCGCTGTTCACGTTCGGGCAGTTGTACGAGGAGGTGGCGGACGAGGTCGCGGTGTTCGACCCCGGCCAGCTCCGGGTCCTCGTAGCCGAGGCGGTCCAGCAGCCCGGGCATGCCGTCACCCTCCTGGGCGGCCTCCAGTGAGGTGGCGTGGTAGCTCCGCCCGGCCTCGATGCAGGAGAGCACCTCGTCCTCGGTGATGCGCAGCCGCTCGGCGATCTCGGAGGTGGCCGGGGTGCGGCCGTGGAGGGTGGTGAGGTCCTCGGTGGCGGCGTTGACCTGCACCCACAGCTCGTGGAGGCGGCGCGGCACGTGGACGGTGCGGACGTTGTCGCGGAAGTACCGCTTGATCTCGCCGACGACGGTCGGCATCGCGAAGGTGGGGAACTGCACGCCGCGGTCCGGGTCGAACCGGTCGATCGCGTTGATCAGCCCGATGGTGCCGACCTGGACCACGTCCTCCATCGGCTCGTTGCGGCTGCGGAAGCGGGCGGCCGCGTACCGGACGAGCGGGAGGTTGGCCTCGATGAGGGCTCCGCGCACCCGGGTGTGCTCGCTGGTGCCGGGATCCAGGCCCTTCAGCTGCCCGAAGAGGACCTGGGTCAGGGCCCGGGTGTCCGCGCCCCGGCTCGGGGGTCTGGGGGGCGCCGGGGGCTCCTCGGGCGGCTCCTGGCGGGGCTCCTGAGGGGGTTCCGGGTGGGGTTGCGGGCCGGACTCGTGACGCGATTCCGGGAGGGCGTCGTGCCGGGGCTCTTGACTGGACTCCGGACTGGACTCCTGACTGGACTCCGGGCGGGGTTCCTGGCGGAGTTCCTGGCGGAGTTCCTGGCGGAGTTCCTGGCGGGGCTCCGGTGGGGGCGCTACTTGGGGGTCCTGCTGGGGTGGCACTTGAGGCGCAGTACTGGCCGGCACGGTCACGCCACCCCTTCAGTCAACTCATCCGTCAAAAGCGGTCATAGCATCACAAGAGATGTGCACTGTGTGCAAGCACCGTATATCGCCGTGTTGAGGGCAAGTTGGGCATATCAGGGCAATATGGCCAATGATGGGTATGCAAAAAGCCCCCCACCCGTCGGAGTGGGGGGCCGGAAGTCCGGGAACCGCTTCAGCGTACGGGTTCAGCGCACCAGTTCGGTCATGAACTCGCCGATACCGGACGCGGCATCCGATATCCCCTGGAAGCCTATTTCCACGAGCTCGGCGGCTCGCTTCGGCTGAGTGATGATCACAAAGAGGACGAACACGGTGAGGGCACCCGTGATGAGTTTCTTGGTGTCCACGAGCGGGCGGCCTCCCCAACCGGTCCTTGCAAGTCGGGTGAGTCTAACCGGTCAGGATCGGACACTCACCTTTCCTTTAAGGACCAATGACCCACCGATCCGGGCCCTTTGCCGCCGGGCCGCGGTCGCGGAGGACGCAGGATGGAGGGGAGCCCACCGGCTCTGGCAGGAAACCGGTGGGTGAGGGACAGGACCTCACTGCGGGGTCCGCGCCGCGGGCTCCCCCTGCCTGCGGCGCGGACGAGCAGGTCTCGTCCTCATCGGGGGAAGTGGCTTCGTCCCCCCGACGCCACTTCCCCCGTCCCACGCGAAGGAGGCCCCGACCCGGGTCGGGGCCTCCTTCGCGTGCGCGTTCTCGGGGCCACTCGGCCTACTCGGCCCCATCGGCCTACTCGATGCCGCCGGCCAGGTCCGTGAGGGGCTGTACGGGGGCGATCACGGGCGCCAGTTGGTTGGGCAGCTCCATGAGCGCGTTGAGCTGGTTCGCGCCCTCGCTGAGCTTCGAGCCGATCTCCTGGACCGAGGCGGGCTGGGCCCCCGCCGGCATCCCCTGCGCCGGCACCGGCAGGTCCGGGAGGGTGAGGGGGGCGATCGGGGAAGCCGAGGCGGCGGGTGCGGCGAGGCCCGCGGCGGCCCCCGCGAGGGCGAAGGCGGCGAGCATGCGCTGGGTCTTGGTCATGCCGTGACAACGGCCGAGGGGGCGGGCGGTCACGCCCGCCGTACTCCGGACAGGGCGCGGCGCAGGGCCCGCCCGGTGCGCGTACGAGGAGACCTCATACGACGAGACCCTCATACGACGAGAGCCCCACCCTCGCGGGTGGGGCTCTCGATCGGAGCGGTAGTGGAGGGATTTGAACCCCCGATGGGTTGCCCCATACTCGCTTTCGAGGCGAGCTCCTTCGGCCACTCGGACACACTACCGAGATGGATCCTAGCCTACGGAGCGGCATGCTCTGAAATCGGTGTCCGCCGCGCGTGCGGAATCCCCGTCCAGAGGCTTCAGAGGTCGCGGAAGAAGTCGGTCAGCTGCCGGGCGCACTCCTCGGCGAGGACGCCGCGGATCACTTCGGGGCGGTGGTTGAGCCTGCGGTCCCGTACGAGGTCCCACAGCGACCCGGCCGCGCCCGCCTTCTCGTCGTCCGCGCCGTAGACGACCCGGGCGACGCGGGACTGCACGAGCGCGCCCGCGCACATCACGCACGGTTCCAGGGTCACGACCAGGGTGCACCCCGCGAGCCGCCATTCCCCGAGTGCGGCGGCGGCCCGGCGCAGCGCCACCACCTCGGCGTGCCCCGTCGGGTCGCCGGTCGCCTCGCGTTCGTTGTACCCGGTGGCGAGGACGTTCCCGTCCGGGCCGAGCACGACGGCGCCGACCGGCACATCGCCGGCCGGCACCGCCCGGGCGGCCTCCTGGAGCGCCAGGCGCATGGAGTCCCGCCACGGGTCCCGTACGGGATCGGGACCGGTGGTGAGCGGGTCGTGCAGGGGGGTCACTAGCGAACGGCCTCCAGGACCTCGGTGGCGCCGAGGGACTCGGCGATCTCCGAGAGGGCGTCCCCGTCGAGGGCCATCAGTTGTTTGTGGGTCACCCCGAGGTCGTCCAGCAGGCGGGGGTCGCCGAGCGGACCGGCCGGCACCGGCTCCGCACCGGTCCCGCCCACCGCGTCCTCGTCGGCGTCCTCGTCCGTGTAGACGGCGACGGCGTCCTCTTCGCCGTCCTCGGTGCCGTCCAGGTCCAGCTCGTCGAGTTCGTCCTCCTCCTCGTCGCTGCCCAGCAGCTCTTTGGTCAGCATCGAGCCGTAGGAGCTGCGGGCGGCCGCGGAGGCGTTCGATACGAAGTACCGCGGGTCCTCCTCGCCGTCCACGCGGACGACGCCGAACCAGGCGTCCTCCTGCTCGATGAGGGCGACCACCGTGTCGTCGTCGACAGCGGCGGAACGGGCGAGATCGATCAGATCACTGAGGGACTCGACGTCGTCGAGTTCCATGTCGCTCGCTTCCCACCCGTCTTCGGTGCGCGCGAGCAGTGCGGCGAAGTACACCGTGACTCTCCCACTGGTCTTAGGCGTGCCGGTTGGAGGTCCCCCCGGCCGGAGGTTGGGGTTCGGCGGCCGTGCTGCTCGCCGTCCGTACCCCGCCCAATCGGCATCGTGGCAGAAACGGCGGCTTTGCGAGAGGTCTTCGGCGCGGTGGCGTGCCGCTGCCTGCCGTGGCGGGGGCCGTACGGGGTGTGGGGGCGTGGGCGTGTCGGCGCCGAGGCGGCGGCTGCACCCCTGAAGCGCGGCGGGGCATCAGGTGCTACCAGCGGCAGGTCCTACCAGCGAGCAGGCGCTACCAGCGGAAGGTGCGCATGCGCATCTGCTGGCGCATGCGGGCCGCGCGGGCGCGGCGGGGCTGGACGCGGTCGCGGAGCTCGCGCGCCTCCATCAGGTCGCGCAGGAACTGCGCGCGGCGTGCTCGGCGCTGCGCCGGGGTCTCCGGCGTATCGTCGCTCGGCTCGGTGTCGGGCATCGGCCACCACCCTGGCTGGTCGGTCGTCCCCCCTTGCACCCACCTTCCCCCGGACAGCCCGTTTGATGCCACCCCTTCGCAGGTCAGACGTCGTCCGTGAGGGTCGGGACGACGGCGACCGGGCCGTGCGCGTGCTGCAGTACCGCGTTCGCCACCGAGCCGATCAGCAGGGACATGGCGGTGCGCCGCGGGTGGTGGCGGCCCACCACGACCAGCGCCGCCGACCGGGAGGCCGTGACCAGCCGGCCCGCCGGGTCGCCCGGTACGGCGGCCTGCTCGACCGGGACGTCCGGGTGGCGCGCGCGGAACGGCGCGAGCCGCTCCGTCTGGGACCGCAGCATCTCGCGTTCGGCCGGTACGCCGTCCCCGCCGTCCGCCAGGCCCTCCGGCGGGATCACCGCGAAGGGGCTGTCGATGACCATGGTCGGCGCGGGCGGGACGGAGTAGGCCGAGACCACCTGGACGGTGGTCCCCCGCACGGCCGCCTCGCTGAACGCGAAGGCCAGTACGTCGTCGGGCGTCTCGGCGGCGTGCAGCCCGAGCACCACCTTCCCCGCGGACTGCTCCGAGGCGGCGTCGGGCACCTTCCGCTCCGCGTGCGGGACCACCACCACCGGGCAGGGCGCCGTGGTCGCCACGGCCCGGCTGTTCGAGCCGAGCAGCAGGCTGGCGAGGTCCCCGCGCCCCCGGGAGCCCATCACCAGCATCAGGGCCTCCACCCCGATCACGCGCAGGGCCTCGGGGACGGAGCCCTCCAGCGACTCGTACTGGATGCCCTCGGGCAGTTCGTCGCGGTCGCCGAGCAGGGCCCGGACCCGGTCGGCCACCGGATCGGCGAACTCCTCCGGCTCCGAGGCGTGATGCAGGGCCGAGCGGCGTCCGGCGTACAACTGGGCGTGGTCGGGCAGGACATGGGCGACCATGAGCCCCGTACCGTGCCGGAGGGCGGCCGCCCTGGCCCACTCCAGGGCCTTGAGGCTCTGTTCGGATCCGTCGACGGCTGCGATCACCGGTGCGTTGCCCATGGGTCCAGCGTGCTGGGCGTGCGGGCGGGCCGCATCCGCAGGCCGCAGCGCAGTTCCCGGCGCGCGCCGCAGTGCGGCGCGCGGCAGGGGCCGCGGTGGCGTGGCCGCCGCTTCGGACGCGAAGGGGCCCCGTCAGCGCGTAGCCTTTTGGGTGCAGGTCGCGTCGTGCGGCCGTTTTTGCAGGTCGCAGGCTGAGTTTTGGAGGATGTTGTGCGTTTGCAGGTCGTCGATCACCCCTTGGTGGCGCACAAACTCACCACCCTGCGCGACAAGCGCACCGACTCGGCCACCTTCCGGCGGCTGGCCGACGAGCTCGTGACCCTGCTGGCGTACGAGGCCACCCGCGACGTGCGCACCGAGCAGGCCGACATCGAGACGCCGGTCGCCCCGACCACCGGTGTGAAGCTCTCCCACCCGCGCCCGCTGGTCGTGCCGATCCTGCGCGCCGGTCTCGGCATGCTCGACGGCATGGTGCGGCTGCTGCCGACCGCCGAGGTGGGCTTCCTGGGCATGGTCCGCAACGAGGAGACCCTGGAGGCCTCCACGTACGCGACGCGCATGCCCGAGGACCTCTCCGGCCGGCAGGTCTACGTCGTCGACCCCATGCTCGCCACGGGCGGCACGCTCGTCGCGGCCATCCAGGAGCTGATCAAGCGCGGCGCCGACGACGTCACGGCCGTGGTGCTGCTGGCCGCGCCCGAGGGCGTCGAGATCATGGAGCGCGAGCTGGCGGGCACGCCGGTGACGGTGGTGACGGCCGCGGTGGACGAGCGGCTCAACGAGCACGGCTACATCGTGCCGGGCCTGGGCGACGCGGGCGACCGGATGTACGGGTCGGCCGAATAAACCGTCCGGCGCCCGGGCGGCGCCGGTCCGGCGCTTCAGCAGTTCTTGGCGGGCGCGGGCACGGGGTGGGCCAGGACGGCCAGCGCCTTGTCCGCGTCCTCCTTCGTACTGAGCTCCTTGAAGGCGTCACCCAGGATCAGGTCGATGTCCGCGCCCTCGCGGGCGTCGGTCTGCTGGGTGGTGCCGCCGAGCTGGGTGCCCAGTACGGAGTACGCGGCCTTGTCGGTCGTGGGGGAGCCCAGCAGTATCCCGGTGCCGGGGACCTTCTTGTCGAAGTCGGCCGGGGCGTTGCCCACGTTGCCGATGACGAAGCCGCGCTTGGCCAGCTCGTCACCGACGGCCTTGGCCAGGCCCGCGCGCGGCGTCGCGTTGTAGACGTTGACCGTGATCGAGGCGGGCTCGGGGAGCACGACGGCCGGTGTGGCCGGGGCCGAGGCGCTGGAGGCGGCCTCGGCGCCGCCCTTGGCGGCCGCCTTCGAAGACGTGGTCGGGCAGTCCTTGGAACCCGCAGCCGTCTTCCGCTTGGGACTGTCGCCCTGGAACACGTCGATGAGCTGCAGCGCCCCGTAGCCGACCAGGGCGAGCGCGAGGACCGAGCCGAGCACGGCGAGGACGATCCGACGACGGCTCCGCTTACGGCTCATGCGGGGGTAGGCCGCTCCCGTGACGCGGTACTTTCCGCCCATGCCGGGGGGAGTGAGCATGCTCATGGGCGCAGCGTAGTGCCGCCTGGTGGCGATGCCTACTAAATGATCTGCTGATAGGTCAATGGAGACCCGAAAGGCGCAATCCACGCGAAGCGGGCCAGTGGCTCGGCGAGGCGGGCCGGCCCCTGCGAGAAGCGGGTCAGTCCATTTCGAGGACGCGCGCGTGCAGCACCTGGCGCTGCTGGAGCGCGGCGCGCACGGCGCGGTGCAGTCCGTCCTCCAGGTACAGGTCGCCCCGCCACTTCACGACATGGGCGAACAGGTCGCCGTAGAAGGTGGAGTCCTCGGCGAGCAGCGTTTCGAGGTCCAGCTGTCCCTTGGTCGTCACGAGCTGGTCGAGCCGGACCGGGCGCGGCGCGACGTCCGCCCACTGCCGGGTGGTTTCCCTGCCGTGGTCGGGGTACGGCCGTCCGCTTCCGATGCGCTTGAAGATCACACGGAAAGCCTACCGGGCCCGTGCCTGCGGGCGCAGCCTCGCAGCGGCGGTGCAAAAGTGTCGAACAGTGCTATTTGGGGAGTGATCCATGAGCGAGAGCAGCGCCCCCGCCACCCCGGCGGACCAGACAGGACCGGCCGGGAAGATCATCGCCGGGTACGCCTTCACGGGTCCCGCGCTCGACCTCGGGGCACTGCTCTGGGACGGGGACTGCCTGCCCGATCACCAGATCCGCATCCCGCTGTCCATGCTCAACCGCCACGGGCTGGTCGCCGGCGCCACCGGTACGGGCAAGACCAAGACCCTCCAGCTCATCGCCGAGCAGCTTTCGACCGCGGGCGTCCCGGTCTTCCTCGCGGACGTCAAGGGGGACGTCTCGGGGATCTCCGTGCCCGGCGCCGCCCACCCGAAGACCGCCGAACGGGCCCGGGACGTCGCCCAGACGTGGGAGCCCACCGGATACCCGAGCGAGTTCTACGCGCTCGGCGGGATCGGCCCCGGAATCCCCGTCCGCTCCACGGTCACCAGCTTCGGCCCGGTGCTGATGTCGAAGGTGCTCCAGCTCAACCAGACCCAGGAGCAGTCCCTCGGCCTGATCTTCCACTACGCCGACACCAAGGGCTTGGAGCTGATCGACCTCAAGGACCTGCGCGCGGTCGTCGCCTTCCTCGTCTCCGACGAGGGGAAGGCCGAGCTCAAGGGCATCGGCGGACTGTCCACGGTGACGGCCGGGGTGATCCTGCGGGCGCTGACCACCTTCGAGCAGCAGGGCGCCGCGGAGTTCTTCGGCGAACCGGAGTTCGACACCGGCGAGTTCCTCCGTACGGCCGCCGACGGGCGCGGCACGGTCTCCGTACTGGAGCTCGCGGCGGTCCAGGACAAGCCGCAGCTCTTCTCCACCTTCCTGATGTGGCTGCTGGCCGACCTCTACCACGACCTGCCGGAGGTCGGCGACGTGGAGCGGCCCAAGCTCGTCTTCTTCTTCGACGAGGCGCACCTGCTCTTCAACGGGGCCTCGAAGGCCTTCCTCGCGTCCCTCACCCAGACGGTGCGGCTCATCCGCTCCAAGGGCGTCGGCGTCTTCTTCGTGACCCAGACGCCCAAGGACGTACCGGCGGACGTGCTCGCCCAGCTCGGCAACCGGGTGCAGCACGCGCTGCGCGCCTTCACCCCCGACGACGCCAAGGCGCTGAAGGCGACCGTGAGGACCTTCCCGCACTCCGATTACGACCTGGAGGAGCTGCTCACCGGGCTGGGGACCGGCGAGGCCGTCGTCACCGTGCTCAGCGAGAACGGCGCCCCGACCCCGGTCGCGGTGACCAGGCTGCGCGCCCCGCAGTCGCTGATGGGGCCGGTCGAGTCGGCGGCCCTGGACCGGGCTGTGACCTCCTCGCCGCTCTACGCCCGCTACGCCGAGCCGGTCGACCGGGAGTCGGCGCACGAGAAGATCACCGCCGAGCAGGCCGCGGCCGAGGCGCGGGCGGAGGCCGCCGCGGCGGCCTCCGAGGCCGAGAAACGGGCCAAGGCGCAGGCCAAGGAAGCGGAGCGGGAAGCGGCGAAGGAGGCGGCGACGGCCGCGCGCGGCGCCCCGAAGCCGGAGCCCTCGCTGGCGGAGCAGGTGATGGGGAGCGGACTGTTCCGCTCGCTGGCCCGGTCGATCGGGACCCAGGTGGGCCGGGAGATCTCGCGCTCGATCTTCGGGACGGCGCGCAAGCGCCGCTGAGACCGTGGCCGGAAGAACCCGGCCGGGGTGACGCGGCCGGGGCGCGCGCTGACAGACTCGGTACATGCGGACCGAACTCACCGACACCACGTCCAGCAAAGTCAACCGGGCCCTGCTCGAAGCGCGCCGGGCCATCGGCAGCCCCACCATGGGGCTGGTGCTGACCCTCGTCGTGGTCACCGACGAGGAGAACGCCTACGACGCCGTACGCGCGGCCTCCGAGGCCTCGCGCGAGCACCCCTGCCGGATCATCGCGGTGATCAAGCGGACCTCGCGCGGCCAGCACAAGCTCCGCGCGAGCCGGGTGGACGCCGAGCTGCGGGTCGGCTCGGACGCCGGCACGGGGGAGATCGTGCTGCTGCGCCTGCACGGGGCGCTGACCGAGCAGGCCGGGTCGGTCGTCCTGCCCCTGCTCGTGCCGGACGCGCCCGTGGTGGCGTGGTGGCCGGCCGACGCCCCCGCCGACCTGGCGCGGGACCCGCTGGGCGCGCTCGCCCAGCGCCGGATCACGGACGCGGCCGCCGCGTTCGACCCGGTCGGCGTGCTCGACGGGCGGGCCGCGGGGTACCAGCCCGGAGACACCGACCTGGCGTGGACCCGGCTCACGCCGTGGCGGGCCCTGCTAGCCGCCGCCCTGGACCAGAAGCCGCTGCCGGTGACCGGCGCGGCGGTGGAGAGCGAGCCGGAGAACGCGAGCGCCGAGCTGCTGGCGCGCTGGCTGGAGGACCGGCTGGGGGTCCCGGTGGACCGGGTGGCGACCGACGGACCGGTGATCACCGGGGTCAGCCTGCGGACCACGGCCGGGGAGATCCGGGTGGACCGGCCCGCGGGCGTGCTGGCGACCCTGTCCCTGCCGGGAAGCCCCGACCGCAAGGTGGCCCTGAAGATCCGCAGCGGCGCCGAACTGATCGCGGAGGAACTGCGCCGCCTCGACGCGGACGTGGTCTACGGCTCCGCGCTGCGGCGACGGCCGCTCCAGGCCCCGCTCTCGGCGTAGTGGTTGTCGTAGGCCGATGAACTGTCCTTGATGTCCTGGACGGTGGCCTCGCCGGCGTGGACCCGGCCCAGGAGCCGGTAGTAGTCGAAGCGGCCCATGCCGGGCGTGAAGCCGACGAAGACACTGGCGGTGTGGCCGGGGGCGGGGGCGAAGGCGTGCTTGACGCCCGGCGGGATCGCGAGGAAGTCACCGGCGCCGAGGGTCTGGATCTCCTCCCCGACGAGGACGTCGAGCTGTCCCTCGGTGACGTGGAAGAACTCGGTGGCCTTGGTGTGGAAGTGCACCGGGGCGCCGTGGGCGCCCTCGTCGAAGGTGGCGGTGTTGCAGGTGAGTTCGGCGGTGTCCGTGAGCAGCGTGATGAGGCTGCCCGGGGCGTCGTGGATGGCTTCGGCGGTGGCCGCGCGCGTCGCGGTCGCGATCTCTGTCATGTCCACCAATCTATGGACGCGATAGACCGGCCACAGGGGTCAATGAGACCTCTCTGCGGCCGGTCAATTCCTTTGCTTCGGCCCCACCGCGGACCGGGGCGGTGCGATCAGGAGTCCCCGGCGGGCTTCGCCGCCTTCGCCGCCTTGGCCGCGGCCTTCATCTCCTGTTTGTGCGCCCGCACCTTGGCCAGGGACTCCGGGCCCGTGATGTCGGCGGCCGACCGGTAGACGTTCGCCTCGCCGTATCCGCCCGCCGCCTCCCGCCAGCCCGCGGGCCGCACGCCGAGCCGCTTGCCCAGCAGCGCCAGGAAGATCTTCGCCTTCTGCTCCCCGAAGCCGGGCAGCGCCTTGAGGCGCTTGAGCAGCTCCTCCCCGCTCGCGGCATCGGCCCAGACGGCCTCGGCGTCCCCGCCGTAGTGCTCCACCAGGTACCCGCACAGCTGCTGGATCCGCGTCGCCATCGACCCCGGGTAGCGGTGCACGGCGGGCTTCTCGGAGAGCATCGCGGCGAAGGCCTCCGGGTCGTACGCGGCGATGGCGTGCGCGTCCAGATCGTCGGCGCCCATCCGCTGGGCGATCGTCCAGGGCCCCGAGAACGCCCACTCCATCGGCACCTGCTGGTCCAGCAGCATCCCGACGAGCGCGGCGAGCGGGCTCCGGCCGAGCAGCGCGTCGGCCTGTGGCTGCTGGGCCAGCCGGATGGTGATGTCCTTGTCCATGGGTCCAGCGTCCCGCGTGGGTGCGTTCCCCGCGCGGGCGGCACACCGCGCGCCTAGCGTGACTACGACGACGGGAACCGCTACGAGCCGAGGAGTCGATCGACCATGACGGAGTTCACCGAAGGCGCGCCGTGCTGGGTGGACGCGATGTTCACGGACGTGGAGGGTGCCAAGGCCTTCTACGGCGACGTGCTGGGCTGGACCTTCGGCGAGGCCAGCACCGAGTACGGGAACTACACGCAGGCCTACTCCGACGGCAAGGCCGTCGCGGCCGTCGTCCCTCCGATGCCGGGGGCCGACGCGCCGTCGCAGTGGTGTCTGTACTTCGCCTCGCCGGACGCGGCGGCCACGGCCGAGAAGGTCACGTCGGCCGGCGGTGAGGTGCTGATGGGCCCGATGCAGGTGGGCACCTTCGGCACGATGCTGATCGCGAAGGAGCCGAGCGGCGCGGTCTTCGGCGTCTGGCAGCCGGGCGAGCACAAGGGCTTCGAGAAGATGGGCGAGGCGGGGTCGTACGCCTGGGCGGAGGTCTTCACCCGGGAGCCTGACAAGGCGGACGACTTCCTGTCGAAGGTGTTCCCGTACGCCGCCCAGCAGATGGACGCGGGCGACGACCCCGAGACGGCCGGCATGGACTTCAAGGTCTTCAGCCTCGGCGGCGCCGAGAACGTGGTGCTGGGCCGGATGAAGATGGGCGAGGAGTTCCCGCCGCAGATCCCCTCGTACATCCAGATCTACTTCGGCGTCCCGAACTGCGACGAGGCGGTCGAGAAGACCAAGAAGCACGGCGGGAAGCTGCACTTCGGGCCGATGGACAGCCCGTTCGGCCGCTTCGCGGCGGTGACGGACCCGCAGGGCGCGGCCTTCGCGGTGATCGACATGTCGACGACGGTCGGCGAGATGCCGAGCTTCGGCTGAGCCGTCCCGGACGGACGTGTCCGTGCCCCTGCCGGTGGTTCACGGCAGGGGCACGGGGCTGCGGGCGGCGACTGCCACGGTGGAGGGATACCGGCCGCCCGGCCCGCCTTGCCAGACCCCGGCGCCGGGATCACCCGTATGCCGCAGCCCGTTCACCGCAGAAACGATCATGTGCGGGGGTGGGCCGCCGGGTCACCGCGGCCCGTGATCCGGCAGACTGCCCCGCTGGCACGGGAGTTCTATCGGCGGGGGGCGGATTTCATGAGGCGCTGGACGGTCGGGGTGGCCGCGGGATGGGGACTGGCGATGCTGGCGGTGAGCTCGTGCACGACGCCGCCCGCGCCCCCGTTGTCGCCGGCGGCCGCGCCGTCCCCGGCGAAGCCCTGGACGCCCCCGCCCCCCGCGTCCTCGTCCTCCCCTTCCCATTCGCCCTCACCCTCGCCCTCGCCCGAGCCGCCGTCGACCTCGGGTCCGGCCGCGTCAGTCGGGGACGGCAAGGTCACGGCCGCCGACGGACCGTTGCTGGCCGCGGTCCGGCGGATTCCGGATCTCCAGGTCCCGGGTGACGACTCCGTCATCGTGATCCACCGCGAGGGGCCGGACGCGGGCGAGCTCGCCTGGATGCCGGACGACCGGCACTACTGCCTCGCCGTGATCCGGTACGAGGGCGTGACGACCTCGTGCAACCCGCTGCCCACGTCCTGGGCGCGGGTCGGGATCCGGCTGGTGACCAAGGGCCGGCCGTACCCCGACCAGCCCGGCAGGTCGGAAACCCGCACGGTCTTCTTCGCCGTCGTGGACGGCGGCCACGGCCCGTACCACTACACCGCGACCGGTGAGCCGGGGCCCGGCATGGGGCCGATCCGCGACGCCACGGCCGTCTTCGCCTCCGGGCGGACGCTGAGCCTGCTGACGTACGAGTGCCCCACCGTGGGTCTTTCGCCGGGCGACCGTGAGATCTGCAGCGCGGACAACGCCATCTGCTTCCCGGCCCTCGACGTCTACGTCAGCCAGGACCAGACCACCCCACCGAACGCTCCGGCGACGTAGGGCGGTTCGACGGGAACGCAGACCCCACACGCTCGGCTACTTACTGCCGTCGCCGAGGCTATTCCAGTGATTCAGGTGCGACGCTCATGACACCGTGAATCCGGGAGAGGGCGAAGACGCGCTCGGCGCCCGGAGGTGGCACCAGGCTTCGATGTAAAAGTCGCGGTCGACGAAGGCTTTCTGCGGCTACGACGGGAGCATCGGCGCGGTGCCGGTCGCACCCGCGCCATCCGGCCGAGCAGCGAGGGCTCCGGGGGAGCGCCGTCGAACCGAGACCATGCAACGCCGAAGGTTGGCTGCCAGACACAGCTGGCGGCGACGCGGCGGACGGAGTCCCGTCAAAGCTCGGATTCGGGTCGTTTCCGACCCTCTCCAGGACCGCCCGGCCTAGGGTGGTCTTCAGGCATGAGCCCGTGACCACAGCGTGGAGGAGCCGATCATGAGCACTGCCCCGAATCTGCCGCTCCCGCCGCGCAGACCCGAGGAGTCGCATCCTCAGTCCCATCCGCTACGGACGATCCGGGAGATCCGGGAGTCCCTGCCCGAGCATCAGCTGGGGCACTTCGATGCCGAGCTCGCCGACACCGACATCGATGCCTTGCCTGACATGCTTCACCGCTGGGCGACGCTGGGCAGCGACGGGTTCCTTGAGCGACTTACGGCGGCCCCGTTCGAGGGTCTGGAGTTCGGGCAGCGGTCCTATGACGATGCGGCGGACGGCGAGTGATCTATCTGCTCGACACCAATGTGGTCGCCGAGATCACCACCCGGCCGTAGCCTGCCCCTGCCGTCGTCGCCTGGGCTCGCTCGGTTCCGTCTCCTGCCCTCTACCTGAGCGTCATCACGGTGGCGGAGATAGAAGCAGGCATTGCCGCAACACCGGATCCGGTGCGGCGTACGGCCTTCGAGCGGGCGCTCACGGACCTCCGTGATCAGTACCGCGACCGGATCGCCGCCGTCGGTGAGCGGGAGGCACTTGCCTACCTCGCTCTTCACCGGAGGCTCAAAAATGCCGGAACCAGCATCGATCCACCTGATGCGCTGATCGCCGCCACTGCCCTGGCGAACGGCTGGACGCTCGTGAGCCGCAACATCAAGCATCTGGCGCGATCAGGCGCACTGCTGCTGAACCCTTGGGAGTGCGAGGGGCAGGCCATCGAGCCTGGAACGCGGGGACGGTCCGGTTTTGAGGCATGAACGCAGAAGGCCCCGGCCGGTTTCCCGGTCGGGGCCTTCAAGTGCCCGGTGAGGCACTGGCGGAGGATACGAGATTCGAACTCGTGAGGGGTTGCCCCCAACACGCTTTCCAAGCGTGCGCCCTAGGCCACTAGGCGAATCCTCCGCCGCAAACAATACAAGACGTTGAGGGGTGCTCGCGAACGTGATCGTCGGCGGGAGACCCGGTGGGGGTCCGGCTCGATTCCGGGGGCCTTCATCCGCTAGGGTGGGGCCAGCCCCTCACGTGGCGCTATCTCACCCAACTCCCCCAGGGCCGGAAGGCAGCAAGGGTAAGTGGGCTCTGGCGGGTGCGTGAGGGGCGCTTTGCGTTCCGGAGGGCCTTCGTGGCCTCGGCGGGCCGCCGTTGTCGGCGGGCCCGGATAACCTCGTAGACGTGTCGTCCCTTGCGCTGTACCGCCGCTATCGCCCCGAGTCGTTCGCCGAGGTCATCGGGCAGGAGCATGTCACTGCCCCGCTGATGCAGGCCCTGCGGAACAACCGGGTCAATCACGCGTACCTGTTCAGCGGGCCGCGAGGGTGTGGAAAGACCACCAGCGCACGCATCCTCGCCCGCTGTCTGAACTGTGAGCAGGGTCCCACCCCGACCCCCTGCGGGGAGTGCCAGTCCTGCCGGGACCTGGCCAGGAACGGGCCGGGGTCCATCGACGTCATCGAGATCGACGCCGCCTCGCACGGTGGTGTGGACGACGCCCGTGACCTGCGCGAGAAGGCGTTCTTCGGGCCGGCGTCCAGCCGCTACAAGATCTACATCATCGACGAGGCCCACATGGTCACCTCGGCGGGCTTCAACGCCCTGCTGAAGGTCGTCGAGGAGCCGCCGGAGCACCTCAAGTTCATCTTCGCCACCACCGAGCCGGAGAAGGTGATCGGGACCATCCGGTCCAGGACGCACCACTACCCCTTCCGCCTGGTGCCGCCCGGCACCCTGCGGGAGTACCTGGGCGAGGTCTGCGGGCGGGAGGGCGCCACCGTCGAGGACGGCGTGCTGCCGCTCGTGGTGCGCGCCGGCGCCGGGTCCGTGCGTGACTCGATGTCCGTCATGGACCAGCTCCTCGCGGGCGCCGGTGAAGGCGGTGTGACGTATGCCATGGCGACCTCGCTGCTGGGTTACACCGAGGGCTCCCTGCTCGACGCCGTCATCGACGCCTTCGCCGCCGGGGACGGGGCCGCGGCCTTCGAGGTCGTCGACCGCGTCGTCGAGGGCGGGAACGACCCGCGCCGCTTCGTCGCCGACCTGCTGGAGCGGCTGCGCGACCTGGTCATCCTGGCCGCCGTGCCCGACGCCGGGGAGAAGGGGCTGATCGACGCCCCCGCCGATGTCGTCGAGCGGATGCAGGCCCAGGCGTCCGTGTTCGGGGCCGCGGAGCTCTCGCGGGCCGCCGATCTGGTCAACACCGGCCTCACCGAGATGCGGGGCGCGACCTCGCCCCGGCTCCAGCTGGAGCTGATCTGCGCGCGCGTGCTGCTGCCCGCCGCCTTCGACGACGAGCGGTCCTTCCAAGCCCGGCTCGACCGGCTGGAGCGCAGCGGGGCCGCCGCCTTCGCCCCCGCGCCGCAGCCCGCCGCACCGCCCGCCATGGGCTACGTGCCCGGGCCCGAGGCGCATGCCATGGCGCCGGCCGGGCCCGGTGGGGGCGTCGTCGCCGCGCGTGCGGCCGTACGGGCTCCCGAGCCGGTGGCGGCTCCCGAGCCGGTTCGGACGCCCGAGCCGGCCCCTGCGCCGGTCCGGGCTCCCGAGCCCGCGGCCGAGCCTGCCGCCCCCGCGCCGGCCGCGACCGGACCCGCGCCGGGAGCCTGGCCCGGAGCGGCGCAGCCGGGGAGCGGTGCGCCCGGCGCCTGGCCCGGAGCCGCGGCCCCGGCCAGCCCGGCCCCCGCTCCCGCCCCCGTTCCCCCGGCCGCCGGTGCCTGGCCCAGCGCGGCCGCGCCCGGTCAGGGCGCCCCCGCGGGCCCGCCCGCCCCGGCCCCCGGCCCCGCAGCCGCCGCTGCCCCCGCGAGCGCCGCCCCCTCCCCCGGCATGGCCGCGGGCGCCGGGCAGGTGCAGGCGATGTGGCCCGCGGTGCTGGAGGCCGTGAAGAACCGCCGCCGCTTCACCTGGATCCTGCTCAGCCAGAACGCCCAGGTCACCGGCTTCGACGGCACCACGCTCCAGCTGGGCTTCCCCAATGCCGGCGCCCGCGACAACTTCGCCAGCAGCGGCAGCGAGGACGTCCTCAAGGCGGTCCTCGCCGAGCAGTTCCAGGTCAACTGGAAGATCGACGCCGTGGTCGCGGGGGGCGGCCCGGCCCCCGTGACCCAGGCCTCCGCGTACGGCGCGCCGCCCGCCTCCGGCTACAACCCGCCGCCCGCCGCTCCGTCGGCGCAGGCCGCCGCCCCGCAGCAGCACCAGCAGTCGCCGTACCAGCAGGCGCAGCAGTCGCAGCAGGCCCAGCGGCCGCAGCAGCCCCATCAGTCCCAGCAGCCACATCAGTCGGGTCCTGCCTCGCAGCCCCAGGTGCAGCAGGCGCCCCCGCCGGTCGCCCCCGAGGACGACTTCGCGGAGGAGGACGATCCCGACCTCGTCGAGAGCGCGCTGACGGGACACGACCTGATCGTGCGCGAGCTCGGAGCCACGGTTGTAGAGGAATATACGAACGAGTAGGGCCGTCTCATTGGGTGGCCGCACGAAAGGGAATCCGGAGTGCGGGCTACGCTTCATGGCGTGAAGGTCCTCGTCATCGGCGGCGGCGCCCGCGAACACGCCCTGTGCCGCTCTCTGTCCCTCGACCCCGACGTCTCCGCGCTGTACTGCGCCCCCGGTAACGCGGGGATCGCGGATGTGGCCGAGCTCCGGGACGTCGACCCCCTCGACGGCGACGCCGTCGCCCGCCTCGCCACCGAACTCGGCGCCGACCTGGTCGTGGTCGGCCCGGAGGCCCCGCTGGTCGCCGGGGTCGGCGACGCCGTGCGCGCCGCCGGCATCCCCGTCTTCGGGCCGTCCGCCGAGGCGGCGCAGCTCGAAGGCTCCAAGGCCTTCGCCAAGGACGTGATGGCCGCCGCCGGGGTCCCGACCGCGCGCAGCTACGTCTGCACCACCCCGGAAGAGGTGGATGCGGCCCTCGACGCCTTCGGCGCCCCGTACGTCGTCAAGGACGACGGTCTCGCGGCCGGCAAGGGCGTCGTGGTCACCGAGGACCGGGCCGCTGCCCGCGCCCACGCGCTGGCCTGCGACCGCGTGGTCATCGAGGAGTACCTGGACGGCCCCGAGGTCTCCCTCTTCGCCATCACCGACGGCGTCACCGTGCTCCCGCTCCAGCCCGCGCAGGACTTCAAGCGCGCCCTGGACGGCGACGAGGGCCCCAACACCGGCGGCATGGGCGCGTACTCGCCCCTGCCCTGGGCCGATCCGAAGCTGGTCGACGAGGTCATGGAGCTGGTCCTCCAGCCGACCGTCGACGAGCTCCGCCGCCGCGGCACCCCCTTCTCCGGCCTGCTCTACGCCGGCCTCGCGATCACCAGCCGCGGCACCCGGGTCATCGAGTTCAACGCCCGCTTCGGCGACCCCGAGACCCAGGTGGTCCTGGCCCGGCTGCGCACCCCGCTCGCGAGCGTCCTGCTGAACGCCGCCAAGGGCACCCTGGACGTCGAGCCCCCGCTGCGCTGGAGCGAGGACGCGGCCGTCACGGTGGTCATCGCCTCGCACAACTACCCCGGGACCCCCCGCACCGGGGACCCGATCGAGGGCCTGGCCGAGGTGGCCGCCGAGGACGCGCCCGACGCGTACGTGCTGCACGCCGGGACCCGGCGCGAGGGCGATGCGGTCGTCAGCGCGGGCGGCCGCGTGCTGTCGGTGACGGCGACCGGATCCGATCTGGCGCAGGCCCGCACGAAGGCGTATAAGGCCGTGTCGCGCATCCGGCTGGACGGCGCGCAGCACCGTACGGACATCGCCGCCAAGGCGGCCGAGCACCGCTGACCAGCGGCTCCGCAGACCCGCGGGCCCGGTGCGCAGATCCTGCGCCCGGGCCCGCGGGCGCGTTCGCGTGCGAGTGCATCCGGCCGCGTTCGAACGCACCCAGCTTTACCCAAAGCCATTCCATCGGGTGATCGTCGCCCGGTCTGCCTGACGGCCGGGCGCGCCCCAACTAGGGTGCGATGCCAAGCATTCCGGCACTTGGCCCACCGGCATTGCGGTGTCAGTGGCGGGTGTCACAGTGGGGGAGTGAGCAAAGCCGCCGCAGGGCAGAGGGGGTGAGGTCCGGCCGTGTCCGGAACCGGTTCGATCATCGAAGCAGGCGTGCCGTCCGCGCGTTCCCGAGCTCTGGCCGTGCTGCGCGTGCGCAGCAGGGCCTTGGCCTTCGGGCTGCTGCCCGCCGCCCTCGCGGTGGTGCTGGTGGCCGCCCGGGCGACGGGCCGGCTGGCCGGTGAGCCCTGGCCGGTGGTGACCCTGGTGGTGTGCGCGGTCGCCGCGCTGGTCCTGCTCGTCGGCGGGACCTTCGCCGCGGTGGTGCTGCGAGCGAGCCCCGCCGTGACGCCGACGGTGCCGCTGTCGGAGGCCGCGGCCCCCGATCTCTACCGGCTGGTGCGGGACCTGGCCGACCGGATGGACGTGCCGGCGCCCTCCGCGATAGCCCTGACCCCGGACTGCGACAGCTGGCTGGAGGACCGCACCCACGGGGCGCACCGCCGGAGCGGCATAGCCGGCGGTCCGGAGTCCGAGCCGGGCGCCGCCCCCGTGCTGGTGATCGGCTCGCCGTTCCTGTGGTGGATGCGGGTCGCGGAGCTACGGGCGGTCCTGGCGCCGGTCATCGCCGGTACGGGCCCTTCGGCGCACCCCGACATAGCCGATGCCCGCGGTTTCGTACGGGGCCTGGACGCGGCCGTGGACGTGGGCAGCCGGCGCGGCCTCGGCTGGATCGCCCCGCCGGCCCGGCTGCTGCTGCGGCTGTGCCGGACCGACGCGGCCGAGATGGAGCGCGGGGTGGCCAGGGCCGCCTCGGAGCGCGCCCAGGATGTGGACTACGGGCTGCGCATGGTCGCCCAGGAGCAGGTCGGCCTCGCCTACGCGGGCTGGGACCGGCTGCTGACCCGGGTCGCCCTGCCCGCCTGGCGGATGGGCCGCTGGCCGGCGCGGCTCGACGCCGGGGTGGTTTCCGCGCTGACCGAGCTGTCCCGGCGGGACCGGCTGGCCGAGGGGTTCACCTCGCGGCTCGGCGAGCGCCCCGCCTGTGACCTGCTGGAGCAGCCCGGCGCGGTGGACGAGGCGACCTCGCTGCTGGCCGCCCGGCTCTTCCACGGCGGTCCGGCCGAGACCGGACCGGCCTGGTCCCCGGTGGACTGGGCGGCGTATCCGGAGGAGGTCGTGGACCGCAAGTGGCGTACGGAGGCGGCCCGGCTCCACGCGGCGCTGGACGCCCTCGACGCCCTGGCCGTCCCGGCGGGCCTGTCGCCCGGATCTTCCGGAGCCGCGGCCGCCACCCCGGCCCCGAGCTCCACCCCGGCCCCGGCCTCCACCCCCGTCGCGGGCTCCACGCACGCGGCTCCCACCGCCGCAGGCTCCACCACCGTCGCGGCCACCGGATCCCCGGCGCCGACCACCGTGGACGGTTTCACCGGTCCCACCCTGGAGCGGGTGCTGGGCTATCTCACGGACCCCGCGGGCCAGGGCGGGGCGGGGGAGGCGCTGGCCGGACGGCTCAGCGCGGACCTGGCCCGCGAGGAGCGGGCCGCGGGCACGGCCGCCGGGGCGGGGAAGGCCCGGGGGGCCGACGCCGTACCGCTGTTCCCGCTCCAGCCGCCGCGCAGCGGCAGGGACCTGCTGGCCGACCACGTCACCGCGATGGTGTGCTGCGCTGCCGTGGACTCGGTGGGGGCCGCACCGGGGCTGGACTGGCTCGACGGGCCGGTCCTGCTGGTCGGCGGCGACCGCCGCTCCGACCTCGCGGCGCCCGTGCTGTGCCTGGTCGAGGACGGGAACCCGGAGCCCCTGAGGGACTGGCTCACGGATCTGGGCGTCCGCCCGGAGAAGCCCGTCCGTCTCGTCTGAGCCCTCCCGCGCGTCCGCAACGGCCACGGACCCCGCCCGCCCACGGGCGACGTCTCGTACAGATAAGCGGATCCGAATGTTCCGTTCCCGTCAATTCGCGACGAACGGTGACGGACTGCGTGCGTTATGTGATGTGCTGGGCTCGATGCACGCCCGTTCGGGGGGAGCGAGGGAGGGGAGCGGTCATGGGAACGGACCAGATCCGGCGTTGGGAGTCAGGGGCGCTCGCGCACGCGGTGACCGACCCCTTCGGGCAGGGCCCCCTGCCCTGGTTCCGGGGCAGCGAGCTCTACTTCGACGACACCGGCCACGTCGTCCCCTGGTACGTGGACCCGGCCGCCGCGGCCGCCGGCACCGGCCGCGTCCCCCGCGCCCGCGGCAACGGCGGCCCCCGCACCGCCGACGACGTCCACCGCCAGATCAAGGGCTTCGCCTCCACGGGAGCCGTCACCCCCGGCGAGGCCATCGACTTCCACATCACCGTCGACCCGCCCCAGCAGTTCTCCGTCGACGTCTACCGGATCGGCCACTACGGCGGCGACGGCGCCTTCAAGATCACCACCAGCCCCCGGCTCTCGGGCATCGTCCAGCCGGCCCCCCTCGCCGCGGACCGCACCGTCTCCTGCCACCACTGGTGGCTGTCCTGGCGCCTGCAGGTGCCCTCGTACTGGACCGTCGGCGCGTACGTGGCCGTGCTCACCACCGCCGACGGCTACCGCTCCCACATCCCCTTCACGGTCCGCGACGACCACCCGGCCGACCTGCTCCTCCTGCTCCCCGACATCACCTGGCAGGCCTACAACCTCTACCCGGAGGACGGCCGCACCGGCGCCAGCCTCTACCACGCCTGGGACGATTCGGGCCGCCTCCTCGGCGAGCAGGACGCGGCCGTCACCGTCTCCTTCGACCGCCCCTATGCGGGCGCGGGCCTGCCCCTGCACGTCGGCCACGCCTACGACTTCATCCGCTGGGCCGAGCGCTACGGCTACGACCTCGCCTACGCCGACACCCGCGACCTGCACGCCGGCCGCATCGACCCCACCCGCTACCGCGGCCTCGTCTTCCCCGGCCACGACGAGTACTGGTCGGCCCCCATGCGCCGCACCGTCGAGCGCGCCCGCGAGCACGGCACCTCGCTCGTCTTCCTGTCCGCCAACACCATGTACTGGCAGGTCGAGCTCGGCCCGTCCGCCTCCGGGGTCCCCGACCGGCTCCTCACCTGCCGAAAACGCCGCGGCCCCGGCCGCCCCAGCCTGTGGCGCGAGGTCGACCGCCCGGAGCAGCAGCTGCTCGGCATCCAGTACGCGGGCCGGGTGCCCGAGCCCGCACCCATGATCGTGCGCAATGCCACGCACTGGCTCTGGGACGCCACCGGCGCCGCCGAGAACGACGAGCTGCCCGGCCTGGTCGCCGGCGAGGCCGACCGGTACTTCCCGCGCACCCAGCTCCCCGAGCACCAGGACCGGATCCTGCTGGCGCACTCCCCGTACCTCGACGGCGAGGGCCACCGCCGGCACCAGGAGACCTCCCTCTACCGGGCGCCCAGCGGCGCACTGGTCTTCGCTTCGGGCACGTTCGCCTGGTCACCGGCCCTGGACCGGCCCGGCCACGTCGACGAGCGGGTGCAGCGGGCCACGGCCAACCTCCTCGACCGGATCTGCAAGCGCGACTGACGCGACCGGCACGCTTCTGGCCCACCCCTGTCCACAGGTGGGGACGAAGGTGCGCGAGAATCGGGGTGCGCTCATACAGAACCACAGGGAGACCCCGTGTCCGGATTCGTCGAAAAGCCCGAGCCGGTTCAGGTTCCGGGCCTCGTCCACCTCCACACCGGCAAGGTGCGCGACCTCTACCGGGACGAGGACGGCCACCTCGTCATGGTCGCCAGCGACCGCATCTCCGCCTTCGACTGGGTCCTGCCCACCGAGATCCCGGACAAGGGCCGCGTCCTGACGCAGCTCTCCCTGTGGTGGTTCGACCAGCTCGCGGACCTCGTCCCGAACCACGTCATCTCCACCGACCTGCCCGCCGGCGCCCCCGCCGACTGGGCCGGCCGCACGCTGATCTGCCGCAACCTGAAGATGGTCCCGGTCGAGTGCGTGGCCCGCGGCTACCTCACCGGCTCGGGCCTCGCCGAGTACGAGAAGACCCGCACGGTCTGCGGACTGGCCCTGCCCGAGGGCCTCGTGGACGGCTCCGAGCTGCCCGCCCCGATCTTCACCCCCGCGGCCAAGGCCGAGGTCGGCGAGCACGACGAGAACGTCTCCTACGAGGAGGTCGCGCGCTCCGCCGGCGCCGAGACGGCGGCGCTGCTGCGCCAGGCCACCCTGGCCGTCTACGGCCGCGCCCGGGACATCGCCCGCGAGCGCGGGATCATCCTGGCCGACACCAAGTTCGAGTTCGGCTTCGAC
Source organism: Streptomyces sp. NPDC045695 (assembly GCF_056432025.1). NCBI lineage: Bacteria > Bacillati > Actinomycetota > Actinomycetes > Kitasatosporales > Streptomycetaceae > Streptomyces > Streptomyces sp. NPDC045695. The sequence goes on from NZ_JBWKJU010000024.1 coordinate 27,385, forward strand.
CCCGAGGACGGCACCCTGGTCGCCGCCGACGAGGTGCTGACCCCGGACTCCTCCCGCTTCTGGCCGGCCGACCAGTGGGAGCCGGGCCGCGCACAGCCCTCCTTCGACAAGCAGTACGTCCGCGACTGGCTGACCTCCCCTGCCTCCGGCTGGGACCGCCACGGCGAGCTCCCGCCGCCGGCCCTCCCGAGCCAGGTCGTCGCGCAGACCAGCGCCAAGTACATCGAGGCGTACGAGCGCCTCACCGGCCTGACCTGGTCCTGAACACGAAGAAGGCCCCGATCGGTGATCGGGGCCTTCTTCGTTCTGAGCGGACAACGCGACTCGAACGCGCGACATCCACCTTGGCAAGGTGGTGCTCTACCAACTGAGCTATGTCCGCACTGCGCCGTAGCGCGAGGACAACTATACCCAACCTCGCTGGCGTGCGAGACGCACTGCCGTGTGACGGTTCTCGGCGCCCAGTTTCGTCGCGGCCGAGGACAGGTAGTTGCGCACGGTCCCCTGGGACAGCGAGGCCCGCTCCGCGATCTCCGCGATGGGCGCCCCGTCGGCGGCGAGTTCCAGCACCTCCGCCTCCCGCGCGGTCAGCGGGGAGTCCCCCGCGCTGATGGCGTCCGCGGCCAACTCCGGGTCCACGTAACGGCCTCCGGCGTGCACGGTGCGGATCAGCTCCGCGAGCCGCTGCGCCGAGACGGTCTTCGGAGCGAAGGCCCGTACGCCCGCCGCCAGCGCACGCTTCAGGTGCCCGGGGCGGCCGTGACTGGTGACGATCATGGTCTTGCAGCCGGGGAGTTCGGCCCGCAGCGATGTGGCGACACTCACACCGTCCGCCCCCGGCATCTGCAGGTCCAGCACCGCCACGTCCGGCCGGTGGGCGCGCGCCATCGCGAGGGCCTCGGGACCCGAAGCCGCCTGTGCGACGACGAGCAGGTCGTCCTCCAGCGCGAGCAGCGCCGCCAGCGCCCCGCGGATCAGGTGCTCGTCGTCGGCGAGCAGTACGCGTACGGGGCTCACACCCGCACCTCCACTTCGTGCAGTTCACGGTCCGGTATCTCCACCCGCAGCCGGAACCGCCCGTCGCCCACCAGCCCCGCCTGCAAGGTGCCGTCCAGCGCCGCGAGCCGCTCCCTCAGCCCGGCCAGCCCCGAGCCCGGCGGCCCGGCGGGGGTCCCGGGGGCGCCGTCGTTCTCCACGAGCAGGGTCACGGAGCCGGTCTGCGGCGCGGTCAGCCGGATCAGGCAGCGGTGCGCGTCCCCGTGCCGCAGCACGTTCGTCGTCGCCTCGCGCACCACCCAGCCGAGCGCCGACTGGACCTCGGCGGACAGTTCGCGCCCTGCCCGGAAGTCGACCCGGCAGTCCATCCCGGCCGCGCTGAGCACTCCGCGCGCGCCCTCCAGCTCCACCGCGAGGTCGGCCTCCCGGTAGCCCCGCACGACGTCCCGTACCTCCCGCTGGGACTCCTGGGCGATCCGCTGCACCTCGATCATCTGGTCCACCGCCTCCGGCCGCTCGCGCCGCGCCAGCTGCACCGCCAGCTCGCTCTTCAGGGCGATCACCGCCAGGTTGCGGCCCATGACGTCGTGCAGGTCGCGGCCGAAACGCAGCCGCTCCTCGGCCACCGCCAGGCGCGCCTGGACCTCCCGCGAGCGGTCCAGCTCGTAGACCGTGTTGAGCAGCCACGCCGAGAACCCGCAGGTGGCGCCGAAGAACAGGCTGCCCAGCAGCACGCCGACGCCGTACCCGAGCGCCTGCACGGCCGGGAGGCGTACGGCGATCACGGCCAGGCTCACCCCGGCCGCCGCGACCGGCGGGACGTAGCGCATGGTCCGCACCGACCGCATGCACAGCACGAGCGACCCGGCGGCGAACCAGGTCAGTCCCGCCACCAGCGTCGGCGCCACCGCCGGCTCGTCGATCCGGCCGGTCGCCTTCAGCGTGAGGACGGCCAGGCAGGCCGCGGCCGTCACGGCGGCCGTGGTCACCGCCAGCCGGGTCGGGCGTTCGCCCCGGCCGACCACCCAGTCCAGCGCCTTGGAGGAGAGCGTCCCGCACAGCACCGCGTGGGCGCACAGCATCAGGAAGAGCGAGACGGGCACCACGTGGGAGGACTTCCCGGCGGCGGAGGCCACCGGAGCCAGCCCGAACGACGTGATCTCGAGGAGCACGAAGAGGTGGAACGACCACCGTGTGTACAGCTCGACCTTCCCCGCACTGCTGCGGTTCCTCCACCACCCGGTCAGCTTCGACACGCTTCCCCCGTCCCCCGATCCGTTCCAACGCCCTTGCGCCTGTGGCGCGTCTAGCGGCGCGGTTCCCAGCGGAACCACCGCTGGACAGCAAACACGCTGATCATGATCCAGGCCAGCGAGACGACGGCTGCCGTCAGCAGTTCCCCGCTCTGCGCGCCCCCGCTCCAGCCGGCCCGTACGAGGGTCATCACCCCGCTCAGCGGCAGCAGTTCGGCCACCTCGGCCACCGGGCCCGGCAGCGAGTCCGCCGGCATGAACAGCCCCGAGCCGAAGGCGGTCAGCAGGAACAGCGGCAGCGTGGTGATGCCCGCGCTCTCCACGGTGCGGGTGAAGGAGCTGGTCACCGCGGCCATCGCGGCGAGCAGCCCGACGCCCGCGAGGACGCCCGCCACCAGCAGCAACGGGCTGCGCGGCATGCGCACGTCCAGGGCGGCCGCCCCGGCCACCGCGAGGACGGCGATCTGGCCGAGCGCCAGGACGGCGGACGGCAGGGCCGAACCGGTCAGGATCTCCAGGTCGTTGGCCTCACCGGTGCGCAGCCGCTTGAGGACGAGCTCCTCGCGCCGGGCCACGTAGGCGGAGACGAGGTTCATGTAGACGACGAGGACCAGCACCATGCCGACGCCGCCGGTCAAGGTGGCCTCGCCCAGGGCCTGGGCGCCCTCGATGCCGCTCAGGCTGGAGCGCAGGACGCCCACCATCAGCAGGGGCATCAGCAGGGCCAGGCTGAGCGCGGCCCGGTTGCGCACCAGCAGGGTGAGCTCGCAGCGGCCGAGCGCGGCGAGCCGGCCGGGGTTCGGGGTCAGCGTGTTCATCGGGTCTCCGCATGCGTGGTGTCGGTACGGCCGCCGGCGCTGCGGCGGTTCTGCGCGATCTCCAGGAAGGCCTCCTCCAGGGAGGCGGACCGGGCGTCGAGCCCGTCCAGTTCCACCCCGTGCTCCCGGGCCCAGTTGAGCAGTCCGGCCAGGTCGGCCTGGAGCCGTTCGGTACGGATCTCCACGCGCCGCCCGTCGGCGGCCGCGTGCAGCGCCAGCGGGAGCCGCGCGGCGGGCACCCCGGGCGGCAGGGTGAAGCGGATCCGGGCCGGCCGGGTGGCGGTCACCTCGGCCGGGGTGCCGGACAGGACGATCTCCCCCTCGTGGAGGATCGCGAGGCGGTCGGCGAGTACCTCGGCCTCCTCCAGGTAGTGCGTGGTCAGCAGCACCGTGGTGCCCTGCGCCTGCACCCGCCGCACCAGCGCCCAGGTGTCCCGGCGCCCTTCGGGGTCCATGCCGGTGGTCGGTTCGTCGAGGAAGAGCACCTCGGGCCGGCCGAGCAGGGCCAGGGCCAGGTCCAGGCGGCGCCGCTCCCCGCCGGACAGCTGCTTGACGCGTACGGAGGACCGCGCGCCCAGGCCGACCAGTTCCAGGGCCTCCGCGACGGGGCGGGCGCCCGTGGTGACCCCGCCCCACATGCGGACGGTCTCGGTGACGGACAGGTCGGAGGGGAAGCCGCCCTCCTGGAGCATCACGCCGGTGCGCGGGCGGACCTCGGCCCGCCGCGCGTAGGGGTCGAGCCCGAAGACGCGGACCTGTCCGTCGCTCGGGGCGGCCAGCCCCTCCAGCAGTTCGACGGTGGAGGTCTTGCCCGCTCCGTTGGTGCCGAGCAGGGCGAACACCTCGCCCCGCGCCACGGAGAAGGAGACGCCTCGTACGGCCTCGAAGCCTCCGGCGTAACCGCGGCGCAGGCCTTGGGCGTCGATCACGGTGTCAGTCATGCTCCGAGCCTCGCGGCGCCGGGGCCGGGCGGGCAGTGCGCGCTGTCATGACCCGCGATGACATTTGTCAGGGCGCCCGCGGTGAGCGGCGTCGGTGGTGCGCGGGGAAACGTCAGCAGGCCGCGGGGAAACACGAAGAAGGCCCCGATCGCAATGATCGGGGCCTTCTGCATACAGAGCGGACGACGCGACTCGAACGCGCGACATCCACCTTGGCAAGGTGGTGCTCTACCAACTGAGCTACGTCCGCATGCAGTGCACTGCCGGGGCAGTACGTGCATCACTCTACCCGATCCACCGAGGCGATCGGAAAGCGATGCAGAGCGGGTGACAGGAATCGCACACTGCGCCTTCCCTCTGGAAGAGGGATGTTCTGCTACTGAACTACACCCGCACGACCTCGGTGGCTCTGACCTGCGTCCGGGCCCCTTGGCGTGATCCACACAGTACCGGATGCATGGGGGTGGATGGCAAATCGGCTCTCAGTGGGCCGCGTTGTAGGCCTCGTAGATCTTCTTGGGGATGCGGCCGCGCGGCGGCACCTCGTACTGGTTGGACCGGGCCCACGCCCGGACGACAGCGGGGTCGGGGGCGACGGAGGTGTGTTTGAACGCCTTCCCGGAACGCGACTGGCGGCGGCCGGCGGCAACGAAGGGCGCCAGGCCCTTCCGCAGTTTCTTTGCGTTCGCCGCATTGAGGTCGATCTCGTACGACTTTCCGTCCAGGGCGAACACGACCGTTTCCGCCGCTTCCCCGCCGTCGATGTCATCGGAGAGCGTGACTACTACGCGCTGCGCCACGGATATCGGTCCCTTCGTGCGGCGCCACCACCTACTGACGTGGGGTGATGCCGCCTGTGTGGATGTTTCGGGGCAATGCATCTTTCAACGGGAATCCTGAGTGATTCCTTTGTACCCCGATTCCCATTGCATTGCGAAGCCCAGTTAATTCTCTCCGCGTGTCCCGCCGCAATGCCGGGTACGTGGTTTTCCGGGGGATTTTGCGAAGCGTTGGTGAAGCCGAAACGGCCCGGTGATCATGCCGGCCGCATATCTACCCGCGTAGAAATTTCGGCCGGGTACGCTGAGGGAACCGCCTTCGCACCAACCACACACGGGAGTGCCCGATGGCACGCGTCGTAGTCGACGTCATGCTCAAGCCGGAGATCCTCGACCCCCAGGGCCAGGCGGTGCAGCGTGCACTGCCGCGCCTGGGCTTCGAGGGGATCGCCGACGTCCGTCAGGGGAAGCGCTTCGAACTGGAGGTGGAGGGACCGGTCGATCAGGCCGCCCTCGACCGCATCCACAAGATGGCCGAAACGTTCCTCGCCAACACCGTCATCGAAGACTTCACCGTGAAGGTCGAGGCCTGACGGTGACCACTCGCATCGGAGTCGTCACGTTCCCCGGAACGCTCGACGACCGCGACTCACTGCGCGCCGTACGCCTCGCGGGCGCCGAGCCCGTCTCGCTGTGGCACCGCGACAAGGACCTGCACCAGGTCGACGCGGTCGTCCTCGCGGGCGGCTTCTCCTACGGGGACTACCTGCGCGCCGGGGCCATCTCCCGCTTCTCGCCGGTGATGGAGACCATCATCGAGCAGGCCAAGGGCGGCATGCCCGTGCTCGGCATCTGCAACGGCTTCCAGGTCCTCACCGAGGCCCACCTGCTGCCGGGCGCGATGCTGCGCAACAACCACCTGCACTTCATCTGCCGCGACCAGAAGCTGAAGGTGGAGAACGCGGAGAGCGCGTGGACCGGCGACTACACCGCCGGCCAGGAGATCTCCGTGCCGCTCAAGAACATGGACGGCCGCTACGTCGCCGACGAGCGCGTGCTCGACGAACTGGAAGCCGAGGGCCGCGTGGCCTTCCGCTACGTGGACGTCAACCCGAACGGTTCGCTGCGCGACATCGCCGGCATCACCAACGCCGCGGGCAACGTCGTCGGCCTCATGCCCCACCCCGAGCACGCGGTCGAGCCGCTGGTCGGGACGGGCCGCACCGACGGCCTCCCGTTCTTCACGTCGGTCCTGAAGAAGCTGGTCAGCGCATGAGCCTCGACACCGTCAAGAACGCCACCGAGACCCCGGACGCCTCCCAGCCCTGGAAGGAGCTCGGCCTCAAGGAGGACGAGTACGCCCGGATCCGCGAGATCCTCGGCCGCCGGCCCACCGGCGCCGAGCTCGCCATGTACTCGGTCATGTGGTCCGAGCACTGCTCGTACAAGAGCAGCAAGGTCCACCTGAAGCAGTTCGGCGAGAAGGCCCCCCAGAACGACGCGATGCTCGTCGGGATCGGCGAGAACGCCGGTGTCGTCGACGTCGGCCAGGGCTACGCGGTCACCTTCAAGGTGGAGTCGCACAACCACCCGTCCTACATCGAGCCCTACCAGGGCGCGGCCACCGGTATCGGCGGCATCGTCCGCGACATCCTCGCCATGGGCGCCCGCCCGGTCGCGGTCGTCGACCCGCTGCGCTTCGGTGCGGCCGACCACCCCGACACCAAGCGCGTCCTGCCGGGCGTCGTCGCGGGCATCGGCGGCTACGGCAACTGCCTGGGCCTGCCCAACATCGGCGGCGAGGTCGTCTTCGACGCCTGCTACCAGGGCAACCCGCTGGTCAACGCCGGCTGCATCGGCGTGATGAAGCACGAGGACATCCACCTCGCCCAGGCCTCCGGCCCGGGCAACAAGGTCATCCTCTACGGCGCCCGCACGGGCGGCGACGGCATCGGCGGCGTGTCCGTGCTGGCCTCGGAGACCTTCGACGACACCAAGCCGACCAAGCGCCCCGCGGTCCAGGTCGGCGACCCCTTCCAGGAGAAGCTCCTCATCGAGTGCACCCTGGAGATCTTCAAGGAGAAGCTGGTCGCGGGCATCCAGGACCTCGGCGGCGCCGGGCTCTCCTGCGCCACGTCCGAGCTGGCCTCCGCCGGTTCCGGCGGCATGCGCGTCGAGCTGGACACCGTCCCGCTGCGCGACGCGACGCTCTCGCCCGAGGAAATCCTCATGAGCGAGTCGCAGGAGCGCATGTGCGCGATCGTCGAGCCGCAGCACGTCGACCGCTTCATGGAGATCTGCGAGAAGTGGGACGTCATCGCCACCGTCATCGGTGAGGTGACCGACGGCGAGCGCCTGGAGATCTTCTGGCACGGCGAGCAGATCGTGGACGTGCCCCCGGGCACCGTCGCCCACGAGGGCCCCGTCTACAACCGCCCGTACGCGCGCCCCTCCTGGCAGGACGCGCTCCAGGCGGACGACGCGGGCAAGCTGCCGCGGCCGCAGACCTCCGAGGAGCTGCGCGCGCAGGTCCTGGCCCTGGTCTCCTCCCCGAACCAGGCCTCCAAGTCCTGGGTCACCGACCAGTACGACCGCTTCGTGCAGGGCAACACCGTCCTGGCGCAGCCCGAGGACGCGGGCATGGTCCGCATCGACGAGGAGTCCAACCTCGGCGTCGCCATGTCCACCGACGGCAACGGCCGCTACGCCAAGCTCGACCCCTACACGGGCGCGCAGCTGGCGCTGGCCGAGTCGTACCGCAACGTGGCGGCGACCGGCGCCAAGCCGCTCGCGATCTCCGACTGCCTGAACTTCGGTTCCCCCGAGGACCCGGACGTCATGTGGCAGTTCGCCGAGGCCTGCCGCGGTCTCGCGGACGGCTGCCTGGAGCTGGGCACCCCGGTGACCGGCGGCAACGTCTCCCTCTACAACCAGACGGGCGACGTCGCGATCCACCCGACCCCGGTCGTGGCGGTCCTCGGTGTCATCGACGACGTCAACCGCCGTACGCCGATGGCGTTCGCGGAGGCCGGCCAGCTGCTGTACCTGCTGGGTGACACGGCCGAGGAGTTCGGCGGCTCGGCCTGGTCTCAGGTCGTCCACGACCACCTGGGCGGCATGCCGCCGAAGGTGGACCTGGGCCGCGAGAAGCTGCTGGCGGAGATCCTGATCTCCGCCTCGCGCGACGGCATGATCGACGCCGCGCACGACCTGTCCGACGGCGGCGTGATCCAGGCGCTCACCGAGTCCTGCCTCAAGGGCGGCAACGGTGCGCGGATCGTGGTCCCGGAGGGCCTGGACGCGTTCACCTTCCTGTTCTCCGAGTCCGCGGGCCGGGCCATCGTGGCCGTCCCGCGCAGCGAGGAGCTCCGCTTCACCGACATGTGCGGTGCGCGGGGTCTGCCGGTCGCCCGCATCGGCGTGGTGGACGGCGAGGAGATCGAGATCCAGGGCGAGTTCACCCTCCCGCTGGCCGAGCTCCGCGAGGCCCACGAGGCGACGATCCCGGCCCTGCTGGCCTGACCCGCCCCACCGCTGTACGAGCCCCCGGCCGGACCTTCCGGCCGGGGCTTCGGCGTTCGGCCCGCCCTTCCCGGCGGGGCCCGGGCCGGGCGCGGACATACTGACGGCGTGAGCGACATCGTCAAGTACCTGCCCGAGGCCGCGATACCCGGGGGCGGAGCGCCTCGGTGGGAGGTCGCGGACGCCGAACGCTGGCGCGCCGCACGGGTTCCGGCGTTCCTCGGTCCCGTCGCCGGCGGCTGGATCCTCGCGGCGCTGGTCCTCCTCACGGTCTTCGTACAGGCCCGGGGCGCGCACCCGAGCGAGTCGGCCGGGACCTCCTGGACCGGCTATCCCGGCGCCCTGCTCCTCTTCGTCCTGCCCGCCTGGTACCGCTTCCTGCCCGCCGCCACCGTGGTGGCCGCGCCCCTGGTCGCCCTCGACGCGGTCCGCCGCGTGCTGGGACCGGACGGCCCGGGTCCGGCAGCGGGGTGGCTGCTGGTGGCCCTGTCCGCGCTGGCCCTGACCGGGGCGCTGCTGCGCCTGCGCTCCCGCCGCCGCCAGCGCGCCCTCGTCCTCGCCGCGGCCGCGGGAGCCCGCAGCCCCGTCCCCGAGCACCTCCCCGCGGGGCACCGCCGGCGCGGGCTGCGGCTGGTCCTCGCCGGGGGCGCGCTCTGCCTCGCCGCCGGCGGCCTGCTGGTCTGGGGTCTCGTCCAGGACCTGGGGGCCGCTCCCGAAGCCCCGTACGACGCCGTAGGCCAGCAGCTGACCGCCCTGCTGCTGTTCGTGGCCGGGACCCCGCTGCTCGGCCGCGGCCTCAGCGCCGGGCGCGCCGCCCTGCGGCTGCACGACGGGCCGCAGCCCGTGCTGCGCGTCGGGGTACGCCACCACCACTCGGGCCGGCACTGGCTGTTCGCGGACGCCCGGACGGTCAGCGCCCGGCCGCTGGTCGCGTTCCGCGACCGGTTCGCGGACAACCACCCGCGCGCCGGGCGGATCCTCGTCGGCGGCTCGCCGCGACGGCTGCGCCGCGAGCACCACGACATCGACGAGCGGAGCGAGCCCTTCGAGGCGGTCATGTACGGGATGCCGTGCGAAGGAGCGGAGGTCCTCCTGGAGTTCGCGCTCTACGAGGAAGAGCGCACGATCGTCTCCCACGTCACGGCAGCCCCGCTGCTGCCCCACCGCCGCCATTCCTTCACGCCGTGGACCCCGGCCGGTACCTCGTACGCGCCCCGGCGCCGGGCGGCCGAGGAGCGTGAGCGGGCGCGGCGGGCCGCCCGCCGATCGAGGGGGTCCGACGGCGTTTCCTTCTCCTGCGGTTCGTCCGACGGGGGTGGTTGCGGGGGTTGTGGAGGCGGCGGCGACTGATGAGGCAGACTCGCCCCATGCCACCCAAGAGCCGTACCTACGACGCCGCCAGGATCCGGGCGGCCGTGACCGCACAGTTCGGGCATGTCGCCGAAGCCGTGCGCGGGTTGGGCCCCGAGGAGCTGGCGCGGCCCAGCGGGCTGGGGCACTGGACCGTCGCCGACCTGGCCGGGCACATCGCCTGGGTCGCGGACTCGTTGGCCGGCTCCCTCGCGCGGCCGCCCGGCATCGTCGCCGAGCTCCCGGCCGTCGAATGGCCCTTCGCGACCGCCTCCCTCGCCGGGAAGATCTCCGAGGCGGCCAGGGAAACCCTGACCGGGGCCCCGTTGCCCGAGCTGTTCGAGCAGGCGGACGCCCGGATGTCCCAGGCGCTGGCGGAGAACCCCGGCGACCGCGTGCTGAACCTGTGGATCGGGGACATGACCCTGGCTGACTTCCTCGTCACCCGGACCGTGGAACTGGTGGTCCACACCGACGACCTGAACCGGGCCGCCGGACTGGACGTCCCGATCGAGCGTCACGCGCTGGCCGCCGCCACCCGGCTGCTCGCCGACGCCCTCGCGGTAAAGGCTCCGGGCGGCGCCGTCGAGGTACGGGTGCCGCCGTTCGCGGTGGTCCAGTGCGTCGAGGGCCCGCGGCACACCCGCGGCACCCCGCCGAACGTCGTGGAGACCGACCCGCTGACCTGGATCCGGCTCGCGACGGGCCGTACGGAATGGGCCGAGGCGCTCGACGAGGCGCAGGTCAGGGCCAGTGGCGAGCGGGCCGACCTGTCGGGGCTGCTGCCGCTGATGCGCTGAGGGTGGAACCGCTGAAGCGCTGAGGGTGGAACCGCCCGCAGGCCCGGCCCGTCCCAGCTGTATGCGTACCCTGCGGCACGTCCCGACCGGCCGGGCCCTGCTCCCGGCCCTGCGCCCCGCCCTCGTACCGGCTCTCGTACCGGCCCTCCTGCTCGGCCTCGCCGCGTGCGGTCAGGCCGAGGAGCACGGGTCCCGCACGCTCCCCGACGCCACCGGCTCCTGGACCGTCGAGTCGCTGACCACCGGCGGCCGCACCCTGCACGCGCCCGAGACCGCCCGCCTCGATCTCGGGCAGCACGAGGCCACGGGCAACTACGGCTGCAACGCCTTCGAGGCCGCGGTCGACTTCGCCGGGCCGGGCGCGCTGACCGTCACCCCCGGCTCCACCACGGCCATGGCCTGCAAGGACCTCGGCTTCGAGACGGAGTTCGCCCGGCTCTTCACGGGCCGCCTGACCCTCGACCGGGGCCCCGACCGGCTCACCCTGAAGACCGCCGACGGGAGCACCATCGCCATGACCTCACGGCTTCCGGCCGCGGACGCGCCGCTCACCACCACCGAATGGAAGGTCGACGCGCTGATCAGCGGCGGGACGGTGTCCTCCGTACCCGCCGAGGCCGCCGGCCGGGCCCGCTTCACCCTCGCCGCCGACGGCGCCGCGAGCGGAGTGCTGGGCTGCAACCGGTTCAGCGCCAAGGTCACGGTCGAGGCGGCCACCCTCACCTTCGGCCCGGTCACCTCCACCCGTATGGCCTGCGAGGGCCCGGCCGGCGAGGTGGAGCGGGCCCTGACCGCCCTGTTCGCCCGCGGCCCGCTCACGTGGCTGATCCAGGGTCAGGCCCTGACCCTCACCGCCCCCGACGGCAGCGGTCTGACCGCCGTGGCGGTCTCGTCCGTGGAGTGAACGGGCCCCTCCGCACGGCCGGAAAACGCCCTCGGGCCGACGCTGGAGAGGGGCCTTCGGCGCACGCGGGCCTCGTATGAAGACACAAAGCCACGACACGGACCCACCTCAGCGGTCAGGCCTGGTCCGTTGGCGCTCACGGACGGGAACGGAGGGCGACGCTCCGGAGATGCTCCGCAACGACGCCTGTAGAAATCTACGAGCGATTCGCGTACCGAGCGGAGGCCGATCCGTCACCCTGTGTGCTGTGAGATTTCCCGGCCGTCCCCAATTCGGACCAGTGGTCGATCTCGCCTACACTCGAAGCGTGCCTCGTGGTGATGGACGACTCAACCACGACCTGCTCCCCGGCGAAAAGGGCCCCCAGGACGCTTGCGGCGTCTTCGGTGTCTGGGCTCCGGGTGAAGAGGTCGCCAAGCTCACCTACTTCGGACTGTATGCATTGCAGCACCGCGGACAAGAGTCCGCGGGCATCGCTGTGAGCAACGGTTCCCAGATCCTCGTCTTCAAGGACATGGGCCTCGTTTCCCAAGTCTTCGACGAAACCTCTCTCGGCTCGCTCCAGGGTCATATCGCGGTCGGTCACGCCCGCTATTCGACCACTGGCGCCTCCGTCTGGGAGAACGCGCAGCCCACTTTCCGCGCGACCGCCCACGGCTCCATTGCCCTGGGTCACAACGGCAACCTGGTGAACACCGCCGAGCTCGCCGAGATGGTCGCCGACCTCCCCCGTCAGGACGGCCGTGCCACCCAGGTGGCCGCCACGAATGACACCGACCTGGTCACCGCCCTGCTCGCCGGACAGACCGACGACGACGGCAAGCCCCTGACCATCGAGGAGTCGGCCGCCAAGGTCCTGCCTCAGGTCAAGGGCGCCTTCTCGCTGGTCTTCATGGACGAGGGGACCCTCTACACCGCCCGTGACCCGCAGGGCATCCGCCCGCTGGTCCTCGGCCGCCTGGAGCGCGGCTGGGTGGTCGCGAGTGAGACCGCCGCCCTCGACATCTGCGGCGCCAGCTTCGTCCGCGAGGTCGAGCCGGGCGAGCTCATCGCGATCGACGAGAACGGCCTGCGCACCTCCAGGTTCGCGGAAGCAAAGCCCAAGGGCTGTGTCTTCGAGTACGTCTACCTGGCGCGCCCGGACACCGACATCGCCGGCCGGAACGTCTACCTCTCGCGTGTCGAGATGGGTCGGCGCCTGGCCAAGGAAGCCCCGGTCGACGCCGACCTGGTGATAGCGACGCCGGAGTCCGGCACGCCCGCCGCCGTCGGGTACGCCGAGGCCAGCGGGATCCCGTTCGGCGTCGGCCTGGTCAAGAACGCCTACGTCGGCCGGACCTTCATCCAGCCCTCGCAGACGATCCGCCAGCTCGGCATCCGTCTGAAGCTCAACCCCCTCAAGGAAGTCATCCGGGGCAAGCGCCTGGTGGTCGTCGACGACTCGATCGTCCGCGGCAACACCCAGCGCGCCCTGGTCAAGATGCTCCGCGAGGCCGGCGCGGCGGAGGTCCACATCCGGATCTCCTCGCCGCCGGTGAAGTGGCCGTGCTTCTTCGGCATCGACTTCGCCACCCGGGCCGAGCTGATCGCCAACGGCATGTCGGTCGACGAGATCGCCACCTCCCTGGGCGCGGACTCGCTCTCCTACATCTCGCTCGACGCGATGATCGAGGCGACCACCATCCAGAAGCCCAACCTCTGCCGTGCCTGCTTCGACGGCGAGTACCCGATGGACCTGCCGGACCCGCAGCTCCTGGGCAAGCAGCTCCTGGAGACCGAGCTGGCCGGTGGCACGGACGCCGCCGACGCGCTCCGTCGTCCGTAGTCCGCAATCCGCGGCCCGTCCGGGGGCCCGTACCCCTCGCTCCACCTGCGCGGGGTCCTGCTTCGCAGCTTCTGCCAGGACCCCGCACCACCCGCAGTAACGACACGAAAGCTCTCCCTGTCATGACAGAGAAGACCACCGGTGCCAGCTACGCAGCCGCGGGCGTGGACATCGAAGCGGGAGACCGCGCCGTCGAGCTGATGAAGGAGTGGGTGAAGAAGACGCAGCGCCCCGAGGTCCTCGGCGGCCTCGGCGGCTTCGCCGGCCTCTTCGACGCCTCCGCCCTCAAGCGCTACGAGCGCCCGCTGCTCGCCTCCGCCACCGACGGAGTCGGCACCAAGGTCGACATCGCCCGCCAGCTCGGCGTGTACGACACGATCGGCCACGACCTGGTCGCGATGGTCATGGACGACATCGTCGTCTGCGGTGCCGAACCGCTCTTCATGACCGACTACATCTGCGTCGGCAAGGTCCACCCCGAGCGTGTCGCCGCCATCGTCAAGGGCATCGCCGAGGGCTGCGTGCTCGCCGGCTGCGCCCTGGTCGGCGGCGAGACCGCCGAACACCCCGGCCTGCTGGGGCCGGACGACTTCGACGTGGCGGGCGCCGGGACGGGCGTCGTCGAGTACGACCAGCTGCTCGGCGCGGATCGCATCCGTACGGGTGACGCCGTGATCGCCATGGCGTCGTCCGGTCTTCACTCGAACGGGTACTCGCTGGTCCGGCACGTCCTCTTCGACCGGGCCGGGATGTCCCTGGACCAGCACGTCGAGGAGCTCGGCCGCACCCTCGGCGAGGAGCTCCTGGAGCCCACCAAGATCTACTCGCTGGACTGCCTGGCCCTCACCCGTACGGCCGAGGTGCACGCCTACTCGCACATCACCGGCGGCGGCCTCGCGGCGAACCTGGCCCGGGTCATCCCGGACCACCTGCACGCCACGGTCGACCGTACGACCTGGGCCCCGGGCGCGATCTTCGACCTGGTCGGCAAGGCCGGGCAGGTGGAGCAGCTGGAGCTGGAGAAGACCCTGAACATGGGCGTCGGCATGATGGCCGTCGTCCCGCAGGAGTCGGTGGACGTGGCGCTGACCGCGCTGGCGGACCGGGGCGTCGACGCCTGGGTCGCGGGCGAGATCCTGGACCGCGGCGACCACACCGAGGGCGCGACCCTCACCGGTTCCTACGCGAGCTGAGCAGCACTGAAACCCGGTCCGGGGCTATGCCCTGGACCGGGTTTCAGTCTTTGACCCTGTTGTGCAGACGCTCTGGAGAGAACGTCAAGCGCCGCGACGCTGTGCCGACGGACCGGACTCCTCGTCCTCGTCGTCGTCATCGCTGTTGTACAGATCCGCGTACTTGGCGTACGGGTCGTCGTCGTCCAGATCGTCATCGACTTCGACCGGCTCGCTGACAGGCAGCGGATCCGTCGGCGATGCGCCCAGCTCATTGGCCAGACGCGAGAGGTCAGTCCCGCCGCTGTTGTACTTCAGCTGGCGGGCGACCTTTGTCTGCTTGGCCTTGGCCCGGCCGCGCCCCATGGCTCGACCCCCTCGGTGACGGGGCTCGACGGCCCCAGAGTCTGACACGCGTTCATGGTTCGGAGCGGGCTCTCCGTGGAGAGACCGTCCGTAGGGGTTTAACGGTACCTGCTTCCGCGGCCGTACGGTACGCCGCCCGCATGACGCGCCCCGGTGCAGAACCAACAAGGCGCCCCGTCCTGGCTGGTCAACCGCGATTTTAACCCTTTCCTGGCCCGCGACCCGCCGAAGTGCAGTGAGTTCCGTCTCGCCGCACCCCGGCGGGCGCACCCGGCAGCCCGGGAGGTGCCTAGACCGCGCGCGCGGCGCGGGCGTCCGCCATCCGCTGCTCGGCGATCCGGTCGGCCGCGGCGGCCGGCGGGATGCCGTCCATCTTCGCGCGAGCAAAGATCTCCAGGGTGGTGTCGAAGATCTTCGTCGCCTTGGCCTTGCAGCGGTCGAAGTCGAAACCGACCAGCTCGTCGGCGACCTGGATCACGCCGCCCGCGTTGACGACGTAGTCCGGGGCGTAGAGGATCCCGCGGTCCTGGAGGTCCTTCTCGATGCCCGGGTGGGCGAGCTGGTTGTTGGCCGCACCGCAGACGATCTTGGCGGTGAGGGCCGGCACGGTGACGTCGTCCAGGGCGCCGCCGAGGGCGCAGGGGGCGTAGATGTCCAGGCCCTCCACGCGGATCAGCGCGTCGGTGTCGGCCACCGCCGTGACCTTGCCCGGGTGCTTGTCGAGGATCCGGCGCACGGACTCCGCCCGTACGTCCGTGATCACGACTTCGGCGCCGTCCTCCAGCAGGTGCTCGACCAGGTAGTGGCCGACCTTGCCGACGCCGGCCACGGCGACCTTGCGGCCGCGCAGGGTCGGGTCGCCCCACACGTGCTGCGCGCTGGCGCGCATGCCCTGGAAGACACCGAAGGCGGTGAGCACCGAGGAGTCGCCGGCGCCGCCGTTCTCGGGGGAGCGGCCGGTCGCCCAGCGGGTCGCGCGGGCCACGACGTCCATGTCGGCCACGTAGGTGCCGACGTCGCAGGCGGTCACGTAGCGGCCGCCGAGGGACTCCACGAACCGGCCGTAGGCCAGCAGCAGTTCCTCGGACTTCAGGACGTCCGGGTCGCCGATGATCACGGCCTTGCCGCCGCCGAGGTCGAGACCGGCGAGGGCGTTCTTGTACGACATGCCGCGCGAGAGGTTCAGCGCGTCGAGGACGGCCTCCTCGTCCGAGGCGTACGCGTGGAAGCGCGTACCACCGAGGGCGGGGCCCAGGGCGGTGGAGTGGATCGCGATGACGGCCTTCAGGCCGGAGGCTCGGTCCTGGCACAGCACGACTTGCTCGTGGCCACCCTGTTCCGAACGGAACAGGGTGTGCAGGACGCCGTCGGTCATTTCGGTCACGGTGGTGACTCCCATGGAAGAGATGCGGCGGAAAGACGCCCGCCCTGCGGGTGGGGGAGGGCGCGCTGGGAGCAGAGTAAGACCTCCGGGCCGCGCGTAGTCGACCTGTCCAAAGATCGGGACTCTTCCAGCGTACGAGCCCCCGCTCGTGGTAGGCCCGGAGGCGTCTCGGAGCGGCCCGGAGGTGACCCGGGCCCCCGAAAGGGGGAGGTAGCAGGCGTGAGCGAAACCCCCGATCCCCTGCTGCCCTCCGCGCGGTCGGCGCCGGCCGTCCCCTACGCCTCCTACCTGCGCGTCTACGAGCCCCTGACGGCCTTTCCGGAGCCGGAGCGCGCGCACTGGGCCGACTACGCCCGGCGCGGGGTGTGCCCCACCGCCCAGGACGAACTGCGCCGCTCGCTCCGCGACGTGGTGCGGGTCCCGGTGGTGGGGGTGCCGGCGCACGAGAGCGCGGACGCGTTCACGGCGGAGGTCGACGGGACGCTGCTGGTCTGCCCGTGGCGCACCCGGCTGCGTGGCTGGCTGGCGCTGCAGGAGCTGGCCGAGTCGTTTCCCCGCCCCGTCCTGGACGCGGCGCTCCCGCCGGCCCTGCGGCGGCAGGCCG
This sequence comes from Streptomyces sp. NPDC045695, assembly GCF_056432025.1. Classification (NCBI taxonomy): domain Bacteria; kingdom Bacillati; phylum Actinomycetota; class Actinomycetes; order Kitasatosporales; family Streptomycetaceae; genus Streptomyces; species Streptomyces sp. NPDC045695. Next base: position 44,099 of record NZ_JBWKJU010000024.1, read on the forward strand.
CCGAGGACTACGAGCGCTGGCGCGAGCGGAACCCGGACGCGCGCCCGTGGATCCGTACGGGGGTGTGGCAGATCCCGCTGCGCTGGTTCGTGCTGGTGGCCGACGAGGAGCGGGATTACGTGCCGGGCGAGCGGCTGCGCTACCGGACGCCGATGGTGCAGGCGCGACGGCGGCTCGCCCGGGCCCTTCGGACCCTGCGGGAGGCCGAGGGGTACGGGATGCTCGCGGAGGGCCTGGTGGAGGTCGGGAGCTGGTTGGAGGAGTTCCACCCGCGCTCGATGGTCGAGCTGGACTACGGCGGGCTGCTGCACGCCCTGCCGGCGGACCGGCTGGCGGCCGACCGGTCGGCGGGGGACCTGGCGGCGGGCATCGCGGCCCTGCGGGCGGGGGACCCGGCGCGGGCGTCCGAGGTCTACGGGGACCTGGCGGAGCGGTGGCGGGCGGTCCGGGAGCGACTTTTCGCGAATTAGGCCGGAAGTCGCCGGGACGGCCCGATCGGGTCCGAAGGGGTCCTGCGAGGGCCCGTACGTACCGCCGCGTATCGGTCGATCGGGCCATACTGGCTGATCAGAGCCCTGACCGTAGGATTAGGGACGTAGTGCCAGGACCTACGTCCCGATACGGGCCATTGGCCCAAGGGTGACGGACCGCACTAACCACACCCTTGCGCCCTTCCCCATCCCTCGTGCCAAAATAGGACAAGGAGTCCGGGGAGGGTTCCTTCCGCCCAACTAAGGGCGGAATGCTCGGCATCGCGCTCTACGGGGGGTCTGACGACTCCTGATCGCTCTGTGACTGATCGTCACAGTGGGGTGACTGTCCGTTATGGGACGGTCCATCGGCTTCCGCCGCTGATGAACACCTCGGAGGGCAATTCCGTCGGTTTGGCCGTCGAGGCTGGACGGATGGTGTAGTTGTAGTGCCGAGGACAAGCCGTTCGTCCTATAACCGACTCGGCCCGCGTATGTCCATTTCGGGCAACGCGGGCCAAGGTGCAGAATTTAGAGGAAAGAACCGAGATGGTTCGGTTCTCCCGAGGAGGCCGCTCATGACCGCTCGCACCCCTGATGCCGAGCCGCTGCTGACCCCGGCTGAGGTTGCCACGATGTTCCGCGTGGACCCGAAGACGGTCACCCGCTGGGCCAAGGCTGGCAAGCTCACGTCCATCCGCACCCTGGGTGGACACCGCCGGTACCGCGAGGCCGAGGTTCGCGCACTGCTCGCGGGAATTCCGCAGCAGCGCAGCGAGGCCTGAGGTCGCGTAAACACCCCGCTTTAAACGGGTCTGAATCGGGTCCCCCAATCCGATGAAACCCACATAGCTTCACGCGACCGGACCTGCCCCAACAGGTCCGTCTGTCGTTTGATCGCGCTGGACTCCGCCGGGTCCAGCGCGATCTTTTTTATGCCCGGGTCAGGGCGGTATCGCTGGAGGAGGGCGTCATCGGGCGAGGGTGCCATTGCACATATTAAATCGACTGTGCGTAGGGGTGCGATAAAAGTGGGAGTCCCGAAAACTCGTGCGGTGACTCCCGTCACAGATGATCACTCTTGTACATCCGGTAATCCACCCCGTAATGGGGACGCGCCTGGTGGGCGCATCATGCGATCGGGGGATTCCGTGAGGGGGTGGCTGCGCGGCGGCGCGCGGCGGTGGTGCGGCGGCCCCCGGGCAGGATGCCGCGGCCGTCAACGCGTCAGGGCCCGCATCCCCTGGGGGGTGCGGGCCCTGACGTTTCTGCGAACCTGACGGGACTTGAACCCGCGACCTCCACCTTGACAGGGTGGCGAGCTAACCAACTGCTCCACAGGTCCTTGATTTGCGGCCGCTCGGCGGCTGCGAATCAGACTGTACCGCAGCTCAGGGGGTGCAGTCGAACCCGATCACGCCGCGGGTCACGGGGCGGCCGCATCCACCGCCTTCACGATCCGCTTGTCGGAGACCGGGTACGCCGTCCCGAGCGCGTGCGCGAAGTAACTGACCCGCAGTTCCTCGATCATCCAGCGGATGTCGGTGACCGCCGACGGGACCGGCCGCCCCTTCGGGAGCTGCTCCAGCAGCCAGGCGTACTCGTCCTGCATCTCGTGGACCTTCTGCATCCGCGTGGTGTCGCGCTGGACGGCCGTGGGCATCTGCTGGAGCCGCCGGTCCGCCGCCACCAGGTAGCGCATCAGGTCCGGCAGCCTGCGCAGCCCGGTGAGCGTCACGAAACCGGGCGGCACGAGGGCCGCCAGCTGCGTTCTGACGTCCTGGATGTTGGCGACCAGGGCCAGACTGCTCGTGGCCTTCAGACGGCGCTCACAGGCCTGCCAGGCGGCCAGCACCTGCTGGACCTGCCCGACCGTGCGCACGGTCGTGTCGACCAGGTCGGCGCGGACGGCCTCGTACAGCTTGCGGAAGCCCGCCTCGTCCCAGGCGGGGCCGCCGTGGTCGGCGATCAGCCGGTCGGTGGCCGCCGTGGCGCAGTCGTCGAACAGCGCCTGGATGGAGCCGTGCGGGTTGCGCGAAAGGGCCAGCTTCTGCTGGTTCGTCAGATGGTCCGAGGCGAACTTCGCCGGATTCACCGGGATGTTCAGCAGGATGAGCCGGCGGGTGCCCAGCCACATCGCCTGCTCCTGTTCGGCCTGCGTGTCGAAGAGCCGTACGGCTACGGACGCGCCCTCGTCCACCAGCGCCGGGTAGGCCTTCACCGGCTGGCCCGCGCGCCGGGTCTCGAAGACCTTGGTCAGCGTGCCGATGGTCCAGTCGGTCAGGCCGCTGCGCTCCAGCGACTCCCCGCCCGCCCGCTCGGCGGTGGCCGCGGCGGCCTTGGAGAGGGCCTGGCGGGCCTTGGGCTTCAGACGCAGCCGCAGGGCCTCCAGGTCCTTGTCCTCGGCGAGGTTCTTGCGGCGCTCGTCGACGATCCGGAAGGTGATCTTCAGATGGTCGGGGATCCGGCTGAGGTCGAAGTCCTCGGCCGAGACCGGGACGCCGACCATCCGCTGGAGCTCGCGCGCCAGGGTGACCGGCAGCGGCTCCTGCAGGGGCACCGCCGTGTCCAGGAAGCGGGTCGCGAAGTTCGGCGCGGGCACGTAGTGCCGGCGGATCGGCTTGGGCAGCGAGCGGATCAGCTCGGTGACGACCTCCTGGCGCAGCCCCGGGATCTGCCAGTCGAAGCCCTCGTCGGTGACCTGGTTCAGCACCTGGAGCGGGATGTGGACGGTCACGCCGTCCGCGTCCGCGCCCGGCTCGAACTGGTAGGTCACCCGGAACTTCAGCTGGCCCTGACGCCAGGTGTCCGGGTAGTCGGCCTTGGTGACCCCGGCCGCCTTCTCGGTCAGCAGCATCTCGCGCTCGAAGTCGAGGAGTTCGGGCTCCTCGCGCTTCTTGTGCTTCCACCACGAGTCGAAGTGCGCCCCCGAGACCACGTGCTCGGGGATCCTCTGGTCGTAGAAGTCGAAGAGGGTCTCGTCGTCCACCACGATGTCGCGGCGCCGGGCCCGGTTCTCCAGCTCCTCCACCTCCGTGAGGAGCTTGCGGTTGTCCGCGTAGAACTTGTGGTGCGTGCGCCAGTCGCCCTCGACCAGCGCGTTGCGGATGAACAGCTCGCGCGAGACCTCGGGGTCGATCCGGCCGTAGTTGATCTTCCGCTGCGCGACGATCGGCACGCCGTACAGCGTGACCTTCTCATACGCCATCACGGCCGCCTGGTCCTTCTCCCAGTGCGGTTCGCTGTAGGTGCGCTTGATCAGGTGCTGGGCGAGCGGCTCCACCCACTCGGGCTCGACCTTGGCGTTCACCCGGGCCCACAGCCGCGAGGTCTCCACCAGCTCGGCCGACATCACGAACTTCGGCTGCTTCTTGAACAGCGAGGAGCCCGGGAAGATCGCGAACTTGGCGGACCGCGCGCCCAGGTACTCGTTCTTGTCGGTGTCCTTCAGCCCGATGTGCGAGAGCAGACCGGCCAGCAGCGAGACGTGGATGACCTGCTCGGGGGCGTCTGTGCCCGCCGAGGGCTCCTCGACGTGGAGGCCCATGCCCTTGGCGACCGTACGCAGCTGCGAGTAGATGTCCTGCCACTCGCGGATCCGCAGGAAGTTCAGGTACTCCTGCTTGCACATCCGGCGGAACGAGGACGAGCCGCGCTCCTTCTGCTGCTCGCGCACGTAGCGCCACATGTTCAGGAACGAGAGGAAGTCGCTGGTCTCGTCCTTGAAGCGGGCGTGGTTCTGGTCGGCCTGGGTCTGCTTGTCCGAGGGCCGCTCGCGCGGGTCCTGGATGGACAGGGCCGCCGCGATGACCATGACCTCGCGGACGCAGTTGTTCTTGTCGGCCTCGATGACCATGCGGGCCAGGCGCGGGTCCACGGGGAGCTGGGAGAGCTGGCGGCCCATCTGCGTGAGCCGCTTCTTGGGGTCCTTCTCGGAGGGATCCAGTGCCCCGAGCTCCTGGAGGAGCTGGACGCCGTCGCGGATGTTGCGGTGGTCCGGCGGGTCGATGAAGGGGAACTTCTCGATCTCGCCGAGGCCGGCGGCGGTCATCTGGAGGATGACGGAGGCCAGGTTCGTGCGCAGGATCTCGGCGTCCGTGAACTCCGGACGGGAGAGGAAGTCGTCCTCGGAGTACAGCCGGATGCAGATGCCGTCGCTGGTGCGGCCGCAGCGGCCCTTGCGCTGGTTGGCGCTGGCCTGCGAGATCCGCTCGATGGGCAGGCGCTGCACCTTGGTGCGGTGGCTGTAGCGGGAGATGCGGGCGGTGCCCGGGTCGATCACGTACTTGATGCCCGGGACGGTCAGGGAGGTCTCGGCCACGTTCGTGGCGAGGACGATCCGGCGCCCGGTGTGCTGCTGGAAGACCCGGTGCTGCTCGGCGTGCGAGAGGCGTGCGTAGAGGGGGAGCACCTCGGTGAAGCGGAGATTGCGCTTGTTCAGCGCGTCCGCCGTGTCGCGGATCTCCCGCTCACCGGAGAGGAAGACCAGGATGTCGCCCGGTCCCTCGGACTGGAGCTCGTCCACGGCCTCGCAGATCGCGGTGATCTGGTCGCGGTCGGAGTCCTCGGAGTCGTCCTCCAGGAGCGGGCGGTAGCGGACCTCCACCGGATACGTCCGCCCGCTGACCTCGACGATCGGCGCGTCCCCGAAGTGCCGGGAGAACCGTTGCGGGTCGATGGTGGCGGAGGTGATGACCACCTTGAGGTCCGGGCGCTTGGGCAGCAGCGTGGCCAGGTAGCCCAGCAGGAAGTCGATGTTCAGGGACCGCTCGTGGGCCTCGTCGATGATGATCGTGTCGTAGGCCCGCAGCTCGCGGTCCGTCTGGATCTCGGCGAGCAGGATGCCGTCGGTCATCAGCTTGACGAAGGTCGCGTCCTGGTCCACCTGGTCGGTGAACCGGACCTTCCAGCCGACCGTCTGGCCGATCTCGGACCGCAGCTCCTCGGCGATCCGCTCCGCGACCGTGCGCGCGGCGATCCGGCGGGGCTGGGTGTGCCCGATCATGCCCCGGACGCCCCGGCCCAGCTCCATGCAGATCTTGGGGATCTGCGTGGTCTTGCCGGACCCCGTCTCACCAGCGACGATCACGACCTGGTGGTCGCGTATCGCCTCGGCGATCTCGTCCTTCTTCTGGCTGACGGGCAGGTTTTCGGGATACGTGACCTCCGGCATCCGCGAGGCGCGGCCGGCCAGTCGCTCGGCGGCCTTCGCGGCCTCCGCGGCGATCTCGTCGAGCACGGCCTGCTTGGCCTCGGGCTTGCGGATACGGCGGGCGCCCTCAAGGCGGCGGCCGAGGCGGTGCGCGTCACGGAGGGAGATCTCACCGAGAAGCGTCTGCAGGGCGGCGAAGGAAGTAGACATACCTGATCGAGGATCTCACCTGGTCCCTCCGGGTGGCGAACGCATTTGTCGGGCCGACCCGTACCATTTCGGGACGAGTCCCTCGGCCGTACGAGTGAGAGGCAGCCCACGTGTCCCGCCCCCGCCTCCTGCGCTGCGCTGTGCTGGCGGCGCTGGCGGTGCTGGCGGTGCTCCTGGGCTTCGCCGCCCCGGCGGCCCCGGGCCCGGCCTCGCCCTCGGCGGACGGGCCGCCCGCGGTGACGGCCCGGGCCGACGCCTCCCCGACGGCCCGGCCCGCCGTTCAGGCGGCCTTGGGCGGCCGCCGCGGGCCGGCTTGCGCTCCGGGGGCCCCCGATCTCGGTGACGTCCCCGCCCTGCCGGCGCGGGCCGGGGCCGGGCACGGTCTGCTGCCGGTGGCGCGGGCGCTGCCCGCGGGGGTGCGGACCGGCGGGGAGACGCCCGTACGGGCCCTCGTACGCGGGCCGGACCGGCCGGTGCCCGGGCCGGTGGAGCTGTCCGTGATGCGGGTCTAGGAGACCGCCGCCCGCATCCGCCGGGCCACCTCCTTCCCGTATCCACCGCAGCTCTGGAGCTCCCGCATGTCCCCTTCCCCTTCCTCTTCGTCCCCTTCCTCCTCGTCGCGCCGCAAGCCCCTCCTCTACTGCGCCGGGGTGGCCATCGCCGCCGTCACCCTCGGCATCGTGTCCTGGCAGGCCACCGCCCCCGCCGAGAAGGGCTCCGGCGGTTCCTCCGCCGCGGCCTCGCCCCGTACCGACCCCGCCGCGGCGCTCAAGGCGCTGGCCCGCCGCGAGCCGGGCGACAAGCTCGCCGTGGGCCGCGCCGACGCGCCCGTGGTGCTCATCGAGTACTCCGATTTCAAGTGCGGCTACTGCGGCAAGTTCGCCCGGGACACCGAACCTGCGCTGGTGAAGAAGTACGTGGAGAACGGCACCCTGCGCATCGAGTGGCGCAACTTCCCGATCTTCGGCGCCGACTCCGAGGCCGCCGCGAAGGCCGCCTGGGCAGCCGGGCAGCAGGACCGGTTCGAGCAGTTCCACGCGGCGGCGTACGCCGAGGGCGCGAAGGAGAAGGGCTTCGCCGGGCCGCGCCTGGTCGAGCTGGCGCGGCAGGCCGGCGTGCCCGACCTGGAGCGCTTCTCGGCGGACATGGCCGGGGAGCAGGCCGCGGCGGCGCTGAAGAAGGACCAGGACGAGGGCTACCGCATCGGCGTGACCTCCACCCCGTCCTTCCTGGTCAACGGCAAGCCGATCGCCGGCGCCCAGCCGCTGGACGCCTTCACCGCCGCGATCGCCCAGGCCGAGGCGGCGGCGAAGCAGTGACCGACATCGGGTACCTGGCCGCCCTGCTGGGCGGCCTCCTCGCCCTGCTCAGCCCGTGCAGCGCCCTGCTGCTGCCCGCCTTCTTCGCCTACTCGATCGACTCCCCCTCCCGCCTGCTGGCCCGTACCGGGATCTTCTACGCGGGCCTCGCGAGCACCCTCGTACCGCTGGGGGCGGCCGGCTCGTACGCCGGACGGTTCTTCCACGGCAACCGCGACCAGCTCGTCCTGGCCGGCGGCTGGCTGATCATCGCGCTCGGGCTCGCGCAGATCCTGGGCCTCGGCTTCGCCCCGAAGCGGCTCGCGGAGCTGTCGGGCCGGATCCGGCCGACCACCGCCGTGTCGGTGTACGCGCTCGGCGCGGTCTACGGGCTGGCGGGCTTCTGCGCCGGCCCGATCCTGGGCAGCGTCCTGACGGTGGCGGCGGTCAGCGGCAGCCCGGTCTACGGGGGCCTGCTGCTGGCCGTCTACGCCCTCGGGATGGCCCTGCCGCTGTTCCTGCTGGCCCTGCTGTGGGAGCGGTTCGAGCTGGGCAGGCGGCCCTGGCTGCGCGGGCGGGCCTTCACGGTGGGCCGCTTCGAGCTGCACACCACCTCGCTGCTGTCCGGGCTGTTCTTCATCACCCTGGGGGCGCTGTTCCTGGCCTTCGACGGGGCGAGCGCGCTGCCGGGGCTGCTGGACGTGGACGACTCGTTCGCGGTGGAGGAGCGGGTCCGGTCGGTGGCCGGCGGCGTGCCGGACTGGGCGCTGCTCGGGCTGGTCGCCGCGGGGGCGGCGGCCGTGGGCCTGGTGCAGTGGCGCCGCAAGGCGCGGACGGTGACCGAGACCGGGACCGGGACCGAAGGGGAGTAACCACAGAAGGCCCCGTCCGATGGACGGGGCCTTCTTGATGGTGGCTGGGGCCGGGGTCGAACCGGCGACCTATCGCTTTTCAGGCGATCGCTCGTACCAACTGAGCTACCCAGCCACGAAACCGTTTCCGGCTTCAGCGATCCTGACGGGACTTGAACCCGCGACCTCCACCTTGACAGGGTGGCGAGCTAACCAACTGCTCCACAGGACCTTGCAGCGTGCGAGAACAAGTCTCGCACACGGTAATGCGTACCCCCAACGGGATTCGAACCCGTGCTACCGCCTTGAAAGGGCGGCGTCCTGGGCCACTAGACGATGAGGGCTAAAGGCCCGCCGGGCACTTCTCAGCGCGTCGGGGACGTGAGAAGCATATGGGATCCGGGGAGCTATCGCCAAAACGGTTTCGCCCCGCTCGGGGGAGGGGCCCCTGCCGGAGGGACAATGGCCCGGTGCTGGAGATGACGCGCGAGGAGTTCGAAGAGCTCGTCGCAGAGGCCCTGGACCGCATCCCGCCGGAGCTGACGCGGCTGATGGACAACGTGGCGGTGTTCGTCGAGGACGAACCGCCCGCCGATGACCCGGAGCTGCTCGGTCTCTACGAGGGGACCCCGCTGACGGACCGCGGCGAGTGGTACGCCGGGGTGCTGCCCGACCGGATCACGATCTACCGCAATCCCACGTTGCGGATGTGCGAGGACCGGGAGAGCGTGGTCGCGGAGACGGAGGTCACCGTGGTGCACGAGATCGCCCACCACTTCGGGATCGACGACGAGCGGCTGCACGCCCTGGGGTACGGGTGACCGGGCCGCTCCCCGACGCGCGGGCCGTCTCCGCGGAGGCCATCGACCCGGACGTCGACCTGCACGTCCCCGCGCAGCGGGCCGAGCCGCAGGGCCGGGTGCTCGCGGCGGTGGCCGCGGGCGGCGCGGTCGGGGCCTCGGCGCGGTACGGGGCCGGCCTGCTGTGGGCGGCCGGGCCCGGGGCCTTCCCCTGGGCGACCTTCTGGATCAATGTGGCCGGCTGCGCGCTGATCGGCGTCCTCATGGTGCTGATCAGCGAGGGCGGGCGGGTCGCGCCGCATCCGCTGGTGCGGCCCTTCGCCGGGGTCGGGGTGCTCGGCGGGTTCACCACCTTCTCCACCTACGCGGTGGACTTCTCGCGGCTCCTGGACGAGGGGGAGGCCAGGACCGCGCTGGCGTACGCCGGGCTCACGGTGGTGGCGGCGCTGGGCGCGGTGTGGGCGGCGGCCTCGGTGACGCGGCGGGCGGTGCGGGGATGGGGGCGTGGGCCGGGGCGTGGTCCGGGGCATGGGTCGGGGCCGACGTGGCGAGCGGGGCGGGCGCCGCGGTGAACTGGCTCCTCGTGGTGGTGGGCGCGGCCGTCGGCGCACCCCTGCGCTACCTGACGGACCGTGCGGTGCAGCTGCGCCACGACTCCGTCTTCCCCTGGGGGACCTTCGTGGTCAACGCGGCCGCCTGCCTGGTGCTGGGGGTGCTGACCGGGGCGGTGCTGGCCGGGGCCGCCTCCTCGCGGCTGGAGCTGCTGCTCGGGACCGGGCTGTGCGGGGCGCTGAGCACCTACTCGACGCTCTCGTACGAGACGCTGCGGCTGGCCGAGCGGGGCTGGAAGTTCCTGGCGGCGGCGAACGCGGCGGCGTCGGTGCTGGTCGGGCTGGGCGCCGTACACCTCGGGTCACAGGTGGCTGAGCAGCTGTTCGCCTGAGGGCGTGTCCCTTACGGGTCAAAGGGAGTTGGGCACATTGACCCGCTCATGCGGACCGATCGGCCTCATCCCGCCCTCAGGCTCCGGAGGTGCCCCGTGCGCCAGTTGTCCGCTTCCCTCCGACTGACCGTCACCGCGCTCGCGGTCGCCGCGACGGCCGGCTGCATGAGTGTCGGCGAGGACGCGGCGAAGCCCGGGCCCTCCTCCTCGGCGGACCGCCGGGCCGGCGCCGCGGCGGGCGCGGGCTCCGCCGCGGGGCGGAACTCCGGGGTCCACGGCAACGGACACGGCGCGAAGGACGGTACGGGGACCCAGGACGGCAAGCCCAAGGAGGACGGCAAGGCCTCCGGGGCGACCGGGGCCTCGCCCAGCCCGGGCGCGCCCGGCGGCGCTCCGGGAGTGCCCGTGCCGTCGGCGGGGCCGGGCGGGGGTGCGGGCGGACAGGGCCCCCAGGTGCCGCCGGGCGGCTCCGGGGGCTCCGGTTCGGGCGGCTCGGGCGGTTCCGGCGGCTCGGGCGGGCCAGGGGGCTCGGGCGGCGGGCAGCAGTCGGCCAGCCCGACTCCGCAGCCGCCGGCCACGACGCCCCCTGTGACGGAACCCACTCCGCCGACGGCGAGTCCGCAGCCCGAGCCGAGCACCCAGCCGGCGCCCTAGACCGGGGGTCCAGGCGGGGGCCGGACGGGTCCCGGGGGCGGGCGGGCGCGGTTCGCGGGCGCTGCCGGTCTCGGCATCACCGCAGGTCAGAGGCTTATTGCTGGAGCGATTTGCCAGACCCGGGGGAGGGTGCGTATGGTTATAGATCGTTTGATCCCATTGCCCGGCGCCGAATCCGAAGAGCGCCGTGTGGCGCGTACTCTCCCTAGCCGTGGCTGACCGCATTGAGGCGGTCGATTTGCGATTCACGGAGTTTGGGCGCGTGCCGAGACTCCGGAAGGTTTCGCATTTCGCATGTCCATTTCCAGTTCTGACCGTTCCGTCATGCCCGAGAACGACTCCAACGAGATCGTCGACGCCGAGACCCTTGCGGTCACCGAGGCCATCGAAGCCGCTGAGGCGAACGAGATCATCGAGGCCCTTGAGGCCGACGTGAACACCGACGGGTCCCTTGAGGACTCCACCACCGACTTCGACGACGACGCTGACGCTGACGCGGAGCCCACGATCACCTTCAGCGACCTCGGTCTGCCCGAGGGCATCGTGCGCAAGCTCGCCCAGAACGGCGTCACCGCCCCCTTCCCGATCCAGGCCGCGACCATCCCGGACGCCCTGGCCGGCAAGGACATCCTCGGCCGTGGCCGCACCGGTTCCGGCAAGACCCTCTCCTTCGGTCTGCCGACCCTGGCCTCGCTGGCCGGCGGCCACACCGAGAAGAAGAAGCCCCGCGCGATCATCCTCACGCCGACCCGTGAGCTCGCGATGCAGGTCGCGGACGCCCTCCAGCCCTACGGCGACGTGCTCGGCCTGAAGATGAAGGTCGTCTGCGGCGGTACCTCCATGAGCAACCAGATCTTCGCTCTGGAGCGCGGTGTCGACGTCCTCGTCGCCACCCCGGGCCGTCTGCGCGACATCATCAACCGTGGCGCCTGCTCCCTGGCGAACGTCCAGGTCGCGGTCCTCGACGAGGCCGACCAGATGGCGGACCTGGGCTTCCTGCCCGAGGTCACCGAGCTGCTCGACCAGATCCCCGGCGGCGGCCAGCGCATGCTCTTCTCCGCCACCATGGAGAACGAGATCGGCACCCTGGTCAAGCGCTACCTGACCAACCCGGTCACGCACGAGGTCGACAGCGCCCAGGGCAACGTCACGACCATGACGCACCACGTCCTCGTCGTGAAGCCGAAGGACAAGGCGCCGGTCACGGCCGCCATCGCCGCCCGCAAGGGCCGCACCATCATCTTCGTCCGCACCCAGCTGGGCGCCGACCGCATCGCCGAGCAGCTCGTCGAGGCCGGCGTGAAGGCCGACGCGCTGCACGGCGGCATGACGCAGGGCGCCCGTACCCGCGTCCTCGCGGACTTCAAGGACGGCTACGTCAACGCGCTCGTCGCCACCGACGTCGCCGCCCGCGGCATCCACGTCGACGGCATCGACCTCGTCCTGAACGTGGACCCGGCCGGCGACCACAAGGACTACCTGCACCGCTCGGGCCGTACCGCCCGTGCCGGCAAGTCGGGTGTCGTGGTCTCCCTGGCCCTGCCGCACCAGCGCCGCCAGATCTTCCGCCTGATGGAGGACGCGGGCGTCGACGCCACGCGCCACATCGTCCAGGGCGTCGGCGCCTTCGAGCCGGAGGTCGCCGAGATCACCGGTGCGCGTTCGCTGACCGAGGTCCAGGCCGACTCCGCGAACAACGCCGCCAAGCAGGCCGAGCGCGAGGTCGCCGAGCTCACCAAGCAGCTGGAGCGCCTGTCGCGCCGTGCCGTGGAGCTCCGCGAGGAGGCCGACCGCCTCGTCGCCCGCTCCGCCCGTGAGCGCGGCGAGGACCCGGAGGCCGCTGTCGCCGAGGTGACCGAGGCCGCCGAGGCCGAGGTCGCGGCTGCCGCTGCCGCCGCTGCCGCCGAACTGGCCGCGCAGGAGCGCCGCGAGGAGCAGCGCGCCCAGCGCGACGACCGCGGCAACTTCGAGCGTCGTGACAACCGTGGTGGCGACCGCGACAACCGTGGCGGCGACCGCGGCGGCTTCCGCCGTGACGACCGCGGTGGCGACCGTGGTGGCCGTCCGTCGGGTGGCTTCAACCGTGACGACCGTGGTGGCGACCGTGGTGGCTTCCGTCGCGACGACCGTCCGTCGGGTGGCTTCCGTTCCGGTGGCGACCGTCCGTCCGGTGGTGGCTTCCGTCGCGACGACCGTCCCTCGGGTGGCTTCAACCGCGATGACCGTGGTGGCGACCGTGGTGGCTTCCGTCGCGACGACCGTCCGTCGGGTGGCTTCCGTTCCGGTGGCGACCGTCCGTCCGGTGGTGGCTTCCGTC
>NZ_JBWKJU010000024.1:56887-89092 GCF_056432025.1 Streptomyces sp. NPDC045695
TCCGTCGCGACGACCGTCCCTCGGGTGGCTTCAACCGCGATGACCGTGGTGGCGACCGTGGCGGTTTCCGCCGCGACGACCGTCCGTCCGGTGGCTTCAACCGTGACGACCGTCCGTCGGGCGGCTTCCGCTCCGGTGGCGACCGTCCGTCCGGTGGTGGCTTCCGTCGCGACGACCGTCCCTCCGGTGGCTTCAACCGTGACGACCGTCCGTCCGGTGGCTTCCGCTCCGGCGGCGCCGGCGACCGCCCGTACGGCCGCCGCGACGACAACCGCCCGTCGGGCTCCGGTTCCACCGGCTCCTTCGGCGGCCGCCGCGACGACAAGCCGCGCTGGAAGCGCAACGGCTGATCACAGCCGCCTGAGCTGAACTGCTGACAGGGCCCCCACGACCACTCGAACCGAGTCGGCCGTGGGGGCCCTGTCGCGTCCCGCGGCGCGCGCCTTCGCCCAGAGCCGGCCCGGAAGTTGATGGTGCGCAACAAGCCGGACGGTCACCGGTGTCCGGTCCGCCGCCAGGCCCCCGGTCCGCCGGTGAACTGACCGCGACAGGCCGGTCGGCCGATACCCGATCGGCTCACCGGCGCTGTCCGGCTATGCTCTGGGGTGAGCACACGGAGGGCCATTAGCTCAATTGGCAGAGCAGCGGACTTTTAATCCGTTGGTTGTCGGTTCGAGTCCGACATGGCCTACTGCTCGCAGGCGGGGGACACGTCCTCTGACCTGCTACTGAGCGCCCCACCCGGTTCGTCCAGGTGGGGCGCTCAGTCGTTTCCGGGCCCATGCGTGAGCGATGCGTGAGCGGACGGCCCGTCATCCCCTGGTCAGGAGGCGGACGGGCGGGCAGGAGGCAGCAGCTGGGCCGCCGCTGCGGCGGCTTGTCGAAGGGCGCATAGAACCCGGCCTGGGACGGGACCGAATGGGTGCGGCTTCCTCAGGAGTGTCCCGAGGTCGCCCGGGTCTCGGCCCTGCCCCACGACCCGCGCCACGACGCGATGCGCATGTGGATGCTGCAGGTTCGGGATGACTGGTACGGAATCGCCGGCTGAGGGCGTCGGTGGCGAGGAGACCGAGCTCGGCTGAGTCCCCGTCGGCCCACGCGTGCGGCAACCCGCGCTCCTGGGATGTGTAGAATCTGGCGTAGAGAGTCGGACTTGAGTCCCCGGTCTGACAATCGAAGAATTTCGGTGGTCATTGCGTTAGGGAAACGCCCGGTTACATTCCGAACCCGGAAGCTAAGCCTTTCAGCGCCGATGGTACTGCAGGGGGGACCCTGTGGGAGAGTAGGACGCCGCCGAATAGATTTAAGAGGCCCTGTCTGCGAATGCGCAGACAGGGCCTCTCTTTGTCTGAGGGCCGTCGCCTGCATCTTCATGGAAGAGCAGACGATCGGAGACCGCCATTCCTTCTGCGAAGGGAGATGATGTTGCGCACCAGCGAGGACGACCTCGTTGAACTCATCCGCAGCAGCGGCCTTGAAGTGGACAGGGTCCAGGGCAACGAACCCGGACCCTCGGTCGAAACGGCCTGGCGGGCCATGGCGGGATTCGGCGTGGAGCCCAGCCGCCTTTCCCTTGAAGGGAGACCTGGGGGGAGCCCACCAGCTGTGGCTCGAACATGCACGCCGAGCCGATGTCGTCGACGACGACGGGACGTTCCTCATCACGGCCGTCGTGACGGGGAGTACCAGGGTCGGCTGGGCCCGCGTGCGTCTTACGGACAGGGCCGACGTCGCCCGCCTCGTAGACGACCAGGGGCGGATCGAATTCATCGCCCGGTCCCGCTCCGGTGCCCACATCTGCGGCATCACCGCGGAGGAGTACGACTACTGGATCGTCAGTCTGACTCTCTAAAGGGGTATTGCCGAAAGCCGGGTTCTGGGCTTTCCCCGATAGGGGTGGGCGCTGCTGGTGGTCCCGTGATCACCGGACCACCTCCGGGGAGGCTCCGCTTGCCGTGCGAAGGGCGAGCCAGCGACCCGCCTGGGGCGCTGTGTCCGCACCGCCCGTGCCAGCCCTGGCCGACGACGACGCCGCATGTGCGGGCGGTTGCGGATCGCCTGCCCCAGGCCCCCGCGGGCGAACTTCCGCTTTCTCCGCCGCCTGTCGGTGGTCCGTCCTAAGCTGGCCGGAACACCTCGTCACAGGTCCACTGGGGGGATCCGTGTTCCAGAGCAGCAGCCAGGCAGCAGACGTCACCAACGAGGCCACCGGGAGCGGCGCAGCCGAGGAGAAGACCCTCTCGTTCCTCGTGTCGATCGACGACGCGGACACCACCTCCCCCTCCGGCGGCGGTGAGATGGGCATCTTCCGCCGCAAGGATGAGGAGGGCTCGTTCGTCCGGGACATTCCGGTCGCGGTACTGCGCGCGAACCTGCAGCGCGCGGTGGACGGACTCCAGCAGATGATCGGCGAGATCGCCGTGCCGGAGGGCGGCATGCCGCTCCGCCAGGCACAGGTCTCCTTCGAGGTGACGGCCAGCGGGGGGATCGCGCTGGTCGGTACGTCGGCGCAGGTAGCGGCGAAGGGTGCCATCACCCTGACCTTCGGCGCCTAGTTCCCAGCCGAGCCGGTCGAGCCATGAGCGAACCGTTCCGGGCCCTTCTCATCGGGGTGCCCTACTACAAAGACCCGGCCATCGACGACCTCCCGTTCATCGAGAGCGATCTGTCCGAGCTGGCCCGTGCGTTGCGTACGACGGGGTACGACGTCGTCGTCCACGACGTGCAGGAGACCGATCGCGACAGCATCGACCTGGCGGTCGAGAGCTTCTTCCAGGACGCCGCCCCGGGTCAGACCCTGCTGCTCTACCTGAGCGGCCACGGAATCCACCACGACGGGACCGACTTCCTGGTGCCCGGCGGCGCCCAGACCCGTACCCACGACTTCCCCGGAAAGTGCCTGTCCCTCAAGCTGTCCGGCTACGTCGAACGCAGCGTCGCCGGCAATGTCGTCGTCTTCGTCGACGCCTGCCGCGAGGGTCTGACCCTGAAGGAGATGGGCGGGGTCAACGCCGCACCGTGGTCGAGGATGCGGGTGCAGGCCGTAGGCGACCGCTCCTACTGCCACGTCTACGCCTGCTCCCCCGGTGAACGCGCCCGCTACGCCACGGCCGGGAACAGCACCTTCAGCCTCTTCTCCCGGGCGCTCAGCACCGTGGTGGCGGACGAGGCGGGCCCGAGCACGCTCAGCGAGCTCAAGGACCAGCTCCAGAGCGCGGTGGACGCGCTGACCGCGGAGCACGAGGTCCAGCGCCAGCAAGTGCGGCTGAGCACCGAGACCGACATCGACGGGTTCGTCGTGCTCCAGCGGCCGGAGCGCACCGCCGCCGAGACCTCCGGCGACCACGCGTGGACCGTGCTGGCACGGGAGCACCCCGTGTGGAAGCAGGTGGAGCACGGCCCCGGGATCGACGCCTTGCACGAGGCGGCCCTGGCCCTCGTCGGCCGGCTCGCCCTGTGCTCGGACAAGGACGAGCGGTTACTGAAGGCCGATCCCTGGCGGCCCCTCGGCTTCGCCGAGCGGATGACCGACCGCGTCAGCTGGCTGATGTCGAAGGTGATCAACCCCGACAAGCTGGCGCTGTCCCCGGCCGAGGCGGCCCTGCTGGTCATCGCCCCCTTCCTCTACACCACGTACTGGAACCACGCCGCGGCCAGGGCGCTGGTGCTGGAGCCGGAGAACCTCGCCCGGGTGGCGGACCCCTGCCCGGAGCGGGCGAGCTACGAGCAGTTCTTCAAGGGCCAGTCCAGGCTCGTACGCCGCGCCGCGAGCGCGGTCGGCCTCGGCGATGCCGCCGGGGCCCGCGGGATCGCGTGGTGGCTGCTGCACCGCTGGCTCGTGCGGCAGCCGCGCGACCACCGCGACAGCGTCCTGATGGACCTGATCACCTCCGAAGCCGGCCCCGTCGCCGGGACGGCCCCGCCCTCGGCCCAGTGCCGGCTGGTCGCGGAAGTCCTCCAGTCGGAGGGACTGCTGACCCTGTTGCGCGCACTGCACACCTCGCCCGACCCGGGCATGCACCGGCCGGTCCGGCAACTGGCCGGCTCCACGGCGCTCGAACAGCACATCCGGGAACAGCTGATGGTCGCCCTGCTGACCGTCGCGCACCGGCTGGCGATCGATCCCGCCATGCTGCCGGACGTCGTGGTGGAACACCTCGGCATCAGTTACGCCGTGGACCTCGGCGACCTGCACACGACCCTGGAGACGGCCCGGTGGGACGCGCGCGGCCGCACCCGGGTGCTGAACGCCGCCTGCCGGCACCCCGCCGTGGGGCTGGCGCTGCGCCAGAGCGCCGCCTCCCTCGACTCCCTGCTGGGAGCCATCGACGTCCACTCGGGTTCCGAACCGCAGCTGGCCCCGCTACAGGACCTCCCGGCGCACGCCACCGCCGACCTGGTGCACGCCGCGGCCAATTCGGCGGGGGAGCCGGTCTACGAATCCACCGACCTGCGGTTCCGGCTCGCGGACGACCGCATCCAGGAACTGCTGATGGGCGAGCAGCTGTACGGCGATCCGGCGCTGGCCATCCGCGAGCTGTACCAGAACGCGCTGGACGCCTGCCGCTACCGCGACGCGCGGACCCGTTTCCTGCGGATCCGGCAGGCTGCATACCCGGCCGGCTGGGAGGGCCGGATCACCTTCACCCAGGGTGTGGAGGACGGCCGCGCCTACATCGAGTGCACGGACAACGGCATCGGCATGGGAGAGCGCGATCTGCGCGAGGTCTTCTCCCACGCGGGAATGCGCTTCGCCGACCTCCCCGAGTACCTGGAGGAAGAGGCCGCCTGGAAGGCCGAGGGGATCCACCTGCACCCCAACAGCCGTTTCGGCATCGGAGTGCTCAGCTATTTCATGATCGCGGACGACATCACGGTGACCACCTGCCGGCTGGACCGGGACGGTCATCCGGGAAAGCGCCTGCAGGTGGACATCGCGGGCCCCGGCGCCTTGTTCTACATCCGCGACCTGGGTCGCGGCCACGATGCCGGGACCACCGTGCGGCTCTACCTCCGCTCGCCCGACGACGCTCCGTCGTGCACGGACCTCCTGCGGCGTCTCCTGTGGATCTCCGACTACTGCGTCACCGCCACCGACGCGCACACCAGCCTGAGTTGGTCCCCGGGGGTGCTGTCTGACGTGGCTCCGCTGGGTGCACTGGACCCTCACCACGAGGAGGCGGCCCGCCACGAGAGCGCCTGCGTGGACCCCACGTCGACCCCCCACGTCTGGTGGTGCAGCACGCAGGGCGGGGTGCTGTCCGACGGAGTGTGGGCGGGCATCCCGCTGTTCGGGGCCGTCGTCAACCTCACCGGCCGTCACACCCCCCAGCTGACCGTCGACCGCAGACAGTCCCTGAGCCACGACGAGGCCCATGTCGCCGCCCTGCTGTACCAGGAGGTACCGGCGTTGCTGGCGGAGGGCGCGCGCGTGCTGCGCCACGACTGGGCGTCCAAACTGATGCAGAAGTACCCGGCTTTGGCGGACACGATCGTCGGACAGGCCATCGCGGTGCGCCACCGTCCGTGGTGGGTCCGCGGGCGCGAAGTGGACGTGACGGCGGTGGGGTGCTTCCCCCAGGAGGCCGCCTTCCTCGGTGCCGGTTCCTCCCCCTGGCCGGCCCCCGCCGACAGCCCCAGCACCCTCGAACATCTCACCGACTGGCGGCTGCTCGCCTGGGCCAAGGCCCGCATGTTCCCCGGGGTCCGCGTCCTGGCTCCCGACGCCGTCCCCGTGGCACGCCCCACCGACGTCATCCTGCTGAGCCGCTCCGCCAGCAGGAACCACGCCGGAGCGGAGAGCGGCGGCTTCGCCCTTGACGACGACTTGGACGAAGATTTCAGGCCGGGACAACGCTGGCTCCCGCCCCAGGATCCCGTGGAGGTGGGTCATGTCCTGCGTGCCGCGCTCGCCACGGGGCGCAGGCCGGCCGAGGTGGCCGCCCGCCTGGCCGAACTCGGCTATGTCCTCGCCGAGGGCGCCGTCCTCCCCGCCACCGCACGACATGCGGACGCCGTCCTCCTCAGTCGCAGCCTCGACGGCAAGGCGCCCTGGCTGACCTGTGACGAGCCGGTGGAGGTGGGTCATGTCCTGAAGGCCGCCCGCATGACGGGGCACAGTCCGGCCGAGGTGGCCGCCGCGCTCGCGGAGCTGGGTCATCACCTCCGCGAGGGCGCCACGCTCCCCGAAACCGCCCGGCTCCACGACACCCTCCTCCTCAGCCGCGACCACCGCATCGCCTCGCTCGAACGCCTCCCGGCCGCCAACCGGCCCCTCGAAGGCGGCGGGCCCTGGCTGGAAGCCGGTGCGCCGGTGCACCTGGGCCATGTCCTGAGGGCCGCCCGCAGTACCGGGCGCCCTCCGGCCGAGCTGGCCGCGCAGCTGGCGGAGCTGGGTCATCACCTCCCGGAGGGCGTCCCGCTCCCGGATGAGGTGCACCCCGACGACGCCCGCCTCCTCAGTCGTGACCTCGACAGCCGTGCGCCCTGGCTGGCCGTCGGCGAGCCGGTGCGCGTCGGTCATGTCCTGAGGGCCGCCCGTACGACGGGGCGCCGTCCGGCCGAGGTGGCCGCCCGCCTGGCGGAACTGGGGCACCGCCTTCCCGGGAACGCCGTGTTCGCGGAGGTGGCCGAGCACGAGGACACCCTCCTCGTCAGCAACGACCTCGACGGCAAGGGGCCGTGGCTGACCGTCGACGACCCGGTGGAGCTCGGTCATGTCCTGAGGGCCGCCCGCGTGACGGGGCGCAGTCCGGCCGAGGTGGCCGCCCGTCTGGTGGAGCTGGGTTACCACCTTCCCCGGAGCGTCGCGCTCCCCGATGTGGTGCAGGCCGAGGACACCCTCCTCCTGAGCGGCGACCTCGACGACATGTCACCGTGGCTGGCGGCCGATCAGCCGGTGGACGCCGGCCATGTCCTGAGCGCTGCCCGCTACACGGGGCGCAGTCCGGCCGAGGTGGCCGCCCGCCTGGCGGAACTGGGCTACCACCTTCCCCCGAGCGTCGTGTTCCCCGAGGTCATACAGCCCGACGACGTCCTGATCCTCAGCGGTGATCTCGACCGGGACCAGCCGTCGCTGGGGCCCGCGAGGCCCCTCTCGCTCGGCCACGTCATCAGCGCGGGCATCATGACCGGGCGCCCTCCGGCCGACATCGCCGCGCGCCTCGCCGCGTTCGGCCTCCACCTCCCGGACCGGACCCCCCTGCCCGAGGTCGTCCTGCGTGACGACGTCCTCATCCTCAGCCTCAGCCTGCGCGGCAGCGGACCCTGGCTGGACGCCGACAGGCCCGTGCCCCTCTCGCACATCCTGTCCGCGGCCGCCACCACGAAGAAGCTCCCGGCCGACGTGGCCGGGCGTCTCGCCGAACTCGGCTACACACTGCCCGCCGCGGTGGTCTTCGAGCCGTCCGGCACCGGCTGAGCACGGCGACGTCCGCCCGTACGCGCGAGCGCCCCACCCGATCGGTCCGGGTGGGGCGCTCGCGCGTACGGGGTGCGGATCAGGCGGAGGCGCCGCCGCGGCGGCGACGGCCGAGCCAGGCGGCGGCCGCGCCGAGGGCGACCAGGGCGGCGGCGAGGCCGGCGTACAGGCCGGTGGAGGAGTCGGAGCCGGTGCTGGCGAGGGCGCCGCCCGCCGAGCCTGTGGTGGTCGTCAGGTTGGTGTGGCCCGTGGCGACGGCCGGCTGGACCGAGGGGGTGGCGGAGGGCGTGGCGGAGGGGGTCGTGGACGGGGTGGCCGAGGGGGTTGGGGCGGGGCCCTTGTCGTCCGTGATCGGCGCGAGGACGAACTGGACCGCGCTGTGCTTGAACGGCGAGCTGTTGCCCTTGGCGAGCGCCACCTGGGACTCCAGCGTGATCGTCGTCCTCTTCTTGATCTCGGAGTCGAGGCCCAGGCTCACGCGCAGCTCCACGGTGCGGGTGCCCGACGCCGCGCCGAAGCCCTTGGGGATCTGGGGCAGCGCGTACTGGCCGTCCACGGCCTTCAGGTCCTGCCAGCGGCCGTCGATCAGGGCCTGGATCCGGAAGTCGGCCTTCTCCTGGCCCGGGTGGGACAGCGCCAGGGTGGTCGCGAGGGCGTTGTCGAAGGTGCCTTCACCCGTGGCCTGGTAGTTCAGGTTCAGGTAGGCGCGCCGCTCCTTGCCGCCCGTCTCGGCGTTGCCCTCCGTGAACCAGGTCTTCAGCTCGCCCGGCTTGATCTGCGGGTCGACCTGGAAGAGGTGGGAGTCGGCGCCGCCGGGGGCGACCGAGTCGTTGAAGCTGGTGGCGGTGAACTTGAAGTCGCCGTCGTTGGTGGGGTAGTTCGCGCCGAGCCCGACGGTGACCTTCCAGGTCATCTTGCCGTTCGCCGGGATGTCGAAGCCCTTCTGGCCGTCCGAGGCGTTCGCCGGGTAGAAGAGGCCCTGCCACTCGCCGTCCTGCTGGCCCACCGCGTACTTCGTCGCCGGCGCGTCCACCGCGTCGACCTTGAAGACGATGGCGTTCTCCTCGAGCGGGCTCGGGCCGCTCGGGTCCACCAGCATCCACGGGTTGTAGGTGACGGCCTTGTCCGAGGGGTTCTTCACGGTCAGGTCGAAGGTCTCGGTGGCTCCGCCGCGGGTCAGCGACCCGTTGGGGACCGGGGTGCTCATCTCCGTACGCAGCACGGTGTGGCCGTCGGTGGCCGGTGCGGCGGCCGCGGTGGTGGCCGACAGCGGAAGCAGAGTGGTGACGACGCCGGCGACGACTGCGATGGCGGCTGCGGTGCGAACGGACATGGTGGACTCCCCCCAGGAATCACAAGGCATCGGCAGAGCGCCGAGGCGGGTGGTGTGGTCGGTGTCGCCCGGCCGGTTCGTGTTCCCCCTGGCCTTGGCGACAGGTGAATCATCGCCGGTGTCCGATCCCGGATCGATCCCTGAAGTGTCACCAGCGCGCAACAGAGATGATCTTGAAAGCGGAACCTGCCGTTCATGGGCTCTGCAGGCCCTGAAAAACCCAGTTTCAGGCCTCTGACCTGCGGTGATGCCGCTCCACGGGGTGGCCGACCGTTTATTGGCGGAGCGCTCCCCGTGGATGGCGTAGAGTTGTGTTTACCGACGCGGGGTGGAGCAGCTCGGTAGCTCGCTGGGCTCATAACCCAGAGGTCGTAGGTTCAAATCCTGCCCCCGCTACTCAGTACGAAGGCCCGGTTCCCCTTGGGGAGCCGGGCCTTCGTCGTGTTCCCGGCCCGTTCTCACGCGCCGTCACCCGTCCGGCTCGTGCCGGATGCCCATCCCCGGCGTCCCGGTCGGGCCGTGCGTGACGTTCCGTATCCGAAAAGGCGCTCTGCGCAAGGGGGCTGTCGGTTCGTCATCCGCCGTGCGTGGCCGAAGAGGTGGGGGAGTCGGTTGATTTTTGCCCGGTTTGATCCCTCTTTACTGCGAAAAGCCCTGGCCAGAGCCGGTCGGTGAGTGGCTGATTGGTGTGAACGATCAATCGCAACAGCTTGGAATCACTCCCCTGCGTCTATTACCTTTCGATAACGCAGCGCGGTCGTCCCAGCCGTCGCAAGAGACGGCACCGTGCGCGCGCGCGTCACAGCGCGTCGATGAGGAGTGTGCCCCGGTGGCCTCCAACTTGCCTGCCCCTGAAGGCATCGAGAGCCAGGAGCCGCCCACGGCGGGTGCCTGGGGCGAGTGGAATCCCACCGAGGATTCGGTCCGTCCGGTCCGCGGCAAGCACCGCGTCGCCAAGCAGCGCGGGGGACTCGCCCGCAGCTCCACCGTCCTGGGTGTCGGTGTCATCGCGGCCGTCGGCGCCAGCGGCATCGCCACCGCGCAGGACCGGCCCCAGGTCGCGATATCCCTGCCCTCGCTGCCCGACCTGCCCGATCTGATGACCGGGGACCAGGGCCGGCAGGCGGACGGCGGGGCCGCCGCCGCGGCCGCCGCGAAGACGGGGATCATCGCGCAGCAGTCCGAGCAGGGTGCCGACGCCGGGGAGGTGCTGCGCCACCGGATCCTCCAGCAGGCCGAGTCCCAGCAGAACGCCGCCGAGGCGAAGGCCCGGGCGGAGGCCGAGCGGGCCGCGCAGGAGACCGCGGCGCAGGAGGCCAAGGACAAGCTGGAGGCGGCCCGCAAGGCGGCCGAGGAAGCCAAGGCGCAGGCCGAGGCGAAGGCCGCGGAAGAGGCCGAGGCCGCCGCGAAGGCAGCCGAGGCCAAGGCCGAACAGGAGCGCGCCGCGGCGTCCGGCGCCTACGCGCTGCCCACCTCCGCCTACACCCTCACCTCGCACTACGGGGTGGCCGGCTCCATGTGGTCCTCCGGCTACCACACCGGCCTCGACTTCGCGGCCCCCACCGGCACCCCGGTCAAGGCGGTGGCCGCCGGGAAGATCACCTCGGCCGGCTGGTCCGGCGCGTACGGCTACCGGATCGTGCTGGAGCTGGAGGACGGCACGGAGGTCTGGTACTGCCACCTCTCCTCGATGTCCGTGACCTCCGGCTCGGTCGCCGCCGGAAGCACCATCGGCCGCGTCGGCGCCACCGGCAATGTCACCGGCCCCCATCTCCACCTGGAAGTACGCAAGGGCGGATCGACGGTGGACCCGCTGGCGTGGCTGAACTCCAAGGGCCTGAACGTCTGAGGTCGGTCTCCGGGTTCGCGTGCGCCCGCCGTGGCAGCGGTACGCCGGCCCGTGCGGCCGCGACCGCGGGGCTGAGCGGGTCCAGGGGGTCGAACCACGGAGGGAGCAGCTCCTCCATGACCGCAGCCCGGGCCAGCGCGGGACCGGCCGTCGCGCGGCGCAGCCAGAGCCGGTGCAGCAACTCCCGCTCTCTGCCCGCGAAATCCGGCTCCCGGCCCGGGCCGCCGCGGCGCGCCCGGTTGCGGAGCAGGGCCAGGGCCGCCGCGTCCGCCTCGTACCGGGCGACCGCGCGTCCCGCGGCCCGGCCTCCGCTGCGCCGGGCCAGGGAGCGGGCCAGGGACCGGGCCGGCATCGAGGCCAGCGCCGGCACCTCGGCGGGGCCGAGCCAGCCCGCGGCCGCGTACAGGGCGAGCTCCCCGGCGACGGCTTGCAGCCGGCCCCGCCGTATCCGCACCGCCAGCCACACCAGCAGCCCGAACGCGGGGACCATCACGCAGGCGTAGACCGTGTAGAAGCCGTGCTCCCCCAGCTGCGAGGAGCCGTTCCACAGGGCGTGCATGCACATGGCCAGCGCCAGGCCGAGCAGCGGCAGGCCGAGTCTGCGCGAACGGCGGGCGCTGAGCGCGGCCGCGCCGAAGCCGAGGCCGGTGAGCACCGTGAACAGCGGGTGCGCGAACGGCGACAGCACTATCCGCACGAAGAAGGTCGCCGCCGTGACCGAGTCCAGCAGGCCGGCGCCCTCGGCCAGGTCCTCGCCGTAGGCGTTGCCGAGATAGAGGATGTTCTCGGTGAAGGCGAAGCCGGTGGCGGTGAACCCGGCCACCACGAATCCGTCGGCGGGGCCGGTGAAGTGCCGTCTGCGGAACACGAACACCAGCACCAGGGCGGCCGCCTTGGCGCTCTCCTCCACCACCGGGGCGATGGCCACCGAGCCGAGGTGGTCGGCGTCGGAGGGGTCCGTCGCGGCAGCGGCTATCCACTCGGTGGCGAAGTTGTTGGCCAGTATCGCGATCAGCGCCGCGGTGCAGGCGCCCCAGCCGAAGCAGAACAGCAGCTGCGGCCAGGGCGCGGGCGCGGCCCGGCCGAGCCACCGGAAGGCCGCCATGAGCGGCGCCACCGGCAGCAGGGCCAGGCCGAGACCGACGAAGAATCCGGCCGTGCCGGTCTGCTCCCGCACGAGTTCGAGGATCGAGATCCCGGTGGCGGCGAGCAGGACGAGGAGCACGCCCGTGCGGACCGTGCCCGACGGACGTACGAGCCTGGGGGTGTCTCCCAGCGGAAGCCGGGGGAGGAGCGCTCGGAACACACCATGACCCTAGCGATCCGCTCTGACACGCGCAGTGACGTTGTCAGTTCTCCCTGCGGCGGAAGAGCAAGTCGTGTACGACGTGCCCCTTGTCCAGGCCTTGGCCCTCGAAGCGGGTGAGCGGCCGGAAGTCGGGGCGCGGCGCGAAGCCGCCGTCGGGCTGGGTGTTCTCGAAGTCCGGGTGCGCGGTGAGGACTTCGAGCATCTGCTCGGCGTACGGCTCCCAGTCGGTCGCGCAGTGCAGCACGCCCCCGGGCGCCAGGCGGGTGGCGGCCAGCGTGAGGAACTCGGGCTGGATCAGCCGCCGCTTGTGGTGGCGGGCCTTGGGCCACGGGTCCGGGAAGTACACGCGGATCCCGGCCAGAGAGGCGGGCGGCAGCATCTCGCGCAGCAGGATGATCGCGTCGCCGTTGGCCACGCGGACGTTGGTGAGGCCGCCCCGCTCCGCGAGGGCGAGGAGGTTGCCCTGCCCGGGGGTGTGCACGTCGGCGGCGAGGATCCCGGTCCCGGGGTCGGCGGCCGCCATCTGGGCGGTGGCCTCACCCATGCCGAAGCCGATCTCCAGGACGACGGGGAGGCCGTCGAAGAGCTCCTTGAGGTCGATGACCTTGTGGCCGTCGATGTCCAGGCCCCACGTGCCCCACAGGCGCTTCAGGGCCTCACCCTGGCCGGTGGTGACCCGGCTGCGCCGGGGCTGGAAGCTCCGGATCCGCCGCTCGTGGTGCGAGCCGGCCGGATCCGGCGAGGGCCCGTCGGGGAACCGGGGCTCGGTCCGCCACTTCGGGGGGACGTAGGAGTTCGCCTCCGGCACGGTCTCCGGGGCGCTGGGCGGGGGGGTACGGGACTCAGACACAATGCCCAGATTCTACGGCCCGGGGAGCAGCCGCTCCGGCGCGCCGCCAGGGCTCTGCCGTGAGGCTCCGGCCCGAGAGCCCCACGCCTCATCGGCCGGTGTGCCCGGGAGCCCGCGCCTCAGCGGCCCACGGGGCCGACCTCACCCGCCGAGCGTGCGAAGGGCTCGGGTCGCGATCTCGCGGCCGATCGGGAGCGAGGCGGTCGCGGCGGGCGACGGCGCGTTCAGGACGTGGACCGTGCGCGGGGCCTCGCGGATCAGGAAGTCGTCCACGAGGGTCCCGTCGCGCAGCACGGCCTGCGCGCGGACCCCGGCCGCGGCGGGCTGCAGGTCCGCCGCCGTGACGGCGGGCAGGAGGCGGCGCACCGCCCGGGTGAAGGCCTGCTTCGACAGTGAGCGGTGGATCTCGCCCGTCCCGTACCGCCAGTGCCGGGCGGCCATCCGCCAGGAGCCCGGCCACGCGAGCTCGTCCGCGAGGTCCCGGGGGCGCACCGTGGACCATGTGTAGCCCTCGCGGGCCAGCGCGGGCACGGCGTTGGGACCGACGTGGACGCCGCCTCCGATGCCCCGGGTCAGGTGGACCCCGAGGAAGGGGAACGCCGGATCGGGCACCGGATACACCAGCCCGCGGACCAGGTCCGGACGGGCCAGGTCGTAGTACTCGCCCCGGAAGGGGACGATCCGCATCCCCGGGTCGTCCCCGGCCAGCCGGGCGACCCGGTCACACTGCAGACCCGCGCAGTTCACCAGTACCCGGGCCCGGACCACCAGGCCGGACGTGGTGCGGACCGCCACCGCCGACGGGCGGCGGGAGATCAGGTCCACCGCCCCGCCGTAGACGATCTCCGCGCCGGAGGACTCCGCGAGCTGGGCGCTCACCTGGCCGTAGTCCACGATGCCGGTGCTGGCGACGTGGATCGCGGCCAGGCCCTGCACCTGCGGCTCGTACTCCGCTATCTGGGCTGGGCCCAGCTCGCGCACCGCAATGCCGTTCTCCCGGCCGCGCTGGACCAGGGCGTGCAGCCGGGGCAGCTCCTCGCGCTCCGTGGCGACGATCAGCTTGCCCGTCACCTCGTGCGCGATCCCGTGCTCCGCGCAGAACTTGACCATCTCGGCGGCTCCGCTCACCGCGAAGCGCGCCTTCAGCGAACCCGGCCGGTAGTAGATCCCGCTGTGGATCACCCCGCTGTTGCGTCCCGTCTGGTGCCGGGCCGGGCCGGACTCCTTCTCCAGCACGACGACCCTGGTGCCCGGAGCGAGGCGCGACAGGGCGTGCGCCGTCGACAGGCCGACGATCCCGCCACCGATCACCAGCACATCGCAGTCCACGCCGCCGCCCACGCTGACACCTCCCACCCCTGCATACTGCACCCCACCACCGACAACGCGCGGCCCCCGGACCCCCTCCGGGTATGTGCCCCGGATCCCCGCGCCGCACCCCTACGCGGGCGCCACCAGCAGCGGCCGGGCCCGCTCGCGCAGCTCCGCGACGCGGGGTTCGTCCCCGTACGGTTCCAGGCGGTGCAGCAGGTCCCGTACGTATTCGGTCGTCCGCGCCGAGGAGATCCGGCCCGCCACCTCCACCGCCCGGGTGCCCGCCGCGCACGCCGCGTCGAGATTGCCCGACTCCAGTTCCGCGACCGCGCTCACCACCAGCCGCAGCCCGTGCGAGCGCACGTACTCCTCGGTGGGCCGGGACAGTGCCTGCTCGGTGAAGCGCCGCACCTGCCGGGGCAGTTTGAGGTCCCGGTAGCATTCCGCCGCATCCGCCGCGAAACGGTCGTACGAGTAGAAACCCAGCCAGGTCGGATCCGGATCGCCCGCCCGCGCCCGCTCCAGCCAGCCCTCCGCCGCCCGCAGCGCCGCACCCGCCGCCGACGAGTCGCCGGCCTTCGCGTGCGCCCGGGCCTCGACCAGCCGGAAGAAGCTCATCGTGCGGGCGGTGGCCAGCCCGCGGTTGCGCTCGACGGCCGCCTGGGCGAGGTCGACGCCCTCGTCAGGGAAGTCCCGGTAGGTCGCCTGCAGGGACATCGAGGCCAGCACGTAGCCGCCGAGCGGTACGTCCGCGGCGGCGCGGGCCAGGCGCAGCGCCTGGATGTAGTAGCGCTGGGCCGCCTCCTGCTGGCCGGTGTCGAAGGCCATCCACCCGGCCAGCCGGGTCAGTTCGGCGGTCGCGCCGAACAGCGCGCGCCCCACCTCGTCGGTGTACGAGCCGAGCAGCAGCGGAGCCGCGTCCACCCGCAGGCACTCGGGGACCATCGACGAACGCCAGTCCCCGCCGCCGTACTTGGAGTCCCAGCGGCGGGCGTCCTCGGCCGCCTCGCGCAGCTTGGCCACATCGCTGTGGCCCACGCGCTGGCCGTGGTCGCGCGGCGTTTCGGGCCCGGGCTGCGCGGGCACAACGGTGGACGGCGGGCCCGCGGTCATGGGTCCCGTCGCCGGTCCGGTCGTACGTCCTTCCGGCGCCTCGTGCACCGGCGGGTCCTGAGACGGGGGCGTCGCAGCCACGGGGCTCTGGCGTAAGGGACGCGGGTGCGCGTCCGTCAGCTCGACGGCGGCCGGCGTCGGGGCGGACGGGGGCCGGTCCGCCGGTTGCCGGGCGGACGGGTTCTGGGACGGTCCCGCCGGTTCCCGCGCCACCGAGCCGTCAGCAGGAGATATCAGCCACCGGGAGGCGGGCGTCGCGTACGCCGCCACCGAGAACGAGCCAGCGAGCGACTGCCAGATCCCGCCACCGCCACGCCGCCCCGCGAGGTCGAGCCGGTAGAGGTCGGTGGCCGAACGCACCGCCGCGCCCACGTCGCGCGGAAAGGCGAGGCCGACCTCGGGCGCGGGATCCGCGTCCGCCAGGCCGATCTCGTGCAGCGGCACCGGCCGCCCCAGTTTCGCGCCGATGGCGGCGGCGATCAGATGGGGCGCGGCGCCCTGCGGCACCATCCCCTTCGACACCCACCGGGCCACCGACGTCTTGTCATACCGCAGCGTCAGACCGCGCTGGGCACCGAGGTCGTTGACACGCCGGGCCAGCCCGGCGTTGCTGATGCCCGCGAGGGCGAGGACGGCGCCGAGCTTCTCATTGGGCTCGCGGAGCTCCCTGGACATGCGCCACCCCTCGTCACACGCGGAACGCATACGCCGCCGGGGCATAGGCGCCCGGCATTTCGTAAACCCAGCGTAGTTCCCCGCCTCCCAAGCGTTAAGGCCTCTACTTCCGTATGGCGGGATTGTTGTCCGTTTGCACAGTCCGCCCCGGACCCGGAGCCGGGGCGCACGTGTCCGCGCGTGCTCCGCCCGTGTGGCCGTGCGCCCGCCCGTGCGCTCTGGCCGGTCCGGGGGCCCGGCGATTCGATGTGCGGTGCGTGGGTCGGCCCGCTGCGCGGATCGGGCGGGCCGGGGGATGCCGCTACCTCAATCCCCGCGGGTGGCGGAACGGGCCGGGGGGCGGATTCCGCCTCCCGGACCGCGCCCACGCCCGGCCGCGCGACAGCTCGCGACGGCCCTCTGTACGGCCCTCGGGACGGTCGAAGAATGGCCGAAAGAGACCTATGGGACGGGGGGAACGGAACGCCAAATACTGCGTCACGGGGGCGTGTTCGTTTGCATGTGCGCCCCCTTTGACCCTCTCGCACGCCTGTCCCGTGGCAGCATGGACCCGAGCCACCCGGGGTCCCGCCGACCGCGCCCTCAGCGCCGTCCGTGCTGCCCGTGCCCCGGTCATGTGCCCACAGGCTGGGGAGGCGGCGGTGCGCTGGTTGGTGGGTTGGAGCAGTATCGCCGCGAGCTTCGGCACGGCCGGCCGCGTCCAAGGCCACGCCTCCGGCCAGGGCGGACACCGCCCCGGCGGATACGGCCACGGACGCGACGGCGGCTACGGCGACAGCGGTTACGGGGACACCGGCTACGGCGAGGGCGGCGCGCCCCTGCGCGGAGGCATCGCGGACGCCGCCCATCCGGGCGACCCGGGCGCGGACGCCGAACGCACCGTCCACCCCGTCGGCGCCCAGCTGCTGTGGGGCGACCCCGACCCGCTCTGGGCCGTCGGCGACTGGCGCCCCGACGAGATCCGCACACTCACCGCCGACCCCGCCGACCCCTTCACCCGGCTCGCGGTCCTCGGCTGCTGCGGTGCGACCGACGCCGAACTGCGCCGCGCGCTCTACGCCGCCCGCGGCGGCGCGCTGCGCCACCTCACCCAGTGGTCCGGCAGCTACACCGCCGTCGTCCAGAACGGCCGCCGCATCACCGTCCTCGGCGACCTGGCGGGCGCACGGCCCGTCTTCTACACCCCCTGGGCGAGCGGCACCGCGTACGCCACCGCCGCCCTCCCGCTCGCCGACCTCATCGAGGCGCAGCTCGACATCGGCCACCTCGCCGCCCTGCTGGCCTGCCCCGACAGCCCGGAGGCACTGGGCGACGGCACACCGTACGCGGGGGTGCGGCGCATCCCGCCCGGGCACGCGCTCATCCTGCGCGAGGGATCCCGCGAGATCACCGGCTACGAGCAGGCCGCCTCACTCGCGGTGGCCGCCCCCGAGGCCGACGCCGGGCGCGCGGTGGAGGGCGTACGGGAAGCGTTGGTGGACGCGGTGCGCGCCCGGCTCACGGCGCCCCGGCATGCTCCCGACACCCTGCCTCCGTACGATCCCGGCCCCGTGCCCGGCATGGGCCCCGCCGACCGGCGCGCGGCCCGCGGCGCCCCGGCCCCGGGGGTGGGCGCCGACCTCTCCGGCGGCAGCGCCTCCGCGACCCTGGCCCTGCTGGCGGCGGGCCTGCCCGGCGCCCCGGGCAGTCTGCTGAGCCCGGCCGGGGCGCGGCTGCTGGCGGTCACCTTCAACGACCTGGCCACCCCGCAGGGGCGCGAGGCCGAACTGGAACGGGCCAGGATCATCGCGGCCGACCCGCGGCTGCACCACGTCGTGGTGGCCGCCGCCGAGGAAGCCCTCCCGTACGCGGACCTCGACGGCCCGCTCACCGACGAGCCCGGGCCCTCGCTGGTCTTCGCCGCGCGCGAGCGCCGCCGGCTGGCCGCGGGCAGCGCCGACCACTTCACGGGCCACGGGGCCCGCCAGGTCCTGGACGCGCACCCGGCGCGCATGGCCGACCTGCTGATGGACCGGCGGCGGCGCCACCTGCTGCGGCCCGTGGCGGCGCTGGCCCGTTCGGCCTCCGCCTCGGGAGCTGCCGGGGAGTCCCTGCTGGTACCGCTGACCGTGTACGCGGCGGCCCGCAGGCTTTCCCGTACGACGTACCGCGCGGGCATGGAAGCCGCCGCGGCCAGACTCCGCGAGGGCGGGGTCACCGAGAGGTCCTCCGGTCCGGTGGACGCCTCCCTCGCCGCCCTGACCTGGTCGCGGCCGGGCCCGGCGGCGGGCTGGCTCACGGGGGAGGCACTGGCGGAAGTATCGATCCGTCTCGCGGCCGCCGCCGGCCGCCCGCCGCTGTCGCTGCGGCCGGGGGAGGCGCGGGCCCGCGCGCTGCTCGCCCGGCACGCCGCCGACCACCGGGTCTTCGAGCAGGCCGTGGAGGTCCGCAGCCAGCGCCTGCACGCCCCCTTCCTGGACAACCAGGTCGTACGGGCCGCCCGCGCCCTCCCGGAATCCCTGCGGGTCCAGCCCGGAGCCCGGGCCGAGATCCTGCGGACCGTCCTGGCCTCCGCCGGGGTGCGCGAGTTCCCGGCGGGCTGGGGGGCCACGGCCCACACCCCGAACGAGACGGCGACCCGGCTGGGGCTGCGCGCCGCCCTGGGCGACCTGCTGGACCTGTTCGCCTCGCCGCTGCTCGCGGACGCCGGGCTGATCGAGGCCCGCGTGGTGCGCCAGGCGCTGCTCGACGCGGCGGACGGCCGCCCGGTTCCGCTGGACGGCCTGGCGGAACTCGTCTCGATGGAGCTGTGGCTCCACCGCCTACTGGCCCGCCGCGGCACCTGCTGGACGGGCACCTCCGCGGCCCGCCGCAGGGCGGTCCCGGAGGGAGTCCCGATGCACCGGCCGGCGCTGTCGTGACGGGGGCGGGCAGGGGCGGGCGCCCGAGGGAGTGCCGGTGCACCGCCGGGCGTCGTCCTGGCCCCCGGGCCCGGCGTAGGGCGGGTGCCCGAGGGAGCACCGGTGCGCCGCCGGGCGTTGTCCTGGCCGAGGCTGGGCGGGGGCGGTGCGCCGTCGGGCGCTGTCGTGGCCGGGGCCGGGCCCCAGCCGGTGCACTGCCCCGCGCGGTCCTGAGCGCCGCCGGGCGTTGTCCTGCCCGGGGCCCGACGCAGCGCGGTGCCCGAGGAAGTACCGGTGCGCCGTCCGGCGCTGTCCCGACGGCGGCCGGGCCACCTCCGGTGCACTGCTCGGCGCTGGCCTGAGCGGGGGCCGGACTGGGGGCGGTGCGCCGCCGGGGCGTTGTCGTGACCGGGGCCGCGCGGGGGCGGTGCGCCGTCCGGCGCTGCCCTGACGGCACCCGGGTCACAGGCCGGTGCACTGCCCGGCGCTGTCCTGACCCCGGCCCGCCGCAGGGCGGTCCCGATAGGGAGTGCCGGTGTGCCGTCCGGCGCTGCCCTGGCGGCGGCCGGGCCACAGCCCGTGCCCCGCCGGGCGTTGTCGTGACCGGGGCCGGGCGGGGGTCAGTGCGCCGCCGGGCGTTGCCCTGACGGCGGCTGGGCGCAAGGCGGTGCCCGAGGGAGTGCCGGTGCGCCGTCCGGCGTTGTCCTGGCCGGGGCCGGGCCGCGGCGGTGCGCCGTTCGGCGCTTGCCTGACCGCGGCCGGCCAGGCGCGGGCCGGGTCCGGGCGCGCAGCGTCGAAATTCGCTGCCGGATCCCCGCAGGGGCCGGCGCCGGGCGTTGTCCTGGCGGCGGCTGGGCGCAAGGCGGTGCCCGAGGGAGTGCCGGTGTGCCGTCGGGCGTTGTCCGGGCCGGGGCCGGGGCCGGGGCCGGGGCCGGGGCCGGGGCCGGGCGGGGGCGGTGCGCCGTTCGGCGCTTGCCTGACCGCGGCCAGGCGCGGGGCGGATCGCGGTCAGGGCGCGCAGCGTCGAAATTCGCTGCCGGGTCCCCGCAGGGGCCGGGCAGAATGGCCCGGTGCGCTACCTCATCCTCGGCCCCACCGAGGCGCGCGACGAGACCGGCGCCCCCCTCCTCCTCGGCGGCGCCCGGCTGCGCGCGCTCCTCGCCGCCCTCGCCCTGCGGGCCGGCGCCCGCGCCTCCGTGCCCGACCTCGTCGACGAGGTCTGGGGCGACGACCCGCCCCAGGACGGCCCGGCCGCCCTCCAGGCCCTCGTCGCCCGCCTGCGCCGCGCCCTCGGCAGCCGCGCATCCGTCCATACGGACCCGGCCGGCGGCTACCGCCTGGCCGCCGAGCGCGAGGACGTCGACCTGCACCGGTTCAACCGGCTGGCAGCCCACGGCGCCCGTCAGCTCGCCACCGACCCGGAAGCCGCCGCCCGCACCCTGCGCGAGGCCCTGGCCCTGTGGCGCGGTCCCGCCCTCGCCGACCTGCCCGAGCCCGCCCGCACCGCCCACGCGGCGGCGGCCGAGGCCCGCCGTGGCGCGGCCCTGCGGGACCGCATCGAGGCCGAACTGCGCGCCGGCGTCACCGCCACGGCCCCGGCCGATCTCCTGCCGGAGATCGAGACGCTGATCCAGGAGCGCCCGTACGACGAAACCGTGCGCGCCCAGCAGATCCGCGCGCTGCGCGCGGCGGGCCGACCCGCCGAGGCCCTGGCCGCGTACGAGCGCACGCGCCGCGTCCTCGCCGACGGGCTCGGCACCGACCCCGGCCCCGAACTCACCGCCCTCCACGCGGAACTCCTCCG
Source organism: Streptomyces sp. NPDC045695 (assembly GCF_056432025.1). Classification (NCBI taxonomy): domain Bacteria; kingdom Bacillati; phylum Actinomycetota; class Actinomycetes; order Kitasatosporales; family Streptomycetaceae; genus Streptomyces; species Streptomyces sp. NPDC045695. The sequence continues at coordinate 77,434 of NZ_JBWKJU010000024.1, forward strand.
GCCCGCACAGCCACCGCGGCCCCGCCCGGAATCGCCCCGGCCCTCGCAGGCCCGGCCCCCACAGCCCCCGCGCGGCAACCTCCGCCCCCGCCTCACCTCCTTCGTCGGCCGCGAACCCGAACTGGCCGCCCTGCACACCGACCTGGCCCGGCACCGCCTCATCACCCTCACCGGGCCTGGCGGTTCCGGAAAGACGCGCCTCGCCGAGCACGCGGCGGCCGACCACCCCGAGGCCGGGTGGATCGTCGAACTCGCCCGCCTCGACCACCCCGCCGCCGTCCCCGGCGCCGTCCTCAGCGCCCTCGGCCTGCGCGAGAACTCCCTGGTCGCCCGCGAGAAGACCGCCACCGAGGACCCCACCACCCAGCTCGTGGAGCACTGCGCACACCGCCGCCTGCTCCTCGTCCTCGACAACTGCGAGCACGTCATCGGCGCGGCCGCCGAGCTCGCCGAGCGACTCCTGACGCACTGCCCCGGCGTCCGGATCCTGGCCACCAGCCGCGAACCCCTCGGCGTGCCCGGCGAGCGTGTCCGACCCGTCGAACCCCTGCCCTCCGCCCACGCCCACCGTCTCTTCGCCGACCGCGGGGCCGCCGCCCGCGCCGGGTTCGCCGTGGACGAGGACCCGGACGCCGTGGCCGAGATCTGCGCCCGCCTCGACGGTCTGCCGCTGGCGATCGAGTTGGCGGCGGCCCGGCTGCGGCTGCTGACCCCGCGCCAGATCGCGGACCGTCTCGACGACCGGTTCCGCCTGCTGACCAGCGGAGCCCGTACCGTCCTGCCGCGCCAGCAGACCCTGCGCGCGGTCGTCGACTGGTCCTGGGACCTGCTGGACGAGTCCGAACGGGCCGTCCTGCGCCGCCTGTCGGTCTTCGCCGGCGGCTGCGACCTGGCCGCCGCGGAGGCCGTCTGCGCGGAGGGATCCCTCGACGTGGCCGATGTCCTCGGCTCCCTCGTCGACAAGTCCCTCGTCGTCGCGGAGCCGCACGGTCCAGGGCTCGGCGGCGGGTCCGCAATGCGCTACCGCATGCTCGAAACCATCCACGAGTACGCCGCCGAGCGCGCCGCGTCCCACCCCTCGGACCCGGCCCACCCCTTAAACCCTTCGGACGCCCGGGCCACCGCCCGCCGCCACGCCGCCCACTTCCTCGCGCTCGCCGAGGAGGCCGAGCCCCTGATCCGCTCCGCCGCCCAGCTCCCCTGGATCCTCCGCATCGAGACCGAGCTCGACAACCTCCGCGCGGCCCTGCACACCGCCGTCGTCGTGGACCGCGACACCGAGACCGCCCAGCGCCTCGTCTTCGCCCTCGGCTGGTTCTGGTGGCTGCGTAACTACCGCGCCGAGGGCGCCGAGTGGACCGCCCGCGTCCTCGCCGACACCTCCTCCGACCACCCCGAGGGTTCGCCCGCGTACTGGCGGCGCATGCGCCTGCAGATCCTCAACCTCTTCCTGCTCGCCGAGGGTAAACCCGCCGAGAGGTTCCGCACCGCCGAGTACCGCGCCCTCGCCGCCCGCATCAAGGAGACCCACCGCCACGGCTCCCCGCAGGCCGCCACCTTCCCCGGCATGCTGTGGCCGATGACCGCCTTCCTCACCGGTGAGGCCCCCCTCGACTTCCACGCCGACCTCGACCAGTCGGTGTCCAACTGCCGCCGCTACGGCGGTGACTGGGAGCTTGGCGTGACCCTCCTGGTGCGCACCCACATCGCCATCGACGCGACGGGCGGCCTGCTCACCGTCGACGCCGACCTCGCCGAGCTGCACGAGATCACCGCCCGGGTCGGTGACCGCTGGACCCGCGCCCAGGTGGCGGCCGCCGCAGGAGAGGTCGCCTTCTCGCGCGGCCGCTACGCCGACGCCCGCGCCGAGTACGAGGAGTGCCTGCGCCTCGCCCGCGAGGTCGGGGCCCACGTCGAGGCCCCCTACGCCATCGCCCGCATCGCCGAGGTCGCCTACTGCGCCGGAGAGTTTGCGGCCGCCGAGCAGCTCCTGGCGCAGGCCGACCGCGAAGCCGGCCGCTCCGGCGGGGTGTACGACGTGAACGCCTTCGTCCGGCTCCTCTCGTCCCTGATCGCCCTCCAGCGCGGCGACGCCGACCGGGCCCGCGCCGAGTGCGCCCGCGCCCGTGCCGAGGAGCAACGCACCTCCGTGCCCCCGCAGCTCACCGCCGGGCTGGACACCGTCGAAGCCGTCCTCGCCGCGCACGAGCACGGCCCGGCGGCGGGTCTTGCCCGGATCGGGCCGGCTCTGGGCGCGGCCGTCGCCGCCCGCTGCGCCGAACGGTTCCTCGCCGGCATGGCCGAGGCCGCGGCCGTCATGCTCGCCGACGCCGACCGGCCCGCCGACTCCCTACGGGCCCTCGCGGCGGCCACCGCCTGGCGCGCGGGCCTTCCGCGCTCGGTCCCCGAGAGCGCCGCCGTGGCGGGCCTCCCGGAGCGGGCCCGCGCCCTGCTCGGCCCGGCCCGCTACGCCCGGGAGGAACGCTCCGGAGCCGCACTCACCCCGGCGGCACTCGCCGCGGCCCTCACCACCGACTGCTCACCGGCAGCCGATCCCCACCGGCTCGTCATCCACACCTGATCACCCACAGCTGATCACCGCGTCCGCCCAGCTCGCCAGCGCCGGCAGAGTGCCCGGCCCGTCCCTCTCCACCACCAGCCGCAGCGTCTTGCGCCCGGAGAGGGAGACCGACACGGCCGCCGGCGGGTCCTCGAAGCCGAGGGCGGCGGACTGCCACAGCCGCTGCCCGTCCGCGTACACGGAGAACCGCACCGCGCCGTCGGTGAACAACGACAGGCCGTCCACCCCGGCCCCCGCCGAGAACGCGGTGCACCGCCGGTTGAGGGCGATCTCCACCGAGGAACGCGAGTTCACGGTGATCCCGTGCTGGAACCGCCGGTCGCCCACCTTCAGCCCCCAGCGCTGCCACACCCAGCTGCTGCGCCAGGTCTGCACCTCGGGGCCGCTGTGGTCCCCGTACGCCGAGTGGCGGAGCACGGCGAGCCGGAACCCCTGCGGCGGCTTCGCCAGAGGCGGGGGCGCCTGCGCCGCGGGCCTGCTCGGGGAGGGCGCGGCCGAGGGCTTCTTCCGGCTCGGCGAGGGCGTGGGCGAGGCCGGCGCCGGGGGAGCGAGCGCGGCCGGAGCCGAGGGCGCGGGCTGCCGCGACGGTACGGCGCTCCGCGAGGGCTCCGGCTCCGCCACGGGCGGGGCGGGGGTCTCCGGCTCCGGCGGTACGACGGGCACCGCGGGCGCGGCCACGCTGGGGGCGGGCGCCGCCCGGGCCTGCGGCTCGGCATCGTCCCCGGTGAACGCGAACACCACCCCGGCGGCCGCGGCCACCGCGATCCCGGCGGCGATGGCGGCCTTCGCGGGCAGCCCCAGCCCCTCGGAAGCCAAGGCCCCGGCCCCGGCGGTCGAACCGGCCCCACCACCGGCGCCGCCCGCCCCGGCAGCGCCCGCACCTCCCGCGGCCCCTGCTCCCGCTCCCGCCCCCGACCCGCCGGCGGCCGCCGCGGCCCCGGCACCGCCGGCGGCGACGGCCCCACCGGCCACGACCCCGGCGGCCTTGGCCGCGTACCCGGCGGCGAACCACCCGATGACCGCGACCGGCAGCAGCGCGGGAATGCCCGCGTTGACATCCTTGAGCTCACCGGCGGCCAGCCGGCACTTCACGCACTCCTCCAGGTGCTTGCGCAGCCCCAGCTCGGCCCGCATCCGCAGCCCGCCCCGGGCATAGGCGCCCAGCCGGTCCGCGTAGCGCGCGCAGTCGCCGCCCTCACTGAGGGCCGAACTCACATGGGCTTGCAGATACGCCTGCTTGAGCCCCTCGCGGGCGCGACTGGCCAGCACCGCCGTCGCGTTGGCACTCAGCCCGAACAGGGGTGCGATCGCACTCGGCGAGGCCTCCTCGACGGTGGTGTGCCACAGCACGGCCTGCCACCGCTCGGGCAGGCTCCGGAAGGCCTGCATGGCAAGCGACTGCTCGGCCTCGTGCATCGCCCGTACGTCCGCGCCCAGTTCGAGCGTGTCGTCCCCGGCCAGTGCGGCCCCGCTCTCCGCACCCCTGACCGCCTGCTCCGCGAAGACGGCGAAGTCCTCGACGAGATGCTCCCGCTTGGCGGTCTTGACCCAGGCGGCGGCGACCCTGCGCACGGTGGTCAGCAGGTAGGCCCGCACCGACTGGTCCGGCCCCGCCCCGCCCCGTACCGCCTGCAGGGTCCGCGCGAACACCTCGGCGGTCAGGTCGTCGGCGGTGTGGCCGTCCCGGCAGCAGGTCCGCGCGTAGCGCCGTACGGCATCGGCGTGCCGACGGAACAGCTCCTCGTAGGCACCGTCGTCACCGCCCCGCATCCGGGCGACCAGCTCCCCGTCCGAGGGCGGCAGCTCGCCGCTGATGCCCGCGGTCGCGGAAAGGCCGGTGGAACGGGCGTGTCGTCCGCCCGGTTCGCGCTGCGCCGGCACCTGCCGGGCGGGCAGGCTGCCCCCCTCGACCTCGCTGCCGGCGCCACCGAGTGGCTCCTCCCGCCCGTCAACGCCCATCGCGGAAGCCCCCGCACGACACACTCAACCGGTACACCGATCAAGCGTGTCACACGGCGGCCACGCGTCGGCCCTGTCTGCGCACCATCCACTCGTCCGGGCAGGATTCAGCGAATCGTCGTACTGATCCGTACCGATCCGCACTGATCCGCAGTGATCCCCGACCGTGCGAGCGGACGGTGCCTCGGGTCACGGCCCCGCGTCACGCAAGGTCACACCGTGCGCGACCGCAGCCCTTCGAGCAGGATGTCGAGCAGCCGGGTCGAAGCCGCCGCCTGCTGCGCCGGGTCGGGCAGCGCGGGCGCCGCCGTCGCTATCACCAGCAGTACATCGGCCACCGTGACGTCGCCGCGCAGTGCACCGGCCTCCCGCGCCCGGTGCACCAGCCGGCCGACGACCTCGAGCAGCGCACCGGCGCCCGCGTCGTCCGACGGCTCGTCCCCGGCCGCGCTCCGCGTGCCCAGGACCCGCAGCTCGGGAGCCGCCCCGGCCGCGACCGCCTGGCGCTGGTGCGGAACACGCGCCGCCTCCGCGTCCTCGGCCCCGTCCTCGCTCTCCGCGCCGACCCGCAGCACCTGCGGCGGCAGCAGCCGCCCGGCACCCGAGGCCACGGAGGTGCGCAGGAAGCACGACAGCGCCTCCCACGGCTCCTCCTCCTGGCCCAACGCAGTCCTGGCCTGCTCGGTCAGCCGAGCCGTCTCCTCCTCGGCTATGCGCCGGACCAGGACGTCCTTGCTCGGGAACCGCCGGTACACGGTGCCGACACCGACCCGCGCACGCCTGGCCACGTCCTCCATCGGAGCCCCGTAGCCCAGCTCGCCGAAGACCTCGCGGGCCGCTCGCAGGACGTGCTCCAGGTTGCGCTGCGCGTCGACGCGCAGCGGCGTGGACCGGCCTACGCCGTGCGTGGTCGTGGCGCCCGCGAGCGGGCGGCCGTTGGCCTCGACCGAGAGTGCGGTCGCAGAACCATGGAAGTCGGAAATGTTCATATGTTTCCCCCGGTAATCATTTGTCTCCCCCCGGAGACACTCCCCGCCTTCGTGTCGAGAGGGGCCACGGTCTCGGGCCCGGTCCTACTTCTCGACGGGATACGAACATAGTTGAGCCAGACTCAATTCAGAAGAGGCAGCCCCGGACGGACCACCGCCCGATCGGAGCATTCACCCTCACTTTTTCCTCACACGTTCCCGGAATCAGCCATTCCGTGTCCTCTGACCTGCGGATTCCCACCCCCACCAGGGGTCCGCTTCACCCCCGTCCCGGCATCACCTCCGGTCACACAATTTGTCGGGGCTGTGGACAAACTCCCGGCCACGTTGCGTCATGGGATGGTGAAGGCTGCTAACTCCCGGGGCACGGCCCCCGGTACCCCGCCCCGCACGCGCATCCTGATCGTCGGCGGCGGCTACGTCGGCATGTATACGGCGCTCCGGCTCCAGCGAAAGCTGAGAGCCGGCGAAGCCGAGGTCACGGTGGTCACACCCGAGCCCTACATGACGTACCAGCCCTTCCTCCCCGAAGCAGCCGCGGGCTCGATCTCCCCACGTCACGTCGTGGTCCCGCTGCGCCGCGTCCTCGACAAGTGCCGCGTCGTCATCGGCGAGGCCCAGCGCATCGACCACTCCAAACGCACCGTCACCGTCGCCACCCTCGCCACCGCGGACGAGGGCACCGGCCCCACGGAGATGGAGTACGACGAACTCGTCCTCGCCCCCGGCTCCATCTCCCGCGCCCTCCCCGTCCCGGGACTCGCCGACTACGGCATCGGGTTCAAGACGGTCGAAGAGGCCATCGGCCTGCGCAACCACGTCATCGAACAGATGGACATCGCCTCCTCCACCCGCGACCCGGCCCTGCGCGACGCCGCCCTCACCTTCGTCTTCGTCGGCGGCGGCTACGCCGGCGTCGAAGCCCTCGGCGAGCTGGAGGACATGGCCCGCTACGCGGCGCGGTACTACCACAACATCAAGCCCGAGGACATGAAATGGGTCCTCGTCGAGGCCAGTGACCGCATCCTCCCCGAGGTCGGCCCCGACATGGGCGTCTACACGATCCGCGAACTGCGCCGCCGCAACATCGACCTCCGTCTGGAGACCCGGCTCGAATCCTGCGAGAACCGCGTCGCCGTCCTCAGCGACGGCGCCCGCTTCCCCACCCGCACCGTCGTGTGGACCGCCGGCGTCAAACCGCACCCGATCCTGGCCGCCTCCGACCTGCCCCGGAACGAGCGCGGCCGCCTCGCCTGCACCGCCTTCCTCACCGTCGAGGGCGTGGAGCACGCCTGGGCCGCCGGCGACGCCGCCGCCATCCCCGACATCACCGCCCCGCCCGGAACCGAAGGCCCCGGCCGCGAATGCGCCCCCAACGCCCAGCACGCCCTGCGCCAGGCCAAGGTCCTCGCCGACAACCTCCTCGCCGCCCTGCGCGACGAGGTCCTGACCGAATACGCCCACAAGTACGCGGGCTCCGTCGCCTCCCTCGGCCTCCACAAGGGCGTCGCCCACGTCTACGGGCGCAAGCTCAAGGGGTACCCCGCCTGGTTCATGCACCGCGCCTACCACCTCAGCCGCGTCCCCACCTTCAACCGCAAAATGCGCGTCCTCGCCGAATGGACCCTCTCCGGCCTCTTCAAGCGCGAGATCGTGTCCCTGGGCTCCCTCGAACACCCCAGGGCAGAATTCGAACTCGCCGCAGGCGGCGGCCCCAAGTACCCGCCGCCGCCCCCCGCCCCCAACCCCCCGCAGAACAGCCAGAGCTGACGTTGTCAGTGCGGTCGGCCACACTGGACGTGTGACCATAGGTGGGCTCACACCTGCACAGAGTGACATCGTCCAGTCAGCGACCGCTTACGAGCGACACAGCGACCACTCGCGACACCACGAGGCTTGAACGCAGTGAACTTCACGCGCTGGAGCGCCCGGTTTCCCGGAACGCAGCGCCGCGCCGCCGCCCGGACCGAACACGCCGCCGCCCAGACCAAGCGGGGTGAAGGCGCGGTACCGGCGGCCCGCGGCGGCCCCGCCCCGGGAACCGAGCGGTCCACGCCCGCCGCGGACGGCCACCCCGCCGACCCCACGGTCCGCGGCACCGGCTCCGCCACCGGCGCCGCGAGCGGGGCCGGGACCGGGCCCGCCCCGGCGCCGCGCCGCGGCAGCCCCGCGCCCGTGCCCTCCCTCGACGAGCTCTCCGTACGCGAGGTCCTCGGCCGGCTCCCGTCCCTGGTCGCCCTCGTCCACGGCCCGGAACACCGCATCGCCTACGTCAACGACGCCTACACGGCCGGCTTCGGCGCCCGCACCCCCGGCGCACCCGCCCACGAAGGCCTGCCCGAGCTCGGCGAGCTCGGCCTCCTCCCGCTCCTCGACCAGGTCCAGCGCAGCGGCAAGTCCCGCACCGCCAAGAACCGCACCGCACCGGGTGGCGGCAGCTCGTACACCGTCACCTGCACCCCCGTCGAGTTCCCCAAGCCCGAAACCGAGAGCGAACGGGAAAACGGAAGCGGAAGCGGAAACGAAAGCGGCTCCGACCCCCACCACACCGGAGTCCTGATCCACCTCGCCGACGTCACCGACCACGCCGAGGCCGTCGAGCGCCTGCGCGCCAGCGAACGCCGCCAGCGCGAGGCCGCCGTCACCCTCCAGCGCTCCCTGCTCCCGCAGGAGCTCGAACAGCCCGACGACCTGCGCGTCGCCGCCACCTACCAGCCCGGCGGCACCGAAGCCGCCGTCGGCGGCGACTGGTACGACGTCATCACCCTCGGCGCCGGCCGCACCGCCCTCGTCATCGGCGACGTCATGGGCCGCGGCGTGCGCGCCGCCGCCGTCATGGGCCAGCTGCGCACCGCCGTCCGCGCCTACGCCCGTCTCGACCTGCCCCCGCACGAGGTGCTCCAGCTCCTCGACGGCCTCGCGGCCGAGATCGACGCCAGCCAGATCGCCACCTGCGTGTACGCGGTCCACGACCCCAACGAGGGCCTGCTCGCGTACGCCTCCGCCGGCCACCTCCCGATCCTGGTCCGTGACGAGGACGGCACCGTACGCAGAGCCGCCGACCCCACCGGCCCGCCCCTCGGCACCGGCGGCTGGCTGCACACCTCCGGCACCATCGCCCTGGGCCCCGGCTCCACCGCCGTCCTCTACACCGACGGCCTGGTCGAACGCCGCGGCGAGGACATCGACGAAGGCGTCGCCGCGCTCGAACGCGCCCTCTCCGGCGCCCAGGGCACCCCGGCCGTCATCTGCGACCGCCTGATGCGCGCTCTCGGCGTGGACGCCGACCACGACGACGACGTCGCCGTGATGGTCCTCCAGCAGCCCGCCCGCACCGGCACGGACGCCGAGCTCTTCCACAACGCCGGCCTGGAACTGCACGGCGGCATCGAGGCGGCCCCGCGCGCCCGTGCCTTCGCCCAGGGCGTCCTCGCCTCCTGGCGCTTCCCGATCGAGCTGTGCGACCTCGGCGTGCTGGCCGCGAGCGAGCTCGTCGCGAACTCCCTCCAGCACGGCACCCCGCCCATGCGCCTGCGCCTGCGCCGGACCGACCGCCGCCTGATCGTCGAGGTGACCGACGGGGACGACCACCTCCCGCGCCGCCGCCGCGCCGAACCGGCCGACGAAACCGGCCGCGGCATCTCGATCATCGCCACCATCGCCTCGTCCTGGGGCTCCCGCCGCACCCCGGGCGGCGGCAAGGCCGTCTGGTGCGAGTTCGCCCTGCCGGACAAGTGACCGTACAAGTGACCGGACACGCGCAAGGCCCCGATCCTCAGGACCGGGGCCTTGCGCGTTCTTCTGACGTCCTACGAAGCCCTACGCGTGCACGGGCTTCGCGGCAGCGGCCCCGGCCACGACGGCCGGACCGCCCTGCGCCACGACCCTGGACAGCGACGGGTTGTCCTGCGCCGGGCTCAGACGCCTGCCGAGCCGCAGCGCCAGGAACGCGATCCCGAGGGACACGAGCACGAAGACCCCGATGTAGAGCAACGGAATCCCCGCACCGAGCGGCACCCCGAGCGGCCCCAGCGCCAGCGCCATCTGCTTGACCAGCGCGAAGGCCGAGTTGTACTGACCCACCGAGCCCTCGGGAGCCAGATCCGCCACCAGCGGTGCCAGGGTCGGCGACAGCATGGCCTCGCCGATGCCGAAGAGCGCGTACGTGGTGATGAACGCGGCGGCGGCCATCAGGGCGCTGCCGTGCCCCAGCCCCGAGAACCCGGCGATGATCCACGCCCCGGTCCAGATCAGCCCGACGAGCGCGATCACCCGCGACCGCCGCCGCTTCTCGACGAGCCGCAGCACGACGAACTGCGCGACGACGATCGCCCCGGTGTTGGCGGCGAGCGCGAAGCCGAGCGTGGACGGGGAGATCCCGGCGGCCTCCGTACCGAAGGCGGCCAGACCCGACTCGAACTGCCCGTAGCAGGCGAAGAACACCACGAAGCCCAGCACGCACAGCTGCACCATGGCCTTGTGGCGCATCAGCCGCCGCCAGCCGCCGCCCGGCTGCGCCGCGTCCTTGGGACGGGCGTCCTTGAACCCCGGGACGTGCGGCATCCGCACGGTGGCGATGACCCCGGCCAGCACCAGGAACATCACGGCCTCGATGCCGAACAGGAGGGTGAAGCTGCCCGGCCGGCTCTCGTCGACGATCTGGCCGCCGATGAGACCGCCGATGCCCAGACCCAGGTTCTGCACGAAGAACTGAAGGGCGAACGCACGGGTCCGGGTGGACGGCGTGGAGCACCACACGATCATCGTGGCCAGGGCGGGCTGCATCACGGCCTGCCCGGCGCCGAGCGCCAGCGCCGACAGCAGGAGGGGCACGAGGCCGGTGGACAGCCCGAGCGAGAGCGCCCCGGCCGAGGCGGCGACGGCAGCGCCCATGACCACCGGGACGGGACCACGCCGGTCGATGACGCGGCCGGTGAAGGGCAGCGCGACCAGAGCACCCAGAGCGAAGGCCACGAACGCGCTCGTGGCGGCCATGGAGCCCAGAGCCCGGACCTGCGCCACATAGATGTAGAGGAACGGAACCGTGAAGCCGATGCCGAACGCGGTCAGCGCGTTCCCGGCCTGGATCCGCCGCAGCGCGGCGCCCATCACCCTGGTCACTTTCACCTGCCTTGATAACTGAAGCCTGAAGACTTCATACCTAAAGTTCGATGCTTAACACTACACACCGAAGGAGTTAGACGCCAACGGCTTCATGCGATACTTCGACCCATGGGTGACACCCCCGACGGCACTGCGCCCGTCCACGAACCGAGCCTCGATGAGCAGATCGCCGTCTACCAGCGCGAGTTCCAGGACCTCGACCCCCAGGTCGAGAAGGTCGTGTCGGCTCTGAGCCGCCTGAACCGCCGGATGAACGTCGCGTACGGACGCCAGACCGCCGCCCTGGGCATCAGTAACGCGGAGTGGGAGGTCCTCAAGGCCCTGGTCATCTCCGGCGCTCCCTACCGGATGGGCCCGAGCGAGCTCGCGAAGCAGTTGGGCCTCACGCCGGCGGCGATGACCCACCGGATCGACCGCATGACGGCGGAGGGACTGGTCACCCGCGAGCGGGACGAGTCCAACCGGGTCCGCGTGATCGTGGAGCTCACGGACGAGGGCCGGAGCAAGTGGCTGGACGCCATGCGCGCGGCCACGGTCTTCGAGGAGGACCTCCTCCAGGACCTCTCCACCGCGGAGCGCGGGGTGCTGGGAGACATGCTGACCCGCCTCCTGGACCGCGTAGAGGACCTCCAGTCCCCCGGCTGATCACCCGGTTTGACACGGCCCCCGTTGATCCGTAAGGTTCTTCGAGTTGTCCCAGAGCCGGAAGGTTTCGGCGACGACACATCCCGCCGCCTCGTTGCGGCACCCAACTCTGCACGATCTCCCACTGGGAACGAATTCGGCATGCCCGAATTAATTTCCGAAGGCCGATTATGAATCGCCGGGGAAATCCACTAGAGTTCGGGAGTCGGAAGGGCCCAACAGCCCGGAAGACAAACCCCGCTGACCGGGGGTCAGGCCCGAAAGAGTCTGATAGAGTCGGAAACGCAAGAACAGAACGAAAGCCCGGAGGAAAGCCCGAGAGGGTGAGTACAAAGGAAGCGTCCGTTCCTTGAGAACTCAA
>NZ_JBWKJU010000025.1:0-4171 GCF_056432025.1 Streptomyces sp. NPDC045695
GGAACAACACCCACAGCTCATCCGGGACCAGCCGCTCAACCAAGTCCTTCATGCACGGTCCAACGAACGATCACGCCATAAGAAACGACGTCTTATAGGAATCACCACTTACCTCACCGACGCGCGGTGGGGAGAGTGGGAGCTGCCCGCCGCACTGCTGCCCGCGGCGTACGCCACATGCGTTCAGGCTGCCGGAGGCCGGGCCGTCCTTCTGCCGCCCGATGCGCCGGGCGCGGCGGCGGACGTCATCGCGCGATTGGACGGCGTCATCCTCGCCGGAGGTGAGGACCTGGATCCCGCCCTGTACGGGGCCGAGCCCCACCCGTGTGCGGGGACTCCGGTCCCCGCCCGCGACCGGTGGGAGCGCGCTGTCCTCAAGAACAGTCTGGACCGTGACATTCCCGTCCTCGGAATCTGCAGGGGCATGCAGCTGATGAACGTTCACGCGGGCGGCACGTTATCCAGCACCTGCCCGAGAAGGTGGGTCACGACGCCCACAACGCGCATCCCGGATTCTTCGCGCCACATGCCATCACCACCGTGCCGGGCACCCGTCTGGCCGCACTCCTGCCCGGGACCAGGCAGGTGGCCACGCACCACCACCAGGCAGCCGACCTCCTCGGCGCAGGCCTGGCGGTCGCGGCCTACGCCGAAGACAGGACAGTCGAGGCCATCGAAAGCACCCGGCACCACTTCGCCCTGGGCGTGCAGTGGCACCCCGAGATGAGTGCCGACCAAGCAGTGATACAAGCTCTGGTGTCGGCAGCCCGGCAGCGTACAACGGCAGGGTTGCACGAGTCGGCTGAGCGGCGAGCACCGGTCGGTGGCGCTCCCCTTTAACGTCTTGTAACGCCTCGCGCCCCTGTCAGCTCGGCCACCACATCCGGCAACGGAGCGGCAGCTGCCAGCCCACCGGCAGCGTCGCTGCCTGCCCTGCGCTGCGTTCGCCCTGGCCCCGCACCGGCCGCACACCTGCGACTTCTCGTCCACGCAGAGGACCAGGGGATCCGGGCCCTGGACCGGTCCAAGCCGGTCCTGCCGATGATCCCCCTATCCCCGTATTCCGGCTGCCTCCTTCAGTAGCCGTCGGTCCCGGGCTCGGTGCCGTTGTCGGCGACGGCCTCGCCGAGGCGGAGCACACGGCTGGGTTCGTCGGCGTCGTGGGCCGCCCGGTCCGCGTAGACCCTCAGCTCGTCCCCGGTCAGCACGACGAGGGGATCGGTCCACGCCTCGGTGTCTTCCGGCACGAGCAGGCGCGAGGCGCCCCGCTCGATATCGTGGATCAGCAACGAGGCGATCCAGCCCCCTCCCGGGCCCCATCTCTGCATCGGATGGTCGTCCGGGCCCATGGCCTGCACCACGTAGAACCGGTTCCCCTGCCATTGGCCCCCGAAGTCCAGGGCCACGTCCGCTTCCACCTGGACGCCGTCCACCCACAGGCGAGATGCCCACTTCTCGTCCTCACGACAGGACACCGCACGATGCCGGTCGTCAGGGCTGAACCTCACCCTCAGCCAGGTGTCCCCGTAGAAACCGCTGCACGCTCCCGGCGCCGGGCCCTCGCGACGGCCCGGCGCGGCCGGCTCCAGAGCACAGATCTCCGGAGTGCGACACGCCCGGTCGATGCGCCGTTCGCACCCCATGCCCGCCGCCGCACAGTCACGGGGGGACGCCCGGGACAACAGCTCGCGCCCCCGCTCCCGGTACACATCCTCCCCGACCAGGGCCTGGTAGGCCTCCGCGTGTCCCCACCACGCCAGCAGGTCGACGGCCACCGGCGAGCGGCGCAGCCACGGCCACCACTCCACGCCCTGAAGGCCCCAGTGCCGCAGCACCCGGCTCTCCGGGGCCTCCGCTCCGCCGAACCCCTTCTGCGTTCGGCGCTGCCTGTCCCCTCGCCATTTCATGATCCCGCCCTCCCTGTACGGCTTCCGAGATCATGGGAAAGCATCGGACGCCAAGAGAGCAAACTGCTTTTCCGACCGGAACGGGAACCGTCGGCGTGAACGTACTTGAACTGCTGCTGGTTGCGACCGATGTCGGAGGGACACGCGGCAGGCCTCCCGTTGGCGCGCGCTCTTCCCGTGAGCCTGCTCGGGGGGCGTACCGACCACGGCCGGGGCCACGCGCGGCTGCATCGCGCGGGAGATCGGTCAGCGTGACGGGGCGACACGTCCGACGGAGTTGGACTCCGACGGAAGCGGGGCCACGTCGAAAGCGACGCACTGCGTTGTGACGTACCGGCGCGCCTCCGGGTCCGAGGCGAGGCGGGAGGTTGCCTCCTCCGTTTACAGCGCCGCCGGGGGGCTGGGGAGCGCACGGACCCGGAGACATGGCGGGATGCGGTGGTCGGGATCACTGTGGCGGACAAGAGCGACGGATTCGATCCGCCCACCGAGGATGTCCTCACGAACGCCGTGATAGTGGCCTGGACCAGGCTGGGACTGGTCCTGTGGTTCCTGCTGGGCGCCGGAACGCTCCGCCACCTCTTCGGAATCACCGGTCTCCGGGCCACGGGTGGGTTCTGTTCGGCTACTGGCCAGGCCAGTCCTCAATGGTTCCCTTACACCCTGACCTACGAGCTGAGCACATCGGACTACGGAGGGGCCTGGTGCTCTGGGTTTTCTGCCTGATGCTGGCCGCGTTCTGCGTCTTCGGCTCCTACAACGAAGTCCTGTCGCGGGTGGCGCTCGGCCGCTGGTCGGAGGCGAGACGCTCAAGGTGAGTGAGACTCGAGCTCAGGGGGTGGCCGCGTGACGACTGACGGGGAGAGTGTCAGCCTGGCGTCCTTGAATGTCTGCTGCGGAATGTCCAACTCGCTGCGGCCCGTGAAGAAGCGAGCGGCTGAGTTCTGCCGCCGTCTCGAGCGGACGGACGTGGACATCGTGAACTTCCAGGAGGTCTGGACCCCGCGTCTGCAAAGATTTCTCGCGCGGCACCTGCCGTCGTTCCCGTTCGTCGCCCGCAGGACCGGCATGCTCGGTCAGCCGGCCGGAGGCCTGGTCTCCTTTTCCAGAAGGCCGTTGCGGGCAGTGTGGTACATGTCGTTCCGCGGCACGCGGCCGCGAGCTGGCGGCCCGTTGTTCCGCTGCGCGGTGACATTGGGCAGCCGTCTCCAAGGCGTCCTGACCTTCGAAGTCTCCGGACACCGAACGGTGGTGGCCAACGCGCATCTGACCGCGAACAGGGACGGGGATTGGTCGGCGGGCAACCGGCACGAAGCGCTGCAGATGGCGCAGCTGACGAGGTTCCACCGGGTCGTGCGGGAGGCGCGCGACCGCGACACCGACCTGGTGATCGCCAGCGGCGACTTCAACCTCCCCAGCAGTTCAGCTCTGTATGAGGCGCTGGTGGACGAAGGCGGATGGCGGGATCCGTTCGCCGCAGCGGACCTGCCCACCTTCCACGCCGAGCTGCTGCCTGCCGGTGCATCGGCGTACCGGGTCGACTACCTGCTCGTCCACGGTGACGCCGCCCGTTACCCGGTCACCGGGAGCGGTCTGCTCTTCACGGAGCCGGTCGCGATGCCGTCAGGCGGCACGGCATTCCTGTCGAACCACATGGCACAGGTAGCCACGATCGGACGCAGGCCAGGTCCCCGACCTGCTCAATGAACGCACCGGAGGCACGTTGGCTGATCGCAGACGAGACGGCGCACCAACAGTCGTAGACACACGCCCACCCACAGATGCCCACAGTCTGGGCGTCGGGCCGTTGCAGGACCAGATCCCGGGCACGGGGGTCGCGGGCATGATGTTCCGGACGGCGTCGGGGCCGGCCTCGCTTGCCCCACAGCGGTGGTACCGCCTGGAGCGGTGGGATCAGCTGCGTGACCTCGTTGCGATTCCCGCCGGTCCGGGTGGCAGCGCGCCGGGCCCCGTCCGATCCTGGGGACGCCGACTCGAACTGCTCAGCCACCCGGGTCGGGCGGGGAATACCGCAAGCGGTAGGTGCGGTACTACGGAGGGGGAGGGGTTGCGCTGTGCCCCGCCGTAGTTCCGTGGCACCGAAGGGACCTGGCGTTTACGGCACGCGTTCGATGCGTGCGCGTCGGATGAGGTTCTTGCCGGGTTCCCTCACCTTGTCGAAGGCCGCGTTGTTCAGTAGGACGCAACTGCCCGACGGGCCGTTGACCGTGACCGTTGTCGACTGGCCGTTGTCGAGGTTGGTC
>NZ_JBWKJU010000025.1:4270-85230 GCF_056432025.1 Streptomyces sp. NPDC045695
CACCTTCACCTTCGTCCCTGCCGGAAACGTCCCGCTGCTCGCCGCCGGCGGTCCCGCTTCACCCGACAACGTCACCGTCGACCCCTGACACACCACTTCCCCGGTGGCCGGCGGCACCGGCGCGCCCGCCTCGGCGGATGCGGCCGCCCCACGGTTCGGCGCGGCATTACCACCGGCCACGCGTTCGACGCGTGCGCGTCGGATGAGGTTCTTGCCGGGTTCCCTCACCTTGTCGAAGGCCGCGTTGTTCAGCAGGACGCAACTGCCTGACGGGCCGTTGACCGTGACCGTTGTCGACTGGCCGTTGTCGAGGTTGGTCACCTTCACCTTCGTCCCTGCCGGAAACGTCCCGCTGCTCGCCGCCGGCGGTCCCGCTTCACCCGACAACGTCACCGTCGACCCCTGACACACCACGTCGGGGACGGCGGCATTGCCGGTCGCCATCGTGGCGGCGACCCCTGCGGTCACGAGGGCTCCCGCGAAGACAGAGAGCACGAGCTTCTTCGTACGACTCATAGTCCGTTTTCTGGACACTGGCACTCCTCGATCCGATGGACACTGTCCCCCGCCACGTCCTGCATACGGCCGGCATCACGCGCATGGTTGAGATCTGTCGCAGCCTCACAAATTGGGCTGAGAGGCGTTTCGCGGCGCTGCGCGGCGGCGTACGACAAGGCCCATGTCCACTGGACTGCGTTCAAAGAAGCAGGTCACGTCCCTGAAGCCGATGGAGGCCGACGTCCGTGCGGCGTTCACCTCTACGGTTTCGATCGGCGCGGGGCGCGGAGACCACAGGCGCCCTTAAGGCTCAGTTGAGGGGCCCTTAACCAGCCCAAAGCAACCGGAAGCGCGGCCCACGGGCATCAGAGTGGGTCGTCGTAGGCAGCACGGCCGGGCGTGCTGCGGCCTCCCCTCCGTCCCGGCTGGTGCGACGGTCTTCCGTCATGAACGACAGCATCCCTGCCCAGCTCGTCGAGGCAGCGGGCCGGGGGTACGGTTGCGTCTACTTCGGTCACTCGCGAGAGGGCGGCGAGATCGGTCCTTGTGATCAATGGCCGCAAACGGCCCCCTTGCATGCTCGGCGAGGACAGGGCGAGTTGCTGGTGTGCGCGACCGTGGTTGGGGGCGGTGTCGATCCAGGCCGCGCCCTGGGGACAGGCGGTGCGCGCCAGCTTCGGTACGACGCGCACTCTGTACGTGCCCAGTCCGAGCGAGACAGTCACCGGCTGCTCCCCAGGACGATGGCGGCCTGTCCTGCGGCCAGTGCGGTCACCACCTCGGCGGCCTGGTCGACGGTGAGCCCAGAGTGCTGCGCGAGCGCGGCGAGGGTGAACGGCTGTCCCTCAATCAACAGGTTCAGGAGCGGACCCGCTCACCGAATTCGGCAGGGGTCGCTACCGCAACACCGACCTGCGCGAGAACGACCTGGCGGCAATCCGAGGCGTGGCGAACCTCGCCGAAGTCCGCATCGACCCCGGCCAGCAGTCCGACCTCGCCGAAGCCCTCGTGAACGAACTCGGGATCACTATCGGGGACGACTGAACCGGGAGGCGCCGCTACCACTCCAACCCCAATCGCGATGAACTGCGCAAACGCCGGACCCTGCCCGTCATCTCCCGCAAAGGAGCCCCGTACATCAAGGACATCGGCAAGCTCCGCTACGTCGTGGAGCAGACCTTCGCCCTGCTCCCCCAGTGCAAACGCCTCTGCGTCCGATGGGAACGCCGCACCGAGTTCCACGACGCGTTCGTCTCCCTTGCCTGCAGCCTCATCTGCTGGCGACGCCTCAACAAGCCGGAATCATGATCCTGTTACGAGCTCCTACGACGATGGTGTGCTTGTCCCAGTCGTCCAGGCACTGGCCCACTGTCCTGCTTCCGTGCTCGCGGGACGGGCGGGCGGGCGGGCGGGCGGGCGGGCGGGCGGGCGGGCGCATCCTCCCAGTCCACGGGGTGCGCCTGGCCTGTCCAGCTTCAGGCGCACTCCGCCCGCAGAACGTGCGCTGGGCCGGGTGGGGAGGTCGGAGCCGTCACCCGGACCACCATGCCGGACGGGCCGGAGGCCGAGTCGAAGTACACCGGCTCGGGCCTCGTGCCGTCGAACAGCAGCACCGCGACCCGACCCTCATGCGACCTGCCGTACTCCTCGGACTTCCACGTCTCGTCCTTGGCCATGTGCCCCTCCTCCATCCCGGTCTCGCCTTCCGCAGGCTCCCAGGACGACGATTCGCACCCACGGCCGCGGAGCGCGCGAAACAGAAGAAGTACCTGCGGACGGGGCGGCGCCTCCCCGCTCACCCTCCTCGATTTGGGGCGTCCAGGGCTCTGACAGACCCCGCGCACCTGCGGGACCGGCGGGACCGGTCGGACCAGGGTTGCCCGGGCAGCCCGGCCTACTGCCGGCCCCGCAACGCCCGCACCGACACCGCTGGCAAAGCAGCGTCCGGGCCAGTACCTATTCCTGCCAAGCCCGGGTCCCCGTGCTTCCTGATCCACCCGCCGATCACACCAACCCCCGCTGGACCGGTATCAGAACTCACGCAACTGAGACAGCGTCACCCCACGTGCGATAAAGCCCGGGAACAGCGATCCCATGGCAAATCTTTTACCCCCAAGTCAGTGACCCCACTCGCTGAAAACAGCCTGCTACCAGCAATAACGTCCCAAAGCCCACCGACTCTCACCCCATCACCCCAAAACCAAGAGATCGCAACCAGCCGTTGCACGGAAGGCGAGGGCGAATGACAGCCCTGGGTCGGGCAGCAGTGGAAAGTGGCGAAGATCTTGCGGTCCTTCCGGCGGGCGTTCGTCCGGTTGAGACCCGGAGGGCGTGGACCGCAGCCTTCGCATGCGGTTCGCCGCCGCTGCTGCACGAAACGCTTCGGCCCGGCTGACAGCGCCGTCGTGCACGACTCCTCAGGACTCCCGAGGTCATTGTTACCGGTCTCGCCGCGGGCCGTACGCCACGGGCGGGAGAACGCTGCCGCTACACGATCCCAATGCCGGACTCGCCCGCCTTGATGACCGAATACCGCCCTATTAGACGGCGTGGCCGATTTTGAAGCCGCGGTGTTGTCGCGGAGTTGGCACCGGGCCATGATCGCTTCTCGTACAACCTGACTACTCACCCGGGAGCCGAGATGTGATAGCAAACCCCCTTCCACGGGATGGGGCTGGACGGCCTGCGGGCCGCCTTCCAGTACCTGCAACCCGGGGCCACCGTGCAGGGTTCTGGTTTCTGAACAAGGGACGTTTCTGAAACTCACCTGCAAAGCCACTCAGGGGAACTCCGGGAGCTTTTCGTCTCGGCCCTCGCGCAGGCGGTTCTCAGCTTCTCCCGCACTACAACATCCGCGTGGCACGGCCGTTCACGCCGAGTGGGTCCGCCTGGCAGCACGGCTTCATGTATGCCGCCCCGTACGCCGGACTCCGCTACTGCGCCGACGCAGACCACGCGGTCCGACACGCGTCGTCATCACCTGATGCAGCCGACCCGGCCCGAACGGGGTGGGCGGAGCCGGCTCTGACCACGACGATCCCCGGTCGGCCGAGCAAGACATGGCCATCCGCCCGTCAACTGCCGACGGAGCACGGCCATGACCTGATCGCAGCTCGCCGCGATCTCCTCCACCGTGCCGCTCTCTCGCATGCCCTGCATTCCACCATCAAAGGAGTTCTTGATCTTCATGTACCAACGCTCGGGGTTTCTCGCCCTCACCACGGTGGGCGTAGTGCTGTGCACCGCTGGTCTCACGCCATCGGTCAGCCAGGCAGCCGGCAGCGGCGGCGGCGAGAAGGGGTCCTACGCCGAAAAGCACGGCCTGACAGTGGATGACATCGGGCACATCAACGCACTGAACGAGAAGGCTCTGAATCTGGGTCAGCTCGGCGAGTCATCGGGAGGGTTACTGCCGAGTGCCGCCGAGTCCCTCAGGGCCTCCGCATCGGCTGGCGACAGGGTGACCCCTCCCGCCGAGCCGCTCGACAGCATGCCTGACGCGTACCGGGCCCACGGAGACAGGGCCACTACCGGCATCAGCAACTACATACGCAAGTGGCAGCAGGCCTATAGTCACCGCGACGGCAAACCTCAGCAGATGACCGAAGAGCAGCGAGAGCAGCTGTCCTACGGGTGCGTCGGCGTCACCTGGGTCAATTCAGGCCCCTACCCGACGAACAAGCTGGCCTTCGCGTCCTTTGACGAGGACAAGTACAAGAACGCTCTGGAAACCACCGGCCCACGGCCGGGCGAGACGCGGGCCGAGTTCGAGGGGCGCATCGCCAAGCAGAGCTTCGACGAGACAAAGGGGTTCAACCGGGCTCGTGATGTGGCATCCGTCATGAACAAGGCCCTGGAGAACGCCCACGACGAGGGGGTCTATCTCAGCTACCTCAAGGCAGAGCTCACGAAAAGCAACGACGCCCTGTCCAAAGAAGACATCCGTTCGAACTTTTACTCAGCCCTGAGGAACACACCGGCCTTCAAGGACAGGAACGGGGGCAACTACGACCCGTCCAAGATGAAGGCGGTCATCTACTCGAAGCACTTCTGGAGCGGACAGGACCCCAGGAATCCCTCCGACAAGAGGAAGTACGGCGACCCGGACGCCTTCCGCCCCAACCAGAGCACAGGCCTGGTCGACATGTCGCAGGACAGGAACACCTCGCGTAGCCCCGCCAAGCCCGGCGAGAGCTACGTCAACTTCGACTACGGCTGGTTCGGGGACCAGAAGGAAGCAAACCCCGACAACACCATATGGACCCATGCCAACCACTACCACTCGCCCGGCGGCGCCATGGGGCCCATGCAGGTATACGAGAGCAAGTTCCGCAGCTGGTCCAGCGGCTACACGGACTTCGACCGCGGAACCTACATCATCACCTTCATACCCAAGAACTGGAACACCGCCCCCGCCAAGGTGAAGCAGGGCTGGCCGTAACACCCCGCCCCTCACCACGAACACGCCCTCCGCGCAACTGCCCAGCCCCACCACGTGCCACATGCGGAGCGGGGCAACCCTTCGATCACCCACACCCGCCAATTCGCGGCCCGATGACCACCCGCCCCAACCGGGTGCTGCCCATCACCCCCCGGGCTCCGCTATGAGCACTGAACACTCGGACAGGCAGTCCTCCGCATCGTCGACAAGGACCAGGTGGAACCCGTCGAGGAACCGGACCGGTGTATCCCGCCTCCCCTCTTGCCACTCACGACAGGGGAGGCGGCCGGTACCTTCGTGGGAATGACGGTCGCATCGCGGGCCGGAAGCCCGGCGGTTACCACGGCCCGGGCGGACACCGGAGCCGTCTGCCGCCGGTCTTCCCGATGCCGGCGAGGTCTGACAGGGTGTAGGTGCCACGTCGGGCGAGTACGCCGCGGGCTCGTCCGCGAGCGCGGACAACCGCTCACATGACTCTTCGCGCACCTCAGGACCTTGCGGCCACCCTCTCGTCCCCGGGCAACGGAACATGGTCCCGGACGCCTTCTGGCGCGGTCCGGCGGAGGCCGCCAGGACGGCGGCCAGGGCTACATCCGACCGTGTTTCCCCACTGGGCAGGCCAAGACTCGCTCGCGCAAGTTCGAGGTGTGCCGGGCGGGCAGTTCGGTATTCCCCGAATGCTGTGTCCCATGCTCCGGCGTCCGAGGGGATCAGACCACGGGCCAGCCACTCGAGATGCCCGGACTTCCGGACGAGCGACGCGCGGTCCGGATCCGCGCCTTCCCGCAGGATGGGCGCACCGTCCGTGCCTCAGCCTCGTCGAGGTGGCGCTCCCAGTCCTCCTGCGGGCCTTCGATGACCGGCTCGTAGATGCTGGCCGCGTCCGCCACCTCCCAGTCAATCGGATACCGCGCGGTGCCGCGCCAGCCACGCGCGCAGGCACCGCGTGTGGCGGTCACGCGGGGCCGGTTGAAAATTCCGCTGTAAGCCCACCACTCCCGCGTCTCATGGAAGTCGGCGCCGCTCCCCGGATTCAGTCGGCTTCCTACAAGCGGTAGCACCCAGGCGATCAGACTCTCGGTCCGGCCCTTGCGAAGCGCAGTGGGCACCCCGACCGGCACGTAGCCGGGAACAACTTCCAGGCAAGCGCGGGGCGTGATCGGAAGCGCCGAGGCTTCAGCCACAGGAAGGCGTATGACCCGCACCCCGCGGGACCGCCTCCCTCCAGTTACGGCAGGTCAGCGCACTCTACCGCGTGGTTTGAGGTGGGTCGGGGGCAGGTCAGGAGCCGGAAGTGGAGGGCTGTCATACCCCTTCACCTCACCGAATCGCGACCCGTGCATCCAGTCCTCGCGGGCCTGCGCGATGTCCTCGTGGGAGCGGCCGATCCAGTTCCAGAACATGACGATCTCCTCCTCGAACGGCTCGCCGCCCAGGAGCATCAGGCCGGCGTCCGAGACCGCGCGCAACGGGAGTTCCGTGCGGCCGCAGCCGAGGTAGAGCATCGAGCCGGGGAGGACCGGGACGCCGTCGACGTGGGCCTCGCCCGACATCGACAGGACCGCGTACTCGAAGTCCCGGTCGAGCGGGAGGCGGGTCTCGGTGCCCGCCGCCAGGGCGAGGTCCGCGCCCACGATCGGGGTGTACGCCGTGCCGGGCGAGGTCGCCGTGTCCAGGGTGCCCAGGATGACCGTCGCGTCCAGGCCCGGGGCCGTCACCCGGGGAAGATCGGCGTGGTGCTGGAAGTGCGGTTCCACGTCGCGGTGGGCGTCCGGCAGGGCCACCCACAGCTGGGCGCCGTGGAGGAAGCGGGCGTGGGGGCGCGGGCTCTCCTCGGAGTGACTGATGCCGCGGCCGGAGGTCATCAGGCCGAGCTCGCGCGGGCGGATCGTGGCGAGGCTGCCGACGCTGTCGCGGTGCAGCACCTCGCCCTCGTGCAGCCAGCTCACCGTCTGGAGTCCCGTATGCGGATGCGGCGGGACCTGCATGCCGGGCTCGTCGGCGATGTCGTCCGGGCCGTAGTGGTCCACGAAGCACCAGGCGCCCACCATGCGGCGGCCCAGGTTCGGCAGGAGTCGGCGGACCTCGGTGGACTCTCCGAGCTTGACCGTGCGCGGGCTGAGGAGCTCGCGCACCGGTTCGGCGACGACGAAACCGCGGCCGCCGCAGGTGGAGAGAGCGGGCTGGCGATCGAGATTGCTCATGCGGACAACCTAGCCCCGACCGGGCGTCCGTGTTGAGTGGAATGTTGCACCGCGCAGTGGTGTTGGAGGCAGCGAGGAACCACCTGACCGGCGGAAGGGATGTCGTGGACACGAGGGAACCCATGGACGAACCCATGGACGCCACCAACCCGCGCGATGCCGTGGGCGCCCGAGATGCGGCGGACGACGTGGCCCCCGTCGCCGCGCTCGACGCGTCGGGGGCGTACGTCTCGCACGGGACCGAGGCCGAGCGCTGGGCGCGCGCCCAGCTCTTCTTCGACGCGAAGGAGTACGTGACGGCCGCCCGCATCCTGGACGCGCTGGCGGCCGAGGCGCCCGAGCAGCTCGCGCCCCGGCTGCTGCTCGCCCGTGCCTACTACCACTCCGCCCGGCTCTCCCGCGCCGAGCACGAGCTCCGCGCCATCCTGGAGCGCTGGCCGGTGGAGGACTACGCGCAGCTGATGCTCGGTCGCACCCTGGAGCGGCTGGGCCGGGCCGGCGAGGCCCGCCGCTACCTGCGGACGGCCGCCGCCATGGCGGGCGAGTTTCCCGAGTAGCGCGCCCGGGCCCCGTGCGATGCGGGGTCGGGCGGCCTCCTCCGATAGCCTGGGTCCCATATGAACCGTCTGACCACACCCTTCGGCTCCTACGAGCTCTCCCGCTTCCCCGAGGACCCGCGCGACCGGCTCCAGGCCTGGGACGCCGCCGACGAGTACCTGCTGCGCCACCTCGACTCCGGTACCGGGGAGCGCGGCCCGGTGGATCTGGCCTCCGCCGGCCAGATCACCGTCGTCGGGGACCGCTGGGGGACGCTGACGACGGCGCTCGCCGCCTACCGCCCGACGCAGATCACCGACTCCGCCCTGTCCCGTTCGGCGACCGCCGCGAACCTCGACCGGGCCGGGATCGGCACGTCCAAGGCGACGGTGACGCTGCTCACCACGCAGGACCCGCCGCCCGAGCGGATCGACGTACTGCTGGTGCGCGTGCCCAAGAGCCTGGCGCTGCTGGAGGACCAGCTGTACCGGCTGGCTCCGCACGTGCACGCGGGCACCGTCGTCGTCGGCGCCGGCATGGTCAAGGAGATCCACACCTCCACGCTGCGGCTGTTCGAGAAGATCCTCGGGCCGACGAAGACCTCGCTCGCGGAGAAGAAGGCCCGGCTGATCTTCTGCACGCCGGGCACGCCGGGGGCGGCCCGCCCCACCGTCCAGGGGCCGTGGCCGCTGACGTACACGGTGGACGAGGACGCCGGGTCGGCCTCCGGCCTGACCGTCGTCAACCACGCGGGGATCTTCTGCGCCGACCGGCTCGACGTCGGCACCCGCTTCTTCCTGAAGAACCTGCCGACCAACACCGACGGGGCCCGGGTCGTGGACCTGGGCTGCGGCAACGGTGTCGTCGGTACGGCGGTGCAGGTGCACGATCCGGACGCCGAGGTCGTCTTCACGGACGAGTCCTACCAGGCGCTCGCGTCGGCGCGGGCCACGTACGCGGCGAACATCCGCCAGGGCCGGCGGACCGCCGAGTTCTTCGTCGGGGACGGGGTGGCGATGCTGGCCCCGGGCTCCGTGGACCTGGTGCTGAGCAACCCGCCGTTCCACTCCCACCAAGCCACGACGGACGCCACGGCGCTGCGGATGTTCGCGCAGTCGCGCAAGGTGCTGCGGTCCGGCGGCGAGCTGTGGATCGTCGCCAACCGGCACATGGGTTACCACACGCACCTGCGCCGGCTCTTCGGCAACAGCGAAGTCGTCGCGAGCGAGCCGAAGTTCGTCGTCCTGCGGGCGGTCAAGCAGGATCGTCCGCGGCCCATGTGACCTGCCAGTACGTCCTACACTC
Organism: Streptomyces sp. NPDC045695; assembly: GCF_056432025.1. Classification (NCBI taxonomy): domain Bacteria; kingdom Bacillati; phylum Actinomycetota; class Actinomycetes; order Kitasatosporales; family Streptomycetaceae; genus Streptomyces; species Streptomyces sp. NPDC045695. The sequence continues at coordinate 13,256 of NZ_JBWKJU010000025.1, forward strand.
TGCCGCGTGAGCAGCGAGGTGGGGGACGGGAGCGGTGGCGAGCGCTACCGCCGGGAGGACGTGGCCCGGGCGGCCGGCGTCAAGGTGCGCAACCTGCGCTACTACCAGGAGCGCGGGCTGCTGCCGCCGCCGCGCCGGGAGGGCCGGATCGCCTGGTACTCCGACGACCACCTGACCCGGTTGCGCCTGATCAGCGATCTGCTGGGCCGCGGCTACACGGTCAACGGCATCGCCGAGCTCCTGCACGCGTGGGAGGAGGGCGGCGGCCTGTCCCGGTTGCTGGGCCTGGAACGGGAGATGACCCGGGACTGGGTGCAGGAGGAGCCGGTGACGATGACCCGCGCCGAGCTGCGGGAGCTGTTCGGCCCCACGGCCACCGCCCAGGACACCCGGCGGGCGGCGGAGCTGGGGTACGTGACGATCGAGGGGGACCGGGTCACGCACCCGAGTCCCCGGCTGCTGCACGCGACGCTCACGCTGGTGCGGCAGGGAGTCCCGCTGGCGGAGATCCTGGACGCGGGCGAGTTCGTCCAGGCGCAGGCGGCGGCGCTCGCGGACCGGTTCGTCGGGTTGTTCCGGCGCCATGTGATCGGTACGGAGGGGCTGGAGCAGCTTTCGGCCACGCAGCTCCAGCACATCACCTCCGCGGTGGCGGCCTTGCGGCCGGTGGCCGGCGAGGTCGTGACCACGGAGTTCGCGCGGGCGATGGCTCGGCGGGTGGAGGCGGAGGTCGGCGAACTGCTGCGTACGGAGCAGTAGGAGTCGGCTCAAAGGGTGCACTCGCACAACCTTGCCAGCCGCCATTGGCACTCTTACATTCAACTCGTCGGTAACAACGGTGCACAGCCGATATTAGGGACGATCTCATGACCGGTTCCCCTCACTTATCCGACGTTCCCAGCGGCTCCGGCCGCGTCCGCTGGCGGCGGTTCGCCGTCCTGACCGTCCCCGCCGTCGCCGTGACCGCCGGCCTCGGCATCGCCCTCGCGCAAGGCGCCTTGGCCGCCTCCTTCGCGGTGTCGGGGCAGCAGTTCAAGGTGTCGGCGAGCAGCCTGGAGGGCGAGGGCTTCGCCCAGTACGGCAGCGTCGACGTCAACGCCCGTGGTGAACTCGTCCCGGTGGCGGTCACCGCCATCAGGGAGGCCAAGCTCCACAGTCTCTGCCAGTCGGTGGTCACCTCGCTCCCGGTGGTCGGCGACATCTCGCTCAATCTGACCGCAGGTCAGAAAGCGCCGGTGGAGGCGAGCAACCTGTTCGTCGACGCCACTCAGCTCTCCGGCGACGCCGTTTTCAGCAACATCGAGATCGGGCGCGACGCCTCCACCCTCGACAAGGGGCCGGCGGACGCGCAGGGCATGCAGGACCTCTTCGCCCAGCAGGCGGACACGGTCCGGATCACCGGCCTCCAGCAGACGGCGTGGGCCACCAACGCCGGCACCTTCAAGCTGTCGGGGCTGAGCATGAGCGTCAGCAAGGGCAAGAAGGAATGCTTCTGAGCCGCTCGCGGTGGCGGCGGTGGCGGCGCAGCAGACCGTTCTGGGGCGGGCTGTTCGCGGTCCTGGCCGGATCGTGGATCTGCGTCCTGCCGCTGGCACCACTGAAGATCATGCTCCAGCAGGGCGTGGCGGGCATCCCGTCGGTTCTGATGGGCCTGGTGATGATCGTGCTCGGCCTCACCGCCTGGTTCGCTCCCCCACAGCGCGCCCTGGCGGGCGTCCTCACCACGCTGATCGCCACCGCCGCACTGGTGCTCTCCAATCTGGGCGGGTTCCTGATCGGCACCCTGCTCGGCATTCTCGGCGGCGGCCTGATGTTCGCGTGGCAGCCGTACGCCGCCTCCGCTCCCCCCGCCGGTCCCCCAGCCGGTCAGCCCGCCTCCGCTCCCCCCGTCACCGTCCCCCCTTCCGCTCCCCCCACCGATCCCCCCACCCCGCACTCCGATCCCCAAGGAGCACAGCCATGAGCCGCACGCGCACCGCGCTCGCCCTCGGGATGGCCGTCGCCGCAGCCGTGGCGGCGGCCTCGGCCACCGCCACCGCCACTCCCCTGCCGCTGGCCGGGTCGACCACCGTCACCCCGGCCGGGCACGGCTTCCAGGCCACCCTCAGCGGCAAGGCCACCCTCAAGGCCGGTTCGGTGACGGTGACTTGTACGGTCTCCGTCGCCACCGGCACCGTGCCGGCCGCCCCCGGCAACACCAACCCCGCCGGTCCGGTGTCCTCGCCGATCTCGGCGCCCACCTACAGCTCCTGCACGTCCAGCATGCCGGGCGTGACCCCCACGGTCACCACCAGCGGAGCCTGGGCGGTGTCGATGCAGAACGGCTCCCCCGTCACGGCGACCATGACCGTGCCGGTCGGCGGGCTGGTGGTCAAGACGACCGGGCTCGCCTCGTGCACGGTCACCGCGGCGCCCACGGCCGCGGCGAGCGTGGGCGGCAGCTGGACCAACGGCGCCCCGTCCACCCTGACGTTCACCAACGCCTCCGTGCCGGTCACGGTCACCGGTGGGTTCGGCTGCCCGACGAGCGCGACCTCGTCCACCTTCAACGCGGTCTACAGGGTCACCGACACCACCGACCCGGCGCAGCAGATCACCGTCGGCCCCTGAACCGAACAGCGGCCGCGGCCCGCTGCCCCGGACACCCCACGGGACAGCGGGCCCTTCGCGCGGGAGCTCCTGGGAGTTCCGCGGGAGTTCCTGGGAGTTCCGTGCGAAATTCCGTTGCCCCCCGGCCCCGGACGGGTCAAGCTCGCCGATATGTCACGAAGCACCGATGACCATCAGTCCCGCGCACCGCGCCCGGCCCGCAGGGACGTCCAGGACCTGTTCTCCGGCGGACGCCTCATCGCCGTTCCGCGCAAGGCCGCCCGCCGCGAGCAACTGCTCGTGCACCTCGCCGAGACCCTCTTCGCGGTGGACCGGGAGTACACCGAACCCGAGGTGAACGACGCGCTGCGCACCGTGCACGAGGACTGCTCGGCGCTGCGCCGCTATCTGATCACCGCGGGCCTGCTCACGCGGACCCGCGACGGAAGCAGCTACCGGCGGTCCACGACCACCCGGTAATGCGTCGTCAGCCGCCCGTCGTCGCCCAGCACATGGAAGGCCACGGCCGGCGGCTCGTCGAGGTGGACGTGCGGGGAGGACCCCGAGGGGCTCTCCCACGGCAGCCGGAGGGTCGAGACCACGCCGGGCGCGACCAGGACCGGCCGTCCCGCGAAGGTGGTGGCGGCCGCGGTGTGCGCGTGCCCGCACAGGAACGCGGTCAGGTGCGGATGGCGTTCGGCCAGCTCCGCGAGCCGCTCCTCGCCGAACTGGCGGATCTCGTCGACGTACGGGGTCTGCAGCGCGACGGGCGGGTGGTGGAAGGCGACCAGGACCGCAGTGTCCTGCGGCGTGTCGGTCAGTACGCCGTCCAGCCAGGCCAGGGTGGACTCCTCCAGCAGGCCGTGGTGCGCGCCGGGTACGGAGGAGTCACAGACCACGAGCACGAACCCGTCGCCGCGCATCACCTGGTCGACCGGTGCCACGGCCGCCGCCCCCTCCCGCGGTTCCCCCAACAGCCCCTGCCGGAAGGCGGCCCGCTCGTCGTGGTTGCCGGGGCAGACGACCAGGGGGTGCCGCGAGCGCAGCAACGTGGCGGCCTGCTCGTACTCGTGGGCGGCGGCGTGGTCGGCTATGTCCCCGCTCACGAGCACGGCGTCCAGGTCGTACGGCAGGGCATCGAGGTACTCCATGACGATGCGGGTACGGTCGGCTGCGCGCCGGCCGCCGTCGAGATGGATGTCGCTGAGGTGGGCGATCACGATCACGGGCGGTGTCTCCTTGATCTCTGGTCGAGAGATGGGTACGACACATTCAACAGGGGAGCGGTTCCCGTATCGCCGTCGCCGTGCGGCTGGGTGCTACGGCCCGTGCGAGGCGTCGGCGGCCCTCGCCGCCTCGTACGCCACCCCCGTACGCCCGGCTGAGCTCACGGACGGAGCTCCCCAGCGACAGGATCGAGAGGAGCATGGCGGCCGCATACACCGTCCAGAAGGAGTGATAACCCCTCAGGACGGCTTGCAGGCCCAACGCGAGGGTTCCCAAGAGGAGGAACCGGACCAGCGCCCCGACACCGCTGACGGCCACGACCGTCTCGGTCTCCGACGACGCCCGGACCTTTCCGCGGCGCACAGATCCGTGAAATCCTCGAACAGCCGGGCATTGCTGCCCGCGTTCAGTAGCAGCTGTACGCCGGTTCGTGCCGCGATCAGTGCACGTGCGGCTTCCAGAACCCGCCCGCCCAGGCCCGATCCGCCCCCTGTGACGAGCACCGTGAAGCGATCTTGAAGGTTCAGATCTCGCCGGGCCCGTCGTCTGGCCAGCCTGTCACCTGTGCACGCATGCTCTCACTCCTGCGCGTCGACGACGGAGGAACGTGCCGGTTCCCGTCGTGTGGAGGCCGGAGCCTATCCAATGACACGGGTGGGCATCAACGGTGCACGGCCTTGCCCTGCGGACGGGCTTCCCGCGGTGGCCCCGTGGCACGGGGTACTCCCGGCAGCGCCCCTCGTGATGCGGGCGGTGCCGGGGATGGGAAGACTGGGTTCATGGCGAACAAGGCACTGCTTGAGGGCGGCCCGGACGATCTGCCGGAGCGGGTCGTCCCGGTCAGCTCTCCCGGAGAAGACCTGAAGATCCCGCACCGCGGCGGATACGAGCACTTCAAGGTGACCTCGCGCCACCAGAACAGCCCGGAGGGGCCGCTGCCCGTCTACGAGTGGTGGGAGCGCACCGAGATCGCCGAATGACGGCTCACCCGCGGTAGGCCTCCAGCAGCCGCAGCCAGACCTCGCTGATCGTCGGGAAGGCCGGCACGGCGTGCCACAGCCGCGCGATCGGCACCTCCCCCGTGACCGCGATGGTGGCCGCGTGGATCAGCTCGGCCGCGCCCGGGCCGACGAAGGTGACCCCGAGCAGGATCTCGCGGTCGAGGTCGACGACCATCCGGGCCTGTCCGCGGTAGCCGTCGGCGTACAGTCCGGCGCCGGAGACCTTGGACAGGTCGTAGTCGACGGCGCGCACGCGGTGGCCGGCCCGTTCTGCCTCGGCCAGGGTCAGGCCCACGGCGGCGGCCTCGGGGTCGGTGAAGACCGCCTGCGGAAGGGCGTGGGTGTCCGCGGTCGCCGCATGGGCACCCCATGGCCCGGTGTCCAGCGGCGTACCGGCCGCACGGGCGGCGATGGCGGCGCCCGCGATCCGGGCCTGGTACTTGCCCTGGTGGGTGAGGAGCGCGCGGTGGTTGACGTCCCCGACGGCGTACAGCCAGTCGTGCCCCGGCACCCGACAGGTGTCGTCGACACCGATCCACTCCCCGGCGGGCAGGCCCACGGTGTCCAGCCCGACGTCCTCGGTCCGCGGTGCACGGCCCGTCGCCATCAGCAGTTCGTCGCCCTCCAGGATCTCGCCGCCCGCCAGCACCACCTGGACGGGGCCGGTGGAGCCGTCCCGTACGACCGCCTCGACGCTCACTCCCGTACGGACCACCGCGCCGGCCGCGCGCAGCGCCTCGGCGACCAGTTCTCCGGCGAAGGGTTCCATCCGGGGCAGCAGCCGTGAGCCGCGTACGAGGACGGTGACCTGCGATCCGAGGGCCTGCCAGGCGGTGGCCATCTCGGCGGCCACCACCGAACCGCCCACGATCAGCAGCCGCCCGGGAGCCTGCTGCGCCGAGGTCGCCTCGCGGCTGGTCCAGGGGCGGGCCCCGGCGATGCCGGGCAGGTCGGGGATCACGGCCCGGGTGCCGGTGGCGACGACCACCGCGTGCCGGGCCGACAGCACGTGGTGCTCGCCCTCGGGGCTGGTGACGGCGACCTTGCGGATCCCGTAGAGCCGGCCGTGGCCCCGGTAGACGTGGGCGCCGGTGGAGTCGAGCCAGTCGATCTGGCCCTGGTCCTTCCAGTCGCCGACCCAGTAGTCGCGGTGCGCGAACACCGCCGCGCCGTCCAGGGGCCCGCCGACGGCCCCCGCCAGGCCCGGCACCCGGCGGGCGTCGGCCCGCGCCAGCACCGGGCGCAGCAGCGCCTTGCTCGGGATGCAGGCCCAGTACGAGCACTCGCCGCCGACCAGTTCGCTCTCCACCAGCGCCGTGCTCAGCCCGGCGGCGCGGGTCCGGTCGACGATGTTCTCGCCGGCCGGCCCCCCGCCGAGCACCACGACGTCGTACTCCACGGCTTCAGTCATACGGGCCAGTGTCACCGCTGGTCCGCGTCCGCGTCGCGTACTCATGCCTCCGGCGTGCCGGGGTCCTGGGCTCCGGGGGCCTGGCCGCCCTCCTGCGTGGCGGCGATCTTCGCGCGGACCTCGTCCATGTCGAGGGCGCGGGCCTGGCCGATGAGGTCCTTCAGGGCCGCCTCCGGCAGGGCGCCGGGCTGGGCGAAGATGGCCACCTGGTCACGGACGATCATGAGGGTGGGGATCGAGGTGATCTGGAACGCGCCGGCCAGCTCCTGCTGCGCCTCGGTGTCGACCTTGGCGAAGACCAGGTCGGGGTTGGCCTCGGAGACCTTGTCGTACACCGGGGCGAACTGGAGACACGGCCGGCACCAGCCCGCCCAGAAGTCGATCAGTACGAACGGGTTCTCGCTGACCGTCTGGTCGAAGTTTTCCTTGGTGAGCTCGACTGTAGCCACGGTGTGCTGACCTCCTGATTGAGCCGTCTGGTCTCTGAGAACGAACAACCTGTCCCGGACATTCCTCGCGATTAGAAAGGGTGGCCGGCGGGCGTGGCGCGGGACGTGGTCCAGCGGAGCTCGGTGAAGGCGTCCAGATTGGCCTCGCCGCCGAACCGGGCGCCGGTGCCGGACGCGCCGACTCCGCCGAACGGGGCGACCGCCTCGTCGTTGACCGTCTGGTCGTTGATGTGCGCGATCCCGGTCGGGATCCGCTCGGCCAGGTCGAGCCCGCGCGCCGCGTCCCGGGTCACGATCCCGAGGGAGAGGCCGTACGGGCCCGCCGAAGCCAGCTCCACCGCCTCCTCCTCCGTCGCGAAGGACCGTACGGGCGCGACCGGCCCGAAGACCTCCTCGGCGTAGGCCGGGGTGTCGGCGTCGACGCCCGCCAGTACGGTCGGCCGGTAGAAGTGGTCCCGGTGCGTGCCGCCGGCGAGGAGTTTGGCCCCCTGGGCGGTGCTGGCCTCCACCAGGGCGTGGACGCGCTCCACCTGGCCGCGGTCGATCAGCGGGCCGAGGTGGACCGGTTCGCGGTACGGGTCCCCCACCGCCAGCGCCTCGGCGCGCGCGGCGAGCCGCTCGACGTACTCGTCGTAGAGCGAGGCGTGTACGAGGTGGCGGCCGGCGGTCATGCAGATCTGGCCCTGGTGGAAGAAGGAGCCCCAGGAGGCCTGGGCGACGGCGGCCTCGACGTCGGCGTCGCGGAGCACGACGAGCGCGGAGTTCCCGCCCAGCTCCAGGTGGGCGCGGGTCAGGTGACGGCCCGCCAGTTCGCCGACGGCCCGTCCGGCGGCGGTGGACCCGGTGAACGACACCACGCGGACCCGCGGGTCGGCGACCACCGCGGCGCCCGTCTCGGGGCCGCCGGGCAGGACGTGCAGCAGCCCACCGGGCAGTCCGGCGGCGGCGAAGACCGCGGCGAGGGCGAGGCCACCGCAGACGGCGGTGCGCCGGTCCGGCTTCAGCAGCACCGCGTTGCCGAGCGCCAGGGCCGGGGCGACCGAGCGGATCGCCAGGATCAGCGGGGCGTTGAAGGGGGTCACGACCCCGACGACCCCGGCCGGGACCCGGCGGGTGAAGGACAGCCGGGGCGCCTCGCTGGGCAGCACCTGCCCGGTCGGGCGCGAGGCCAGCGCGGCCGCCTCGTAGCACTCCTGCGCGGCGACGTGCAGCTCGAAGTCGGCCTTGCCGGGTATCGAGCCGGACTCGCGGACCAGCCAGGACCGCAGTTCGTCGGCGTGGGCGGTGAACAGGTCCCCGGCGCGGCGCAGCACGGCCGCCCGCTCGGCGTGAGGGGCGCGCGCCCAGTCCTGCTGTGCGGCCCCGGCCCGTACGGCGGCCTCCGCGACGTCCGCGGGCGCGGCGAGGGCGAGCGTGGCGAGGGGGTGGCCGGTGGCGGGTTCGACGACCGGAGCGGCGCCGCCGGTGAGGGTGGGTCCGTCCTGCCAGAGCGTCGGGTCGAGGAGCGGCATGGCGCGGGGCCTCCGGGTGGGGATGGGCGGGCTGCTGGGCGGCGGAACACCCCCCGAGGGGTGGCAGCACGCGCCATCGTGCCAGACCCGGAGCGCCACTTCTGTTCAGTTATAAGGCAGTTGGCGCTGCACGGTGACCGGAAATGATCGACGCTCTGGCCGGGGCGGCGGGTTCAGCGCTCCAGGACGAGCGCGATGCCCTGCCCGACGCCGATGCACAGGGCCGCCATGCCCGTACCGGAGCCCGCCGCCGCCAGCTGGTGCGCGACGGAGCCGGCCAGCCGGGCGCCCGAGGCGCCGAGCGGGTGGCCGATCGCGATGGCGCCGCCCCGCGGGTTGACCACGGCCGGGTCGAGCTCCGGCCAGGCAGCCAGGCAGCCCAGCGCCTGCGCCGCGAAGGCCTCGTTGAGCTCGAAGGCGGTCAGGTCGTCGAGGCCCCGGCCGGCCTTGGACAGCGCCCGCTGGACGGCGTCGACGGGACCCAGACCGAAGAACTGGGGCTCGATCCCGGTGACGGCGCCGGCGCTGATCCGGGCGAGCGGCTCCCGGCCGGTGGCGGCCAGACCCTCCTCGTCCGTCAACAGCAGCGCGGCGGCGCCGTCGTTGAGCGGCGAGGCGTTGCCGGCCGTGACCGTGCCCCGGCCGTCGGTCCGGAACGCGGGCTTCAGCTTGGCCAGCGCCTCGGGGGTGGAACCCTCCCGGATGCACTCGTCGCGCACCAGGTCCACGCCGGCGTACGGCACGACCTCGTCGTCGTACAGCCCGGCGGACCACGCGGCCGCGGCCTTGCGGTGGCTCTGGAGCGCGAAGGCGTCCTGCGCCTCTCGGGTGATGCCGTACTTGTCCGCCACGAGCTCGGCGCCCTCGCCGAGCGAGCCGGTCCACTCCGCGGGCATGAGCGGGTTGGTCATCCGCCAGCCGAGGGTGGTGGACCACATCTGCTGGTGCCCGGCGGGGAAGGTCCGCTCGGGCTTCTGCACGACCCAGGGGGCGCGGCTCATCGACTCGACGCCCCCCGCGATCGCCACGGAGGCGTCGCCGACGGCGATGGCCCGGGCGGCCTGGACCACGGCTTCGAGACCGGACCCGCAGAGCCGGTTGACGGTGACCCCGGGGACGCTCACGGGCAGCCCCGCCAGCAGCACCGCCATGCGGGCCACGTCCCGGTTGTCCTCGCCCGCGCCGTTGGCGTCGCCGAACACGACGTCGTCGATGCGGGCCGGGTCCAGGTCGGGCGTACGGTCCACCAGCGCGCGCACCACGTGCGCGGCCAGGTCGTCCGGCCGGACCCCGGCGAGGGCACCGCCGAACTTGCCGATCGGGGTGCGGACGGCGTCGACGACGTAGACGTCGCGGACGGTGCGGATGCTCATGGCGGCTCTCCTGGGCGGATCCGTACGGGCGGCGGCGCATCGGTGCCGGTGTGGGCACGGGGACACGCCCCCGGGTGCGCCCGGTGGGGCGCGCCCGCAGTCTCCTTCCGCGCATCGCCGCCTGTCAACGGTCCCCCGGGACGCTCGGGGCCCGCTGTGAAATGGCTGAAGGGGACGGAGGATGGGAGCGGTGACGCCGGGCAAGAGGGCAGCGTGGCATCGAACACTCTCCGCACGCGCCGGAGCACACCGGGGAACCGCACCGTCGAGCTGCTGAGACGGGCGCGCTCACCCCTGCGCGGTACCGCAGTACGCCTCTGGCACGACAACATCGCCGACTACGCGGCAGCTCTCACCTACTACGCGGTGCTGGCGCTGGTGCCCGCCCTGCTCGTTTCGGTCTCCCTGGTGGGACTGGCCGGGGAAGGCACCCGCGAGCGCCTGATCCTCGACCTCACCTCCTACGCCCCGCCCCAGTCGGCCCAGGTGCTCCGCGAGGCTCTGGACGGCCTCACCTCGGCGCCGTCCTCCCTGTGGGTCCTGCTCCTCAGCGGCGTCGTGAGCGCCTTGTGGTCGGCCTCCAGCTACCTGGCGGTCTTCCGCCGCGCCCTGCACGCGATGCACCGGTTGCCCGACACCCGGCCGCCCCTGCGCGCGGCCCACGTCCTCGTCCTCACCGCCGGCGTCCTGCTGGCCCTGCTCGCAGCGGGCGCCGCGAGCCTCGTCGCGACCGGCCCCGTGGCCCGCCGGCTCGCGGCGGCCGCCGGCTACTCGGGCCCGGACGCCATCGGGGTCCTGCGGTGGCCGGTGCTCCTCGTGATCGTCACGGCCCTGATCCTCATCCTCTACCGGACCGGACCCGCTCAAGCCCGCGGAGTGCGCCGGGGGTTTCCGGGCGGCACCCTGGCGGCGTTCCTGTGGCTCGGCGCTTCGGCGCTCTTCACCTTCTACACGCAGTTCGGGACCTACAGCCGCCTCTACGGTTCGCTGGCGGGGGTCGTCGTCTTCCTCGTGTGGCTGTGGTTCTCCAACCTGGCACTGCTCGCCGGCGCGCAGTTCAACGCGGTGATCGCACGGGGCGGCAAATGATCCGGCGCCGCGCCGCCGGCCGCCGGCCGCAGGAGCGCCGCGCCCGCCTCCTCCTGCTAGCGCCGCGCCCGTCGCCTCCTCCAGCTACAGGTAGCGGCGGACGGGTAGCACTGCGGTCTCCCGGGCGCGCTGCAGCAGCGAGCGCCGCTTCCAGCGGTCGGGGCGGATCAGTTCGCTGGCTTCGAGGTCCTCGGCGTAGTGCGCGTCGAGGGTGGCGGTGAACTCGGCGTCCATGACGGCGAGCATGACCTCCTCGTCGTGGTCGAGGGAGCGGCGGTTGAAGTTCGTGGAGCCGATCAGGGACACGATGCCGTCCATGGTGATGATCTTCGCGTGCATCATGGTCGGCTGGTACTGGTGGATGCGTACGCCGCAGGCGGTCAGCGCCTCGTAGCGGTGCTGTCCCGCCAGCTGGCACACCCGCTTGTCCGTGTGGGGGCCGGGCAGCAGGATCTCGACTTCCACGCCGCGGCGGGCCGTGGCGCAGAGCAGGTCGATGAAGTAGGTGTCGGGGGCGAAGTAGGCGGTCGCCAGACGGACCCGCTCCTCGGCCGATTCGAGGATCACGCGCATCAGGGTCTGCATGTCCTGCCAGCCGAAACTGGCCGATCCGCGTACCACTTGCACGATGGCGCCCCCGCTGGGCCCGTGGCTGACGAACCGGTCGCGCTCGTCGAAGAGTTCCTCGTGGCATTCGGCCCAGTTCTGGGCGAAGGCGGCGGCGATGCCGTCGACGGCGGGCCCTTGGACCTCTACGTGCGTGTCCCGCCACTCGCTGGGGTTGCGCGCGTCACCGCACCATTCCTCGGCGATGCCGACGCCTCCGGTGAAGGCCGTCTGCTCGTCGACCACGAGGACCTTGCGGTGGCAGCGGTGGTTCTGCTTGAGCGGCGAGAGGTAGAGCGGTTTGCGGAACCACGCGATCTGGACTCCGGCCCCGCTCATCCGGTCCAGCAGGTCGCGCTCTATGAGACGGCTGCCGAAACCGTCCAGCAGCAGCCTCACCCTCACCCCCGCACGCGCCCGGTCGCTCAGGGCTTCGGCGAAACGCCGTGCGATGTCGCCCCGCCAGTAGACGAAGGTCATCATGTCGACCGTGTGGCGGGCGCCGCCGATCGCCTCCAGCATCGCGGTGAAGATCTCGTCCCCGTTGCGCAGGGGCCGTACGGCGTTGCCCTCGGTCGCCGCGATGCCTATGAGCCGCTCCAGACGCCGGCGTATGCGGTGGATCCGCTCGTCCGCCAGGCCGCTGTCGGCGGTCACAGCCGTTGCACCGCCGAGCGGCCGCTCTCCGTCAGTCATACCGGCTCTCCTCGGTCGGGACATGGGCGCTCAGGACCCTATCCGACGGCATCGAGGGCTCCGGTCCCAGATCCCCGGGGCGCGCGGGGAGCCGCACCCGGCCCGGCCGTCCCCCGTCTCGAAACCCAGTACGCTCCGCCGCATGACGGCACTTTCGCATCAGGGCAACGGTCACATCGAGCAGCCCGGACGGGACGGGGACACCGCCACCGTCGAGGCCGATCCGCGCTCCATCGGGCCGGTCCGCACCGAGTACGCCCCCGACCCGGACGGGGATCCCGACCCCGGCGAGATCGTGTGGACCTGGGTCCCGTACGAGGAGAACGACGGCCGCGGCAAGGACCGCCCGGTGCTGGTCGTGGCGCGGGAAGCGGGCGGGCGGACGCTGCTCGCCGTGCAGCTGTCCAGCAAGCGGCACGACCACGACCGGGAGTGGGTGCCGATCGGGACGGGTCCGTGGGACAGCGCCGGGCGGGAGTCCTGGGTGGCCGTCGACCGCGTGCTGCGGGTGCACGAGTCGGGGATGCGGCGCGAGGCCTGCGCACTGGACCGGGGGCGCTTTCGGCTGGTGGTCGACCGGCTGGGCGAGCGGTACGGCTGGCAGTAGGGGCAGCGGTCCGGAGGGCGGGGGCCGGGGGCAGCGGTCCGGAGGGCGGGGGGGCAGGGGGGCGGCGCCGCCCGGACCGCCGCGCCTCAGGTGCCGAAGTCCGCGAAGGTCCGCTCGAAGGCCTCCCGCGTCTCGGGCTTGCGGTCCAGGATCCCGAACACCACCCGCTCGAAGACCCCCGCGAAGCGGCCGGCCAGCAACCCCCGGAAGGCCGCGGACACCTCCGCCGGGTCGCACTGGAACACTCCGCACCCCCACGCGCCCAGCACCAGCCGCCGGTAGCCGTGCAGCGCCGCCACCTCCAGGACCAGCCCGGCGCGCCGGGCCAGCGCCCCGGGGATCTCGGCGACGCGCTCCGGCTCCTGGCGCCGGATCGTGCCCGCGTTCGGGGCGGGTGAGGTGAGGAAGCCGGCCCGGAAGGGGGTCTCCAGCAGGTCACCCCGGTCGTCGCGGAAGACGGGGACGCCGGGCGAGTGAATCACCCGGTCGGTGTAGAAGGTGCTGCGCTCCGCGCGGTGGACCTCGTAGTACTCCGGGGCCTGGAGCAGGGTCTCGTACAGGGCCGAGGCGCGGCACAGCGCCTCCTCCTGGGCCTTGGCGCCGCGGACGTAGCCGCCCCCGGGATTCCGGGCCGACGCGTAGTTCAGCACCGCCACCCTGGACGCCTCCTCCGGCTCCTCCTGGTGGCGCGCGGCGAGCCTGCGTGCCGCGACCGTGCTGCTCTCGCCCGTGACCTCGACCGCCGTCCGGGCGTACCCCCGGGCGATTTTCTCGCTTGGAATGACCCGGTTTGGTCCATATATCCTGGTTCCTGCCTTGGCCTCCGCCAGGGCGGCGGCAAGCGGGATCTGCCGCCCGGACCGCGTCCGATAGCCGCCGGACGCCAGGATTTCCGCGTTCTCCCGCGCGATCTCGCGCAATCTGCTGCTCATTGGCTCATCCTCGACACGGCTCTCCCGGGCGGCAAAGGAATTTGTGTTCGAGGGTTCGAGGGACGGGTAGGCACGGGTGATGTCATCGCAGACGACAGGAGACGAGGACCCGGTCATGCCACCACAGGATTCACCTGCCTCATCCGCCCCACCTGCCTCACCTGCTCCCCCCACGGCCACCACGGCCACCACGACCCCCGCTGCCCCCGGACCGTCCGAGCCCTCCGCGGCTTCCCCGATCACCGAGCCCGAGGCCGAGGCCCTGATCCACGGGATCTGTTTCAAGACGGGTCCGCCCCGTCTGATCGGCGCCGAACTCGAATGGCTGGTCCTGGACGCCGAGCGGCCCGGGCAGCCCCTGACTCCCGAGCGGCTGCGGGCCGCGCACACCGCCGCCCGCGCCCTGCCCCTGCACTCCGGGCTGACCGTGGAACCGGGCGGTCAGCTCGAACTCAGCTCGGCCCCCGCCGCATCCCTCACCGGATGCGTGGACGGCCTGCAGGCCGACCTCACCGCCGTACGGGGCGCCCTGCTCGCGCAGGGGCTGGTCCTGCGCGGCCTCGGCCACGACCCGCGTCGGCCGTACCGCCGGCTGCTGAACAGCCCGCGCTACGACGCAATGGAGACCTACCTCGACCGCACCGGCCCCGCCGGGCGCGCCATGATGTGCGCCTCCGCCTCGGTGCAGGTCTGCGTGGACGCCGGGTACGAGGAGCCGGGCGTCCTCGGCCACGGCCGACGCTGGCGGATGGCACACCTGCTGGGCGCGGTCCTCGTGGCCGCCTTCGCCAACTCCCCCGCGCACGAGGGCCCCTACGCGGGCTGGCGCTGCGCCCGCCAAGGGCTCTGGAGCGACCTCGACACCCGGCGCTCGCTCGCCCCGCCGCTGGACACGGACCCCCGGGCCGGGTGGACGCGGCAGGCGCTGGACACCGAGGTGATGTGCGTACGGTCGTACGACGGCGAGCCGGGGGAGATCCCGCGCGGCACGACCTTCCGCGACTGGCTGCGCGCCGGTGGCGGCCCGGGCCTGCGCGCGCCCGCCGCCGAGGACCTCGACTACCACCTGACCACCCTGTTCCCCCCGGTGCGGCCGCGCGGCCACCTGGAGCTGCGGATGATCGACGCGCAGCCCGGTGACGACGGCTGGCTGGTCCCGCTGGCCGTCGTGCACGCGCTGTTCGACGATCCGGAGGCCGCCGAGACCGCGTACCGGGCGACCAAGCCCCTGGCCGACGCCTACGGGCCGCGGCCCGCCCCCCGCAATCCGCTCTGGCGGTCCGCCGCCCGCGACGGCCTGCGCGACCGGGACCTGCGGACGGCCGCGCGGGCCTGTTTCCTGGCCGCGGCCGAGGCCCTGCCCCGGCTCGGCGCGAGCGCGCACGTCCAGGACACGGTGGGCGCCTTCACCGAACGCTTCGTCCTGCGCGGCCGATGTCCGGCCGACGAGCAGGAGCAACTGCAGCTCACCGCGAAGGAGACCCGACGGTGACCACGCAATCCACGCCTGCCACGCCGGGCACGCCGGCCACGCACGACCTGCGAGAGCGGGCCGCGGCCGCCCTGACGGCAGCGCGGGCGCGCACGGCCGCGCTGACCGACGCCGTGACCGACCCGGAACTGACCGCCCAGCACTCCCCCCTCATGTCCCCGCTCGTCTGGGACCTGGCGCACATCGGGAACATGGAGGAGCTCTGGCTGCTGCGCAACGTCGCGGGACACGAGGCCATGCGCCCCGAGATCGACCCGCTCTACGACGCGTTCGAACACCCCCGGGCCGAGCGGCCGAAGTTGCCGCTGCTGGGCCCCGAAGAGGCCCGCGCGTACGCGGCCGAGGTGCGCGGCCGCGTCTTCGACCTGCTGGAGCGCACCCCGCTGGAGGGGACGGCGCTGCTCGACTCCGGCTACGTCTTCGGCATGATCGCCCAGCACGAGCAGCAGCACGACGAGACGATGCTGATCACCCACCAGCTCCGCAGGGGTGCGCCCGTGCTGGCCGCCCCGGACCCGTCGCCACCGAGCGGCCCGGCCCCGACCGCCACCGAAGTGCTCGTGCCCGGCGGGCCGTTCACCATGGGGACCTCGGTCGAGCCGTGGTCGCTGGACAACGAACGCCCCGCGCACGAGCGGGAGGTGGCGCCGTTCTGGATCGACACGGCCCCCGTGACCTGCGCCGGTTTCAAGGAGTTCATGGCGGACGGCGGCTACGGCGAGCGCCGCTGGTGGGCCCCCGAGGGCTGGGAGCAGATACGGGCCCACTCCATCGGGGCGCCGCTGTTCTGGCGTGCGGAGGGCGGCCAGTGGGTGCGCCGCCGCTTCGGGGTGACGGAACCGGTGCCGGACGACGAGCCGGTGCTGCACGTCAGCTGGTACGAGGCGGACGCCTACGCCCGCTGGGCCGGCCGGCGGCTGCCCACGGAGGCGGAGTGGGAGAAGGCGGCCCGCTTCGATCCCGGGAGCGGCCGCTCGACGCGTTACCCGTGGGGCGACGAGGACCCGACGCCCGCCCACGCCAATCTGGGGCAGCGCCATCTGCGCCCGGCCCGCGCGGGCAGCTACCCGGCCGGGGCCTCCCCGCTCGGGGTGCGCCAGCTGATCGGCGACGTGTGGGAGTGGACGGCCTCCGACTTCCTGCCCTACCCGGGCTTCCGTCCCTTCCCGTACCGGGAGTACTCGGAGGTGTTCTTCGGCCCGGAGCACAAGGTGCTGCGCGGCGGTTCCTTCGCGGTGGACCCGGTGGCCTGCCGGGGCACGTTCCGCAACTGGGACCTCCCCGTACGGCGGCAGATCTTCTCCGGCTTCCGGACCGCGAGGGACGCCTGATGTGCCGCCATCTCGCCTATCTGGGGCCCGAGGTGGCGCTCGGGCGGCTGCTGA
Organism: Streptomyces sp. NPDC045695; assembly: GCF_056432025.1. Taxonomy (NCBI): domain Bacteria; kingdom Bacillati; phylum Actinomycetota; class Actinomycetes; order Kitasatosporales; family Streptomycetaceae; genus Streptomyces; species Streptomyces sp. NPDC045695. Next base: position 29,624 of record NZ_JBWKJU010000025.1, read on the forward strand.
GCGAGCCGGAGCACTCACTGGTGCGCCAGTCCTGGGAGCCGCGCCGGCAGCGGTCCGGCACGGTGAACGCCGACGGCTTCGGCATCGGCTGGTACGCGCCGGGCGACCCCGTTCCGGCCCGCTACCGGCGGGCCGGGCCGGTCTGGGCCGACCTCACCTTCACCGACCTCGGCCGGGTGGTGCGCAGCGGAGCCGCACTGGCCGCCGTAAGGGACGCCACGCAGCCGGGGGGCGACGGGGAGGCGGCGGCCGCGCCCTTCGCGGACGGGCCCTGGCTGTTCAGCCACAACGGCGCCCTGCGGAACTGGCCCGACGCGGCGGTCCCGCTCGCGGCCGGGCTGCCGCCGGGGGAACTGCTCCGGCTGGCCGCGCGCACGGATTCGGCGCTGATCTGGGCCCTGGTACTACGCCGCCTGCGGGCGGGGGACGACCTGGGCACGGCGCTCGCCGAGCCGGTCCGCGACCTGGCCGCGGCCGCGCCGGGCTCGCGGCTGAACCTGCTCGTGACGGACGGGACCGCCATCGCCGCCACCGCGTGGGGGGACTCGCTCTGGTACCTGTCCGAGCCGGACGACCGGCGCACCGTGGTCGCCTCCGAGCCCTACGACGACGACCCCCGGTGGTGCGAAGTGCCCGACCGGACCTTGCTGACCGCCACCCGCACGTGGGTCGAGCTGACCCCGCTCAAGGAGAACTGCCCGTGACCAGCTTTCAGTTGACCCGGACCCTCGACGAGCACGCGGCGGAGACCGCGTTGCGCACGGATGTGCTGCGGGGCCTGACGGGCAGCCCCAAGGTGCTGCCGCCCAAGTGGTTCTACGACGCGCGGGGCAGTGAGCTCTTCGAGGAGATCACCCGCCTGCCGGAGTACTACCCGACGCGCGCGGAGCGGGAGATCCTGCTGGAGCGGGCCCAGGAGATCGCCTCGGCGAGCGGCGCCCGCACCCTGGTGGAGCTGGGCTCCGGCTCCTCGGAGAAGACCCGGCACCTGATCGAGGCGATGCCCGCGCTGGACACGTACGTGCCCGTGGACGTGAGCGAGAGCGCCCTGCGGGGGGCTGCCGAGACGCTGTTCGCGGAGCATCCGGGGCTACGGGTGCACGCCTTGCTGGCCGACTTCACGCGTGCCCTGCACCTGCCGGACTCCCCCGGTCCGCGGCTGGTGGTGTTCCTGGGCGGGACGATCGGGAATCTGCTGCCGCCGGAGCGGGCGGTGTTCCTGGCGTCCGTACGGGCGATGCTGTCGCCCGGGGACGCGCTGCTGATGGGCACGGACCTGGTGAAGGACGAGGCCGTGCTGGTCGCGGCGTACGACGACGCGCGCGGCGTGACGGCGGAGTTCAACAAGAACGTGCTGGCCGTCATCAACAGGGAGCTGGAGGCGGACTTCCACACCGCCGACTTCGCGCACGTGGCGGTGTGGAACAGGGAGCAGGAGTGGATCGAGATGCGGCTGCGGGCCCGGTCGGAGGTGGTGGTGAAGGTCCGGGCCCTGGATCTGGTGGTGCCGTTCGCGGCGGGCGAGGAGATCCTGACGGAGGTGTCCGCGAAGTTCCGTCAGGAGGGTGTCCGCAAGGAACTGGCCGCGGCGGGGCTGGAGTTGACCCAGTGGTGGACGGACGCGGCGGGCCGTTTCGCGCTGTCGCTGTCTGAAGTCGGCCCGTCGCCGAGCGCTCCGGCCGGGACGCAGGCTCCGGCGACGGCCTCCTGAGCCGCGGCCGCGAGGTCCCGCCGGTTCGTGTGCCGGCCCGGCGGGATCCGCGACGGCGTCCAGGGCCGTCTGGAAGGCGGCCCTGTGGAACGTCCCCGGGGGCCCGTCCGCGCCTGGTGGAACCCTCTTCCGTGACCGGCGCTGGAGTGGACATGACCGCTCAGCGGCACCTGGATGTGCGGACGCTGAACGCGATGGCGGCCCCTCTCAGCGGTCCGCGCTGAGCACCTTCCCTATCTCCTCGGAGGCCGCCCGGGCCGCCTGCCTGGGGTCCTGGCCGGTCAGCACGGCGGTCATGAACGGCTTGATCGGGTTCTTGGCCTCCACCTCGGCCCAGCGGGCGGATTTGGGGGTGGCGCGGCCCTGGGCGGCGCCGGGTGCCATGGCGGCGGCGCCCTCGTTGCCCTCGACCACGCGCGCGAGGGTGGTCTTGTTGGGGACGTAGCTCATCGTCCGGGCGAGTTCGGTCTGCCACTTCTCGCTGACCAGGGCCGTGATCACGTCCACGGCGCCCTTCCGGTGCCTCGTACGCTCCGGGATGATCAGGTCGGAGCCGCCGGTGAGGACGGCTCCCACCTTGTCGGTGGTCTTGCCGGGGATCGGGAAGAAGCCGAGCTTGCCCTTGAGGGCGGGGTTGGCCGCCTCGATCTCGGCGACCTGGCCGGGCGGGGCGATGATCTGGGCGACCTCGCCGCGGGCGAAGACCTGGGACTGCGGAGGCGTCTCCTCGTCGGCGCCCTTGGGGCCGTCGCCCAGGGCCTGGAGCTGTTTGTAGAAGTCCATGCCGGCCAGGGCCTTCTCGTCGTCGAGGGCGCCGACCCACTGGCCGCTGGTCTCGACGGCGATGTCGCCGCCCTCGTCCCAGATGAAGCCGGCGAGCACGTACCAGTTCTGGCCCGCCAGGTAGATGCCCTGCTGGTCGCCCTTGTCGAGCTTCTGGGTGGCCTGGATCCACTCCTGGCGGTTCTTCGGCGGAGCCTTGATCCCGGCGCTCGCGAAGAGGTCCTTGTGGTAGATGACCACGCGGTTGGCGGCGTACCACGGGATGCCGTACTGGGCGCCGTTGATGCTTCCCGGGTCGGAAAGGCCCTTGAGCCAGTCCTTGCTGCCCCACTCGCGCAGGCCCTCCAGGGTGAGTTCCTCGATGCCGCCGGTCTCGATGTACCGGGCGACCTGCGTGTTGCCGACCTCGATGACGTCGGCGCTCTCCTTGCTCTTGCCTTCGAGGACGGCGTTGACCTTGTCGCCGATGCCCGTCCACTCCTGGATCCTGACCTCCAGGTCGGTGCCGGGGTGTTCCTGTTCGAACGACGCGGTGAACGCGTCGATGAAGTCCTCCGAGGCGCTGCCCTTCATCAGCCAGAGCGTCACCTTCTGCGGTCCTGCGGCCGGGTCGGCCAGCTGGCTGCAGCCCGTGAGGGCGGTCGCGGCCGCGAGTGCGGTGCACACGGCGAGGAAGCGCATCTTCAAGAGGGTCACCTTCTGGGGGCTCGATCTCAGATGGCTAGAAATTGGCATAGACCAATAGGCCGGTCAAGTGCCTTTCCCCGGGGACTGTTCACGCAAAGCTCGCGCAGCCGGACTTACTGGGGCACCGTAGAACCAGGCAAAAGCCACCCACTGTCGGGAGACTCCATGTCCAATCACACGTACCGGGTGACCGAGATCGTCGGCACCTCCCACGAGGGCATCGATCAGGCCATCCGCAACGGGATCGCCCGGGCGGGCCAGACCGTGCGGAACCTGGACTGGTTCGAGGTGGTCCAGGTACGCGGACACATCGAGAACGGGGAGATCGCCCACTACCAGGTGGGGCTCAAGGTCGGCTTCCGCCTCGACGGCGAGGACTGAGGCCGGGAGCCCTCCCTCAGGTCCGGCCCTCGGTCTCCTGGGCGTCCTTGAGCTCGGGCGCGTCCGCCGCCCAGTCGGCGAGGACCACCCGGAAGCCGGCGGCGCGCGCCGCCTGGCACACCAGCTCGTCGTCGTCCACGAGCATCCGCACCTCCCGGCCCCGGCCGAGCCGCTTGAGGATCTCCAGCTTGGTCGTCCGGGCGGGCCGCCGGTCCTGGTTGCCGCGCATCCACACCCGCCCCTCGGGCAGACCGTGCCGGGCGAGCCAGTCGACGGTGTCCGCCCGGCACCGTTCGGGGCGCCCGGTCAGATACACCACCTCGCAGTCCTGCCCGCTCTCCACGGCCAGCGCGACACCGCGCGGGAGCGGCGGATCGGCCGGCGCGGCGCCGAAGAAGCCGTCCCAGTCCCGGGGGCGGCGCTCCAGGAAGTGCTGGCGATGAGCGGTGTCCGCCAGGGTGTTGTCGATGTCGAAGACGGCCAGCGGCCGCGTGGTGATCCCGGTCATGCCGCCACCCTAGGAGATGCGGGCCGCGCGCCCCGCCGGGAATCCTCACGGCCCCGGGACGTTGAGGACGGTGTGATCCGCACACTCTCGATACTGGACCGGTCGCGCACCCGCGAGGGCCACTCGGCCCCGCAGGCCCTGCGCGACACCGTGGAACTCGCGCGTGCGGCCGAGGAGCTCGGCTACCACCGCTTCTGGGTGTCGGAGCACCACAGCGTGCCCGGGGTCGCGGGCTCCGCGCCGACCGTGCTGGCCGCGGCCGTCGCCGCGGCCACGCGGCGGATCCGCGTCGGCACGGGCGGGGTCATGCTGCCCAATCACGAGCCGCTGGTGGTCGCGGAGCAGTTCGGGGTCCTCGAGTCGCTGTTCCCCGGCCGGATCGACATGGGGCTGGGCCGCTCGGTCGGCTTCACCAACGGGATCCGGCGGGCTCTGGGCCGCGACATCGGGGACGCCGACCGCTTCGAGGAGCAGCTGGCGGAGTTGCTGGGCTGGCTCGACGGCACCCAGCGGGCGCACCCCGAGGTGCACGCCCACCCGGCCGAGGGGCTGCGCGTACCGGCCTTCGTCCTGGCCACGGGCGAGGGCGCCCAGATCGCCGCCCGGGCCGGGCTGCCGCTGGTGGTCGGCGATCTCCGTGGCCGCGGCCGGGTCGCCGAGGCCGTGGCGCGGTACCGCGAGGAGTTCCGGCCGGCCGCCGGGGGCTCGGAGCCGTACGTGGTGGTCTCCGGGACGGTGGCGGTCGCCGCGACCACGCAGGAGGCCCGGCGCATGCTGGTTCCGGAGGCGTGGTCCCTCGCGTACTCCCGGACCAGGGGCAGCTTCCCGCCGCTGCGCCCGGCCGAGGAGGTCGAGGCGCTGGAGATGAGCCCGAAGGAGCGGGAGCTGTACGAGAACGCCCTCGCCGGGCACATCCACGGCACCGAGGAGCAGGTCGCGGCGGAGCTTTCCGAGGTGGCCGCGCTGACCGGTGCGGACGAGCTGCTGGTCACCACCTCCACCTACGACCGGACGGCGCTGCTGGACTCCTACGGCCGACTGGCGCGCCTGGCGGGCCTCTCGGGCCTCTAAACTGGGACGAATGGACCAGGCCGCCGCATCCACCGCCCTTCCCCACGCGTCCCTCGATCCATTCGTACGGGTCCGGGGCGCCCGGGAGCACAACCTGCGGGGCGTCGACGTGGACATCCCCCGCGACGCGCTCACCGTGTTCACCGGGGTCTCCGGCTCCGGGAAGAGCTCGCTGGCCTTCGGCACGCTCTACGCCGAGGCCCAGCGCCGGTACTTCGAGTCGGTCGCCCCCTACGCCCGCCGCCTCATCCACCAGATCGGCGCCCCGAAGGTCGATTCCGTCACCGGGCTGCCGCCCGCCGTCTCGCTGGAGCAGCGCCGTTCCTCCCCCGGCTCGCGCTCCTCGGTCGGCACGGTGACCCTGCTGTCCAACTCCCTGCGGATGCTGTACTCGCGGGCCGGGACCTACCCCCCGGGAGCGCAGCGGCTCGACTCCGACTCCTTCTCGCCCAACACCGCCGCCGGAGCCTGCCCTTCGTGCCAGGGGCTCGGCCGGATCCACCGCACCAGCGAGGAACTCCTGGTGCCCGACCCCAGCCTGTCGATCCGTCAAGGTGCCATCGCCGCGTGGCCGGGTGCCTGGCAGGGCAAGAACCTGCGCGACGTCCTGGAAACCCTCGGCCACGACGTGGACCGGCCCTGGCGGGAGCTGCCCGCGAAGGACCGCGAGTGGATCCTGTTCACCGAGGAGCAGCCGGTGGTGACCGTGCACCCGGTGCGGGAGGCCGACCGGATCCAACGTCCCTACCAGGGCACGTACATGAGCGCCCAGCGCTATGTCATGCGCACCTTCGCCGACACCAAGAGCGCCACCCTGCGGGCCCGCGCCGAGCGGTTCCTCACCGATGCGCCGTGCCCGGTGTGCGAGGGGCGGCGGCTGCGCCCGGAGGCCCTGGCCGTCACCTTCGCCGGGCACGGCATCGCCTCGCTCGCGGCGATGCCCCTGACGGAACTGGACGGCGTACTGTCCGGCGCACCCGCTCGCCGAGGACCTGCGCTCGCGCATCGGGCCCGTCACGGAGCTGGGGCTCGGCTACCTGAGCCTGGACCGTACCGCGCCGAGCCTGTCAGCCGGCGAGCTACAGCGCCTGCGGCTGGCGACGCAGCTGCGGTCGGGGCTCTTCGGGGTGGTGTACGTACTGGACGAGCCGTCGGCCGGGCTCCACCCGGCCGACACCGAGGCGCTGCTCGGCGTACTGGACCGGCTGAAGGAGGCCGGGAACACGGTCTTCGTCGTGGAGCACCAGCTGGACGTGGTGCGGCACGCCGACTGGCTGGTGGACGTGGGACCGCTGGCCGGTGAGCACGGCGGTCAGGTGCTCTACAGCGGGCCGCCGAAGGGCCTGGCCGGGATGACGGAGTCGGCGACGGCCCGGCACCTGTTCGCGGAGCGGGAGCCGCAGCCCGCCGGAGCTGCCCGGCGGGTGCGCGAGGCGGCCGGGTCGGTGCGGGTGACGGCGGTGGACCGGCACAACCTGCGGGACCTGGACGCGCGGTTCCCGCTCGGGGTGTTCACGGCCGTCACCGGGGTGTCGGGGTCGGGGAAGTCCACGCTGGTGGGGCAGGTGCTGGCCCGGGAGGTCGGCGAGCGGCTGACCGAGCCGGCCTTTCCCGTACGGCGGCTGGTGGAGGTGGACCAGAAGCCGATCGGCCGGACCCCGCGGTCCAATCTGGCCACCTACACGGGCCTGTTCGACGTGGTGCGGCGCCTCTTCACGGCGGCTCCGGAAGCGAAGGCCCGCGGCTGGAAGGCGGGCCGGTTCTCCTTCAACGTGGCGGGCGGCCGGTGCGAGACCTGTCAGGGCGAGGGCTTCGTCTCGGTGGAGCTGATGTTCCTGCCCAGTACCTACGCCCCGTGCCCCGAGTGCGCCGGTGCGCGGTACAACGCCGAGACCCTGGAGGTCCGTTACGCGGGGCTGAACATCGCGGAGGTGCTCGGCCTGACGGTGGAGTCCGCGGCCGGTTTCTTCGCGGAGGTCCCGGCGGCGGCGCGCAGTCTGCGCGCGCTGGAGGACATCGGGCTGGGCTACCTGCGGCTGGGACAGCCGGCGACCGAGCTCTCGGGCGGCGAGGCACAGCGGATCAAGCTGGCCACCGAGCTGCAGAGGCTGCGCCGGGACCACACCCTGTACCTGCTGGACGAGCCCACGACCGGCCTGCATCCGGCCGATGTACGGGTGTTGCTGCGGCAGTTGCACGGCCTGGTGGACGCCGGGCACTCGGTGGTGGTCGTGGAGCACGACATGGAGGTGGTGGCGGGCGCCGACTGGGTCATCGACCTGGGCCCGGGCGGCGGCACGGAGGGCGGACGCGTCGTCGCCTCCGGCACCCCGGCCCAGGTGGCGGCGGCGGGCCAGGGCCGCACGGCGGCCTACCTGGCGCGGGCGCTCGGCGGGTAGGGGCAGCCGGGGTGTCGTCGCCTTGACGGGCGCCTACGCGTCCCCGGGCAGCAGGTGCTGCGGGAGCTCGCGGAAACTCCACTGGCCCCGGCGGCGGGTGAAGGTCCAGACGAGGTCGTGGCGGTCGGGCCAGGTCGCGGGGGTGCCGGGGAGCTGGTGGGCGCCGAGGGCGCGGACCAGGCGGGGGATCCCGGTGTGTTCCCAGCAGACGAGTACGGGCATGGGCCCCGCCAGCGCGGCCTGCACCAGGGCCTGTTCGGAGCCCACGGCGTACTCCGAGCGGACGGGGGTGCGCAGCGCGGCGGCCAGCGCCGCCACGGTCTGCTTGCAGCGGGCGGGCGCCGTTCCCTTGCCTCCGGCCGCGAAGACCACCGCGGGGCGGGGCAGCGAGGAGCCGCGGGCCGGCGGGAAGAGGCGCGGGAGCTCCTCGGCGCGGCGCCAGCCGCGCCCCGCGAGCGAGCCGGGGTCGTCCTCGCCCTCCTCGTCCCAGCCGGAGTCGCCGGCGTACGGTTTCTCCGCGTGCCGGATCACCATGATCAGCGCGTCCTTCGGCGCGGCCTGCCCGCCGGCCGCCGGGCCCGGCGCGGGTTCCCGCGCGGAGCAGCCGGCCACGGCCAGCGGGGCGAGGGCGGCGGCCAGTACGGCTCGGCGGCGCGGTCCGGACCCGGCGGGGGCGTGTGGCATGCGGCCACTGTCCCCCACGGGCCCGGCGCCGCCGGGGCACGGCGCGGGACGGGCTGCGCCGGTCAGCCGATCGGCGCAGGGCCACCGCGCCGCCCGGGCCACCGCAGCACGGCGCGGCGTACGGCCCGTGCGGCGCAGGGCATGGGCGGCGCGGGCGGCGTGGGCCGTGCGGGGTCAGCGGGGGCCCTTGCGGACGGCCCGCAGCCACTCCTTGTTCATCGCCGTGATCGACGGCAGCGGGATCCCCTTCGGGCAGGCGGTGGCACACTCCCCCGTCAGGGTGCAGCCGCCGAAGCCCTCTTCGTCCATTCGGGCCACCATGTCCAGCACCCGGGTCTCCCGCTCCGGGGAGCCCTGCGGGAGGACGTTCAGGTGGTTCACCTTGGCGGAGGTGAAGAGCATCGCGGAGCCGTTGGGGCAGGCTGCCACGCAGGCGCCGCAGCCGATGCACTCGGCGTGCTCGAAGGCGAAGTCGGCGTCGGCCTTGGGTACGGCGGTGGCGTGCGCCTCGGGAGCGGCGCCGGTGGGGGCCGTGATGTAGCCGCCCGCCTGGATGATGCGGTCGAAGGCGCCGCGGTCCACGACCAGGTCCTTGACCACCGGGAAGGCGGCGGCCCGCCAGGGCTCGACGTCGATGGTGTCGCCGTCCGCGAAGGACCGCATGTGGAGCTGGCAGGTGGTGGTGCGCTCCGGGCCGTGGGCGTCGCCGTTGATGACGAGGCTGCAGGCGCCGCAGATGCCCTCGCGGCAGTCGTGGTCGAAGGCGACCGGGTCCTCGCCGCGCAGGGTGAGGTCCTCGTTGAGGGTGTCGAGCATCTCCAGGAAGGACATGTCCGGCGAGATGCCGTCGACCTCGTAGGACGCCATGTGGCCGGGGGCGTCGGCGCCGCGCTGGCGCCAGACGCGCAGGGTGAGCTTCATGCGTAGCTCCGCTGGGTGGGGTGGACGTACTCGAAGACGAGGTCTTCCTTGTGTAGGACGGGAGCGGCGCCGGTCGCGGTGAACTCCCAGGCGGCGGCGTACGCGAACTCCTCGTCGCGCCGGGCCGCCTCGCCGTCGGGGGTCTGGGACTCCTCGCGGAAGTGGCCGCCGCACGATTCGGTGCGGTGGAGTGCGTCGAGGCACATCAGCTCGGCGAGTTCCAGGTAGTCGACGATGCGGTTGGCCTTCTCCAGCGACTGGTTGAACTCTTCCCCGCTGCCCGGCACCTTGATGCGGCGCCAGAACTCCGCGCGGATCTCGGGGATGCGGTCCAGGGCCTTGCGCAGTCCGTCCTCGCTGCGGGCCATCCCGCAGTACTCCCACATGAGTGCGCCGATCTCGCGGTGGAAGGAGTCGGGGGTGCGGTCTCCGTCAACGGCGAGCAGCCGCGCGAGCCGGTCGCGGGTCTCGCGTACGACGGCCACCGCCTCGGGGTGGGTGTCGTCCACGGTGTCCCGGTGCGGGCGCCGCGCGAGGTAGTCGTTGATCGTGGACGGCAGGACGAAGTAACCGTCGGCGAGGCCCTGCATCAGCGCGGAGGCGCCGAGGCGGTTGGCCCCGTGGTCGGAGAAGTTGGCCTCGCCGATGGCGAAGAGGCCGGGGACGGTGGTCTGGAGGTCGTAGTCGACCCACAGGCCGCCCATCGTGTAGTGCACGGCGGGGTAGATCCGCATGGGCACCTCGTACGGGTTCTCCGCGGTGATCCGCTCGTACATGTCGAAGAGGTTGCCGTACTTCTCCGCGACCTTGTCGCGGCCCATGCGGCGGATGGCGTCGGCGAAGTCGAGGTAGACGCCCTGGCCTCCGGGGCCGACGCCGCGGCCCTCGTCGCAGACGTTCTTGGCGGCGCGGGAGGCGATGTCGCGGGGCACGAGGTTGCCGAAGGAGGGGTAGATCCGCTCCAGGTAGTAGTCGCGCTCCGCCTCGGGGATGTCCGCGGCGGGGCGGGTGTCCCCCTTGGCCTTGGGGACCCAGATGCGGCCGTCGTTGCGCAGGGACTCGCTCATCAGGGTGAGCTTGGACTGGTGGTCGCCGGTGCGCGGGATGCAGGTGGGGTGGATCTGGGTGAAACACGGGTTGGCGAAGTAGGCGCCGCGCCGGTGCGCCCGCCAGACGGCGGTCGCGTTGGAGTTCATGGCGTTGGTGGAGAGGTAGAAGACGTTGCCGTAGCCGCCGCTCGCCAGCACGACCGCGTCGGCGAAGTGGGTGCTGATCTCGCCGGTGATCAGGTCGCGGGCGACGATGCCGCGGGCGGTTCCGTCGATGACGAGCAGGTCGAGCATCTCGGTACGGGCGTGCATCTCGACGTTGCCCGCGGCGATCTGCCGGGACAGTGCCTGGTAGGCGCCGAGGAGGAGTTGCTGACCCGTCTGACCGCGGGCGTAGAAGGTGCGGGAGACCTGGACGCCGCCGAAGGAGCGGGTGTCGAGGAGGCCGCCGTACTCGCGGGCGAAGGGGACGCCCTGTGCCACGCACTGGTCGATGATCTCGACGGAGATCTGGGCGAGGCGGTGCACGTTGGACTCGCGGGCGCGGAAGTCGCCGCCCTTGACGGTGTCGTAGAAGAGGCGGTGCACCGAGTCGCCGTCGTTGCGGTAGTTCTTGGCGGCGTTGATGCCGCCCTGGGCGGCGATCGAGTGGGCCCGGCGGGGCGAGTCGGAGAAGCAGAACTGGACGACGTGGTAGCCCTGTTCGGCGAGGGTCGCGCCGGCCGCTCCGCCCGCCAGGCCGGTGCCGACGACGATGACGGTGTGCTTGCGGCGGTTGGCGGGGTTGACGAGCCGGGCCTCGAAGCGGCGGCGGTCCCACCGCTCCGCGATCGGGCCGTCGGGGGCCTTGGTGTCGGCGAGGGGTTCGCCGGTCGCGTAGGAGGCGTAGGGAGTGTGGGTGGTCACAGTCAGCTCACCAGTCCGGTCATGACGGCTATCGGGACGGAGACGAAGCCCGCGGTCAGTACGCCGGCGAGCAGGTTCGCGAGGGCTTTGAGCGCCTTGTCACGGCGGGCGTTTCCGGCGCCGAGGGTCTGGGCGGCGCTCCAGAAGCCGTGCCGCACGTGCAGGCCCATGGCGATCATCGCGACGAGGTAGATCGCGTTGCCGTACCAGGCCGAGAAGGTCGCGACCACGTTCTCGTACGGGTGGCCCTCCAGGGCCCGCTCGTTCACCGTGAGGGTGGTCAGGTCGAGCAGGTGCCAGACGATGAAGAGGCCGAGGATGACACCGCCCCAGCGCATGGTGCGGGTGGCATAGCTCGCCCGGCGGCGCTTGTGGGCGTAGGCGACCGGGCGGGCCTTGATGTCACGGCGGCTGAGCTGGTACGCGCTGACGGCATGGGCGACCACCGCGGCGAGCAGGACCACGCGGGCGGTCCACAGTCCCCAGTGGCTGTGCAGGAAGGGCTCGCCCATGTGCCGCAGCCAGCGGGCGTAGCCGTTGAACTCGTCGGGCCCGAAGAAGATCTTGAGGTTGCCGAGCATGTGCGCGACGAGGTAGCCGAGCATGATCAGCCCGGAGACCGCCATGACGGTCTTCTTTCCGATGGTGGAGCCCCAGACGGTCGAGACGGCGGAGCCGCCGGTCCGGGTGCGCGTTGCCAGAGCCATGGATCGAAGGTAAGGATGCGGGACCTGAAAGGTCCAAGACATGATCCCGGTCATCTTGATAGACATGGCCTATGCAGTTTCAGCAGCTCCTGTACTTCGTGGCCGTTGCCGAGACCCGGCACTTCACCCGGGCAGCGGAACGGGTGCACGTGGCCCAGCCCTCGCTCTCCCAGCAGATCAAGGCGCTGGAGCGGGAACTGGGCGCCGAGCTGTTCAGCCGGGCTCGCGGCAACATCACGCTCACGGACGCGGGCGAGACGCTGCTGCCGCTGGCCCGCAGGATCCTGGCGGACGCCGACACGGCGCGCCTGGAGGTGCAGGAGCTGGCGCAACTGCGCCGCGGCCGGGTCCGGCTGGGCGCCACGCCGAGCGTGTGCACGGGCCTGCTGCCGGACGTGCTGCGCGCCTTTCACTCCGCGCACCCGGGCATCGAGCTGCTGATCGAGGAGAGCGGTTCGCTCGACCTCGTACGGGAGCTCGCGCGGGGGGCCCTGGACCTGGCCCTGATCGCCCTGCCGTTGCCGCCCTCGGCGCCGGCCCTGACGACGGTGGAGTTGCTGACGGAAGACCTGGTCGTGGTCTCCTCGGCGGAGCGTCCGGCACCGGGCGGGGGCGGCGAGCTGACCATCTCCGCGCTGCGCGACGAGCCGATGGTGATGTTCCGGCACGGCTACGACCTGCGGGAGCTGACCGTGACGGCCTGCCGCGCGGAGGGCTTCGAGCCGGCGTTCACCGTGGAGGGTGGCGAGATGGACGCGGTGCTGGGCTTCGTCCGGGCGGGGCTCGGCCTCGCGGTGGTCCCGGCGATGGTGGTGGACGGCGCGGGTCGGGGCCTGCGGGTGACCCCCCTCGTCGGCTCTCCGCTGCGCCGCACGATCGCCCTGGCCCACCGCACGGACGTGGCTCCCCCGCGCGCCGCACGCGAGCTGAAGCGCATGCTCCTGGGCTGACCCGGCGGCGGACGTCCGGCCGTCAGGCCGTGCGTATGGGCAAGCCCTGGTCCAGCCCGCCGGCGAGCATCCCGAAGGCGTGGTCGGCATCGGTGACGGCAGCGGGGTGGGCCTCGTCGGCGCTGCTCCCCGAGGCGATCCGACGCCAGTTCTCCCGACCCAGCTCGTGGCGGACGTTCACGAGATGCAGGGCGGCCAGCCGGGCGGTGAGGGGCGGGACGGCTTCGTCCTCCAGCACGGCGGCGAGCAGCTCCACCTCGCGGGCGCTGTAGTGGGCGAGCCGGGTCTGGAGACTCGCGGTGGAGTAGAGGAGCCTCTGGAAGGCGACGACGTCGGGATCGTCGCAGAGCCCGGTGATCGGGTCCCTGCGGTCGAGGGCCTCTATGAAGTGCGCGTGCACGGCCCCGACCGGCCCCTGACCTGCCGGCCGCTCGCGCACGATGCGCGCCAGCTCGTCCTGGTGGTCGGCGAACCGGTCCAGGACCAGGTCCTCCTTGCTCGGGTAGTACCGGAACAGCGTGGGCTTGGAAACCTCCGCGGCGGCGGCGACGTCCGCCACGGAGACGTCGTCGAAGCCCCGTTCCAGGAAGAGTTCGAGCGCCGTCGCCGCCAGTTGGCGTCGCGTACGGAGCTTCTTGTTCTCGCGCAGTCCAGAGGTGTTGTCCATGCTCACAACGTAGCACGGGGTCGTTACCGAGTCACTATTCAAACCGGGTAAATCTTGGAACCGAATAATTTTTGAGACTGGGTTGCTTTTTCGCTCGGAAGCGGTTCTCCTTGAGACATCGACGACGAGAGGACTTCCGATGACCGACCTACTGATCGTGGGCTCCGGCCCCACCGGCCTCACCCTGGCCTGCGACATGGCCCTGCGCGGCGTCAGCGTCCGGGTACTCGAAGCCCGTTGCGCACCGCACCGCGAGTCCCGGGGCAAGGGCCTCACGCCCGCCAGCCTGGAGGTGTTCGCCAGGATCGGCGTGGCGGAGGAGCTGTCAGCCGTCGGCGCCCGGGAGGTGATCCTGCGCAAGTACTTCGACGGCGACCACGTCAACGACACCCCGACCGCTGCCGGCGTCCTGATCGGCCAGTGGCAGGTCGAAGAGGCCCTCCGTGCACGCCTCGCGGGCCTCGGCGTCCGCGTCGAGTACGAAGCCCAGGTCACCGCGATCACCCAGGACGGGACGGGGGTCACCGCACGGCTCGCGGACGGCCGTGCCGTCCGCGCCGGTTACGCCGCCGGGTGCGACGGGGGACGCAGTTCGGTCCGAAAGCTCCTCGGGATCCCCTTCGAGGGACACACCGACGAGACGGAGACGATGGTGCTCGGAGATGTGAGGGCGCCCGGGCTGAGCCGTGCGTTCTGGCATCAGTGGTTCACCTCGGACGGCGGGGGGATACTGCTCTGCCCGATGCCGGGGACCGACACCTTCCAGCTCCAGGCCTCCCCTGAGCTCACCGAGAGCGGCGAGTCCCGACCGCCCTCGCTGGAGGGCTTCCAGCGGCTCTTCGACCGGCACGCCAGGATGCCGGGGATCCACCTGGCGGATCCCACCTGGCTCTCGTCCTGGCGGGTCAACGTCCGGATCGCCGCCCGGATGCGCGAGGGCCGGGTCTTCCTCGCCGGGGACGCAGCACACGTGCACCCCATAGCCGGGGGCCTGGGCATGAACACCGGGATACAGGACGCGGTCGCCCTCAGCCGGACCCTGGCCGCCGCCCTCCCCGGACCGGCAGCGGACAGCGTGCTCGACGCCTACGAGGCCGAACGGCTCCCGGCGGCCGCCCACGTGCTGGCCGACACCGTCGCGCGGTACGAGCGGGTGGTGGCCGCGGTGCGCCAGCCCGGCCACGGCACCGAGGCCGGGCTGGGCTGACCCAGGCGCCGCGAAGGGGTCAGGAGGGAGTGGGTACGGCGTCGCAGAGGGAGAGGGCGTGAATACGGTCGGGGGAGCCGGGGCGCGCGTAGTACCAGCCCTGGGCGGTGTCGCAGCCGAGGGCGCGGAGCTGGGCGGCCTGGACGCCGGTCTCCACCCCTTCGACGGTGACGGCCAGTTCGAGACTGTGGGCCAGGGCGACGATCCCTTCCACTATCTTGACGTCCACCGGGTTGGCGGGCTGCTGCTGCATCCCCTGGGTGAAGGAGCGGTCGAGCTTCAGGACGCTGACCGGCAGGCGGCGCAGGTTGGCCAGGTTCGAGTAGCCGGTGCCGAAATCGTCGAGCGCGATGTCCACGCCCAGGGCGGCGAGCCTGCGCAGCGGTTCGAGCAGTTCGTCGTCGGCTCCTATCAGGGCCGATTCGGTGACCTCCAGGCACAGCGCGCCCGGGGCGAGGCCGGACTTCTCCAGGACCGCCACGGTGTCGGCGACCAGCCCGGGATGGTGCAGCTGGGTCGGCGAGAGGTTGACGTTGATCCGCAGGGCCGAGCCGCCGTGCTGGCGCTGCCAGATGCGGGCCTGGCGGACGGCCTCCTCCAGGACCCAGCGGCCGAGCGGCACGATCAGCCCGGTCCGTTCGGCGAGCGGGATGAACCGGTCCGGGCCGAGGACCCCGTACTGCGGGTGGGACCAGCGCACCAGGGCCTCGGCTCCGTGCACGCTGCCGTCGCGCATGTGGACCAGCGGCTGGTACTCGATGAAGAACTCGCCCCGCTCCAGCGCCGCCGGCAGGGCGTTCGTCAGGCCGTGGCGGGTGATCGCGCGGGCGTCGGCCTCGGCGTCGGCGAATTCGAAGCGGTTGCCGCCGGCCGCCTTGGCCCGGTACATGGTGATGTCGGCGCTGCGCAGCACCTCGGCCGCGGTGCGTTCCTGGGCGCGGCCCTCGACGATGCCGATGCTGCCCCGGACCGTCAGCTCCCGGCCCTCCAGCCGGATCGGCGTGGACAGGGCGGTCAGGATCCGGACCGCGAGGTCGGTGACCTTCTCCTCGGTGTCGCTGCCGGTGGTGAGGGCCACGAACTCGTCACCTCCGAGCCGGGCGACGACCTCGCCGGGGCCGGTCGCGCAGCTCTGCAGCCGGTCGGCGACCTCCACGAGCAGCCGGTCCCCCGCCGAGTGTCCGAGGCTGTCGTTGACCGCCTTGAAACCGTCGAGGTCCAGGTAGCACAGGCCGTAGCGGTTGCCGCCGGCCCCGCTGAGGGCCTTCTCCAGCCGCTCGAAGAACAGCGTCCGGTTCGGCAGGCCGGTGAGGGCGTCGTGGGTGGCCTCGTAGCGCAGCCGCAGGTTCAGCAGCCGGCGTTCGGTGGTGTCCTCCATCAGCGCCAGCTGGTACTGCGGGTTCCCGGCGGCGTCGCGCAGCAGCGACACCGTCAGGTTGGTCCACAGCACGGTGCCGTCGTGCCGGTAGTACGGCTTCTCCACGCGGTAGCTCTCGCGCTCGCCGCGCACCAGCTCGCCGTACATCCGCCACACGTGCGGGGTGTCGTCGGGGTGGCCCCATTCGCTGACGTTGCGGCTGCGGACGTGGCCCTCCAGGCCGCCGAACATCTGCAGCAGCGTGTCGTTGACCTCCAGGACGTTCCCGTCCAGGTCGGCGATCCCGATCCCGATGGCCGCACCCTCGAAGACGGCCCGGAAACGCTCCTCGCTCGCGTGCAGGGCCTGCTGGGCGTCGGAGCGGGCGGTCAGCGCGGAACGGGCGATGGCCTCCTGCTCCTTGAGGGTGCGCTCGCGCAGGGCGCGGGCGTATCCCGCCGCGATGCCGTGCTGGAGCCGGGCGCAGCGGGACCGGTACTCCTCGGTGCCCTCCACGCCGGAGCCCTCGGGTCCGTCAGGGCCGCAGTAGAGCACCAGGTACGACTCGACCACGCCCAGGGTGCCGGCCAGGGCCTCGGGGTCGGTGCAGTGCACGGCGACGAGCTCCGCCCCCACCCGCTGGGCGACGCCGGCGTCGAAGGGCCGGGCGCGCAGGGCCTCGGCCAGGGTCCGGGTGAGCGGCAGGAGGTGCCGTTCGAACTCGGTCCGGGTCAGCGAGGTCGCCGTGACCGGGAAGATCGCCCGTCCCCAGATGGTCGCGAAACGGGCGATCCGGTCCTCGATGCCACCCTGCGGGGCCGAGGCCGAGGCCGGGGCCGCGCCGGACGCGGCGGCGGGCTCGGGCGCGGAAGCGTCCGGCGCGCCCGTCGTCTGTACCGGAAGTCTCACGCCTTGCGTCCCACGCCACCGAAGCCGGAGAAGGCGTAGGGGTCCTCCGCCGCCTCGCCGTCGAGCGCTCCCGCGGGGCGGTCCGGCCGCCAGTCGGGCATGGAGACCAGCCCCGGCTCCAGCATCTCGAACCCGTCGAAGAAGGGGCTGATCCGCTCCCGGGTGCGCATGACGAGGGGGTTGCGGATGTCCCGGTAGACGCTGACGACGCCGCCCGCGACCTCCTCCGTGAGCGGGATCCCCTCGTACGAGGCGTGCGTGAGGATCAGCAGGCTGCCGGGGGCCAGCGCGTCGCGCAGCTCGGCCACGGCGGCGTACGGGTCGTCCGCGTCCTCCAGGAAGTGCAGGACGGCGACGAGGAGCAGGGCGACGGGACGGCCGAGGTCGAGCAGCCGGCCGACCTCGGGGGCCTCCAGGATCTCCTTCGGCTTGCGCAGGTCGGCGGCGATGACGCCGGTGCGGTCGTCGCCGTCGAGGACCGCCTGGCTGTGGGCCACGGCCACCGGGTCGTGGTCCACGTACACCACGCGCGCCTCGGGGCTGGCGGCCTGCGCGACCTCGTGGACATTGCCGAAGGTGGGGATGCCGGAGCCGATGTCGAGGAACTGCGTGACGCCCTCGGCGACCGCGTGGCGGACGGCCCGGCGCATGAATGCGCGGTTGGCCTGCATGATCTTGGGCAGCCCCGGCATGAATTCCATGGCGCGCCGGGCCGCCTGGCGGTCGACCTCGAAATTGTGGGACCCGCCCAGGTAGTAATCGTAGATGCGGGACACGCTCGGCACCGAAATGTCGATGCCTGGCGGGGCCCAGGCCGGGCGCTCCATCGGGGTCTCCAAGCGTTGTTCCTACGGTGATCCGTCCGAGGTCGGACTGCTGCTGGAGCCGAATGTACTGATCATTGCCCAACAGGGCGAGCAAAAGCGGAAATTGGCGATCCGTTCTTCGTCACACACCAAAGGCACGTGCCGCACCCGGCACGGAGAATGAGCGTTTCCGACACATCCCATTTGAGAAATGTCGGAAGACGATCAGAAGCGCACGCAACCGATCCGGAACTGGCTCAAACCTCTATGGTCAACGGTCCACCCGTTCAGGCGAACCGTGGCCGAGCGTCGCGCGCCCCGGGGCGCGCGGGCCCATGCTCCCGGGGTGAAGAGAGCCTGTGCCAGGCGCCTGCTGGCGGTCCCGGTCCTGTTGTGGGCGGCGTTGTCCGCCACGCCGGCCGTGGCTGATAGCCGCGCCTACGCGACCACCGATTCCGGCGAGGACCGGGCCGCCACCACCGTCCTCGCGGTGGCCGGAGGCGGCGCCCGTCGAGGCGATCCGGGTGGCGGACATCACGGTGCCGAGCGAGCCGCCGGGCACGCCGGCGACCACGCAGGAGGCCGGGCCGAGGCGCGTGGAGGCGGTCACGAGCGAGGTCCCGACCGCGGTCACGACGGACGTGACGGCGGACGTCACGACGGAGGGCATGGAGGCGGTCACGGCTGGGGCCACCACGCCCACCCGCCCTGCCCTCCGCCGCCTCCCCCGCCGTGTCCGCCCCAGCCACCCCCGAAACCCATGCCACCGCCCCCGTCACCCCCCGTACCGCCACCGCCACCCCCGCCGCCGCCGCCGCCACCGAAAGCCACGCCCAGCCCGAAGCCCACCCCACCGCCCCCGCCCCCGCCGGCGCCGAAGCCCGTCCCCCAGCCCGTCCGGCCCGCCCCGGCCCCACCGAAACCGGCACCGGCCCGGCCCGTACCGCCGCCGGCGGCCGCCCCGGTGGTCACCACGGCCGAACCGAAGCCCGTAGCCCGTCCGGCCTACCACGCACCGGCCCGCAAGCCGACCGAGCACCGCGTCTCGCCCGTGACCTTCACCTTGCTGACCGCGGCTCCCGCCGTGCTCGCGATCGTCGCGCTGCGCCCGCGGTAGCCCCTGCGTCCCACCAGCAACCGATTGGGAGTCATCTTGTCGGAATGGCTCGTCCTGTCCCTCGCGATGGCCGCGGCATGCGCCGTGGTGCTGTCCATCGCCCTCTTGAACCACCGCAGGATCGGCGATGACGACGATCCGAACGAGACCCCGGACGTCATCGAATACATGACGATGATGATCGGGGTGATCTACGCGATCGTCCTCGGCCTGGCCATCGCCGGCGTCTGGGAGGGCCGCGGAGCCGCCCAGGAGTACGTGCGCCAGGAGGCGCAGGCCCTGCACGAGATCAGCGTCCGCTCCGAGGTCTATCCGGCCGAGGTGCGCAAGAAGATCCGCTCCGACGTCGACGCGTACGTGACGTACGTGGTCGAAACGGAGTGGAAGGAGATGGCCGACCACGGCAACCTCACGGACCGCGGCGGCGAGCTGCTGGAACGTATCCGCCGTGACGTCACCGACTACGAGCCGCAGACCGACCACGAGGGGCAGGCGTACCAGCCGCTGGTCGACCAGGTCGCGGTGGCGGACGACGCCCGCAGTGCGCGCGGCGAGAGCGCCGGGGCAACGATGCCGGGGGTGGTGTGGTTCGGCCTGATCGTCGGCGCCCTGGTGACGGTGGGTCTGATCTTCACCCTGCAGATCAGGCGGTCGTTCCGGGAGCTGCTGCTGGCCGGTCTGTTCAGCGCGCTCATCGCGTTCCTGCTGTTCCTGATCTGGGACTTCGACGCGCCGTTCGGCCGGGGCATCGCCGCCACCGCCGACCCGTTCCTCTCACAGTTCCGCCACCTGGACCTCGGCGGCTGAGGGCGGCCCCGCAAACCGGCGGCGGGCCTTCCGTCCCCGGTTCGGCCCAGTGGGATAACCCATTCGCGCGTTACTGATCGCGGGTCACAGCTCCCGGACCTAGCGTGGCGGACATCGAGGCGCACGACCCCCCACGTGCGGAAACCGTTCCGCGGCTGCTCCTCGGAGATCCGGAGAACAACCATGGGTGCGATACGTACCGCTGCCACAGCCCTGCTGAGCGCCGGCGCCTCGGGCGCCGTACTCGCGCTCGGCGTCCTCGGCGCGCCCGCCGCCTCCGCGGCCGAGGCGCAACCCATCACCTCGTTTGGCTTCACCCTCACCCCCTCGACCGTCGCCCCCGGCGGTCAGGTGGAGCTCGCGGTCAGCGGCTGCAACGCCGCCTACGCCACCGTCTCCTCCGGGGTCTTCGACACCGTGAGCATCCTGCGCGGCCAGAGCGCGCGGATCACGGTGGACCGGGACGCCCGGCGCGGAGCCGTCTACTCCGTCTCCTTCACGTGCAACGGTGAGACGGGCTCGGCCGACCTGACGATCGCCGGCGGCACGAGCAGACCGACCACGAGTTCCACGAGTACCGCCACCGCCCGGCCCACCGCGCCCGCCGCCACCTCGCCCGCCGCCTCGGCCGCCGCCCGGGGTGTCCGCGGCGGTCTCGGGGGCAGCGTGGCCGGCATGGATCCGGTGGAGTTCGGCGCGGGCGCCGGCCTCTTCCTCGCCGCTGCGGGCGGCACCGCGTACGCACTGCGCCGCAGGGGAAGCCGTCGCGGTCACTGAGGGAACCGGAACCCTGAAGGGAGCCCGGTCGCCGAAGGAGCCTCGGTCACCGACGACCCCGGACACTCCCCGCCACCGCCGGTCGCCCCGATTCCCGTAAAGACTCGAGGCGACCGGCGGCGGGCCGTGTCCGGGAAGGCCGGCAGGTCAGGCCCGGCCGCGCAGCGGGCGGCGACGGCGCATCACGTGGACGCCCGCGCCGAGGGCCGCGGCGCCGACGAGGCCCGCGCCGATGGCGGTCTCGGCGGTGGACGGGCCGAAGGATCCGCCGATGCCGCCCTGTGCCGGGTTGCCCTCCAGGATCCTGAAGCGCGCGGTGGCGACCAGGCTGCTGTCGTTGCACTTGACCTGGAGCGTGTGGGTGCCGGGAGAAGCGTGGTTGAAGATCCGGACGGTCGCGAAGCCGATCGACCCGGCGGACAGGCTGGCCGGCGGAAAGTTGCCGGGCGAGGTGACGGTACCGCCCTGTCCACAGCCCGACGCGCTCACCTGCATCGTGGATCCCTGGTGCACGGCGTACGGGTTGACCGAGATGTTGCTGGGGCCGCCGTTCCCACCCTGCGGGGGGTTAGCAGAGGCGAACGGGGCACTGAGGCCGATCGCGGCGCAGGCTGCCGCCGTCACGGTAAGGGCGCGCAAGACACGCATGGTGGAACCTCCAGCGGAAAGCGCCCCGGAGCGTCGGCCCCGGATGATCGACGAGAACGCCTCCCAATCGAACCCTCGGGTCCACCCGCAAGCTCCGCATGTCCGGCTTTGGGCCGCCCGGTTGAGCGACACGCCGAAGCGCGGGCGGCGAAGCTGACGGATCCGCAGGTCACGACCCGTCAGGCATTTATGTGACGATTACCTGGATGGGCGCATCCCGTCCGGCCCCATCCGGCCCCCTCCGGACCCGATCCGGCTCCCCCCGCGTCCCCCCTACCGGTCCACGGCCACCCGTTCGCCCCTCCCGTCTCGCCGTCCTGACGAGGCAGCCTTAACGTGCGTGAAGTAGGGCGTACAGGGGTGGGACGGGAACGCGGGTCGGGACCCCCGCGTCGGGAAGGGAGAACGATGGGCGAGGACGAGACCGGGCAGTCACGCAAACGCTCACCGTGGGGCGTCATCGCCCTGGTCATGCTCACCGGCCTCGCCATGGTGCGCAACGGTGTCGATGTGGACGACGGGCCGCCCCAGCCCACCGCGGCCTCGGCCGTCGCGGTGACGGCGGATCAACTGCCGGCGAATCCGCCCACGCCGCCGGCGGACATGGAGGTGCTGGAGCACTCCTCGGTCCAGCGCATCCGGATCCCCACGATCAGCGTGGACGCGCCGGTGATGACGGTCGGGCTGGACGCGGAGGGCTGGATCGACGCCCCGCCGCCGCAGGACCGCAATCTCGCCGGCTGGTACCTGAACGGCATCTCGCCGGGCCAGCGCGGCTCGGCGGTGATCGTGGGGCACGTGGACAACGCACAGGGTCCGGCGGTCTTCTACGGGCTGGGCTCGGTGAAGCAGGGCAGCACCATCGAGGTGGAGCGGTACGACGGACGCACGGCCGTGTTCGAGGTCTACGGCGTGGAGGTGTTCTCCAAGGAGTCCTTCCCCGGTGCCCGGGTGTACGGCGACACCGGGCATCCGGAACTCCGCGTGATCACCTGCGGCGGCGGGTACTCGAAGGCCCGCGGCTACGACGGCAACGTGGTCGTCTTCGCCCGCATGGTGGAGGCCCGCTGAGGGCCGCCCCTTCAGCGGGGCGGCAGCGTCGGCACGGTCAGCCGGTAGCCGCGCGCGAGCAGTTGGGGAAGGTAGGAGGAGAGGGCCTGGACGCTCTGCGACCGGTTGCCGCCCGCGTCGTGCGACAGCACGATCACGCCTGGTCCGGCGCCGCCCAGGACCCGGGAGACGATCGTGCCGGTGCCCGGCTCCTTCCAGTCCAGGGTGTCCACGGTCCAGGCGAGCGGCTCCATGCCCAGCTCGGCCCCGATCTCGAAGGCGGCCCGGTTCCACGCCCCGTACGGCGCCCGGAACCACAGCGGCGCCTCTCCGACGGTCTGCTCGACGACCTCGCTCGTGCGGCCGATCTCGGAGGCGAGGGCGGGCCGGCTGAGCTTGGGGATGAGCGGGTGGGTCCAGGTGTGGTTGCCGATGACGTGGCCCTCGGCGGCCATCCGGCGCACCAGGTCCCGGTTGTCCGTGGCCATCTCCCCGCAGACGAAGAACATGGCGCGCACGCCGTACCGGGCGAGGGTGTCGAGGATGCCCGGCGTGTAGCGGGGGTCGGGCCCGTCGTCGAAGGTGAGCACCATGGAGCTCGACGTGCCGGCGCCCTGCGGGAGCTCCAGGATGGGCCGCGTCCGGACGGCCGGTTTGGCCGCGGCCGGGCGGGCGGGGACCTCCGCCGTCATGGGGCGCAGCCGGTAGGACTTCTCGGACAGCCGCTCGGGGAACGCCCCGGGGGCTCCCGCCGCGGGGTGGGGGCCCGGCCCGGCCGCGGGCCCGGGACCGCCGGGGCCCGCCCCCGCGGCCGGGCCGGTGCCCGGCGCACCGGTGTCGCCGCCCGCGGACAACAGTCCGGAGGCGGCGGCCGCTCCGAGGAAGACGGCGGTGCGCAGGAGCGCGCGCCGCCCCACTGTCGGATCGTCATTTTTCATTATTACTACGTATCAACGACATCACCGAAGATGTCGAGAGGCGCGGACGCGCCTGCCGCCCCTCACCCGATCAGCCGCGCCGCACCAAGGGGAACGGAAGCGTCTCGCGGATCGTCAGGCCCGTGAGGAACATGACGAGGCGGTCCACGCCGATGCCGAGCCCTCCCGTCGGCGGCATCGCGTACTCCAGCGCGTCGAGGAAGTCGTTGTCCAGCTCCATGGCCTCCGGGTCGCCGCCCGCCGCGAGCAGCGACTGGGCGGTGAGCCGGCGCCGCTGCTCCACGGGATCCGTCAGCTCCGAGTACGCCGTGCCCAGTTCGGTGCCGAAGGCCACCAGGTCCCATCGCTCGGCGAGCCGCGGGTCCTTGCGGTGCTGGCGGGTGAGCGGGGAGACGTCGGTGGGGAAGTCCTTGTAGAAGGTGGGCAGCGTGGTCCGCTCCTCCACCAGCCGCTCGTACATCTCCAGGACCACGTCCCCGCGGCTGTCCTCGGGGGCGTGCGGCACGCCCGAGCGGTCGCAGAGCGTCCTCAGGACGGGCTCCTCGGTGTCGGCGTCGACCTCCTCGCCGAGGGCTTCGCTGATGGCCCCGTACATCGTCTTGACCGGCCAGGGCCCGGAGATGTCGTGGACCACCAGCTTCCCGTCCGGCCCCGCCTTGTGGGCCACGGGCGAGCCGAAGGCGGCGGTGGCGGCGCCCTGGATCAGTTCGCGCGTGAGGTCGAGCATCACGTCGTAGTCGGCGAACGCCTGGTACGCCTCCAGCATCGTGAACTCGGGGTTGTGCTTGTAGGAGACGCCCTCGTTGCGGAAGGTGCGGCCCATCTCGAAGACCTTCTCCATTCCGCCGACGCAGAGCCGCTTGAGGTACAGCTCGGGCGCGATGCGCAGGTACAGGTCGAGGTCGTAGGCGTTGATGTGGGTGCGGAAGGGCCGGGCGTTGGCGCCGCCGTGGATCTGCTGGAGCATCGGGGTCTCGACCTCCAGGTAACCGCGGTCGAGCAGTCCCTGGCGCAGGGCCTGGACGGCGCTGGAACGGGCCCGCACCACGTCCCG
Source organism: Streptomyces sp. NPDC045695 (assembly GCF_056432025.1). Lineage (NCBI taxonomy): Bacteria > Bacillati > Actinomycetota > Actinomycetes > Kitasatosporales > Streptomycetaceae > Streptomyces > Streptomyces sp. NPDC045695. The sequence goes on from NZ_JBWKJU010000025.1 coordinate 53,718, forward strand.
CGCGTCGGGGCTCGCGACGAGGTCGAGGTAGCGGCGCCGGACCCGGGCCTCCGGGTCGGCGAGTCCCTTGCGCTTGTCCGGGAGGGGGCGCAGGCATTTGCCGGTGAGCTGCCAGGACTCGACCACGAGCGACAGTTCGCCGGCCCTGCTGGCGCCGACCTCGCCGCTGACGACCACGTGGTCGCCGAAGTCGGCCTGGGAGGTGAAGGAGTCCAGGACCCCGGGCCCGCTCTCGTCCCGGGTGAACATCAGCTGGATGTCCCCGGACCAGTCGCGCAGGACGCAGAAGACCACGCCGCCGAGGTCGCGTACGAGCATCACGCGCCCGGCGAGGGTGGCCTGCTCCCCGGACCGGGCGCCGGGCGGAGGTCCGGGGTGCAGGGCCTTCAGCTCGGCGACGGTGTGGGTCCGCGGGCGGATCCCCACCGGATAGGGGTCGGTGCCGGCCGCCCGGATGCGCTCCAGCTTGGCGTGCCGGACGCGGACCTGTTCGGGCTGCCGCTCGGGCCGGACCGCATCGCCCTCCTGCGCCACGGCGTCCAGGCCCAGGGAGTCGATGGAGGGCAGCCCGGCGGTGGTCACGGGCGCGGTGAGGCCCTTGGGGTGGCCGTTGCCCCACAGGGTGCGCAGGCTGGGTACGGAGACGAAGCCCTCGGCGATGCCGGAGGCGAGGCTGACCCGGGCGAGCGAGCCGGCGTCCTGGTAGCAGAGGAACCGCGGGTACCACTCGGGTCCGTACTTGACGTTCGAGCGGTACAGCGCCTCCAGCTGCCACCAGCGGGAGAAGAAGAGCAGCAGTCTGCGCCACAGCTTGAGGACGGGGCCGGCGCCGATCCGGCCGCCCTCCTCGAAGGCGGAGCGGAAGACGGCGAAGTTGAGGGAGATCCTGCGCACGCCGAGGCCGGGGGCCGCCGCGCACAGCTGGGCGACCATGAACTCCATGACGCCGTTGGGGGCGGTGCTGTCGCGGCGCATCAGGTCGAGGGAGATGCCGTCCTTGCCCCAGGGGACGAAGGACAGCAGGGCGATCAGCTCGCCCTCGTCGTCGAGGGCCTCGACCAGCAGGCAGTCCCCGTCGGCGGGGTCGCCGAGCCGGTCCAGGGCCATGGAGAAGCCGCGCTCGGTCTCGGTGTCCCGCCAGTGGTCGGCCCGGTCCACGATCCTGCGCATCTCGTCCTCCGAGAGGGCCGAGTGGCGGCGGATGACGGTGGTGGCGCCGGTGCGCTTCACGCGGTTGACGGCCTGGCGGGTGACACGCATGTCACGGCCGTCGAGGTCGAAGTGGGCGACGTGCAGGATGGCCTCGTCGCCGAGCTGGAGTGCGCTGAGCCCGGAGCGGGCGTATGCGGTGGCGCCGTCCTCGGAGGCGCCCATGACGGCGGGCTGCCAACCGTAGCGGCGGGCCACGGCCAGCCAGGCGTCGACGGCCGGGCTCCAGGCGGCCGGGTCCCCCACCGGGTCGCCGCTGGCCAGGCAGACGCCCGCCTCGACGCGGTAGGTGACGGCGGCCTTGCCGTTGGGGGCGAAGACGACGGCCTTGTCGCGGCGGGTGGCGAAGTAGCCGAGGGAGTCCGCCCGCCCGTAGGCGCCGAGGAGTGCGCGGATGCGGAGCTCCTCGTCGCCGTGCAGGGCGGCGGTCAGGCGCTGGGAGCGGAAGAGGGTCGTGGCCGCGTTCAGCAGGGCGAGGGCGCCGAAGAGACCGAGCAGGAAGTACAGCGGCCTGGGCGGGCGGCCGTCGAACTGGCGGGCCGAGAAGAGCCCGCCGAAGACCTGCTTGGCGGCCCAGTCCAGCCACTGGCCCCGGGGCAGGGAGCCGGGGAAGAGCGCGACGAGGCCCCAGCCGACCAGGACGGCGGCGAGCAGGCCGAGGCCCAGGACGAGCAGGGCCCGCCACAGGGCGCCGGGGCGCGAGGCTGCGTAGAACTCGCCCCTGGCGGCGATCAGTACGCCCGTCGCGGCGACGGCCAGGACCATGGAGGGCCCGCCGACCCAGTAGTCCCCCTCGGCCATGATCAGCACGTCGACGAGGATCAGCAGGGCCAAATAGGTGATGACGATCCACCAGGCGACCTTCTTGCGGGTGCCGAGGGCCGCGGCGAGGAGGAAGAGGAAGACGGCGTAGGCGAGGTTCGCGCTGACGGGGACGACGACCGTGTCGAGGAACCGCACGACGTGCCGCAGGAGCCGCCGCAGCGTCGGGGAGAACGAGAGCAGTGCGCACAGCAGGCCGAGCGTTCCGAAGAACGCGCCGAATGCGTCGGGCACCCGGTTCAGGAAGCGGTTCCGGGTCCCGCGCGTCTCCTCCACGGTGGCACTCATGGTTCGCACTGTAGGGAGGGCCGCGCCCGTGCGCGCGCCGAGCCGGACGGCTCCCTGCCCGGGCCCCCGCTACCTGCCCATGGTCAGGCCGTCCTTGGCGGCGCCGCGGCTCAGGACGGCCTCGCTGATGTCGTCCCGGGCGCTCTCGTAGTCCTCCCGGCCGGGATGCTTGGCGAGGGCGTCGGGCAGGTGGACGACCCGGCCGGCCGACAGGTCCATCATCTGCGGCACGAACTCGGCCTTGGTGACCTGCCAGCGCTGCCCCGCGGCGGCCGGCGGGGCGAAGGTGAAACGGCCGATCGATCCGTAGTTGCCGCGCAGGTCCCGAGCGCCGGTGTAGTTGAACATCTCGCCCGCGACCTGGTCGCCCATGCCGTAGATGATCCACGTCCCGTTGACCTTCTCGTAGGGCTGCGGGATGTGCGCGTGCGTGCCGAGGATCAGGTCGATGTCGGGTCGGCCGCCGGTCTGTGAGGCGGTCAGCGCCTTGCCGAGCGAGAGCTGGGTCGCGTCCGGTTCGGTCTGCCACTCCGTGCCCCAGTGCACGCTCACCAGCACCACGTCCGCGCCCGCCTTCCGGGCCGCCCGCGCATCCGCGACGATCGCGTCCTGCTTCATGAGGTTGACCGCCCATGGCTGGCCCTCCGGCAGCGGGTAGCCGTTGGTGTCGTAGGTGTACGCGAGGTGCGCCACCTTGGCGGAGCCCGCCGTGTACAGGGTCACCGTGGCCGCCTCGGCCGCCGTACGGGCCGAACCGGCGTGCTTGAGCCCCACCTTGTCGAAGCGGTCCAGGGTGCGGCGCAGGCCCGCGGCCCCGTCGTCGAGGGTGTGGTTGGAGGCGGTGGAGCAGCCGTCGTACCCGGCGTCCTTCAGGGCGTCGGCCACCTCGGGCGGCGACGTGAAGGCCGGATAGCCGGAGAACGGGCCGCCGTCCTCTCCGTAGATGGTCTCCATGTGGCAGAGGGCCAGGTCCGCCGCGGAGACCACGGGCTTGACGCCGGAGAACATCGGCCTGAAGTCGTGGCCGTCGCCCTCCGCGTCGTCCGCCGCGCGCTGGATGACGGAGGTGTGCGGCAGGACGTCGCCGCTGGCGAGCAGGGTGAAGCCCTTGGCGGCGGGGGATCCGGCGGCCGTGGAGGGGGCCGGTCCGCCGGAGTCCCCGAGGCGGGCCGGTGCGGAGCCCCCGGTGGCCGTGCATCCGGCGGCCGCGGACAGCAGGAGGGCCGACAGGAGGGCGACGGCCTGCGGACGGGTTCGCGTGGTCATCGGTCCAGCTCTCATTAGTACGACTATCCGACGATCGTTCCCCTGCAATCCATAGACATACACGCGCCAAGTCAAGGAACGGGTCCGTCCGCTCGGCGCGCCTCCACCCCGTCGGCGGACACGGACACCCGCCGCCGGCCGCCCCCTGCCGTTCGCCGCGCCGTTCGACCGTTCACCGCCCGGCACGGCCGCCCGGCGGACGACCCGGGTGCTTGGGCGCAACGCCGGGGCCGGACGGTTCCCGGTCGGCTCCGCGCAGGTCAGGGTGGACGAGCCCCGCCGCTTCGGCCCCCGCCCACCTCGGAAGGAGCCCCTCGTGCCGCTCTCCCCCACCCGCCCGCGCACGGACCCCGAGGCGCTGGCCGAACTCCAGCGCGATCACGGGCGAGCGCTGTTCGGTTTCCTGCTCGGGCTCACCGCCGGGGACGCCCAGCGCGCCGAGGACCTCGTACAGGAGACCCTCGTACGGGTCTGGCAGCATCCGGAAGTCCTTTCGACCGGGCACGACTCCCTGCGGCCGTGGCTGTTCACGGTGGCCCGGCGCCTCGCGATCGACGCCCGGCGGGCCCGGCTCTCACGGCCGCAGGAGGTGGACCCGGAAGGGCTGGAGCAGGCCCCCGCACCCGAGGACGCGGTGGTGGGCTCGATGACGGCGATCGACGTCAGGCGGGCCGTGGGGTCCCTGGGGCCGGAGCACCGCGAGGTCCTGGTACAGGTCTACTTCCGCGACCGGTCCGTGGCCGAGGCCGCGGCCGAGCTCGGGATCCCGGCCGGGACGGTCAAATCCCGTACGCACTACGCCCTGCGCGCCTTGAAGAAGGGCCTCCAGGGCTACGGATACGACCTCGGCGCCTGAACCGGTGCCCGCGGAGGCGCTCTTGGCCGGGGGCTCGGGCCGGTCCGGCACGAGGGCAGGGGCGGGAGAGGTCGCGGAACGTCCCCGATGGACGCGGACCGGACAAAAAACGCACTGAATTCGGCATCAGAGCGTCCAAGTTGAGTAAACATCCCCCGGTCGGCGCGTCGCTCGGTGAAGGCTCAGGGCTGACGACGGGACGCTCGACGCACGGGAGAAGGTGGAACGGTGCAGCCCGAGGGTATGAACGGCACCAGTGACGGCGGGCTCGCGGTGCCCATGGCTTGGCTCTACGCCGAGTACATCGCTGACGAACTGCTGCGCACGGGCCGGCTGATCCCGGTCAGCACCCTGGAGTTCCGGGCCGGACGCGACACGCTCGCCCTGACCATCTACCTGTCGGACGCCGCCGGAGAGCTCTCCGGGATCCGCGTCGTGTCGCAGCTCGACGAGTGGCTGTCACTGACGGCGTACGGGCATCCCTGGCGCGACTGGGTGCACACCCGCTTCCTGGCCCTGGGCGAGCAGGCCAGGGAGGACGGCCGCGGCGAGGACCCGGACCTGGAACTGGCCCGGGCGGCGTGGCGCTGGCTGGACCGCACCGAGCTGTTCGCCACCAACCTCGACCCCGGCCGGCACGGCCACGCCGAGACGCCCATGGGCCTGGACGAGAACGCGCGGGTATGGACCCCCGCCTGGCAACTCGGCCTCCCGCTGGGCCACTTGGCGATGCACCTGTTCTGAGCCCGGCCGCGGGCAAGGGCCCGGACGGCAGCGGCTCAGGCCCGGTCCGCCGGATCCATCACGAGCCCGGTGAAATCGGCCTCGTTGCGCTCCGCCCGGGTGACGTACCAGCGGGCGATGAGCCACATCACCGGATACACCAGCAGGCCGAGCGCGACCCAGACCAAGGGGCCCGACGTGGCGCGCGGCAGCGCGAACAGCAACGGCAGCGCCCCGACCAGCGACGCCAGCGCGGCCAGCGCGCCCAGCCCGGCACGCAGCTGGCTGCGCATGAGGGCCCGTACGTAGGTGGCCCCGAGGGTGGTCTGTTCGGAGATCTCCGAACGCGCGGGGGCGTGCGCGTGCGGCCGGCGGCGGGTGCCCCGGGGCACCCCGGTGACGATCTCGCGCCGGGGTGGCGACTGCTGCCCCTCGGCCATGGCGAGGAAGTCTACGCAGCGCGCCGGCTATTTGAGGAGGCGGGAGAGGCGGCGGTCGGCCAACGGCTTGCCGCCGGTCTGGCAGGTGGGGCAGTACTGGAGCGAGGAGTCGGCGAAGGACACCGAGCGGACGGTGTCCCCGCACACCGGACACGGCTCCCCGGTCCGGCCGTGCACCCGCAGGCCGCTCTTCTTCTCGGCCTTGAGGGCGCCGGCGGCCACCCCGTGCGCCCGGGCGACGGCCTCGCGCAGGGTGTCCTGAAGGGCCGCGTGGAGCTGCGTGACCTGCTCCTCGCCGAAGGACGCGGCGAGCTTGAACGGCGAGACCCGCGCCGCGTGCAGGATCTCGTCGCTGTAGGCGTTGCCGATGCCCGCGATGACGCTCTGGTCGCGCAGGACGCCCTTGATCTGGCGCCGTTCCCCCGCGAGCAGGGCGGCGAAGGCGTCCCGGTCGAAGTCCTCGGCGAGCGGATCGGGTCCGAGGCGGGCGATGCCGGGCACCTCCTGGGGGTCGCGGACCACGTACACGGCGAGGCGCTTTTGGGTCCCCGCCTCGGTGAGGTCGAAGCCGCCGCCCCCCTCCAGGACGACGCGCAGGGCGAGCGGGCCCTTGCCGGGGCCGGGCGGCTGCGCGGGCAGGGTGTCCCGCCAGCGCAGCCACCCGGCCCGGGCCAGGTGGGTGACGAGGTGCAGTTCGCCGATGCGCAGGTCCAGGAACTTGCCGTACCGGGCGACGGCGCCGGCCGGCTGCCCTTCGAGGGCGGCCAGGGGCGGGTCGTACGTCTTGAGCACGCTGACCGCGAGCGGGAGGACGCGTTCGACCACCCGCCCGGTGAGGTGCTCGTCGAGGTACTCCCGCAGGGCCTCGACCTCGGGCAGCTCCGGCATGGGTCCAGCCTGCCGCCGCCCCGGCCGAAACGCGAGCCGGGCGCGGGCCCGGTGACGGTGCGGTCACCCGGGGCAGCGCGGTACCCCGTGGCGGCGCGGTACCCCGTCCGGGCTGCCCCTCGCCGTCACCGCCCCTACGTCATCACGAACTCGCACCACACGCACTTGCCGCCGCCCCGCGACTCCACGCCCCAGACGTCGGCCAGCCGGTCCACCAGCATCAGGCCGCGCCCCGAGACCCCCGACTCCCCGGCCTCGCGCCGCCTCGGCAGTGCGCTGGAGCGGTCCTCGACCTCCACCCGCAGCCTGCGCTGGGGGCCGGTCAGGACCCGCAGGGTCACGATCGCCGGGCCGTCCGTGTGCATCAGCGCGTTCACGATCAACTCGTCCGCGACCAGCTCGATCTCGTCGGACCGTTCCCGCGCGCCCCACGCCCGTACCGCCGTCCCGATCATGTGTCGGGCCGCCACCAGGGCCTCCGGATCGCCCGGGGCCACGTGCTGCTGCAGGCGGCCGCCGCCCTGGGCGGACACCGCCGCCTCGCGGCGCAGCAGGAGCAGCGCCATGTCGTCGTCCCCGCCCCGGTCGTCGACGACCTCGCACAGCCGGTCCGCCAGGAGCTGCAGGTCCGCCGGTCCGCTGCGGACGCGCGAGGCGAGCAGCCGGATCCCGTCGTCGAGGTCGGTGCCGGGCTGTTCGACGAGGCCGTCCGTGCACAGCAGGAGCGTTTCCCCAGGGTCCAGTTCCGCCGTGGTCACCGGGTACTCGATGTGGCCGAACTCCGCCGAGAGGCCGAGCGGCATCCCGCCCTCCACCGGCAGGGGGCGGCAGTCCCCGTCACGGGTGCGCAGCAGCGGGTCGATGTGGCCCGCCCGGACCAGCTGGAGCACGCCGGTCGAGAGGTCGGCCTCCACGTAGGTGCACGTCGCGAAGCGGTCGGTGTCCAGCTCGTGGAGGAACACGGACGCCCGGGCGATGACGGTGCCGGGCGCGTGCCCCTCGGCCGCGTAGGCGCGCAGGACGATCCGCAGCTGGCCCATGACGGCCGCCGCGTGCGTGTCGTGGCCCTGGACGTCGCCGATGACCGCGCCGACCCGGCCGCCGGGCAGCGGGATGACGTCGTACCAGTCGCCGCCGATGTCCTGGCCCATCCGGGCGGAGCGGTAGCGCACGGCGATCTCCCCGCCGGGCACCGACGGGATCCGCCTCGGCAGCATGGCCTGCTGCAGGCCCTCGGCGAGGTCGTGCTCCTGTTCCAGGAGCATGGCCCGCTGGAGGCTCTGCGCGATGCTGCTGCCGAGGGCGACGAGCAGGTTGCGCTCGTCCTGGGTGAAGCCGTCCTTGTCCTGGTAGAGCAGTCCGATCGCGCCGATCGGGCGGGCCTGGGCGATGAGCGGCAGGTAGGCGGCCGCCGAGATCCGCATGTAGGAGATCTTTTCCCAGAGCGCGGGGTAGTCCGCGGCGAACTCCTGCGCCGAGTCGAGGAAGCGCGGCTGGAGCGAGCGGACGACCTCGCTCATCGGGTACTGCTCGTCGACGCGGGTGTAGCGGGTGCCGGGGACGAAGCTGCCCACGGGCCCCTCGGCGACGAGGTGGATCCGGCCCGCTTCGACGAGGCCCATCACCATGCCCATCGAGCCGAGCCGCTCCAGGCCGTGGGCGTCGCCGAGCGCGTCGATGACGTCCTGCACGGTCCGGGCGTGCGCGAGGGCGGCGGTGGTGGACTCGACGACCGAGGTCTGGCGGCGCCGTTCCTCGTCCAGGCCGAGGCGCTCCGCCGAATGGCTGAGCTCCTCGGTCGCGTCCCGGACGATGCCGATGATCCGGTGCGGGCGTCCGCCGCGGTCGCGCATGACCCGGCCCTGGGTGTGCGTCCAGCGCAGCCGCCCGTCGTGGCAGCGGATGCGGAAGTAGGCGCCGTAGCTGTCCTGGCCGCTCTTGAGGGCGGCGGAGACCAGGGCGTCGAGCCGGGCGGCCTCGGCCGGCGGGACGCGCCGGGAGAGGGAGGCGGGCCGGCCGTCGTAGTCGTCGGGGGGCGTGTCGAAGACGTCGAGGGCGGCTCCGTCCATGTGCATCAGCCCGGTGGTCAGGTCCCAGTCGAAACTGCCCATCCGGTTGAGCGAGAGCGACTGGTCCGGGTGTGCGGGCCAGTCGTCCGGCAGCGATACGGCGGTCGGCACCGATCCACCATGACACACGGGCCGGTCAGGCGCTCTCCAGCGGGTAGCCGTCGTCCGGGGGTGGCGGCTGCAGGCCCGGGTCGGAGTACGGGTCCGCGTACGGCTCGTAGGGATCGCTCGGCTGCGGCGCCGTCGCGTCGGGGTCGAGCGGGATCCCGGGGTCGGTCGGGACGTCCGGCGGCAGGTCGCTCGGCAGGTCGGAGGGGACGTCCGAGGGCTGGTCCGGGGGGAGGTCCGAGGGCGGCTGCTGCGGCGGGGTGGCCGGGTTCGACGGCGGGTTCCCGCCGGGTGAGCTCTGCGGGCTCGACGGGTTCGACGGAGTGGGCGGGCAGTCCGTCTCCGACGGCGGGGCCGCGGGCGAGGTCGGCGTCGCACCGCGGGACGGGCCGTTGTCCTCGGGGCTGCGGCACGGGTCGGCCGGGGTGGTCCCGGGCGGGGTGACCGGGCCGTCCGGGATGCCGTCGGCCGGGTCGAAAGGCGGTACGACCTGCGGGGTGCGGTCCTGGGCGCCGTCGTCGCCCCGCTTGCGCTCGATCCAGGTGTTGTCGGCGATGTTGACGATCACCAGGTTGTCGATCTCATGGACGGTGGGTTCGATGACGACGACCTGGTTGGGCTGATAGCCGTTCCACGGGGCGCCCTTGTGCACCGGGGAGCCTTTGGCGGCGCGCGGGGAGGCCAGCGGGTTGCCGCAGCCGCAGCGGACCCGTGGCATTCCGTGTTCGTCGACGAGGACGGCGGTGCCGGCCTGGAGGACGGACTGGAAGCTGTCGGCGCGGCCGTCGCGGAAGCCGTGGTTGGTGACGCGGGTGTCGGCGCGCAGCACGACGGGGGTGAGGTCACGGAGGAATTCGGGGATCTTCGCCTGTTCGATGTCGGAGGCCTGGGCGAAGGCGCGCGCTTTGGCGTTGTCGGCGGTCAGGTAGCGGACCTGCTGTTCCACGTCGCAGCTGCCGAGCCGCTGGGTGCCGCCGTACAGGCCGGGGGTGTCCGCGTTGACCGTGCGGATGCCCTGGCCGGTCGGATTGGGCGTCGGGGGCTGTACGGGGGCGGACTCGGCGGTGGCCGAGGAGGCGGTGAAGGGGTCGGGCCCCGGCGAGCCCACGGGCTGGAGCTGGAGCTCCTGGCTCTCGGGGCCGGCGCCGCTCGCGGGTGCGTCGGAGCCGCCGCATCCCGCGGCGAACAGGGCGAGGACGGCCAAGAGGGCGGCGCCGGCCGGTGCGTGACGGCGCGACGCCTGACGAGGTGTCGCAGGACGTGTCTGAGGAGGTGTCGGAGGTGACGGTGCCTGCACGTGGATCTCCCTTTCGCCCCGGTTGCTCCCTCTTGTCTGCCGCATGCCCGGGAGTGCCGCAACCGGAGCGGCGCAACCGGAACACTGCTTGAACATGTTCAAGGAATCTCGTAGGCTCGCCTCCGTGAATTGAACGCGTTCAGGCGTTGGTTCACCGCATTGGGGGGAGTCCGGGGGGCGGTACCGGCGCGCACGGGACCGTCGCCCCGGGCGCGTTCGCCGCCGTTCGCACCCCCACCCGACCGGTCCGATACTGGAAGCGATGGACTGGTTCACCGCGCCCGGATACTGGCTCGCCCGGCTGGTCTTCCAGCGGGCCCTGGCCGGTGTCTACCTCGTGGCCTTCGTCGGGGCCGCCCTGCAGTTCCGGGCCCTGATCGGAGCGCACGGCATGCTGCCCGTGCCGCGCTACGTGCGGTACGTGCCGTTCCGGCGCGCCCCGAGCCTGTTCCAACTGCACTACTCCGATCGCTTCTTCGCCGGTTGCGCCTGGACCGGGGCCGCACTGGCCGCGGCCCTGGCCGCCGGAGCCGGGGACGAGGTGCCGCTGGGCGCGGCCATGGCGATGTGGGCCCTGCTGTGGTTGCTCTACCTCTCCGTCGTGAACGTGGGGCAGACCTGGTACTCCTTCGGCTGGGAGTCGCTGCTGCTGGAGGTGGGCTTCCTCGCCGTCTTCCTCGGCAACGCGCGGGCGGGGCCGCCGGTGCTGGTCCTGTGGCTGCTGCGCTGGGTGCTCTTCCGCGTGGAATTCGGGGCCGGGCTGATCAAGATGCGCGGGGACTCCTGCTGGCGCGATCTGACCTGCCTGTACTTCCACCATGAGACGCAGCCGATGCCGGGGCCGCTGAGCTGGTTCTTCCACCACCTGCCGAAGCCGGTGCACCGGGTGGAGTGCGCGGCCAACCACGTGACGCAACTGATCGTCCCGGTCCTGCTGTTCACCCCGCAGCCGGTGGCCTCGTACGCCGCCGGGGCCGTCATCGCCACGCAGCTGTGGCTGGTGCTCTCGGGCAACTTCGCCTGGCTGAACTGGCTGACGATCACGCTGGCCCTCCCGGCCGTGGACTTCACCGGGCTCGCCGGCCCTCCCCCGGCCGCCGCGGCGCGGACGGCTCCGCTCTGGTTCGTGGTCCTGGTGTGTGCGGTCACGGCCCTGGTGCTGTTCCTCAGCCACCGTCCGGTGCTCAACATGGTCTCGCGCCGGCAGGTGATGAACCGCTCCTTCGACGCTCTGCACCTGGTCAACACCTACGGGGCCTTCGGCTCGGTGGGCCGGGTCCGCATGGAGGTGGTGGTGGAGGGCACCGCCGACCGCCTCCCGCACACGGACGGCGCCTGGCGGGAGTACGGCTTCAAGGGCAAACCGACCGAACTGCGCAGGATCCCCCGCCAGTTCGCCCCGTACCACCTGCGGCTGGACTGGCTGATGTGGTTCGCGGCGATCTCCCCCGGCTACGCGCGGGACTGGTTCGGGCCGTTCGTGGAGCGGCTGCTCGCGGGCGACCGGGACACCCTGCGGCTGCTGCGCCACAACCCCTTCCCGGGCGCACCGCCCGTCTACGTCCGGGCCCTGCTGTACCGCTACCGGTTCACGACCTGGCGGGAGCTGCGCGAGACGGGCGACTGGTGGCACCGCACGCTGGTGCGCGAGTACCTGCCGCCGACCCGTCTCGCGGAGGCCTCCTGGTCAGAGCCCGAGTAGAGCGGCCTCCCGCTCGGGGTCGATGCCGGGGGCCGGCCGGTCGGCCCGCTGCGGGGCCACCCCGCCGAGCGTCCGCAGCCACTCCCAGGTGTCGGCCACGGTCTCCTCGACCGGGCGGCAGGTGAGGCCGGCCGCCAGCGCCTTGCTGACGTCGCCGCCGAACATGTGGTCGTACGTTTCGCCCTCGCGGACCCAGATCGGGAGCTCCGTCCAGGGCTGTACGCCGGCCCCTTCGAGCAGGGCCGGGTCGGTCCAGCGCAGCTCGGCGCCGCCGCCGGTGGTGGCGACGCAGGCGTCGAGGAGCCCGCCCAGGGTGGCGTGCCCGACCGGGGAGACGAGGTTGTACGCCCCGCCGCGGCCCGCCGCCGCGGCGTCCAGGGTCCAGCGCGCGAGGTCGCGTACGTCGATGTACTGGAGCGGGAGTTCGCGCGGGCCGGGGGCGAGCACCGGGCCGCCGCGGGCGGTGCGGTTCAGCCACCAGGGCAGCCGGCCGACGTTCTCGTACGGGCCGAGGACCAGCCCGGCGCGCACCAGCAGGGCGCGGTCCCCGAAGGCGTCCAGGGCGGCGATCTCGGCGCCCCGCTTGTCCTCGGCGTAGGCCGTGGACCCGGCGTCGGGCGAGCCCTCGACGAGGGGGCCGTCCTCGTCGAGTCCGGCGGGGGCGGGGTAGGCGTAGACCGAGCGGCTGGAGACGTACGCGTAGTGCGCGGCCCGGTCGCCCAGCAGGCGGGCGCTGTCGCGCACGGCGGTGGGGGCGCCGCCCCAGGTGTCGACGACGAGGTCCCACTCCCCCGTGGCGAGGGCGTCCAGGCCGCCGGGGGCGGTGCGGTCCCCGTGCAGGGCGGTGGCGCCCGGCGGGGGCCCGTGGTGTCCACGGTGGAAGACGGTCACCTCCCAGCCCCGGGCGAGGGCGTCCTCGGTGATCGCGCGTCCGACGAATTCGGTACCACCCAGCATCAGCAGCTTCATGGGCGTCAGCCTGCCCGGGCGGGGCGCGGGCGCGGAAGCCGTGATCGCCGACGGCGAAGACGCTCAGGGCGTAGCCGGTACGGGAACCATGCGCGCCAGGGTGCTACGGGCGGCGGCCGGCAGCCGGGGCGCGGACAGCGCCCCGGCGCCGGTGGGCGCGGGGGCGCTTGTACCGTTCTGCGGACTAGTCGATACCGCGCAGGATGTGTGATTCCGCCAGGTCGTCCTCGTAGCCCGCCAAGCGGATCGGGGCGGATCGTGCCCAGACTTCGAGGCTCCCGAGCTCGTCGGTCCGGGGCTTGTTGCGCGATCCCGTCCGTTCCAGCAACTCCGGTTCGGGCTTGGTCATTTCAGTCACCGCGCACTCCTTCGTGTCGCGTAACCCGGCGGCGGACCGCGCGCCGGGCAGGGATGAAGAGGGTTCCGGACGCGGTGGCGCCTTAGTGGAGCGCGGCCCGGATAGGGGCCGTCTTGATGCCCCAGAGTACACATATGAGCGGACCCCCGCTCGATGGAACGGCAAAATCCGGTCCGTTCACCCAGTTTCGCCGCGCGTTCGGCACGTCGCGGGTCGGCGGGTCCGTGCCGAACGCTCTGCCCGGGACCGGGCGGGCGGGGTGCGACGGAGGGCGACGGCGGTGGTCCCGGCCCGGGCCGCCGAGGCGCCAAGTGCCGTACGTCACAAGGGCGGTGGAGCGCAGGGATCTTGTGCGCGCGGGCCTCGCAGAGCGCTGTCGACGGACCTCGGCCCGGCTGCGCCGCGCCCCGCCCTCCGGCAAGGAACTCCAGGTGGCGGGCCTGGTGCAGGAGGCCCGGCACGCTGCTCTGTCCGGGTGACGGCACGTTTCGCGCCGCCTCCGCGGGCGGAGGCGGCCCCTGAACGGCGACGACCCCCTCGGTTCACCGAGGGGGTCGTCACGGGCATCGAGCAGGCCGGGGGGCGGGCTACCAGTTCGCGGGGGCGTAGTCCTTCAGGAAGACGCCGTACAGGTCCTCGCCGGCCTCGCCGCGGACGACGGGGTCGTAGACCCGGGCCGCGCCGTCGATCAGGTCGAGAGGGGCATGGAAGCCCTCCTCGGCGAGGCGCAGTTTGTCGTAGTGCGGGCGCTCGTCGGTGATCCAACCGGTGTCGACCGAGGTCATCAGGATGCGGTCGGTCTGGAACATCTCCTGACCGCTGGTCCGCGTCACCATGTTCATCGCGGCCTTGGCGGCATTGGTGTTCGGGTGCCCCGCACCCTTGTAGCCACGGCTGAAGACGCCCTCCATCGCCGAGACGTTCACGACGTACGCACGCCCGCTGGACGCCTTCCGCGCGGCCTCGGCCAGAGCCGGCCGGAGCGCGCTGATCAGGATGAAGGGCGAGGTGTAGTTGCACAGCTGGGTCTCCAGCAGCTCCACCGGGGAGATCTGGTCGATGGTCTGCACCCAGGTGTTGCTCTCGACGACGTCGGGCAGCAGGCCGCCCGCGTCGATGGCGGTTCCGGCGAGGTGCCGCTCCAGGCTGGCGTTGCCCGCGACCAGGGCGAGGTCGGCGACCTTCTGCGCCTCCAGCCCGCTCACGCCGACGGGCAGCGCCGCCAGGCCGTCGACCGCACCGGAGTTGAACGCGCCGATGACGTGGTGGGCGGGGAGCTCGCCGGCCGGCAGCGGGGCGCTCTCCCCGTCGACCAGCGCGGCGTACGCGGTGGGCAGGCGGCGCACGGTCTGCGTCGCGTTGTTGATCAGGATGTCCAGCGGGCCGGCCTCGGCCACCTGGTCGGCGAGCGCCACGGCCTGGGCCGGGTCGCGCAGGTCGATGCCGACGACCTCCAGGCGGTGCAGCCAGTCCGCCGAGTCCTCCATCGCCTTGAAGCGGCGGATGGCGTCCTTGGGGAAGCGGGTGGTGATCGTGGTGTGGGCGCCGTCGCGCAGCAGCCGCAGCGCGATGTACATGCCGATCTTGGCGCGGCCACCGGTGAGCAGCGCGCGCTTGCCGGAGAGGTCGGCACGGGCCTCACGCCTGGTCCGGTTCTCGGTGGCGCAGCTCGGGCAGAGCTGGTGGTAGAAGTAGTCGACCTCGACGTAGCGCACCTTGCAGACGTAGCAGGAACGCGGGCGCTGGAGTATCCCGGCGATCCGGCCGGCGTCCGTGACGGAGGAGGGCAGGAGGCCCTCGGTCTCGTCGTCGATGCGCTCGGCGGAGCCGGTCGCGGTCGCCTCGGTGACGGCCTTGTCGTTGGCGGTCTTGGCGGCTCGGCGCTCCTGGCGGCGGCGCTGCTTGACGGTGCGGTAGAGCCCGGCGGTGGCGCGGCGTACGGTGATCGCGTCCGGGTGGTCGACGTCGATCTTGTCCAGCTCGTCGAGCACGCTGAGGCAGAGCGCGAGCCGGTCGGGGTCGATGCCCGGGCCGTAGTCCTGCCCGTAGTCCTGACTGTCTTCGGTCACCGTCATGGCCGCTGCGTTCCTTGATCACTCGTCCGCATCCGCCTGCTGCGGAAGTCCTCAAAAGGGAAACTGTACGGATCCCACGAGCCCCGGTCCAAACCCGCTCGCGCCGCCCTCACGCACCGCGAGCGGACCGTCACTTTGGGGGTCGGAGGGGTAACTCTCGGCCACGACAGGGGTAGCGCTGCGCTACGGCGGTGACCACGCTGAGTACTCCCGTACTACGTCCGGAGTATGACTGATCACCACCTGTGGGCGGAGGAATAGCCCCAGGGGGGTCGTGCATTGTGGACCTTATGAGTGCACTGGCGCTGTCGGTCCTGCTCTGCCTCGTGTCCGCCTTGGCGTACGCGGGCGGGGCGATCGTCCAGGAACAGGTCGCGGCGAGCACGCCGGACCGCCCGTACGCGCCGTTGCGCCGGGGCGGCTGGTGGGTGGCCGTGGGGCTGAACGGCCTGGGCGCCCTGCTGCACGTGGTGGCGCTCGCGTACGGGCCGCTGAGCCTGGTCCAGCCGCTCGGCGCGCTGACCATCGTCTTCGCCCTGCCGATGGCGGCCGTCCTCGTAGGGCGCCGGGCGGGCGCGGCGGCCTGGCGCGGGGCCGTACTGGCGACGGTGGGCCTCGCCGGACTGCTGGCGCTGACCGGCGGGGAGGGGCGGGCCGAGCAGGCCCTGGCGGGCGGTGAGCGCGGCGTGCTGCTCACGGCGACGGGGGCGGCGGTGGCGGCGCTGTTCCTGGCGGCGCACCGGATGCGCCGGGCGGTGCTGCGCAGCGTGCTGCTGGCCGCGGCGGCCGGTACGGCCTTCGGCATGGCCTCGGTGTTCACCAAGTCGGTGGCCGAGAACGTCGCCCCGGACGCCCTGACCGTCCTGTGGCCCGACCTGGCGGCGATCGCGGCGCTGGCGGCCGGCGGGCTGCTGCTCTCGCAGGCGGCCTACCGGGGCGCCGGGCTGACCGCTCCGCTGGCCACGGTCACGGTGATCAACCCGGTGGTCGCGGCGACGGTCGGCATCACGCTGTTCGACGAGGGGTTCCGCTACGGGGCGGCGGGCACGGCGGCGGCGCTGACCAGCGCCGCGCTGGCGGCGGCAGGCCTGATCGTGCTCACCGCCGTACCGTCGCACACGCGGGGGTCAGATGTGGACGCCGTGGCCGCGGAGGTACTTCAACGGGTCGATGTCGGAGCCGTAGCCGGGCCCCGTGCGCATCTCGAAGTGCAGGTGCGGTCCGGTGGTGTTGCCCGTCGAGCCGGAGCGGCCGATGCGCTGGCCTCCGGAGACCTGCTGGCCGGCCTTGACGCCGAGGGCGGAGAGGTGGGCGTACTGGGAGTACCGGCCGTCGGTGTGCCGGATGACGACCTGGTAGCCGTAGGCGCCGGCCCAGCCGGCGGAGACGACCTGGCCGGGGCCGACGGACTTGACGGTGGTTCCGGTGGCGACCGGGAAGTCGACGCCGGTGTGGTAGCCGCTCGACCAGGAGGAACCGGACACCCGGTAGGCGGTGCCGAGGGCGGCGTCGACGGGGGCGTGGAAGCCGCCCGCCTGCGGCTTCTCCTGCACTGAGGCGGGCTTCTCGGCCTTCGGTTCGGCTTTGGGCTCGGCTTTCGGCTCGGCCTTCTTCTCAGCTGGTTTCCCGGCCGGTTCCGCGGCGGGCTTCTCGGCCGCCGGCTCCACGGGCTTCACCGGCTCGGCGGTCCGCGGCGGCTTCTGCGGGTCCTGCGCGGGCGGCTCGGCGGGCGTGGTCGGTGCGGCCGTGATCCGCAGGGTGAGCCGCTGGCCGGGGAAGATCAGGTTCGGGTTGCCGCCCACGGTGGCGCGGTTGGTCTCGTACAGCGCCTGCCAGCCGCCCTCGACGTGCTGCCGGGTGGCGATCACGGAGAGCGAGTCGCCGGGCGCGACGACGTACGGGTTCGGCAGGACGGAGGTCCCGGTCGGGCGGGGCGCCGCGGCCTGCGCCGGAACCGCCTTCGGCTGCGACGGGCCCTGCGGGGCGACGGCCGGGGCCGGACCGCTGCGGGTCAGGCCGGCGTGCTTCCCGCAGTTCGGCCAGGCGCCGGGTCCCTGGCCCTTGAGTACCTTCTCGGCGACCGCGATCTGCTGGTCCTTGGTGGCGAGGTCCGCGCGGGGGGCGTAGGCGGTGCCGCCGAAGGCCCGCCAGGTGCTCTGGCTGAACTGGAGGCCGCCGTAGTAGCCGTTGCCGGTGTTGATGCCCCAGTTGTGGGTCGACTCGCAGGCGGCGACCTTGTTCCAGGTGTCCACGGAGGCGGCGTGGGCGGCTCCGGCACCGATGAGCGGTAAGGCGATCCCGGCCCCACCGGCGGTGACGGCCAGCGAGGCCCGGTTGATGCTGCTCGGCTGATACCGGCGGTGCCGGCCCCGTACACCCATGGGAGCCCCCCAGGAAGACATCAGGAACCCCACAACCTAACGAGCCGACCAGGGCATGACAAGGGGCACAACAGGGCGCACGCGTGCGGAACTTGGGCGGCCCCCCGGCCGCGGGAAGCACGCCGGGGCGCACCGGCGGCGGCGACGGCGCCCGTGCTCGGCACTGCCCAGGTCAGCGCGCTCGGGCCGACGGGCTCAGGTCGGCGCCTCAGGCCCGCATGCATGCTCGGCTCGGCGGACTCAGGTCAGCGGGCTCGGCGGCGGCGTCGGCGGCGGCATCGGCTCCGGGCTGGGCGGCACGGGCCGCGGGATGGGCTCGGGGTCCGGGAAGGGGCTGGGCCCCGGGCTCGGCCCGGGCCCGGGCGCGGGAGGCGGCTCCGGGACGGGCGACGGCTCGGGGACCGGCGGCACGGTCTGCTCGGCTTTGCGTACCATGAGTCCCATTTTGCCGCTTTTTAAGCCGTTTCACCCTCCGGGTGGGGCAGCCGCAGCCCCGCCGCCAGACCCGGGGCCGGGCTGGACAGGACCGGGATCCGGCCCGTGACCAGGTCGGCCACCCCGGCCATGGAGGCCTGGGCCAGCACGATGACGTCCGCGTCGGTGACACCCTCGGCGGCCGCGGCCACGCGGGCGAGATACCCCGCGGTGTCCCCCGCCTCGAACCGCTCCCACGCCCCCGCGACCACGTGCGTGCGGATCGACACGGGCCGCCCGCCCGCTTCCTCGGCCAGCAGCTCCCGGGTCGGGGCGAGCGTGGACTCGACCGTGGCCAGTACGGCGATCCGCGCACCGGTGCGCACCGCCGCGGCCGCCATCGGCCGGTCCACCCGCAGCACCGGGGCGCCGAGGGCCGGAGCCAGGGATTCCGCGATCGCCCCGATCGTCGAGCAGGTGACCAGTACGCGCCCGGGCCCGGCTGCGGCGAGCAGCTCCAGCAGGGCCGGGGACACCGACTCCGGCCCGTGCGCGCGGGCCCGGTCCAGCAGCTCCACCGCCACCAGGTGCCGCAGTACGGCCCCCGGGTGGTGGCGGTCCCGGAGCGCGTCGAAGACCGGGACGTGCGCGGGCGAGGTGTGCAGCAGGGTCAGAGCGGCACCGCCGGCCACCGGCGCACCGACCGGCTCCGTCACCAGAGGTCCGGGTCGGCGTCCAGTTGCGCCTTGGCGGTGGCCACGACCTCGGCCGGCGCTGCGGGCGCCAGGTCGGGGTGTCTGACGGCCCAGCGCGCGGCGTACGGGCAGAGCGGGACCACGGGCACACCCTCGGCGGCGGCGATCTCGTAGAAGGTCTTCACCAGCTCCCCGCCGATGCCCCGGCCCTCGCGCCCCGGCTCGACGACGGTGTGCACGGCCACCAGGGCGTGGGGCGCCTCGGCCAGCACGAAGTAGGCGATGGTGCCGGCCACCTCCCCGTCCTCGACGGCGAGCAGCCGTCCGGCCTTGCGCTCGTCCCGGATCTCGATCGCCACGGTCCCCGCTCCCCTCAGACGGCCACTGCGTGGGGGCTGCGCCGCTGATCCGTACCCGGCACCGGGGCGGACGGATCCGCGCCCAGTTCGATGATCCGGTTGTCGGCGTCCACGTGCACCACGCGGGGCTTCAGCGCCCGGGCCTCGGCGTCCTCGACCTGCGCGTAGCTGATCAGGATGACCAGGTCCCCCGGGTGCACCAGGTGCGCGGCGGCGCCGTTGATCCCGATGACCCCGGACCCGCGCTCACCTTCGATGACGTAAGTCTCCAGCCGCGCCCCGTTGGTGATGTCCACGATGTGGACGAGCTCGCCGGGCAGCAGATCGGCGGCGTCCAGCAGGTCGGCGTCGACGGTCACGGAGCCGACGTAGTGCAGGTCGGCCTGGGTGACGGTGGCCCGGTGGATCTTGGACTTGAACATGGTACGAAGCATGGCGATACTCCCGAAAACATCCGCTCCCTGCCCACTTTTCGGGGGTCAAGGGCTGTCCCCGGCACCCTACAACCATTCGCATGTTCGGGCGGATCTCCCCGGTCTTTCAGGATTCGCGCTGACCGTGTCGTCACCGAGGCGAAGTGCCTCGGCATGGCTGACCGCCCATGGCCTCCGGCGCGGGGTGGTCGGCACCTCGAACTCCAAAGCCTCCGCCAGAGCGACTTCCAGCTCGCGCGCGCGACTCCCGTGCGCGGCGATGACCGCGTAGCGCAGCGCCAGGAGTGGCCGTCCGGTGGCGCGTCCGCGGAGAGGACGACCCCTCGCCACGCTGCGCGTCGAAGGCAACGCGCTGTTCGCGCAACCGGTCGAGAGCCTCTGCGAACCCGACGGATCGCCGAGTCCGCCTCTTGGACACCGCCCACGCCGGCTGCGGAAGGCCGACCGCCGTCGTCAGCCGGGTGACCATGGTGTGCGGTGTGGTGGTGGCGGTACGGCGGACGTTGCTCTCGCTGGCGTACGTGACGCCGTCCTAACTGATGAGAGCGTCCAGTCCGAACGGGCCGAGACAGCCGCGGTCGGCCAAGTGCCGACCCAGCCTCGTCCCCCACTCCTCCAGTTCCGCTGCCGCGTGGGCGGAGGACTGCGGTAGCGGGGAGACGTATCCCGTGAAGGAGCCCTGCTCCGTTCGCATCGCCCCGCTGAACAGGGCGCGCGTTCGCGAAACGGGCCGACGCGTCCTGGGCCGTGGGCAGCAGGGCCGTGCCAGGTCGACCCACGTGGGCCCGTACCCGTCCGAGGAGCCCGGCCTCGCGGACCAACAGCCCTGTCGTCCGGTCTCCTGCTTGCAGGATGCTCCCGGGCGGCCCCGGGCGGTGACCGGCCTCGCCGGGACGAACCCTCGTATCGTCCGACTAGTCACCCTGCGGACCTGCGGGCGGCCGCACAGCACGGCATCCTTCGCGCTCCGACGGGTAGGCGCAGCACATGAGCGAGGCACCCTTCCCACCCACCCGTCCGGCGACCACGTCGGGACACGGGCCTCGGCACCCCGGGGAGGTCGCAAGGGAGGGTGTGCGGGTTCCCTTGTTGTCGGTGCACTGGACGCGACAGACGTTCCTGCACTGGCCTTATCCGTCGGCGGTCCTCCAGCGCCTCTTGCCGCCTCATCTCGAAGTCGATGTCTTCGAAGGGCAGGGCTGGGTGAGCCTGACCCCCTTCGTCATGTCCTCCACCCGGGTACTGGGCGTGCCGCTCCCCGGGGGAACCTTCCCCGAGACGAACCTGCGCACCTACGTGCGCCGGAAAGGCGGGCCGAGCGGCCTGTGGTTCTTCTCCCTGGACGTCACCCACCCGGCCATGCTGGCCGCGCGCCTGCTGGGAATCCCCTACTCCCTGGCACGCCTTTCCGTACAGGGCCAGGGCCGCACCCATCACTACGCGGGCCGCCGCGGGCGCCGCGGTCCCGGCTATGAGATCGAGGTGCGCACCGGCCGGTGCATCGAAGCGCCTGACCGACTGGACTCCTGGCTGACCAACCGCTTCCACGCGTACTCGATGTCGGCTGGCCTGCTCTGGCGGACCCCGGTCCGCCACGAGCCCTGGCCGCTCTCCCGCGGAACGCTCGTGCGCTTGGAGGAGTCCCTGCTGACCTCCGCGGGACTGCCCGAACCGGCCGCTTCCGCCCTGGTCCACACTTCGCCGGGCGTCGGTCCCGTACGACTCGGCTTCCCCCGGCACGGCTGAGCGCGCGACCGGGCTCCGCGTTCCCGTTGACCTCGCAGCTTGACAGCTTGACGTCGCAGCTGGGCATTCGGTGACCGAGCTGCGACGTCATACGGAGTCGGCGGTCAGCCGGAGGGGGGATTCTGGCTGCCGGGGGTGTCGCGCACCTCCCGGGCCGCTTCGCGGCCTACCTGGCGCAGTCCCTCGGAGGTCTCTCGGCCGGCCGCCCGGGCGTCGTCCGTGACCGTGGCCATGGCCTCCTGCGCGGTTGTCTTGACCGACTCGACCGCCTCGGAAGCGGGGCCGCTCATCTCTTCCTTCACTTCTTGGGCCGCCTCCACGGCGGCCTGCTTGACCGGTTCGACCAGTTGGTCGGAGTGCTGCTTCAGCCGCTGCCCCGCGCGTTCCTCCGCCTCGGTGGTGGGCAGCAGAGCCGCGGCGAGCATGCCGGCACCGAACGCCATGATCCCGGCGGCCAGGGGACTGCCCTGCGTCTGACGTGTGACCTGGGCAGGCGCCTGCTGAAGGGTTTCGCTCACGCTGCCCACCGCTTCCTTGGCCGTGTCGGCCATGCCGCTCGCAGCCTGCCCGGCGCTGTCGGCGATGCTGTGCGCCGTGTCGTGTGCCGTGCCCATCACGCGCTCCTTCGCCCCGGTCAGTCCGTGCCGCACGGAGGCGGCCTTGCGTCGCGCCACCCGGCCGGGCGTCAGCTTGTCGGCCAGGAGGTCGACGTTGCGCGCCAGGTGCGCCCGCCGGTGTTCCACGTCGCTCCTCAGCTCGTCGGGTGTCGTGCCCATCGGGCGTCCTCCTTCAGCGTTTCCACGGTCTGTTCGGGCTTGAGGTTGACGGTGCGCAGGCGCTTGCGCCCGGTGGCGTACAGGACGGTGCCCACTACGGCCCAGACGGCGGTGACGATCAGTGCGGCCCACGCAGGGTCCATGACGTTGGCGAGGGCGAAGATCACGGTCAGGCTGCCCAGCAGCAGGACGAGATGCCCGGCGTACCCGGCGCCGCCCAGCATGCCGAAGGCCTTGCCGGCTTTCGTGGACTCTTGTTTGATCTCGGCCTTCGCCAGTTCGAACTCGTCCCGGACCAGCTGGGAGAGGTCCGTGCCGATTTCCCCTATCAGGTCACCGATCGACGGGTCGTGTGACCTGCCCGGCGAGTGCCGGGTGGCCGAGGGTGCGGGCGGCACCGGGGGAACGGGAGGCGCCGGGGGAACGGGAGGCGCCGTGGGCCGCTCGTGGGAGGAGATGGCCACGGTCAGCTCCTTTCACCGGGTCGGACGCTCTGTGCCGACCCGGGCCGGGAAGGATCCGCCGCTGCCGGCGGGTAGGCCGGCGGGGCGGGTGTGACCGGCGGCGCGTGCGTCACGTGCGGGGGCTGTGACTGCCCGTACGTCTCCGCGGGGTCCTGGTAACCGGCCTCGCCGAGGCGGTCCCGAGTGGTCAGGGAGCTGTCTGCCGTGCGTGGGGCCTCGGCCGGCCGGGGGCTCGCTGTCGGGACTGAGCCAAGAGGATCCGACGTACGAGGATCCGACGTACGGGGGTCCGAGGCACCGGGATCAGCGGACCCCGAGGGTGCCGCGCCGCTGACGCCCTTGCCCGCTCGGGCAACGGCGAATCCGGCCAGCGCGGCACCGGCGAGGAACACTCCTGGCCGACGGCGGGCGAAGTCCTGGAGGTCAGTGACCAGTCCGTCGGGGCCGCGCCTCTCTAGGTGCTCGGCGACCTGGTGACCGCCGTCGGATATCTGGCGGACGATCCCTGCGGCGGTGGAATCCGGTGCGCCGTTCTCGCTCATGTCACGAAGCTCACCCGCGAGTTTGCGGACGTTGTCCGCCAGGCGCTGCGTCTGCGTATGGGCTTGGTCCTGTAGCTGATGGCGGAGTTCACCGACGAGGTCTTTGGCTTGTGCCGTTGCCTCACCGACGACCTCCGACGCTTGCTCCTTGGCGGTCTGGGCCACATCGGTGGTCTTCTCCCCGACCAGGGCGGCGCCTTCGCCTGCCTTGTCCTGGGCGGTGTGCGCTATGCCCGCCGACGTGCCCTCCTGTCGGCGGTCGAAGTCCTGGATGTCACTCAAGGCTCCTCCTGGTCATTCGAAGCGAACAGTCGGTTGCTTTCACACGGCGCGTACCCCGCCGACTGCGCGGCATCCGGTACGGAGCGCCCTTCCTTCCGCGCCGATCATCACGCCGGCGGGTGGACAGGCACGGAGCCGGCTCCTTCGCCCAGCTTCCTTGGCAAGGGCGTGAAAAGCGCGGCGCCGGGGGACCGGGTGGCGGCGAGTGAGGGCGTCGTCGTGCTACGAGGTGTGGCAGGCGCCGCCGCGGACCATGTCGAGGTGCATGGCGACGATCGGGCGTGCCTTCTTGGCGGCGTCGGTGACGGCCGTGTCGCTGCCGGACCGGATCTGAGTGTCGATCAGAGTCAGGGTCTTCTGGTGGGCGGCTTCCTGGTTGGCGAGCCATGCCGGGTCGTATCCGGCCGTGCCGGCCTTCTCCTGGACGTCCTTGAGCTCTTGCTGCTGCGCGGCCGTGGGAGCGGTGGGCAGGGTCATGTCGGCTTTGGCGGCGAGGGCTTTCAGGTCCCTGTCGAGCTTTTGGTGATCGGCGACCAGTTGTGCGCCCACGTCCTTGACGCAGGAGGTCATCGCATTCCTCTGGGCATCCTGGCCTGCGGCGATCTCCGCCAGGTTGCCCTGGTGGGCTGACGTCACGTAGGTCGTGTCCTGGTCACCGGCAGGCACGCCGGCCAGCGCTGCCGGTGCGCACATCCCGGTCACCGCCGTCGCGGTGGCCGCCACAGCCAGCATGAGCATGCGCTTGCCCATGGCACTCATCTCCTCACACGGCCCGGGCTCGGCGAGCCACGCGTGCGACCGCGTTCTCCGCGGCGCCTTACCAGGTCCGCGCCCGCCAAACGCAGACGCCGTCAAAAATCGGTGATGCCCGAGAAACAGCAGGACAGGGGACTTCTGGCAGTCCTGCCCGCGGGTCGCGAGGCAGCCGCGACCGGCCCGACGGCTCCTCCTTCCCGTCCGGGCCCACGGCCGCCGCCGTGGCGTTCACCGTGTCCGTCGCGACCGAGTGGCCGTGGGCGGTTGCCGGGTGGGCCGTGCCGGCGGTGCTGGTGGCGGTTGAGCGGGTCCACAGCGGCGCTCACCATTCCTCCGACGTCGCAGCCGGCGCGGTGGTCGGCGTCACGGCCGCCACGATGGTCCCGATGGCGCTCCACCTCCTCTTGTGCCCCCGCATGGGACGGGCGGCAGGTCGGGGCGCATCGTTGCTCGTCTTGCGGGCAGGCGCAGCCCATGACCACGCCGACGAGGAAAGACCGCTCGGGCCTGGAGCCGACACGGCTGGTGGCTCTGGCAGCCTATGGGGCTTACGCCGCCGCCTGGGCCTGGCAGGTACAGCTCCGCGGTCGGCCTGCCGCCCATCTCGAACGGCCGACGGGAGTGCTGCTGAGCGCGGCCGCCACGTTCCGGTTGAGCCGCTTGATCGGGAAGGCCAAGATCACCAGGCCCCTGC
The DNA here is from genome assembly GCF_056432025.1 of Streptomyces sp. NPDC045695. Lineage (NCBI taxonomy): Bacteria > Bacillati > Actinomycetota > Actinomycetes > Kitasatosporales > Streptomycetaceae > Streptomyces > Streptomyces sp. NPDC045695. The sequence goes on from NZ_JBWKJU010000025.1 coordinate 78,331, forward strand.
GCGCCCCTTTCACGGAGGTGGACGGCGACGGGGCCCCGGCGGAGCTGAATGAGTTCCCCCGAGAAGACCGGCGCATCATGGGAGAACTGGCGAGCTGTCCGTTCTGCCTGAGCGTGTGGGTGGCGACCGGTCTCACCGGCGCGCGCCTGATCTGGCCGCGTGCGACCACGGCGGCGGAGCGGACGCTGGCGGTGGTGGCCGTCGCCGATGCCATGCAGCTTGCCTACTCGATGCTGGTCCGCGCGGCGGAAGGCGAACCGGACAGCGAGCGCGAGTAACCCGCGGGACCGGGGCCCCCGCGGCTCTGCCCACGGGGCCGCTCTGTAGTGCGCGCCGGCTCTCGAGCCGCGCCCCGGCTCGGCGGGCGGGCCCGATGGAGTGAGTTGCGCAGGGCGCCGCGTGTGGAGCAGCGCACCCGGCGGGAGGGCCGGGAAGGATGACCGACTGCGTCCCGTTCGCCCTCGGTCAAAGGCTGGTGCCGTATGACGTTCAACCCTCTGGAGCAGCGGGGCATCCCGTTGGACCGCCAGGTACGCAGCTGGCGCGAGCTGAACGTGTCCCCCATCGACCCCGATGCCTCAGATCCTTACACGCGTTGCCGGGTCATCACGATGAACGGCATTGAGGTCGAGGCGATCCTGTTCAGCCACCAGCTCGCCCGGAACACGGTCGACCCCGACGTCAAGCGGCAGCTCGCCGAGGTGAGGTACGTCGAGGCCCAGCAGCAGAAGGCGGTCAACTGGCTGTTGCCGGGCGTCTCCTCGGTGCTGGAGACGACGATCGCCTACGAGCAGGTGGCTGTCGACCTCACGTCCTGGATCGCCCGAATGGAGCCGGACCCCTACCTCCAGCAGGCGTACCAGTTCGGCGTGCTGGAGGACTTCGACCACCTGTACCGGTACGCGAACCTGTACGAGATGATCGAGCACCGCAAGGCAGAGGCGATCGTCGACGGCCTCACCGAAGTCATGCCGGGCCGGCCCACGCGCATGCACCACCGGCACCCGTTCGACAACGTCCGCGACCCCTACGACAAGGCGGCCACCGACCCGCTGTCGAAGCTGCACGCGCTGACGGTGCTGTCGGCGGAGCAGCAGACGATGAACTTCTACATGAACACCGGTCCTACCTACATGGAGCCGATCGCACGTCAGCTCTACCAGGAGATCGGGCTCATCGAGGAGGAGCACGTCACCCACTACGAGTCCCTGGTCGACCCGGGGGAGACGTGGTGGGAGCAGTTGGTCAACCATGAGTACAACGAGTGCTACCTGTACTACTCCTTCATGGAGCAGGAGTCCCACCCGAAGGTGAAGGCACTGTGGGAGCTGCACCTGAACATGGAGCTGGAGCACCTGCGGATCGCCTGCGACCTGATGCGCCGGCACGACGGCCGGGAGCCTGAGGAGGTCCTCGCTCCGCAGCTGCCGAACGTGCTCACCTTCGAACCGAACAAGGAGTACCTGCGCGAACTCCTGGCGACCCAGATCGACCTGACGACCCTGGGGGCGGGCTACGTCCGTGAGGCGCACGAGCGGTTCGAGCAGATGCAGCAGCGCCTGCACGACGGCGAGAAGCCGCCGAGCGACCGCGTCATCGACCAGCACCAGGAGATGTTCGACCGCGACTACCGCATGGAAACAGAAGGCCCCCACCCCGTCGAATCCGAGCGCGCCTGATGGCCGGGACGGGAGACGACGAGGTGATGGACGAGCAGGCTCAGAAGGGCGACCCGGCGGCCGACGAGGACGTGGTGGCACTCCTCATGCGCCAGCACGGTCAGATCCACACCCTCTTCGACGAGGTGCGCGCCGCCGAGGGTGAGGAACGCGAAGAGCCGTTCCGGCGTCTGATGCACTTGCTCGCCGTACACGAGACCGCCGAGGAAGAGGTCGTGCACCCCCACGCCCGTTCCGCCTTCGACGGCGGAGGTGATGTGGTGGAGGAGCGGCTCGCCGAGGAGAAGGCCGCCAAGGAGAAGCTCTCCGCCTTGGAGGACCTGGACGTGTCCGACCCCAAGTTCATGCCGACCCTGCTGTCCCTCCGCGACGCCGTCCTGGCACACGCCCGGGCAGAGGAACGCTACGAATTCGCCCTGCTGCGCCGTAGCACCTCACCGGCCCGGCTGGCCTTGATGGCCAAGGCCGTCAAGGCGGCCGAGGCGACCGCGCCGACGCGCCCGCACCCGGGGGTCGAATCGGCCACCGCGAACCTCACGCTGGGTCCCGTGGCGGCCGTCGTCGACCGGGCGCGCGACGCCATTCGCGGCGCCATGCGGGACGGCGACGGCGCCTGACGGCCATGGCCCGAGGCACCCCACGCCATCGGAGGTCTCGGCTGTTGCGGGGAGGGGTCCGCACGGGCGGCCCCGGCACTCGGCCGGACGGGCGATTGAGCGCCACGGGCTACGTGACCCGTCGTTGTACCGGCATGTCTGACTTCATGGTTCAGATCCCCGCGGACTGGCTCGCCCGCGTGTTCCTCTCCCTGCGACGTGGCACGTCCGCCGATGCCCACGCCCTCGCCGGAGAACTGCAGCCGTTCACCGAGAAACCCGGCCAACGGGTGCCGGTTCCCCGGACGACGGTGCTGCGCACCGAACTGGTGCTGCGCAGGGAAATCGAGATCGCCGACGAACAGACCCGGCGCACGGAGCTGTCCGCTCAGGCCGAGTACCTGATCAGGACACAGCTCCTCGACTGACCGAGACCCGCCGCCACCACGCCGGGCGCAGCGAGGCCCGACCCTGCCGTGTGTTCCTCGGGCGCGTAGGTGGGTTCGCACCGATCAGGAGGCGGCTTCGAGGGTGATGCGGTCGGCCCTGCCGAGCTGGTCGGCGCTGCCGTCGAGGTGGCCGAGGATGAGCAGGTCGGCAGAAGCAGCAGGCCCGTCCCGGTAGAAGAGGGCAAGGTTGCCCCAGGGGGCGTAATAGGCGATGTCTCCGGTATCGACTACGGCCGGTTCGGGGGCGCCGGAGGTGTCCAGCTTGCGCGGCAGGTCGGCGACTCGCTCCGTGCCGTGGAAGTCTTCAAGGCGCAGGGTGAGCGGGAGCAGGTCGGCGAAGTCGCGGGCGGCGGGACTGTCGTTCAAGGTGGCCCCGACGGAGCGGCCGTCGAGGGTGACGCGGATGTCCATGGCGGCGGTGCTCCTGTCGGAGACGGACGACGGGGATCGTCGTGCAGGTAGGGGCGCAGGCCGCCCGAGGCAGTCGGTGGCCGGGGCAGCGGCAGCGGCAGCGGTGTAGTCCTCGCCTGCGACGTCGATCGACCTGCGGGTGATCTGCATGATCGCTCTTTCGGGCGGCGGGTGGTTCAGGGCTTGAGGAGGGTCTTGACGGCGCGGCGCTCGTCCATGGCCTGGTAGCCCTCGGCGACCTGGGCGAGGGGCAGGGTGAGGTCGAAGACCTTGCCCGGGTCGATCCGGCCCGCAAGGACGCGGTCGATGAGGTCGGGCAGGTAACGGCGTACCGGGGCGGGGCCGCCGCGCAGGCCGACGTGGGAGAAGAACAGCTCCTGACCGTCGACGGCGACGTCGTGAGGGACTCCGACGAAGCCGACGCTGCCGCCCGGGCGGGCCGAGCGCAGTGCCTGGCTCATGGCCTGGGCGGTGCCGACGCACTCCAGGACGCTGTCGGCGCCGATCCCGCCGGTCATCTCCTTGATCTGGGCCACGCCCTCCTCGCCGCGCTCGGTGACGATGTCGGTGGCGCCGAACTCCCAGGCGAGCTTCTGCCGGGGTTCGTGACGGGACATGGCGATGATCCGCTCCGCGCCCATCTCCTTGGCCGCGATCACGCCGCACAGGCCGACCGCGCCGTCGCCGACGACCACGACGGTCGAGCCGGGCCTGACCTCGGCGGCGTCGGCCGCCCACCAGCCGGTGCCCATCACGTCGGAGACAGCGAGAAGGCCGGGCCAGAGCTCATGACCGGGCACTTCACCGGTGGCGACCAGGGTGCCCTGGGCGTTGGGGATGCGCACGTACTCGGCCTGGCAGGTGGACATGAACTCTCGGTGGAGGCAGTTCGACTGGAACCCGTTCTGGCAGTTCACGCAGGTGTTGTCGGAGGTGGCGAAGGAGCCGACGACGAACTGGCCCGGGCGGAGCGACGTGACCTCGGAGCCGACCTCTTCCACGAAGCCGACGTACTCGTGCCCCATCGGCTGCGGGTCACCGATCGGCTCCGCACCGCGGTACGGCCACAGGTCGGAGCCGCAGACACAGGTGGCGGCCGTCCGGATGACGGCATCAGTGGGACGGAGGAGCTTCGGGTCGTCCAGGGTCTCGAAACGGACGTCACCAGGGGCGTGGATCACTGCGCCGCGCATGGGGGTCTTCCTCACCTACGAGGGGCCGGACCGCTTGGGTGCGGCTCATGTGTCGGCCTTCCCTGAAGCGGGAACACCGTGGGACCGCGGCGCTCCTTCCCGCCCGAGAATCGGCCGAGGAAGCGCCACGCCATCCAGCCAACCCTCACTTCACGCGCGCAGCGAGTCACTGACAAGGGGTGTACCGGCAGTACATCCCTACCCCGGCGTGCCGGGCGTACGGTCGGAGGGTGGACAACCAGGAAGAGGTCCGCGAGTTCCTCACCTCGCGGCGCGCGAAGATCACCCCCGAGCAGGCCGGATTGCCCACCGGACCCCGCCGACGTGTCCCCGGCCTGCGCAGGAGCGAGGTCGCGGCGCTCGCCGACGTCAGCGTCGAGTACTACGCCAAACTGGAGCGCGGCAACCTCGCCGGCGTCTCACCGGCCGTCCTCGAAGCCGTCGCCCGCGCCCTCCGGCTCGACGACGCCGAACGCGCCCACCTGCTCCATCTGGCCCAGGCCGCCGACGGCACCGACGCCCTCACCCGACCCCGCCGCCGGCGTACCAAAGACCAGTGGAAGCCGCACCGCAGCCTCCAGTGGACCCTGGACGCCATCACCGCCGGACCCGCTTTCGTCCGCAACGGACGCATGGACATCCTGGCCGCCAACCAGCTCGCCCGCGCCTTCTACGCCGACGTCTACGCCACGCCCGGCAACGAGGCGAACCTGGCCCGCTTCCAGTTCCTCGACCCCGCCTCCCGCCGCTTCTACCCCGACTGGGACCTCGCCGCCGACGTGGTCGTCGCCATCCTGCGCACCGAGGCCGGCCGCAATCCCCACGACAAGGACCTCCACGACCTCGTCGGCGAGCTGTCGACTCGTAGCGACGCCTTCCGCACCCGCTGGGGCGCCCACGACGTCCGCCACCACGGCGCCGGCACCAAACGCTTCCACCACCAGGCCGTCGGCGACCTCACCCTCGCCTACGAGGGCCTGGAGATGGCCGCCGAACCCGGCCTCACCCTCACCATCTACTGCGCCGAACCCGGCTCACCCTCCGAAGAGGGACTTCGCCTGCTCGCGTCATGGGCTGCCACGCCCCAGACCCTCGCACCCCACTCAAGCGACTGAGGATCCGCGACTGACCATCCCGTCCCCATCGTCGGCCTTGGGACCGGCGAAACAGCCAGTCAACGGTTCGGAACGCGGGATTCAGGAGGGTGGGCTCGGCTCGAACAGCGGTGTCAGAGTGTGGAATTCCCGCCGGAAGTACACGGCCGGGTCCTCGTCGTACACGCGAGCGTCCGTGACCTCTCCCACGAGGATGGAGTGGTCGCCGCCTCCATATCGGGCGGTCGCTGCGCATTCCAGCACGGCGCAGGCACCCTCGAGCAGGGGGTGGCCTTGAGGGTTCGTCGTGAACTCGCCCCGGGAGAACTTGTCGACGCCCTTGGAAGAGAACCACAGGGCGAGGTCTCGGTGCTTGGGCGGCAGTATGTGGACCACCCACGATCTCGCGGCCGAGAAAGCGGCGTGGCACTGCGCGTTGACGGAGAGGCAGACCAGTACCAGCGGTGGATCGAGGGAGAGCGAGCATCGGTGCCCTCGTCACCGCCGCGCCCCCTCCCCGCTGAAGACGGACGACGAGCCGGGTACCGGCGGGGCGGGAGTCAGGGCCGGCACAGCGACGTAGATCACCGATGGCGCGACTTCATGAAGCTCTCGGTCCTGGGTAATCTCTGCCGAGAACACCAAAGTTACCGCCGAGTAGTTCTCGAATTACCCGCTCTCGCAGGCCCGAGGAGCCCCTCATGCAACTCACCGCGATCATTGTGTCGCTGGTGCTCGCCACGGTCGGCGTCGCACTGTTCGGCCGAGCCATCGCGCAGCTCTTACGCTTCGTGTTGCTCGGCCAGCCGGTCCCGGGCGGATCGCGGACCAACGATCCTGTCGCCCGGACGGTCACCGTGGTCAGGGAGTTCCTGGGCCACACCCGAATGAACAACTGGGCCGTCGTCGGCGTCGCCCACTGGTTCGTCGCCGTCGGCTTCTTCAGCCTGCTCCTCACCATCGTCAACGCCTTCGGCCAGCTCTTCCAGGCCGACTGGCTGCTCCCGATCATCGGCAGCTTCCTGCCGTGGGAGCTGGTGGTCGAGGTGTTCGGCTCGATGATGACCGTGGGCATCCTCACCCTCATCGCCATCCGCCTGGCGAACCTGCCCTCCCGGCCCGGCCGCAAGTCGCGCTTCACCGGCTCGAAGGCGTGGCAGGCGTACTTCGTCGAGGCCGTCATCCTCACCATCGGCATCTGCATCATGGTCCTGCGCGGCCTGGAGGGCGCGCTGCACCATGTCGAGGGCTACGAGGCCGCGTACTTCGCCTCGTACCCCTTGGTGCTCGCCTTCGACGGGCTGAGCACGGACACGCTGGCGAACCTCGTCTACTTCTTCGCCATGGTCAAGATCTCGGCCTCCTTCATCTGGATGATCACGATCTCGCTCAACACCAACATGGGTGTGGCCTGGCACCGCTTCCTCGGTTTCCCGAACATCTGGTTCAAGCGCAACGCGGACGGCGCGGTCGCCCTC
>NZ_JBWKJU010000026.1:0-23107 GCF_056432025.1 Streptomyces sp. NPDC045695
TCCGACTCTATCAGACTCTTTCGTGTCCGATTTCCTCGGTGCTTTCCAGGTTCCCGCTTTCGCGTTTCCCTTTCCGGCGGTCCCGACTCTATCAGTGAATTTCCCGCTCCCTGACCACTCGCCGTATTCCCAAAAAGGGCGCACGAAAAGGAGGCTGGAATCAAGATCGCTACTGAAGAGGAGGGGTCCCGTCCATACGGCGTTCGCGAAAAGTTCACACGACCGTCCCGGCGGGAGTCACGACAGTACAGGCGCCGTGGTGCCCAGGCAAATCGATTCAGGCGTATGGTCTAGTCCACCGGTCTAGTCCACTAGTCTCCGTGCCAAGGGACCAGCCCGGATCATCACCAACTTCGGGCGAACCCGAACATCTAGTGACTTATCCTTCTCAAGAGTACGCCGTTCGCAACAGGCAGTGACGGCGACACGATGAGCCCCACCCCTGGGAGGCCCCCATGACCAGCGTCACGTCCCCACTCGCCGGGCGCGCCATCGGACTCGCGGCAGTGCCCGATCCGGTGTTCTCCGGCGCCATGGTGGGACCGGGCACCGCTATCGATCCTGTACGGGAGCCCTCGGAGGCGGTGTCCCCCGTCGACGGTGTGGTCGTCTCTCTGCACCCGCACGCGTACGTAGTCGTCGACGGCGAGGGCCACGGTGTCCTCACGCACCTCGGCATCGACACGGTTCAGCTCAACGGCGAGGGCTTCGAGCTGCTCGTCGCCAAGGGCGACACCGTCACCCGCGGCCAGGCCGTCATCCGCTGGAACCCGGCCGCGGTCGAGGCCGCCGGCAAGTCGGCGATCTGCCCCGTCGTGGCGCTTGAGGCGACGGCGGACTCGCTCTCCGACGTCGTCGAGTCCGGCGACGTGAAGGCTGGCGACGTCCTGTTCAGCTGGCAGTGACGCTTCCGCCCGCAGGGGCGGGTCGGACATCCACCGCGGCGGCTCGGGCCACCGCTCAATCGGAGACGGGTGAAATGGAGACAACGCTGCGAGGCGTCGGCGTGAGCCACGGTGTGGCGATCGGCGAGGTGCGGCACATGGGCACGGCTGTTCTCGAGCCGCCGGCCAAGCAGATCACCGCGGACGAGGCGGAGCGCGAGCAGGGGCGCGCCCGTCAGGCCGTGAGTGCTGTGGCGGCCGACCTGATCGCGCGTGGCCAGCTGGCCGGTGGCGAGGCCCAGCACGTGCTCGAGGCTCAGGCGATGATCGCTGAGGACCCCGAGCTGATCGCGGACGTCGACCGGCGGATCGCCGTCGGCAGCACCGCCGAGCGCGGTGTGTACGACGCGTTCGCCGCCTACCGCGATCTGCTCGCGGGGGCCGGGGAGTACATGGCCGGCCGCGTGGCCGACCTGGACGACGTGCGCAACCGGATCGTGGCGCGGCTCCTCGGCGTGCCGATGCCGGGTGTGCCCGACAGTGACGAGCCGTACGTACTGATCGCGCGGGACCTGGCTCCCGCCGACACGGCTCTGCTCGACCCGACGCTCGTCCTCGGTTTCGTGACCGAGGAGGGTGGGCCGACCAGTCACAGCGCGATCCTCGCGCGGGCGCTGGGCGTGCCGGCGATCGTGGCTCTGCCCGGTGCGTGTGAGATCGCCGAGGGCACCGTGATCGCCGTGGACGGCAGCACGGGTGATCTGTTCGTCGACCCGTCGGCGCAGAAGCGGGCCGAGCTGGAGGCCGCGGCCGCCGAGCGCAGGGCGGCGCTCGCCGCCTCGTCCGGCCCGGGTGCGACGTCCGACGGCCACAAGGTGCCGCTGCTGGCCAACGTGGGCGGGCCCGCGGACGTGCCGGCGGCCGTCGAGGCCGGGGCGGAGGGTGTGGGTCTGTTCCGCACCGAGTTCCTGTTCCTGGACGACAGCAAGAAGGCGCCGTCGGAGGAGAAGCAGATCGAGTCGTACCGCAAGGTGCTCGAGGCCTTCCCCGAGGGGCGTGTGGTCGTGCGCGTGCTGGACGCCGGCGCGGACAAGCCGCTGGACTTCCTGACGCCGGGCGACGAGCCGAACCCGGCGCTGGGTGTGCGTGGGCTGCGTTCGCTCCTGGACCACCCCGACGTGCTGCGTACGCAGCTCACCGCGCTGGCCAAGGCGGCGGAGGGCCTGCCGGTCTACCTTGAGGTCATGGCGCCGATGGTGGCCGACCGTATCGATGCCAGGGCCTTTGCGGACGCCTGCCGCGAGGCGGGGCTGCGGGCCAAGTTCGGCGCGATGGTGGAGATCCCCTCCGCCGCGCTGCGCGCACGCTCGATCCTGCAGGAGGTCGAGTTCCTGTCGCTGGGTACGAACGACCTGGCCCAGTACGCCTTCGCCGCCGACCGGCAGGTCGGTGCCGTCTCCCGGCTCCAGGACCCGTGGCAGCCGGCGCTGCTCGACCTCATCGCGATGTCGGCCGAGGCCGCCAGGGCCGAGGGCAAGAGCTGCGGTGTCTGTGGCGAGGCTGCTTCCGACCCGCTGCTGGCCTGTGTGCTGACGGGTCTGGGTGTCACCTCCCTGTCGATGGGCGCCGCTTCCATTCCGTACGTGCGGGCGACGCTCGCCAAGCACACGCTGGCCCAGTGCGAGCGTGCCGCGGCGGCGGCTCGCGCCGCGGACACCGCCGAGGAGGCCCGCGTGGCCGCCCAGGCGGTGCTGTCCGGGGAGTAGCCGGACGGGTGTGGGGTGGATCGAGGGGCCTTCGCCGGTGGCGGGGGCCCCTCGGCCGTCCGGTCTCGCTGCTAGGTCGTCTCTTCCGGATCTTGCCGGGCCCGCGCCGCCCGACAAGATCCGAAAGAGACGACCTAGTGGTGGGGTCCGGGGTCGTCGACCTCGTAGCCGGGGCAGTATTCGACGCCCGGTTCGGGGGCGACGGGGTCTCCGGTGTCGGCGTCCGTGCAGTAGGCGTTGAAGACGGCCGCGGCCGACAGGGGGGTCAGGCGGCCACGGTCCAGGCGCCAGCCGTGGACCCGGTCCCGGTGGTCCTCGGTGGTGGTGCGTGCCACCAGTCCCCCGGCGCCGCCGAGGGCGAGTCCCGCGGCGAGGACCGTCACGAAGTCGAGGCCGTCCCGGCCCTCGATCACGGGCCGCGGCGGCGGATCGTCGGCCTCGTCCGTGAAGGGCACCGTGGCGTGGAGGACGGCGACGAGCTGCTCCGCCTCGGTCGGTACGCTGCAGACGAAGTGGTGCTGGCCGGGTCCGGCGCCGGCCACGAGGCGTTTGAGCGCCTCGGAGGCGCGGTCGAAGGACGCCTGGCCGATGTCCTCGCCGCAGTCCGCGCAGGCGCCGACCCCCGCGAGGAGGGTGGTGGCGTACTCCCAGGTGGCCTGGCGCACCGCTTCGTCGACGAGGAGCGGGACCAGTTCGTCGATGGGCTGGCCGGTGTAGGGCAGTACGGCGCCGCTGCCGGAGAGTTCGGCCGTGAAGCGGGTGCGTGTCTGAGCGCTGTCGGGGTCGAGGTCGTGGTCGGCGCAGAAGTCGGCGTACTCCTCGGGGTCGAAGAGGGCGACGGTGGTGTGGATGCCCTGGGCCGCGAGGGACCTGAGCAGGGCGTCGACGTGGCGCAGGTAGTCGCTGTAGTCGTCGCGGTGGTCGAAGGTGAAACTGCGGTAGCCGCGCATGGCCGCGAAGTCCCCGGCGTCGGCCAGGAGGCCGACGGTGCTGGGGACCTCGCGGCGCAGGGTGCGGCGCTTGGCGGTGGTGCGGGTCCTGTCGGTACCGGTGTCGTCCTTGCGTGGCATGGCTCCCCCTGAGTCTGCGATCACTTGCTCACTCAGAGTAACCACGGCCACTGACAGTGGCCTCAGCCGCGCGTGCGGGCCAGCTCCTCGTAGAAGTGGAGGAGGTCGAGGTTGTCCACGGAGCCCGGGTTGACCGCCTTGGACAGGGGCGTGCCCTGGAGGAGGCGCTTGACCGGGACCTCGATGCGCTTGCCGGTGAGCGTGTGCGGGATGCCGGGGACCTCGATGATCTCGTCGGGGACATGGCGGGGGGAGAGTTCCTCGCGGATCGTCGCCTTGATGCGGGCACGCAGGTCGTCGTCGAGGGTGGCCCCCGGGGCGAGGTGGACGAAGAGCGGCATCCAGTAGCCGCCGTTCGGCTCCTCCAGGCCGATGACCAGGGACTCCTTGATCTCGGGGAGTCGTTCGACGGCCTCGTAGATGTCGGCGGAGCCCATCCGGACGCCCTGGCGGTTGAGCGTGGAGTCGGAGCGGCCGTGGATGATCACCGAGCCGTGGTCGGTGAGGGTGATCCAGTCCCCGTGGCGCCAGACGCCGGGGAACATCTCGAAGTAGCTGTCGCGGTAGCGGCTGCCGTCGGGGTCGTTCCAGAAGTGGATCGGCATGGAGGGCATGGGGTTGGTGACGACGAGCTCGCCCACCTCGCCGGTGACCGGCTTGCCCGAGGGGTCCCACGCCTGGAGGTCGGTGCCGAGGCAGGCGGCCTGCAGTTCGCCGATGTGCACCGGGAGGGTGGGGACGGCGCCCGCGAAGCAGCTGCAGACGTCGGTGCCGCCGCTGACGGAGGCGATCCACAGGTCCTCGGCCACCTCGTCGTGCAGCCAGCGGAAGCCGTCGGGCGGGAGCGGGGAGCCGGTGGTCGCCACGCACCTGACGGCGGACAGGTCGAAGTCCCGGGACGGATGCACCTCGGCCTTGCGGCAGGCCATGACGTACGCGGCGGAGGTGCCGTAGAGGGTCGCCTCGGTGCGCTCGGCGATGCGCCACTGGGCGCCGGTGTCCGGGTAGCCGGGGCTGCCGTCGTACAGGACGACCGTGGTGCCGGTGAGCAGGCCGGAGACGAGGAAGTTCCACATCATCCAGCCGGTGGAGGTGTACCAGAAGAACCGGTCCTCGGGACCGAGGTCGCAGTGCAGGCCGAGCTGCTTGAGGTGTTCGAGGAGGATTCCGCCCTGGGACTGGACGATGGCCTTGGGCAGGCCGGTCGTGCCGGAGGAGTAGAGGACCCACAGGGGGTGCTCGAAGGGGACCGCCTCGAAGACGGGCTCGGTGTCCGCGGAGGTCAGGTCCGACCAGGTGAGCGCGCCCGCGGGGGCCGGCGTACCGAGGAGCGGGATGTGGACCACCGCGCGCAGGGACGGGAGCTCGGCACGGAGCTCGGCGACGGTGTCGCGGCGGTCGTGTTCCTTGCCGCCGTAGCGGTAGCCGTCCACGGTGAACAGGACGACGGGCTCGACCTGCTGGAATCGGTCCAGGACGCTGCGGGCGCCGAAGTCGGGTGCGCAGGAGGTCCAGACGGCGCCGACGGCCGCGGTGGCGAGGAGCGCGACGGCGGCCTCGGGGATGTTGGGGAGGTAGCCGCTGATCCGGTCGCCGGGGCGTACGCCGAGGGCGCGCAGTTCGGCGGCGAGCGACCCGACCTGGCGGCGGAGCTCGGCCCAGGTCACGGGGGTGACGTCGTGGGTCTCGTCCACGTGCAGCAGGGCGGGCTCGGCGGCGCGGGCCGGGTCCTCGGCGGCGCGCAGGGCGTGCTCGGCGTAGTTGAGGGTGGCTCCGGCGAACCAGCGCGCACCGGGCATGGACCGGTCGGCGAGCACGGAGGTGTACGGGGTCGTGAAGCGGACGTCGAACCACTCGGCGACGGCCTGCCAGAAGGTGTCGAGCTCGTCGACGGACCAGCGGTGCAGGGCGGGGTAGCCGCCCTCGGCGGGGGCTCCGAAGCGCTCGGCGGCCCACGCCTGGAAGGCGGTGATCCGGGCCGCGGCGATCCGGTCGGGGCCCGGCGCCCAGAGGGGTTCCGGCTGCGTGGCTGAGGTCATGGGTCGGCTCCCGGTCAAGTCTGCGGCTCGCGCGTCGTGTGCGTACGGTGCCACCGCGCGGGGGGTGTGGGCGCGGCGGCTCACAGGGACGATGCCATGTGATCGAGATCCGCACCAGGGTCGCCATCACCGCTCGCCGGGTCGGTGGCATGGGGGCCGCCACCAGTCGCCGGGCGGTCGCCTGTGGGTGAACGACAGTTGAACGCGGCACCCTCGGCCGGGGCCCGGTGGCAGGGTGCTCTCCATGAACGGTCGTGATCTGGTGCGTGCGGTGAAGGACATCGGTACGGCGCGCGGTCGGCGCGCCTGGCTCTCGGCCTGGCGCCACCGGCGCGCGGACGCGGTGGGGCTCCCGCGCCGGGGCGCGGAGCGGGCGCGTGTCCCGGGGCTGCTGACCGGTACGCAGCCGCTGCCGGGCGGGGGCGTGCTGCGGTTCGCGCGCGCGGAGCTGGTGGTACGGGTGATGGCGGGCGGCGCGGTGTTCTGGGGCTGGGACGGGGCCGGGCCCGTGCCCTCGTACGCGGTGGTGGGGAGGGGGCCGGAGCCCGATCCGCGGGCCGTGCTGGAGCCGGACACCGAAGGCGGCTGGCGGGTGGTGTCGGAGCGGGTGACGGTGGCGGTGTCCCGCAACGGGGCGGTGGAGGTGCGCACCCCGGGCGGGACGGTGCTGCGGCGGGAGTCCCCGCCCCGGTGGTGGGAACCGGTGGATCCGCGGATGGGCGGGGCCCGGTGGTCGGTGCGCAGCGAGGTGCCGGCGGACGGGCGGTTCTTCGGGCTGGGCGGGCGGGCCGCGGGACCGCGGCTGCGCGACGGGGCGTACCGGCTGTGGAACACGGACCCCAAGGGGGGCTTCGGACCGGGTGTGGACCCGCTGTACCTGACGATGCCGGTGCAGCTGGTGGTGGCGGACGCGGGGACGCACCTGGCCTTCCACGACAACTCCTGGGACGGCCTGGTCCTGCTGCGCGAGGGCGAGGAGGGGGCGGGGTCGGGGCCGGACCGTCCCGGGGCGAGCGAGATGCGGATGGAGGGCGGACCGCTGCGCTGCTGGGTGCTCGTGGGGACGCCGGCGCGGGTGCTGCAGGGCTGGGCGGGGCTGACGGGTGCGGCGGCGGTGCCGCCGGAGTGGGCGCTGGGCTACCAGCACGCGCGCTGGGGGTTCGGGAGCGCGGACGAGGTGCGGCGGGTGGTCGCGGCGTACGCGGCGCGCGGGTTCTCGCTGTCGGCCGTCCATCTGGACATCGACCACTACGACGGGCACCGCGCCTTCACGGTGGACGAGGAGAAGTTCCCCGACCTGCCGCTGCTGGCCCGTGAGTTGGGGGAGGCGGGGGTGCGGCTCGTCTCGATCGTGGACCCGGCGGTGAAGGCCGGCGACGCGGTGCACGCGTCGGGGCGCGCGGTGGGGGCGGGCGGTGCGTTCGTACGGGACGCGGCGGGCCGGGAGGTGCGCGGTGAGGTCTGGCCCGGCGAGTGCGTGTACCCGGACTTCACGGATCCGGGGGTGCGGGAGTGGTGGGGCGGGCTGTACGGGGAACGGCTCGCTCGGGGCTTCGCCGGTTTCTGGCACGACATGAACGAGCCGGTGTCCTTCAAGCCGTTCGGGGACGCCACGCTGCCGCGGTCGGCGCGGCACGTGCTGGAGGGGGCCGGCGGGGACCATCGCGAGGGCCACAACGTGTACGCGCTGGGGATGGCCCGGGCGGGCTGGGAGGGGCTGGTGCGGCTGCGGCCCGACGAGCGGCCGTTCCTGTTCTCCCGGTCGGGGTGGGCGGGCATGCAGCGGTACGGGGGCACGTGGTCGGGCGACGTGGAGACCAGTTGGGAGGGGCTGCGGGCCTCGCTGGCGCTGGTGTTGGGGCTGGGCCTGTGCGGGGTGCCGTACTCGGGGCCGGACGTCGGGGGGTTCGGCGGGTCGCCGTCGCCGGAGTTGTACGTGCGGTGGCTGCAGCTGGGCGCGTACCTGCCGTTGTTCCGCACGCATTCGGCGATCTGGGCGGGGCGGCGGGAGCCGTGGGAGTTCGGGCCGGAGGCGGAGGAGCAGGCGCGGGCGGTGCTGGCGGAGCGGGAGCGGCTGCGGCCGTACTTCGTGACGCTGGCCCATCTGGCGCGGCGCACGGGGGCCCCTTACGTGCGGCCGCTGTGGTGGGGGGCGCCGGAGGAGCGGGGGCTGCGGGACTGCGAGGACGCGTTCCTGCTGGGCGATGCGCTGCTGGTCGCGCCGGTGCTGGAGGGCGGGGCGGACCGGCGGGCGGTGCGGCTGCCGCGGGGCCGGTGGTACGACACGGCTACGGGGGCGGCCCACGAGGGGCCGGGGCAGATCCTGCTGGACGCCCCGCAGGGGCGGATCCCGGTGCTGGCGCGGGCGGGCTCGGTGCTCGCGGTACGGGGCGCCTGCGGCGACGGGGTGGAGCTGGAGGTGTGGGCGCCGGCGCGGGGGCGTACGGGTGGCGGGGTGGTGATCCGCGACCCGGGTCCGGGGTTCGAGGCGGGCGTGGTCGAGCGGTACACCGTGCGGTGGGTGGGGGACGCGGTGGTGGTGGAGGACGAGGCGGGGGATGTGGTGCGGGGGGTGCGGGTCCGGGGGGTTTAGCCGCGGCTTGGCCGGGCCGCGGGTTCGGGACCGGGGCTCCGCCCCGACCCCCGCGCCTCAAACGCCGGCGGGGTTGATATGGGGGCTTGGGTGGTCCGCTGGTGCCGCTTCGTGACCGGGGCTCTGCCCCGGACCCCGCTCCTCAAACGCCGGAGGGGCTGGAAGTGCCGGAGGGGCTGTAAGCGCCTGTGAACCAGGACGTTGCTGCCTGGGTGTGGAGGGGGAAGGCCAGTTCCGTTGGGGTGCGGAGGATGTGCCAGCCGGTGGTTTCGTCCGTCGGGTGGGGCGGGGGGAGGGTGGCGGCGGGGCGGGGAGGGAGGAGGCCGAAGAGCAGGAGGTGGCCCGCCGGGGAGCTCAGGGCGTCGGCCAGGGTGACGTCACGGGCCTCGGCGGTGATGCCGGTCTCCTCGCGGAGCTCGCGGACGACCGCCTCGCGCCAGTCCTCGCCGAAGTCGATGAAGCCGCCGGGCAGGGCGACGCCGCCGAGGGCCGGTTCGATGGTGCGGGTGATGACGACCAGGCCGGTGCCGTCCGCGTCCTCGACGGGAAGGAGGGCGACGGCCACCGGGAGCGGGTTGCGGTAGGCGGTCGCGCCGCAGGAGGTGCAGGTGCGGGGCCAGGTGGTCGTACCGTACGGGGCTCCGCAGGTGGAGCAGTGCGCGTCCTTCAGCTGTGCCGGCATCCCGCGATGGTATGCCAAGGCGTATGGGGATGAAGGTTGTTGTGGGAGTGCTCGCGGTGCTGGCCGGCGGGGCGGCGCCGCCCGGGTTCGTGGCGCTGCGCGAGGTGGATCCCAGTGTCCGGCAGGACATGCGGTACGCCGGTGCGCGGAATTTCACCGGCGGGGTCGTGGACGGCTACGAGGAGCCGGTGTGCCTGCTCGCCCGGCCCGCCGCCGAGGCGTTGCGGCGGGCCCAGCGACGGCTGCTCCGGCAGGGGTACTCGCTGCGGGTGTACGACTGCTACCGGCCGCAGCGGGCGGTCGACCGGTTCGTGCGGTGGGCCCGGGGCGAGGACGGCCCCGACGACCGGGAGGCGAAGGCCGAGTTCTATCCGCACGTGGAGCGGAGCCGGCTGATCCCGGACGGGTACATCGCCGCGAAGTCCGGGCACAGCCGTGGGAGCACGCTCGATGTGACCTTGCAGGATCTCTCGGGGCGCGAAGTCGACATGGGGACGCGGTTCGATTTCTTCGATCCGCTGTCGCACACCGATGATCCGCGGGTCACGGGCGCCGCCCGCGCCAACCGGCAGCTGCTCAAGGGGGTTCTGGCCGAGGAGGGCTTCGGGAACCTCCCCGAGGAGTGGTGGCACTTCACGTACGAGCCGGAGGCGTACCCGGACACGTATTTCGACTTCCCGGTCGCTGTCGCCGCCGTCCGGCCGTGAGTACCGTGCCCGCATGACGTTCAGCTCATATGAGGAATTCTGGCCGTATTACGTCGCGATGCACTCGCGCGCCGCCACGCGCTGGATCCATCTCGCGGGCACCCTCACCGGTCTGGCCCTGACCGGTTACGGGCTGGCGCGCGGCCGCAGGCGGTACCTCGCCGCCCTTCCCCTGGTCGGGTACGGGACGGCCTGGCCCGCGCACTTCCTCATCGAGGGGAACAACCCGGCCACCTTCGGCCATCCGGCGTGGTCCCTGCGCGGGGACGCGCAGATGATCCGGATGATGCTGGCCGGGCGGGACGCGGAGTTGGGCGAGATCGCGCGGAAGTGGCTCGCCCAGAACGGGTGACCGGGCCGTCCGCCCGTGACAGACTTCTGACGGTCCGTCAGTTCTCTGGCATGGGAGGGGTCTTGGCACGCACACGTACACCCGTGGTGAGCGGGTGGTTCACCGAGGACGCGTCGGGGGGCGGCTTCCGGCTGCTCGGAACGCGGTGCTCGGCCTGCACCGCGGTGTTCTTCCCGCGCGAGGACGCGTACTGCCGCAATCCGCACTGCCCGGGCGACGGCGAGCTCGCCGAGGTGCCGTTGTCCCCGCGGGGCCGGGTCTGGTCCTACACCGACGGGCGCTACCGGCCGCCGGCGCCGTACGTGTCGGACCCGGACGCGCCCTGGGAGCCGTACACGCTGGTCGCCGTGGAACTGGAGGCCGAGAGGATGGTCGTACTCGGGCAGGCGGCGCCCGGGGTGGGCGTCGCCGATCTCGCGGTCGGGATGGAGGTCGAGGTGGTGGGCGGCGTGCTGAACGAGGACGCCGACGTCGCGACGACCTGGACCACCTGGCAGTTCAAGCCGGCGGGAGGGGCCCGGTGAGCGCCGACATCGCCGTCCTCGGGGCCGCCATGCACCCGTGGGGCAAATGGGGCCGCAGCTTCGTCACGTACGGGAGGGCCGCGGCGCGGGCGGCGCTCGCCGACGCCGGGCTGGACTGGACGGACGTGCAGTCGATCGTCGGCGCGGACACCGTGCGCTCCGGATATCCGGGCTACGTGGCCGGCGCCACCTTCGCCCGGGCGCTCGGCTGGCAGGGCGCCCGGGTGACCAGCGTGTACGCGGCCTGCGCGTCCGGGGCCCAGGCGATCGGGGCGGCCCGGGCGCAGATCCTCGCGGGTCTGGCCGACGCGGTCCTCGTGGTCGGCGCGGACGCCGCCCCCAAAGGGTTCTTCGCACCGGCGGGAGGCGACCGGCCGGACGACCCGGACTGGCTGCGCTTCCGGGTGCTGGGCGCGACGAACCCGGCCTACTTCGCCCTCTACGCGCGCCGCCGGATGGCCGTGTACGGGGACACCCCGGAGGACTTCGCACAGGTCAAGGTGAAGAACGCGGCGGCAGGAGTGCTCAACCCCCTGGCCCGCTACCGGCGCCGCGTCACCGCCGAGGAGGTCGCGGCCTCGGCGGTCGTCGCCGATCCGCTCCGGCTGCTCGACATCTGCGCGACCTCCGACGGGGGCGCGGCGCTGGTGCTCACCAGCATGGACTTCGCGCGGGCGCGGGGGGTGGCCGATCCGGTGCGCATCCGGGCCGTGTCGACGGTGACGCCCACCTATCCGCGGACCGTGCTGGACCTGCCGGACATCGCCACCGACTCGGCGGTGGCCGTGGCGCCGGCGGCCGGATCGTTCCGGTCCTCGATCGCGCGCGCCGCGTACGAGGAGGCGGGGATCGGTCCGGAGGACCTCTCCCTCGCCGAGGTGTACGACCTGTCGACCGCTCTGGAGCTGGAGTGGTACGAGGACCTCGGGCTGTGCGCGCCGGGTGAGGGGGCCAAGCTCCTGCGCGAGGGGGCCACCGCCCTCGGCGGCCGGGTCCCGGTCAACACCAGCGGCGGGCTGGCCTCCTTCGGGGAGGCGGTGCCGGCGCAGGCCCTCGCGCAGGTGTGCGAGCTGACCTGGCAGTTGCGCGGGGTGGCCGGGGACCGGCAGGTGCCGGGGGCCCGGGTCGGCGTCACCGCCAACCAGGGGCTGTTCGGGCACGGGTCGGCCGTCGTCGCCGTGCGCTGAACAGCTCGTGCTGTCCGAACGCTTGACGGCCCACGACGGCAGGTTCACACTCGCTCCACGGTCCCGCGCCGCGACCGGGACTCCGAGCCCCCCAAGAGAGCTGCGGCCCGTACCCCAGTCGGCGGGGGTACGGGCCGCCTCCATGTCCGGCCTCCGCCGTCAGGCTGCGCGTCGGGCCTCCGCTGTAGCCCCCGCCGTCAGGCCTCCGCCGTCAGGCCCAGGCGCCGTTCGCGGGCCAGGGACATCGCGTGCTCCACGACCCCCACCAGCACGTCCTTCACGGATTCCCGGTCCCGCGCGTCGCACAGCAGGACCGGCACCCCGGGATCGAGGTCGAGTGCCGCCCGTACAGTCACCACGGGGTGGCGGTCCGCGCCGTCGAAGCAGTTGACCGCGACCACGAAGGGGATCCCCCGCCGCTCGAAGTAGTCGACGGCCGCGAAGCAGTCGGCGAGGCGGCGGGTGTCCGCGAGGACCACGGCGCCGAGCGAACCCTGGGCCAGCTCGTCCCACAGGAACCAGAAGCGGTCCTGCCCGGGGGTGCCGAACAGGTACAGCACCAGATCCTCGCGGAGCGTGATGCGCCCGAAGTCCATGGCCACGGTCGTGGTGCTCTTGCCCTCCACTCCCCCGGTGTCGTCGATGCCGACGCCCGGCTCGGAGAGCGGTTCCTCCGTCCGCAGCGGTCTGATCTCGCTCACCGCACTCACCAGGGTGGTCTTGCCCACCCCGAAGCCGCCCGCGACCAGGATCTTCAAGGTCAGCGGTTCGACCGGCGACACCGCGTGCAGGGCACCGGTGCGGCTATAGCGCCCGAAGGCCATCGATCACCTCACGCAGAATGGATTCGTCGGGCAGTTCGGCCGGTGGCACCGGCCGGGTCACATGGACCAGTTCCTCATCGACCAGGTCGCCGATCAGGACGCGTACGACCCCGACCGCGAGGTCGAGGTCGGCCGCGAGTTCGGCGACCGACTGCGGCCGGTCCCGGCACAGCCCGAGGATCTGGGCGTGTTCCGGGGACAGGGTCAGGTCCCAGACCGGATCGTCGGCCGCCGCTTCCGCGACGACGAGCGCGATCAGGTCGAGTCGGTGCTGTCCCGCGTGGCTGGTCCGGCCGCGGGTCATCGCGTACGGGCGGACGACGGGACCCGCTTCGTCGTCGAACCAGTGCGCGTGGTCAGGAGTGGGGGCGGACGGATCGGCTGGGATGCCGTCGGGATGGCCCTGGCCTGGGTCGTTCATGCCGTCCGACTCACCCTCCGGCGGGCAGCCCGGTCCGCGGGGCGGTCGCCAGGTGGTCGCCCACTCGCTTGACCATCAGCGTCATCTCGTACGCGACCTGCCCGACGTCGGAGTCGGAGTCGGCCAGTACGGCGAGGCAGCTCCCGTCGCCCGCGGCCATGACGAAGAGGAAGGCCTCGTCGAGCTCGACCACGGTCTGGCGGACGCGGCCGGAGTCGAAGTGGCGGCCGACTCCCTTGGCCAGGCTGTGGAAGCCCGACGACACCGCCGCCAGGTGCTCGCTGTCCTCACGGGTCAGGTCCTTGGAGCTGCCGGTGGGCAGGCCGTCGCCGGAGAGGACCACCGCCTTGCGGATGGAGCCGACCCGGTCGACGAGCTCGTCGAGGAGCCAGTTGAGCGGGCCGGAGCCGCGGCCCCTGCTGTCGTTGCCGGTCTGCGGTGCGGTCATCGACCGTCCCCCTCGTTCTCGGATCCGGGACCGCCGGCGGCGGATGTGCCTGCCTCGGTCCCGGACTGCTGTGCGTGCTGGTTGCGCCCCGCCGTCCAGCCACGCTGGAGTGCGGACATGCGCGTGCGTACGTCTTCCGCGTCGCGGTCGGACGCCTGGTCGGCGGCGGCCTCGGCGGGTGCGGGCGACGGGGTCTTCTTGAGCTGGGGCGCCAGGCTGGCCTGCCGGACCCGGCGGGGCAGCCCCCCGGGGCCGGCTGCGGGGTCCGTGTCCCCGGACCCGGCCGCGGAGGCGGAGTCGGGAGCGGGCGGCGGTACCACCGAGACCGGGCGGGGCTCCACCCGGCGGCCGTGTTCGGCGACCAGGGTCGGGGTGGGGCGGCGGCGGGGCAGCGGGACGGTTCCCGGGGAACGGGGGCCGTCGGGGCGCAGGGTTTCCAGTCGCTGCGCCTCCAGCCGCTGGGCATCCAGCCGGACCGGGCCGGTGGGGGCCAGCGGGTCGCGGCCGCGGTCGCCCGTACGGGCGCCGCCGCGCTCCGCCGCGTGCCGGTCGGTGTGCGGCCGGTCCGCCGGGCGCAGGCCCAGCAGGGCGCTGCGCGGGATGCCGTTCGGCGGGGTCTCGTCGTCGAGCGTGGCCATGGCCGGGCGGCCCGCGCCGGTGCGGCCGTTGATGCCGGTGGCGGGATCGCCGAGGATCGCGGGGTCGTCCAGGCCGTCCAGCGCGTCCACGGCGCCGGCGAGCGGGGCCTCCAGCTCGACGGGGCCGCGCAGTTCGGCGACGGGCAGCGGGCGGCCGGCCGGGGCGCGCTCCACGGCGGCGGGCGAGTGCCGCCGGTGCGGCGCCTTGCCGGCCTGGGCGGGGCGTGGGCCCCGGGCGAGCCGGGCGGGCTCGGAGCCGTGAGCGCCGTGGCCGCCGTGAGCGCCGTCCAGCCGCACGCCCGTGCCGTTGGTGTCGGGGGCGTCGGTCAGCAGGGCCACCGGGAGGAAGACCACCGCGGTGGTGCCGCCGTACGGGCTGTGCTGGAGGGCGACCTTGACGCCGTGGCGCCGCGCGAGGCGGCTGACGACGAACAGTCCGAGGCGGTCGGTGTCGGAGAGCTCGAACTCGGGGTTCTCCGCGAGCCGCAGGTTCGCGTCGAGCAGCGCCTCGGGGGTCATGCCGAGGCCGCGGTCGTGGATCTCCAGGGTGAAGCCGTTGGCCACCCGCTCGCCGTGCACCTGGACCGCCGTGTGCGGCGGCGAGAACACGGTGGCGTTCTCCAGGAGTTCGGCGATCAGGTGGGTGATGTCGGCGACGGCGGGGCCGACGATGCCGAGGCGGGCCAGCCGGCGCACCTCGATGCGTTCGTAGTCCTCGACCTCGGCGACGGCGGCCCGTACGACGTCCATCAGCTGGACGGGCTTGCGCCACTGGCGGGAGGGTGCCGCGCCGGAGAGGATCACCAGGCCTTCGGCGTGGCGGCGCATACGGGTGGTCATGTGGTCGAGGCGGAAGAGGTCGGCCAGCTCCTCGGTGTCCTCGGTACGGCGTTCCATGGTGTCGAGGAGGGTCAACTGCCGGTGCAGCAGCACCTGGTTGCGGCGGGCGAGGTTGACGAACACCTCGGAGACGCCGCGCCGCAGGTCGGCCTGTTTGACGGCGGCCTCGACGGCTGCGCGCTGGAGGGTGTTGAGGGCCTGGCCGACCTGGCCGACCTCGTCCTTCTCGTACTCCAGGTGGGGCGCCTCGGTCTCCACGTCCACGTGCTCGCCGGCGGCGAGGCGGCGCATCACGCCGGGCAGCCGGACGCCGGAGACCTCATGGGCCTCCTTGCGCAGCCGGGACAGGTCGCGGACCAGGCCGCGGCCGATGCGCACGGACAGGACCACGGAGACCACCAGGGCGATGAAGCCGAGGACGCCGGCGACGGCGGCCTGGATCATGACGTCCGTGGCGACCGGCTCGATGCGCTCCTGATAGCGGTCGCCGGCCTCGGTGTTCATGGCCGCGAGGTCTTCGAGGACCTTGACGGCGGCCTCGTCCCACTGGGCGGCGGTGACACTGCGCGGCTTGTTGACCGCGCCGCCCGCGATGAACCGCTCCTCGGCGTCGCGCAGGGGCTTGCTCTCGGGATCCTTCCAGTACTGCTCGAAGCGCTGGCGGTCGTCGGCGGGAAGGGTCACGAGGTTGAACTCGTAGAGCAGCGTGCGGTTGGCGGCGAAGTCGGAGACGCGGCGGACGTCGGGCGCGGTGACGTTGCGCGCCGCGAGGGCCGAGGCGACGACGGCGTCTTCCCGCGAGAGCAGTTCGCGGGCGCGGCTGATGCCGACGAGCGCGCGGCCCTCCTTGTCGACCTCCACGTTGTCCAGGCCGTGGAGGTTCATCAGGAAGTCGTAGCAGGGGTCGACGAGGCGGTTGTAGAGGTCCAGGGCCTGACCGGGGTCGAGGGCGTTCTGGTCGACCGACTGGCGCATGGCGCCGATGCCGTGGAAGGCGGCGACGATCGAGCGCAGGCGCCGCACGCTCTGCGCGCTCATCTCGTCGAGGACCTTGGGGTCGCGGGCGCTCTCGCTGATCTCCTGGAGGGCCCGGTCGGTTTCGGTGCGCCGCTTGGCCAGGTCGGCGGTGGCGGTGGCGGCCCGGGGGTCGCCGAGGACGACGAGGGTCTGGCGCCGCTCCTTCTGGATGACGCGGACGACGTCCTCGACGGGGTAGCCGACCTTGTCGATGATGTAGGCGACGTCGAAGAGCTGGATCGCCTCGCGACCGGTGATGACGGTGGCGAAGCCCCAGAGCGCGGTGAGGGAGACGAGCGGCACAAGGAGCAACGCCACGATCTTCCGGCGGATGGACTTCCCGCGAAAGCGCATGGCCTCCCCAGCCTCCCCCAGGTCAACCCCGTTACCGGGGGTCGGTGTTCCGTCATTTAAACGGCGTGAGCCTACTACTGCCGTGGGAAAGGTTCGAAGGCGTGTCCGGACGTTTTCGGCCGGACACTTGAACGAAGATCACGAGTTGTCCGTTACTTCCGGTCAAGAGCGGACCGATATGTGACTGATGACACTTGATGAGGCATCAGTTCCCGCATCCTGATGGATGGCTGGAATTATTCGTTCCGCGATCATCGGGGCCGCGGGGGCATTTCCCGGCTCGGGAATCTCTCGACGGCGCCGGACGTCTGTCTGTGTGACGGGACCGCCTGTGTGACGGGACTGTCTGTTCGACGGGACTGTCTGTTCGACGGGGCGCGTCTGGGTAGACGTGAAGGGTAGGCATGGCGGACCGCGCGGTGGGGAGTGAGCGGACCATGAGCACGTACGAGAACGGCGGCGCCGGTGGTTCCCGGCGGGGACTGTGGGTGGAGGAGCCCGCGCGGCGGCGCCGCATGCCCGATCCGGTGCGGACGGCCGCGGTCCGGGCGGTGTTGATCGTGTCCGTCACGCTGATCCAGGCGACGGTCGGTTTCTTCCTGACCCTGACCGGCTCCTGGCTGGCCTTTCCGATGGTGCTCGGCGCGGTCGCGGGGACGATCGTGGCCACGTGGGGCGTGCTGGACGTGTGGATCACCCGGCAGACGTGGAACCAGCGGTACGGGGTCCTGTCCGAGCCGAGCAGCACGGCGCGCGCCCGCCACCGGGAGGCCCGCCGGGCCGCCCGGTCCACCCGGTCCACCCGGTCCACCCGGTCCGCCCGGGCCGGGCGCGAGCCCGGCCCGGGCCGAATATCCCGGGAGGACGGCCCCCTGGCGGCCTTCGGCCGCCGGTGACGGCCCCCGTCAGGACGCGGGAGCGGGAGCCGCGGCGGTAGCGCTGCGGCGGAACATGCGGGTGGCCGTGATCTCGCCGTGGATGGTCTCCTCCTGCGGGGACTGCTGCGGCAGCCCCGGGCGCAGGTGTTCCTCCACGCTGATGTACTTCAGTCCGGCGCGCAGGTCCGCGTCGTTGCGCAGGCGGATCACCAGCGGGAACTCGGCGAGGGCCGTCGTGTCGAACAGGCCGGTCGTGTAGAGCAGCTGGACGCCGAGCGCGTCGGAGACGGCCCGCTGGAGCTCCAGCAGGTAGGTGGCGTTCGCGCGGCCGATCGGATTGTCCAGGAACAGCGTGCCCGCGTGCCGGTGCTTGTCGCGGCCGCGGTCGTTGCTGCGCAGCGCCGCCATCGTGCAGTACAGCGCGATCGCGGCGGTCAGCAGCTGTCCGCCGGAGAACACGTCGCCCATCTGTCCCACCGGCACCCGCTCGGCGCGCAGCACGGCGTCCGGCTTGAGGATCTCCACGGAGATGCCCTTGGGTTCGAGCGCCGCCTGGACGCCCCTGAGCAGCAGCGACATGCCGTCGCGGCGGCCTTCGCCGAATGAGGCGCTGCTGTTCTTCTTCAGGGCGGTGCGGGTGGCCTCGTCGATGACCTCGCCGAGCCGCTCGGTGAGGGTCGCCTGGTCGGGCTCCTCGAAGCGGATCCGCAGGAACTCCTGGCCCGACCACTCCCCCAGGCCTTCCGGCAGCTGGGAGAGCCGCTGCGCGGAGCGGAGCGTGGCCAGGGCCGACTCGACGAGGCCGCGCAGCCGATCGACGATGCTGTCGCGGTTGCGCTCCAGCTGGGCGAGCTCGTCGGTGAGGACGCGCAGCCGGGGGGCGAAGGCCGTGGCCCAGGCCGCCGCGTGCTCGGGCAGCGCGGAGGCGGGCAGTTCGCGGATCTGCTGGCGCGCGGGGGTGCGTACCTGCTCGTACCGGCTCGCGTTGGCGTGCCGCACCAGGGTGTCGCTGGCCTCGCGCACCGCGGCCTCGGCGGCCGAGAGGTCGGCCGCGCAGGCGCGCAGGGAGCGGCGGGCCTCGGTGGCCGACTGGCGGGCCTCCTCCAGGGTGCCCGGGTGGGCCACCGGCTCCTGGTCGTCGTCGGCGTGGGCGTGGTCGCGCAGCAGGTCCCGGAGCAGGGCCGCGGTCTCCTCGAAGCCGCCCGCCCCGTCCTCGGCGGTGCGGTGGGCGCGCAGCAGGTCCGCGTGGGCGGCCCGGGCGCTCTCCACGGCCGCGGTGTGGGCGGCGAGCTGGGCGGTGGCCGTACGCAGCAGGGCCTGCGCGTGGTCCACGTCCTCGGGGACCATTTCCACGGGCAGCTCGGTGTGCGCCTCCCCCTCGGCGGGGGCGTGCCGTTCGGCCTCGCCGCGCAGCCGACCGAGCTGCTCGCTCGCGGTGGACGCGCGGGTCTCCAGCATCTGTACGAGGGACTCGGCGCGGGCGGCCGCGGCCTGCCGGGAGGGGCCGTCGGCGCCGTCGGTGCCTTCCAGGAGCTGTGCGGCGCGGGTGCGGACCTTGTTGGTCAGGCGGTCGAGCTCGGCGAGCGCGGCGCTCTCGTCGCTCTCGGCGCGGGCCTGTTCGGCGCGCAGGTCGGCGCCGACGCCGACCTTCTCGTAGAGCTGCGACGCCGCGCGGTAGGCCTCGCGGAGGTCGGGCAAGGGCACGCGCGGGCCCCGCCCGTCGCCTTCGGGCAGCTGATCGGGGGCCCCGGCGACCTCGGCGCGTTCGGCGCGCAGGGCGCGGGCCGTGCGGCGGGCGTCGTCGGCGGCGCGCTGGGCGGCGCGCCGGTCCTCGTCGGCGGCGCGGGCCCGGTCCAGGCACGCCTCGGCGCGGGCCTCGGACTCGGCGGCCTCGTCGGCCAGTTCGCGCAGCCGGGCCTGCCAGCCGGCGCGCTCGCGCAGGCGGAAGGCGAGGCCGGCGAGGGCGTCGGCGACCCGGCGGGCACGCTGGGCGGTGTCCTGGCGCTCCTCGCGGACGCGGGCGGCGTCGGCGGCGGCCTCGTCGGCCTCGGCGCGCACGGTACGGGCCTGCGCGAGCTCGGCGTCGGCCTCCTCGGCGAACGTACGGGCCGCCGAGGCCTGCTGGGCGAGTTCGGCGAGGCGGCCGGGCGGGCAGCCGGTGCGCCAGGAGGCGAGGCGGGCGGCGAGCTCGCGGTCACCCGCGAGGCGGGCGGCCAGGCCCCGGATCTCGGCGTCGCGGGCGCTCGCGCGGCTGCGCAGGGCCTGGCGCTCCTCGTCGGCGGCGTGCTCGTCGTGCATGGCCGGGTTCGGCGGTACGAGGAACACCGCGTCGTCGTCGGTCTGAGGGACGGGGGCCAGCAGGGCGGCGGCCGTGCCGACGGCGACGGTGGAGCGGGGCAGCAGGGCGGCGGCGCCGAGCACCTCGCGGGCCCGGCTGTGGGTGTCGGGGTCGGTGATGACGACGCCGTCGACGAGTTCGGGGCGGGCGGCGAGGACGGCGGCGTGGTCGGCGGGGTCCACGGACTGGGCGAGGTAGCGCCAGCCGGGCAGGGCGGGGATGCCGTGTTCGCCGAGGTACTCGACGGTGGCGAGGACGTCGGGGCCGGGCGGCAGCAGGCCGCCGTCGCCGAGCGCGCCCAGGATGCGGGCGTCGTCGGCGGCCGCGGTGCGCAGCTCGAACAGCTGCCGTTCGGCCGCGGCGACTCCGTCGGTCAGCAGCTGGTGGAGGTCCTCCGCGTTGCGGTCGAGGTCCTCGGCCGTGAGCCGTCCGCGGGTGGCGGGAAGTCCTGCCTGCGGGTCCGCGCCCGGCGCGGTCCGGCCGCCGGGGGCCCCGGCGCGGGGGCCGGGGATCCGGGCGTCCGGAGCCTCCGGGGCGTCCGGCAGGCCCAGGAGCGCGGCGAGGCGGGGGGATTCGGCGAGGGAGGCGGCGGCCCGGTGTTCCGCCTCGTGGGCGGCCTCGGCCGCGTCCGCGGCGTCGGCCGCGCGGGCGGCGGTCAGTTCGGCGCGGGATTCAGCGGCGGCGGCCTCGCGGGCGGCTTCGGCGGCGGCGCGGGCGGCTTCGCGGGACTCGTCCCAGGCGGCCACGGCGGTCTTCTCCGCGTCGGTGGCGGCGAGGGCGGCGCGGGCCGGGTCGGCATCGGGCGCGGAGTCGTCGAGCCAGCCGGCGCGGACGGCCTCGGCGGTCTCCTGCTGGACCTCGGCGAGGCGCGAGCGCAGGTGTTCGGCCTCGCTGCGGGCCCGCTGGGCGGCCGTCGCGGCGGCGGTCGCGTCCCGGTGGGCGGCCTCGCCGGAGGCCTGGAGGGCGGCGGAGCGCTCCTCCTCCTCGTTGGCGAGCCGCTCGCCGTGTTCGGCGGCGGTGTGCAGGGCCCGTACGAGCTCACCCGCGGCGGTGGCGCGCGCGGCCAGCGCCGGGGCGGCGTCCCGCTCGGCCTCCAGGATCGCGGCGGCGACGCGGGAGGAGCGGTCGGCGGCGGCGCGGTGGCGCAGCACGATCTCGGCGGCCTGCCACGCGGAGTGCAGGGTGCGGGCTTCGAGCAGTTCCCGGCGCTGCGCGGCGGCGGCCTTGTCCGCGACGGCCAGGGCCAGCGAGGCGTGCCGGTAGGCGAGTTCGGCGGAGACGGCGGCGCTACGGGCCCGCGCGGACTCGGCGGCGGTGACCTCGTGGGCGGCGGCGGTGACCCGCTGGGCGAGGTCGGCGGCGCGGCCGCGGTCCTCGGTGGCGCGGGCGGACAGCCGACGGGCGAGGGTGCGGGTACGGCGTTCCGCGCCCGCGTGGACGTCGCGCAGCCGCGAACGGGTCGCGGCGGCCTCGACGATGCGGGTGAGGAGGTCCACCGAGCCGGCGGTGAAGTCCCGTTCCGCCATGAGCTCGGCGCGGCGGCCGAGCTTGTTGCCGAAGCCGTGGACGAGGTCGGCGAGGCCGTCGGTGTCACGGGTGTCGGTGACGGCGCGCAGCAGGAGGTCGGTGAAGTCGGAGTCCTTCTTCACCGCGAAGAGCCCGGCGGCCTCGCCCTCGTCGGCGTTCATCTCGCGCTGGTAGCGGAAGAGTTCGGGGTCGAGGCCGAGCTCGGTGAGGTGCTCGTTCCACCGGTCGTGGATCTCCTCGAAGTAGACCTCCAGGTGCGGGTACGCCTTGCCGGCCTCGGTGAGGGCGTCGCGGAAGCCCTTCATCGTGCGGCGGCGGCCCCGGGCGCCGGAGGCGCCTTCGACGGGCGGGCGCACGGCGGTGGCCTCGGCCACGGGCAGGCTGTCGAGGCTCAGGCCCGGGCCGGGGCGGAAGGAGTACCAGGCCTCGGCGAACTTGCGCGGGTCGTTGGACACCTGGCGGCCGCGCCATTCGCTGACCTTGCCGACGACCACGCACTCGCCGGTCTGGGTGTGCTGCCACTCCAGCGCGACGTGGCCGCAGTCGTCGGCGAGCAGGAACTTGCGCAGCACGCCGGAGCTGGCGCCGCCCAGCGTGTTGCGGTGGCCCGGGAGCATCACCGAGAAGATCAGCTTGAGCAGGACGGACTTGCCGCCGCCGTTCTCCAGGAAGAGCACGCCCGCGGGCGCGGGGCGGCGCGGCGGGCCGGTGGGCTCGTCCTCGAAGAAATCCGCCTGGGCCGGCGCCGGATGGGGCACCGGCTCGCCGACTCCGCGCAGGTCGAGCACGGTGTCGGCGTAGCGCGCACCGGCGGGCCCGATGGAGTAGAGGCGGATCCGGGACAGCTCGTACATGGCGGCGGACTCTCGTGGGGTCTGGGAGCGGACGTGACGACGTGCGGAGGGGCGGGTGGCTCAGGCGTGGAACGGCAGACCCGCGTCGGCGGCCAGGTCCAGGTCGTCGCCCTCGGGCGGCGGCAGAAGGGTGGCGGAGCCGTCGCTGACGGGGACCACGCCGAGTTCCAGGAGCTCGGCCATGGCCGAGCTGCCCGCCATGTCGCGGACCTGGAGCTGGTAGCGGGGGGTGGTGCGGTAGGTGCCCCCGGCCTCGTCGCCGGTGCGCTGGAGGAAACCGGAGTCGGTGAGGAAGGCGGCGGCCTTGCCCACGATGCCTGTGGTGGATCCGGCGAGGCGGCGGGCGTCCTTGGTGGCCCCGGTCGCGCTGCGGCGGGCGTAGACGCGCCAGGCCGCTTCCAGGCCCGGGGTGTCGGAGGCCGGGTCGGTGTTCTCGCCGAGCTCTTCGGCGCGCTCCTCCAGGCGGCGGCAGGTCTGCCGGACGAAGGAGTCGACGCCGTTGACGGTGACGCGGCCGATGTAGCCGTCGTCGGCGAGGTCCTCGGGGCGCGGGAAGGCCAGGGCGGCGACGGCGAGGTGGGCCAGGCCGTGCAGGAACCGGTCGGCGGAGTCGGCGGCCGTGCGGCGGGCGTAGTCGCCCATCCGGACGGCGAAGACGGAGTCCTCGCCGGCGGCGACGGCCATGCCGGCCCGCGGGGACACCTCCAGGACGACGAGGCCGAGGCCGGTGGCGACGGCGTCGGCGAGGCGGCCGAAGGCGGGCTCCTCGCGGTAGCGGCGCAGCAGCTCGGCGTACTCGGCGTCGCGGGCGGGGAGCAGCTTGGGCTGGAGCCCGAAGGCGACGAGCCGGGCCGCGTCGGCGGCGTCCGCGGGGGTCACCGGGGCGGCGCCCTGGGCCGGTGCGGCCGTGACCGGCTGCACGGGCTCGCTCCACGCGGTGGGCTCGGCGTGGTGGTCGCTCACGGGTACGTCTCCTCGGCGGTGCGGGTGGTGCGGGCGGTGCGGATGGTGCGGGCCGGATTCAGCCTCGCCGGCGTTTGAGGCGCGGGTCCGGGCAGAGCCCGGTGCCCGGCGGAGCCGGGTTTCGGGGGGGGGGGGGGGGGGGGGGGGAAGCAAAACACCCCCGAATGACCGTGCTGGGTCCGGTGGTCGCCCCCCCCCCCC
>NZ_JBWKJU010000026.1:23117-79915 GCF_056432025.1 Streptomyces sp. NPDC045695
GGGGGTGGGTGGAGGGATGTAAGGCCTTCCGGTGCCCTCTCGTTACGGGCTCGCTCCCCCCCCCCCCCCCCCCCCCCCTGCCCGGCGGAGCCGGGTTTCCTGGGGCTCCGCCCCAGACCCCGCGCCTCCAACGCCGGCGGGGCTGAATCGGCGGCGCCGCTCACGACGCCTCCGCGCGGTCGGCGGCCATGCCCGCCGCGTCGAGGAGTGCGGTGCCGACGATGAGGTCCGCGCCGCCGAACTCGTGGTCGTCGAGCTGCGTGCCGTCGTCCACGGCGAAGAGCAGGCGCTCCTCCCCCTGGCGGTAGGCCGTTCCGACGGCCGGGCTCGCCGCGTGGACGGCCAGCAGGGCCACCAGGTACGGCAGGTCCGGGTCCCTGCGGCGGGCCTCGGCGAGGAGTCCGGACAGGCGGCGGGGCGCGTCGTGCGGGAGGTCCAGGAGCTCCATCGCGGCCGCGAGCTGCTCCTCGCTGAAGCGGCTGTCGTCCGGGGTGGCGATCAGGTCCGGCTCGGGCATCTGCGCGCCGAGGTGCTCCCGTTCCACGGGCGGGGTGAGCAGGATCTCGACCAGGTCGGCCACCCGCACCGACACCGGCGTGCGCAGTCCCGCGCCGGAGGCGAAGAATGCGTCGGTGACCCGGCTCGCCTGCTCCAGGGGAAGCGGCAGCAGCGGGGCCACGAGCTGGCCGTACAGGTCGATGCCGGCGCGCTGCGCCGGGGCGGCGAAGGCCTGGCGGTCCTGCTCGGCACGGAACAGCGGGCCCGCGTCCAGCAGCCGGGACTGGAGCTGGGTGTGCCGGCGGATGCAGTCCTTGACGATGTCGACGAGCTCGGCGGCCCGCCGCTTGTTCTCCGGCTCCTCCGCCTCGTCGCGCGCCTTGCGGATGTTCGTCAGGATCGCGTTCTCGTGCCGGTAGCGGTCGGCGACGTGGTCGAGGGCCTCGGCGATCATGTCCGGGACGGCCTGGAGCCAGTCCACCGCCCGGACGTTGCGCCGCGTCGCGTCCAGCGTGCGGCGCAGGGTCTCGGCGTACTGGACGGTGCGGTAGCGGGCCTGTTCGGCCGCGAGCTGGGCGTCGGCCAGCCGCCCGCGGCTGATCAGCACCTCCAGCTTGACCTCGGCGGCGATCTGGGCGCTGGTCACGTCGGTGTCGAGGGCGCCGACGAGGACGTTGACGGCCTCGTCGGTGGTGCGCAGGTAGACCGCGCCGCCGTAGCCGGGGACCTCTTCGATCAGCTTGAAGTCGTAGTCCCGGCGGACGTAGACCCCGTCCGGGCCGAACGTGCCGTAGATCGCGCGGAAGCCCCGGTCGACGCTGCCGACGTTGATCAGGTTCTCCAGCACCCAGCGGGCCACCCGCTCGTGCTCGGCCGCCGGCCGCGCGGGGGCCTGCGCGGCGACGCGCGGCAGCAGCCGGGCCACTATCTGCTCGTGATCGGCGCCCGTGTCGAAGTCCATGTTGAGGGTGACCAGGTCGATCGCGGCCAGCGCGACCTCCGCCATCGCGTAGACCCCGTACTCGCCGGCCAGATTGGCCTTGCGGACGTCGAGGTCGTGCAGCGGGGCGGTGCAGGCGAGGGCGCGCAGCCGCCGGGCCAGGCCCTCGTCGGCGGCCGGGCCCGGCGCCGGGGACGGAAGGGTCTTCGCCGGGGCGGGGAGAGTCACGGACAAAGACTAGGCGCTGACCCTGACAACATCCCAAACGCCGGGGTTCGGCCGGATCGTCCCGGGCCCCTGCTCTACGCTCGGCGCATGGATTCCATGATCGCATCCGCACCCGTGATCGACCTCAACGCCGACCTCGGCGAGGGCTTCGGGCGCTGGACGCTCACCGATGACGAGGCCCTGCTGTCCGTCGTGACGAGCGCCAATGTGGCCTGCGGCTTCCACGCCGGGGACCCGTCCATCATGCGCCGGGTCTGCGAGCTCGCCGTCGAGCGGGGCGTGCGGATCGGCGCCCAGGTGTCCTACCGCGACCTCGCCGGCTTCGGCCGGCGCTCCATGGACGTGCCGGCCGGTGAGCTGGCGGACGAGGTGGCCTACCAGATCGGGGCGCTGGAGGTGTTCGCGCGGGCCGCCGGCTCCCGGGTGTCGTACGTGAAACCGCACGGCGCGCTGTACAACCGCACCGTGCACGACGCCGACCAGGCGGCCGCCGTGGTCGCGGGGGTCCGGATGGCGGCGGGCGCCGGGGCCACGGGCGGGCTGCCGGTGCTGGGGCTGCCCGGCTCCGTCCTGCTCGCCGCCGCCGGGGCGGCCGGGCTGACCCCCGTACCGGAGGCCTTCGCCGACCGCGCCTACACCCCGGCCGGGACCCTGGTGCCGCGCGGCGAGCCGGGGGCGGTGCTGCACGAGCCCGACGCCGTGGTCGCGCGGGCGGTCGCGATGGCCGCTCAGGGCGTGGTGACGGCCTCCGACGGCTCGCGGGTGGACGTGGCCGCGCGCTCGCTGTGCCTGCACGGGGACACCCCGGGGGCCGCCGGCCTCGCGCTGCGGGTCCGCGAGGCCCTGGGCGCCGCCGGGGTGCGGGTGGAGGCCTTCGCGTGAGGACCCTGGTGGTCGGCGACGAGGCGCTGCTCGTCGAGCTGGACTCCGCCGAGCAGGTGGCCGCGCTCCACGCGGAGCTGCTGCGCCGCCGGGACGCGGGCGAGCTGGGGCCCGTACGGGACCTGGTGCCCGCGGCCCGGACCGTGTTGCTGGACGGCGTACGTGATCCGGCCGCGCTCGGCCACCGGATCGCGCGGTGGCACGTACCCCCGCTGTCGCCGACGCAGGGGCCGCTGGTCACCGTCCCGGTGCGCTACGACGGACCGGACCTGGCGGAGGTGGCCCGGCTGTGGGGGGTGGCCCCGCGGGAGGTGGCCGACATTGTCGGCGGCACGGACTTCCGGGTGGCCTTCTGCGGTTTCGCCCCCGGCTTCGGCTATCTGACGGGGCTCGCGGAGCGCTGGCACCTGCCCCGCCGGGCCACGCCCCGTACGTCGGTCCCGGCGGGCTCGCTGGCCCTCGCCGGGGAGTACGCGGGGGTGTATCCGCGCTCCTCCCCCGGTGGCTGGCAGCTGATCGGCTCCACGGACGCGGTGCTCTGGGACCCGCAGCGGGAACCGGCGGCGCTTTTCACCCCCGGAGGACGGGTGCGGTTCACGCAGGAGGGCCGGTGAGCGCCCTGCTGGTGGTGCGGCCGGGGACCCTGACCACCGTCCAGGACCCGGGGCGGCCCGGCCACGCGCACCTGGGCGTGCCGCGGTCGGGGGCGCTGGACACGGCGGCGTACGCGCTGGCCAACCGGCTGCTCGGCAACCCGCCGGACGCCGCGGCGCTGGAGACGACCCTCGACGGGGTCGGGCTGCGGGCCCTGGCGGCGACGGTCGTGGCGGTCACGGGCGCGCCCTGTCCCGTACGGGTCTCCGGCCGCCCGGCGGCCTGGGGAGCGCCGGTCTGGCTGCCGGCCGGGGCGGAGCTGGAGGTGGGCCGGGCGGAGTCGGGGCTGCGCAGCTACGTCGCCGTGCGGGGAGGCCTGAGCGTCCCGCCGGTCCTCGGCAGTCGCGCGACGGACCTGCTGTCGGGCCTCGGGCCGCCGGTCCTGTCGGCCGGGACGCTGCTGCCGGTGGGGCCCCCGGGCCCGGAGCCGGCGCGCGGGGCGGACGCCTGCGGCCTGCCCGGGCCGCCCACGGAGCTGCTCCTCCCGCTGCGGCTCGGGCCGCGGGCGGACTGGTTCACGCGGGCTTCGCTCGACGGGCTGTGGCGGGCGTCCTTCCGGGTGTCGGCCATGTCCAACCGCATCGGCCTGCGCACGGAGGCCGGTGCCCCGCTGGTCCGCAGCCGCCGGGAGGAGCTGCCGAGCGAGGGCATGGTGCTGGGCGCGGTCCAGGTCCCGCCGGACGGGCTGCCGGTGGTGTTCCTGGCCGACCACCCGGTGACGGGCGGCTACCCGGTGGTCGGCGTGGTCCCGCCGGGCCCGGCGCTGGACGCGGCGGCGCAGGCCCGGCCCGGCACGCCGGTCAGGTTCCTGCGGGCCCGGTGACACGTGCGGGGGCGCCGCAGCCGACGGGGTGCGGGGGCCGACGGGGACCGACCGGCCTCGCGCTTGCCGCGGGCCGGCGCGGGCGGCGGTCATGTCGAACGGCACCGCCCTCGGGCCCCGTGCGGTCCGGACGCCCGTCGGCCGGGGCCGGTCAAACGTCCGCGGAAACGTGGAACCGCGGCGGCGCCCGGGGTGTCCCCCTACACGGCGGACTCCGGCGCGATGCGGCTGCGCACCGCCGACTGGACGTCCTCTTCCTCCGCGGGGTCCGCCGCCAGGCGGCGCAGCCGGGGCGCGACCCGCGCGTCGGCGGTTTCGGCGTGGCGGGCCGCCACCTCACGGGTGGTCTCCTCGCAGTCCCACAGGCATTCCACCGCGAAGCCCGCCGCGAAGGAGGGGTCCGTGCTGGCCAGGGCGCGCGCGGCCCGGCCGCGCAGGTGGGAGGAGGCCGTCTCGCGGTAGATGTGGCGCAGGACGGGGGCGGCGCAGCTGATCGCGAGGCGGCCGGCTCCGTCGACCAGGGCGAACAGCCGCGGGGTGTCGGGGCCCGAGCCCCGGACGGTGGAGCGCAGGGCGCCCAGGACCAGGGCCGCGTCCTCGGCTCCGCCGCGGGCGGCCAGGGTGGCCGCGGCGGCGGCGCCCAGGGCGTCGGGGCGGTGGACCCAGCGCCGGGCCCGGTCGACGGCCTCGGGGCCGCACATGCGCTCGTAGGCGGCCACGGCGGGCTCGTCGGCGGCGGCTTCGATGAGGTCCAGCACGGCCGGGTTGTCCGGTTCGGCGAGGACCAGGTGGTGCAGGGCGGTGGCGCGGGCCGCCTCGCCGCAGGCCCCTGCGGCGGCGGCGAGGATGGCGGACCGGTCCTCGGGCGAGGCCACCGCGGCCAGGCAGCGCGCGGCGGGCACGTGCAGCGGCGTGCCGCGGCGCAGCCCGTCGGCGGCCCAGTCGAAGACGGCCTGGACGCCCCAGCCGGGCCGGGGCCCGCTCGGGGTGAGCTGGCGCTGCCAGCGGTCGAAGGAGCCCTGCTGGCGGGCGGCGCGCAGGCGTTCCCCGTACTGGGGCGACTCCTCCCACAGCCACCACGGCCGGGGCTCGTACGCGTCGCGGATTGCGGCGGCCAGCCGCGCCTCGCCCTCCGCCGTGGCGGGGAAGCGGGCCAGGACGGGCGCGGCCAGGGACCGCAGCCCCTCGTCGTCGTCGCGCAGGGCGAGTTCGTCGAGGGCCCAGGCCCAGTTCGCCCCGCCGGCGGCGTACCGGCGCAGCAGCATGAGGGCGTCGTCGCGGCCGTACGAGGCCAGGTGGCCCAGGACGGACAGGGCGAGGCCGGTGCGGTGGTCCTCCTCGTCCAGGAGGTCCTCGGCGCTGAAGAGGTGGGCCTCGATCTCGCCCAGGGGGCCGTCGAGGTCCAGGTACAGCCTGGCGTAGTACAGCGAGCGGTTCTCGACCTGCCAGTCCTGGCGCGGGTCGCGGAGCACGCACTGGTCGAGGGCCTCCAGGGCCTCCGCCCTGGGTGCCGCGAGCGCGTGCAGCGTGCCGTCTCCGCGGCCCCGCTGGAGGAGCCCGAGGAGGGTGCCGCTCGGCGCTATGACTGGTTCGAACATGGGAATGGCCTCAAATCAAGCTGGGGACGCAACCG
This sequence comes from Streptomyces sp. NPDC045695, assembly GCF_056432025.1. NCBI lineage: Bacteria > Bacillati > Actinomycetota > Actinomycetes > Kitasatosporales > Streptomycetaceae > Streptomyces > Streptomyces sp. NPDC045695. The sequence goes on from NZ_JBWKJU010000026.1 coordinate 28,776, forward strand.
GGAATCGGGATTCACAGGGCCGCGTAACAGCATGTGAGGACGTCCGCCGTCATGTTCCGCTCGATGTAGACCATTGCCTTCTCACTCTCGTCGGTGCTTCGTGACCACATGGCGGCCGGTTCCGCAGGGCCGGGCCCGGACACCCGTTGTGTCCTGCCCGCTCCTGCCCGTCCGCCGTGCTCGCGAATCGAATCCGACGCCATGATGACCCAGCCGGTTTGTGCACCGCGACCACATTTACGGCCGCCGTGATCAACCTGTGAGCTCGGCGGCGCCCCCGGCCCGGCAAAAAGCGGACTACTTGGCTCCGAAGAGTTCCAGCAGGTCGGCCTTTGCGAACATGCGCGCCGTGTCCACCGCGGAGGGGGTTCCGGCGGTCGGATCGGCCCCGCCGGCGAGCAGGGCGCGGATGACGGCCTCCTCGCCCTTGAACACGGCGCCGGCGAGCGGGGTCTGGCCGCGGTCGTTGGCGCGGTCGGCCTCGGCGCCGCGGGCGAGCAGGGCCGTGACGGTGGCGGCGTGGCCGTGGTAGGCGGCGAGCATGACGAGGGTGTCGCCGCGGTCGTTGGTGAGGTTCGCCGGGACCCCGGCGTCGAGGTAGGCGGTGAGCGTCTGCGTCTCCCCCTGGCGGGCGAGGTCGAAGATCTTCGTGGCCAGTTCGATGACGTCCTCGTCGGGGACTTCCGGGGAGGCGCCTTCGGTGTGCTCGCTCATCGTGCGTACCGCCTTTCACTCGCTACTGCCATGAAGCTTCCCCGGGCCGTTCGGGCAGGGGGGCGCACGGCACTGCGTCCGTACGGGTGAATCGCCAGAGTAGCGCCCTGGCCTGCACATGTACGGCCCGGACCGAGGCAATGATCACCTGCGACCCCCTGCGCGGCGGACGCGCCAGCCGAGGTGGGCCGGTCAAGTGAAAAACTCGCCGATTCACCCGTATGCACCTTTTGTCGCATTGATACTTCCTGTGAGCCTGGAAGAACTGATGGTGACTGTCCCCACCAACCAGGAGAAGCTCTCATGGTTCTGTCCATCTCAGGCGTGGTCCTGCTCGGCATCATCTGCTTCCTCTTCTTCAAGAAAGACGGGATGAAGCTGTCGCACGCGTTCGTCTCCTCGCTCTTCGGCTTCTTCCTCGCCGGCTCCGCCATCGCCCCGAGCATCACGGCGAGCACGGCGAGCCTCGCGAGCCTGCTCGGCGGGATCAAGCTCTAGCCGGGCCCCGCGCAGCGCATCACCAGCAACACCCGAAACACCCGTCACATCCACAACTCCAGGAGACGCCCGTGGCCCGGCGCCCACTTCCCCGCATTCTCAGCAGCGGCACCGTGTCGCTGTCCCGGGGCCGCGACCTCGCTCGCACGGCCGCCGACAGTGCCACGGACGTCCTCCATCCGCTCCTCACCATCGGACGCGGCCTGCGCATCCTGGCTTCGACCGGGCGGCGCAAATGGGCCGAGACCCCCAAGGACAAGCGTGGTCCCGCGCTGTTCCTGGGAGCAGCCTGCGTCCTGGTGGTCGCGCTCGTCCCCTACGGCCCGCTCCTCGCCCTGATCACCCTCATGGCGGCGGCGGCCTGGCAGGGACGCGACCGCAATCCGGTGAAGACCGGGCCCAGCGATGCCGAGACCGAACGGCTCGGCTCCCTCTACGAAGCCCTCGTGCCGTACTTCTCCATCCCGGAGGACCCCAGTCCGCTCTTCGCCCACGGCGGGGAGTGGGACAAGGCCTTCAGCGGCCACGAGTTCGACGAGGCGGGCCGCATCACCCGGCTCCACATCCGCTACCCGGCCTACTTCACCGATGGCGAGGCCGCCTCACGGGCCCGGATCGAGGCACTGCTGCACGCCAAGTCCGGGCGCGGACGGGAGTATCTCTTCGACTGGGACGAGGAGGGCAACCAGCTCGACCTGAGCGTGCTGGCGGCGCTGCCGACGGGCATCGCCGCCCAGCCGTTCGTCACCTCGCCCGGCGAGACCGTGCTCGGTTTCACCGACGCCGGCAGCGTCCAGCGCACCCTGCCCGTCCTGGAGGGCGACGAGCCCCGTGACGTGCCGCCGGTGATCTGGCGCACCGGGCCCCGCTCCACCGAGCCGCACCTGCTGACCGTCGGCCAGCCCGGCAGCGGCACCTCCACCCTGCTCCGCTCCCTCGCCCTACAGGCCCTGCGGCACGGGGGCGACGTGATGATCGTCGACGGCGGCGGCAGCGGCGACTACTCCTGCCTGACCGGCCGCAGCGGCGTCCTCGCCGTGGAATGCGGGCCGACCGGGGCGCAGGCCACCCTGGAATGGGCCGCGCAGGAGACCGAACGGCGCCTCATCGCCACCCACCGGGCCCGCGAGAGCGGCCGGCCGGCGCCCGAGGACACCCGGCGCCCGCTGTGGATCCTGCTGGACCAGCCCAGCGTGCTGGCCCACCTCGCCGTCGCCGAAGGGCGCCCCGATCCGCTGGCCGCGTTGCAGGTGCCGCTGCGGCACGGGCGGCCCGCGCACGTCACGGTGGTGGTGGCCGAGCAGTTCGACCACCTCGAGCTGCTGCACGACGCCATCTGGCAGCACACCCGCGCCCGGATCGTGCTCGGGCCCGCGACGATCCAGCAGATCGCCGACGTGCTGGGGCTGCCGCCGCACACCACCCCGCCGACCCACATGCCACCGGGCCGCGGGTACGCCCGGCTCGGTACGGGTCCCGTGTACCGCTTGCAGGTGCCCGCCACCCCGGACCCGTACGACGAGGCCGCGCACCCGCTGCACCGGCAGGCCGTACGGGAACTGCTGCCGGGGCGGCCGGCTACGGGCGCGGGCGGCGGCCAGGGCCACGCCACGCCGGGCAAGTCGCTCCAGGGGCAGCCGCCCGCCCAGGCGCAGGGCCCGGCCATCGACTCCCCGGACGTCCCGGACCTCCCGGAGGTAGCGGCGGAGACGCCGTAGCCCCGGCCGGCGGCCCGACGCTAGGGGCGGCCACGCCGGCCCGGTCAGCCTGCCGGCCACGCCCGTCGCACGCTCGACCGGCTACGCCACGAAGGTGCGCGGCGGCTCCGCACCGCCGCCGCCCGCGCCGGTGCCGACCAATCGGGCCGCCGCCGCCAGTCGCGACGCCGCCTCGTCGGCCACCGGCCCGCCCACGGTGAACGGCAGCCGGACGTAGCCCTCGAAGGCCCCGTCCACGCCGAACCGCGGCCCCGAGGGGACGCGTACGCCCACCCGCTCCCCCACCTCGGCCAGCCGGGACCCGGAGAGTCCGCCGGCCCGGGCCCACAGGGTCAGCCCGCCCCGGGGCACCTCGAACTCCCAGTCCGGCAGCTCCCGGCGCACCGCCGCGACCAGCGCGTCGCGGTTGTCCCGGGCCTGGTCACGGCGGATCTGGACGGCCTCCTGCCAGCCCCCGGTGCGCATCAGCCAGTTCACGGCGAGCTGTTCCAGCACGGGCGTGCCCAGGTCGGCGTAGGCGCGGGCGGCGACCAGGCTGCGGATGACGTCGGGCGCGGCGCGGACCCAGCCGATCCGCATGCCCGCCCAGAAGGCCTTACTGGCGGAGCCCACGGTGATGACCGTGCTGCCGGCGGGGTCGAAGGAGCAGACCGGGCGGGGCATCGGCGTCTCGGTGTCCAGCTGGAGCTCCAGCATGGTCTCGTCGGCGACCAGGACGGTGCCGGCCGACCGGGCGGCCTCCACCATGGCGCGGCGCTGCTCCTCGGAGGCCAGTGCCCCGGTCGGGTTGTGGAAGTCGGCGACGACGTAGGCGAGGCGGGGGGCCGAATCGCGCAGCACCTGCCGCCAGACGTCCATGTCCCAGCCGGCCAGCCCGTCGGCCATGGCGACGGGGACCAGGCGCACCCCGGCGGCGCGCATCAGCTGGAGGATGTTGGCGTAGGAAGGGGACTCGACGGCGATCCGCTCCCCCCGGCCCGCGAAGAGACTGCAGATCGCGTCGATCGCGCCCATCGCGCCGGTGGTGACCATGATCTGCTCGGGCATGGTGGGGATGCCCTGCTCGGTGTAGCGGTCCGCGAGCATGCGGCGCAGGGCGGGCAGGCCGGCCGGGTAGTCGCCGTGGGTGTGCGCGTACGGCGGCAGTTCCTCCAGCGCTCCCTGGACGGCCCTGGTCAGCCAGGGCTCGGGGGCGGGCAGGGCCGCGCAGCCGAGGTCGATCATCGAGCCGAGGGACTCGGGCGGCAGCGGCTCCAGACCGCGGGCGGGCAGCGGGTTCCCGGCCGGTACGGAGGTCCAGCTGCCGGCGCCGCGGCGGGATTCCAGGAACCCCTCCCCGCGCAGGGCCTCGTACGCGGCGGCGACGGTGGTGCGGCTGAGGGAGAGGGCGACGGCCAGCTCCCGCTCGGCGGGGAGCCGGGCGGCGACCGGAACGCGGCCTTCCAGGACGAGGAGGCGGATACCGTCTGCGAGGGTGCGGTAGGCGGGCAGCTTGCGCGCGCCGGAGACGGCGGGCCGCTCCTGTTGCGAGCTGATGAGACGAGCGAGCTGAGCGGCACCGACCGCTGAGGTCCATTCGGCCATGGTGTCCGGTCCACCTTCGTCGGATTGGCCTCGACGGCGCGCGCCGGAGGCCGGGATTGGATTGATACCTGCGGCACAGACTGCCACGTGCCAGTCCACTCGCACCAGGGGGCCTCGGACCGGAGGTCGGCGAAGAGGGCACGGCACATCGGTGAAGGGGGCCCGGCGCTCGGTTTCGTCCGCGCTCGCGTCCCCCGTCCACCTCGCCGGCCACCGGCCCCTCCCGCCACGGGGGATACTGCCGCCGTGACGCACGTACGCCTTCGCCATCCGTATCTGGACCACCCGGCTCCGATCGCCTTCGCGCACCGCGGAGGCGCCGCGGACGGGCTGGAGAACACCGCCGCCGCCTTCCGCCGGGCCGCCGAGGCGGGCTACCGGTACTTCGAGACCGATGTGCACGCCACGGCCGACGGGAAGCTCGTCGCCTTCCACGATTCCACCCTGGACCGGGTCACCGACGGCCGGGGCCGGATCGCCGAGCTGCCCTGGGCCAGGGTCCGCGAGGCGCGCGTGGAGGGCACCGAGCCCCTGCCGCTGTTCGAGGAACTCCTGGAGGAGTTCCCGGACGCCCGCTGGAACATCGACGTCAAGGCCGAATCGGCGCTGCACCCGCTGATGAAACTGATCGCGCGGACCGGGATCTGGGACCGGGTCTGCGTGGGCTCCTTCTCGGAGAGCCGGGTGGCCCGAGCCCAGAGGATCGCCGGTCCCCGGCTGGCGACCTCCTACGGGGTGCGCGGCGTGGTCGGCCTGCGGCTGCGCTCGTACGCGATCCCGGCGGCGCTGCGCGTGGGTGCGGTGGCGGCCCAGGTACCGGAGAGCCAGGGGGGCGTCCGCGTGGTCGACCGGCGCTTCGTACGGACCGCGCACGAGCGGGGACTGCAGGTGCACGTGTGGACCGTGAACGAACCGGAACGCATGGAGGCTCTCCTGGACCTGGGAGTCGATGGCATCATGACCGACCGGATCGACATCTTGCGCACGGTGCTGGACCAGCGCGGGGCCTGGGCCTGACACGCTCTTCGGCTGCCGCACGGGACCCGGCGGCCGCTGCCGTACGGGGACCAGCGAGGGGGACGCCGCATGACCGCGGAAGACAGCAGGAAGAGGGAAGAAGCGGAACCGGGGGCGGAGGACGGCAGATCGGCCGCCTCGGCTGCGACCGCCACGTCCGCGGCCGCGACGGCCGCGCGCAAGCGGGAGCAGCGGGGCTGGTACTTCTACGACTTCGCCGTCTCGGTGTACTCGGCGAGCGTGCTGACCCTGTTCCTCGGGCCGTACCTGACCGAAATCGCCAAGGAAGCCGCGAACCCCGAGGGCTTCGTGTACCCGCTGGGCATCCCGGTGCGGTACGGGGCGTTCTTCGCCTATTCGGTCTCCGCGTCGGTGATCCTGGCCGTCCTGCTGATGCCGCTGGCCGGGGCCGTCGCGGACCGCACCGGCCGCAAGAAGCCGCTGCTCGCGGTGGCCGCGTACACGGGCGCCGCGGCGACGGCGGGCATGTTCTTCCTGAGCGGTGAGCGCTATCTGCTCGGCGGGGCGCTGCTGGTGGTGGCGAACGCCTCGCTGTCCGTCTCGATGGTGCTGTACAACGCCTATCTGCCGCAGATCTCCACCCCGGACGAGAGGGACGCCGTCTCCTCGCGGGGCTGGGCCTTCGGCTACACCGCGGGCTCCGTGATGCTGGTGGTGAACCTGGCGCTGTTCCAGGCCCACGACACCCTGGGCCTTTCCAAGGGCGAGGCCGTGCGCATCTGCCTGGCCTCGGCGGGCCTGTGGTGGGGCGCCTTCGCCCTGATCCCGCTGCGCAGACTGCGGGACCGGGCCGTGGTGCGGGAGCCGGGGGCCGCACCGGCGCTCAGCGGCTGGAAGCAGCTCGTCGCCACGCTCAAGGACATGCGGCGCTATCCGCTGACCCTGTCGTTCCTGCTCGCGTACCTGATCTACAACGACGGCGTGCAGACGGTGATCTCCCAGGCCGCCATCTACGGCAAGCTGGAGCTGGAGCTGGAGGAGTCCACCCTGATCGGCGCGGTGCTCCTGGTGCAGGTGCTGGCGGTCGCCGGCGCGCTGGGGATGGGCCGCCTCGCCCGCGTCTACGGCGCGAAGCGGACGATCCTGGGTTCGCTGGCCGCGTGGGCGGTGACGCTGGCGGTCGGCTACTTCCTGCCCGCCCGGACGCCGGTGTGGTTCTTCGCGCTCGCCGCGATGATCGGGCTGGTGCTGGGCGGCAGCCAGGCGCTGTCGCGCTCTCTGTTCTCGCACCTGGTGCCGGCGGGCAAGGAGGCGGAGTACTTCTCGGCGTACGAGATGAGCGACCGCGGCCTGAGCTGGGTGGGACCGCTCGTCTTCGGCCTGACCTACCAGGTCACGGGCAGCTATCGGGACGCGATCATCTCGCTGGTGGTCTTCTTCGCACTGGGATTCGTGCTGCTGGCGAGAGTGCCGGTGCGGCGCGCGGTGGAAGCGGCAGGCAATCCTGTACCGGAGCGGATCTGAGAGCGGGTCCGCGCGTGGGTCCGGTCCGCATCCACGAACGAATTCCGAACGGATTTAGACGTTGAAGCAAAGGGCCGGTAGTGTACGCCTTTGGCCTGCCAGGCGGACCGTTACTGCGCGCTTGAGAAGTGTAGACGTTGGGTGACATCTGCTGCCAGATGTGACAAAACGGGCATTGGTGGGTACAACAAGGGGCGGCACGACGGGCGACGCATGACCCGGAGCGGGAATCTATACCGCAGTCCGGACGTTGACCGGATGACGACGACAGCGACACCTGTCCTGTGGGCGACAAGCCCGGGAGGCACGATTCATGAGTGAGCGAGCTCTCCGCGGTACGCGCCTCGTGGTTACCAGCTACGAGACGGACCGCGGCATCGATCTGGCCCCGCGCCAGGCGGTGGAGTACGCATGCCAGAACGGACATCGATTTGAGATGCCGTTCTCGGTTGAGGCAGAAATTCCGCCGGAGTGGGAGTGCAAGGCGTGCGGCGCCATGGCACTCCTGGTGGACGGGGATGGGCCCGAAGAGAAGAAGGGCAAGCCTGCGCGAACGCACTGGGACATGCTCATGGAGCGGCGCACCCGCGAGGAGCTGGAGGAAGTGCTTGCCGAAAGGCTCGCGGTCCTTCGTTCCGGCGCCATGAACATTGCCGTGCATCCGCGGGACAGCCGCAAGTCCGCCTGACAGCCGGACGAACAGATAAGCCGAGGGGCCCCGCCACACACCGTGTGGCGGGGCCCCTCGGCTTATCTCACGGGGTCAGAGCGAGCGGGTCAGCAGCTCCTACGGGGCCAGGGGCGGGCGGTACGCCGCGCCGTCCGGGCCGTCGTGCCGCTGCCCGGGCCGGTCCTCGCGGATGACCTCGCCCGGCACGATCTTGCCGTCGGGGTAGTGGATGCGGGCCTGCTGGAAGGCGTCGCCGAAGGTGCCGGCCTGCGCCGCGGCCACCTTGCGCTCCAGCGAGCGGGCCGTCCGGCGGCCGAGCCAGGCCCGGACGGGCGGGAGCAGCAGGAACAGGGCCACCACGTCGGAGAGCAGCCCCGGCAGCATCAGGAGCAGGCCCGCCAGCATGGTGAGGCCGTTGCCCTGGCCGGGCTGCTGCGGGGTGGGCTGCCGGCCCTGCTGCGCCTGCTGGAAGGTGTCCGCCAGGTTCTTGAAGGCGCGCCGCCCGGCCCGCTTGATGACCACCGCACCGAGGATCATCCCGCCCGCGAGCAGCGCGGCGACGCTCACCGCGCCGCCGGCACCGGCGACGAGGCTGAGCAGCCAGATCTCCAGGATCAGCCAGGCGGCGATCGCCAGGGGGAGGAAGGTGCGGGCGGCCGAGCGCCGCCGGGGGGCGGTCGAGGTGCCCGACCGCATGGATCCAATGCCGGTCGTCATACCGTCAAGTGTGCCCGGGACCGCGTAAGAGCGGCCTCAGCCGGAGGTACCGGACAGCCCCTAGGGGGTGTCCCGTCATCCCCGGTGGATGGGCGCGCGGCGGGTCAGACCGAGCGGTCCGGCTTGCCCAGCAGCTTGGCCGCCTGGGCCTTGAGACCCCACTGGGTGACCCTCCACAGGGCCTCCACCACGATGTCCTTGCTCATCTTGCTGTCGCCGAACTCACGCTCGACGAAGGTGATCGGCACCTCCACCACGCGGAATCCCTTCTGCACGGCCCTGCGGGCCAGGTCGACCTGGAAGCAGTAGCCCGCGGAGGCCACCTCGTCCAGGCCCAGGCCCTCCAGGGTCTCGCGGCGAAAGGCCCGGTAGCCGCCCGTCACGTCGCGGATCGGTACGTTCAGCATCAGCCGGGAGTACGTCGAACCGCCGCGCGAGAGGATCTCGCGGCTCTTGGGCCAGTTCACGACCCGGCCGCCCGGCACCCAGCGGGAGCCGAGGACCAGGTCCGCGCCGGTCAGCGCGGTGAGCAGCCGGGGCAGCTCCTCCGGCTGGTGGGAGCCGTCGGCGTCCATCTCGACGATCACCCCGTACCCGGCCTCCAGGGCCCAGACGAAGCCCGCAAGGTAGGCGGCGCCCAGTCCCTCCTTGCCCTTGCGGTGCAGGACGTGCACGTGGTCGTCGCCGACCGCCAGCTCGTCCGCGAGCTTGCCGGTGCCGTCGGGGCTGTTGTCGTCCGCGACCAGAATGTGGGCCTCGGGCACCGCCGCGCGGACGCGGCCGACGATCAGCCCGATGTTCTCCGCCTCGTTGTAGGTCGGAATGATCACCAAGGCTGTTCCGAGCGGCCCGTAGGCCCGCTGTCCGCCGTCGCTCACTGAGTCCCCTTTGTGCTCTCGCACGTCCTGTACGTCTGGTCGCAGAGGATGACTTTAGAACAGCGATCGGGGCCCGCGGTCCTTCGGGCCGGTCAGAAGGCCGCTGGATGCGGGCCGCCGTGACCGTTGTCTACTGGACCGCCGGGCCCCGACCGGGGGCCACCCTCTCCCGGCCACGGCCGGGGGTGCCCCCACCGGCGAAACCTTCCCTCGCCCCCGAGGCGCGGGCGCGCTGAGCAGACGGATCCGTCCGGTACGGACGTCCTGTGGTGGACCCGGCCGAACTTATCCGGGTCCGACCGCCCGTACCGAACCCAGGCCCCCCGGATCACCCCTGTGGGCGTACGAATACCTCCCGCCCGCCGACGACCGTCGCCAGGCACACCGGCAGGTCCGACCCGGGGCTCAGATCGGGCAGTCCGGGAGTGCCCGAACGGGGGTCGGTGGACCAGCGGGCCACCCGGTCGTCGGGGGCCTGGACGACCAGGTCGCCGGTCTGCCAGAGCGCGTAGTCGGCCGGGGCGCCGGGCACGAGGATCCCCGCGTCGTCGCGGCCCAGCGCCCGCCAGCCACCCCGGGTGTGGGCGGTGAACGCCGCCCGGACGGAGATGCGGTGCTCGGGGGTGCGGTGGAAGGCGGCCGCGCGGACGGTGCCCCAGGGGTCGAGCGGGGTGACGGGGGCGTCCGAGCCGAAGGCCAGCGGGACACCGGCCTTGAGCATGGCCGCGTACGGGTTGAGGGTGCGGGCGCGCTCGGCTCCGAGCCGGTCGGCGTACATGCCGTCCTCGCCGCCCCAGGCCGCGTCGAAGGCGGGCTGCACGGACGCGGTGAGCCCCAGCTCGGCGAAGGCGGCGATGGCGGCGGGAGTCATCATCTCGGCGTGCTCGACGCGGTGCCGCGCGGCGCGCACCCGGGCCAGGCCGACCCGCTCGGCGGCCGCGCGGACCCCCTGCACGACGGCGGTGATCGCGGCGTCGCCGATGGCGTGGAAACCGGCCTGCAGGCCCGCCTCGGTACAGGCGGCCACGTGCTCCGCGACGGCGTGCGCGTCGAGGTAGCCGGTGCCGGTGTGCGCGGCGTCGGCGTACGGGGCGTGCAGGCACGCCGTGTGCGAGCCGAGGGCGCCGTCCACGAAGAGGTCACCGGCGGCTCCGACGGCCCCCAGCGCCTTGGCCCGGTCGAGGTCCCGGTCGGCCCAGTACCCGAAGACGCGCGGCCCGGGCCGCTCGGCCGCCAGGTCGAGCAGCCCCGTGAAGTCCTCGGCCGAGGAGATGTCGGGTCCGCCGCACTCGTGCAGCGAGCCGATGCCGAGGGACGCGGCCCGGTCGAGGGCGGCCCGCTGGGCCTCGGCGCGCTGGGCGGGGGTGACCGCGGCCAGCGCGGCCCGCCGCACGGCGTGGTGGTCCTCCCGCGTCAGCGGCTCGTCCCCGTCGGGCCGCACCCCCGGAACCAGGTCGAGCAGGGCCGTGGTGACCACCGCCGAGTGCACGTCGATGCGGCTCAGGTAGAGCGGGCGGCCGCCCGCGGCCTCGTCGAGCTCCGCGCGCCTCGGCGCCCGCCGCTCGGGCCAGCGTGCGGCGTCCCAGCCGTGCCCGAGGAGCACCCGGTCGGCCGGACGGCCCGCGGCGTAGGCCCGTACGAGGTCCAGCGCGGCGGACAGGGAGCGCGCTCCGGACAGGTCCAGCCCCGTCAGGGCCAAGCCCGCGGAGGTGGCGTGGACGTGGGCGTCGGTGAAGGCGGGCGTGACGAGCGCGCCGCCCAGGTCGACGACCTCGTCCACGCCCTGAGCGAAGGCGTCGGCGGCGCCCTCGGAGCCGACCCAGGCGATGTGGCCGCGCTCGACGACCATCGCGGTGGCGAAGGGGTCGGCGGGGCTGTGGACCTCGCCCCCGCGGAGGAGAACGGTCCTGGTCGGTGCTCCGGCGGCGTCGGCGGAGTGGGCGGTGCGGTCAGTCATGCCGACCAGTCTCCCGCGTCACCCTCCCCCGTCCGACCGCCGGGTCCCCTCAGGGGCCCGGACACCCCCTAAACGCGGGGCGGGCGGGCCTCGTAGGGGGTGGAAAGGACCACGGTGGTGCGCGTGGAGACGTGTGCGAGGGCGCGCAGCCGGCCCAGCAGGTCCTCCAGCTCCAGGGGCGTGGCGACGCGCACCTTGAGGATGTAGTTCTCGTCGCCCGCGACGCTGTGGCACGCCTCGATCTCCGGAACACCGGCCAGCCGGTCGGCGATGTCGTCCGGGGCGCTCGGGTCGAAGGGCTTCACCGAGATGAACGCCGTCAACGGCAGCCCGACGGCCTCCGGGTCGACCACGGCCGCGTAGCCGCGGATCACCCCGCGCTGCTCCAGGCGGCGTACCCGCTGATGGACCGCCGACGTGGACAGTCCCGTGGCCTTGCCCAGATCCGTGTAGCTCATCCGCCCGTCCCGCACGAGCAGATCCACGATCTGGCGGTCCAGCTCCTCCATTGCGCTCATAGCCGCACAACTTAAGGCCCAAGGGCCCTCCAGGCACAGCGGTGTCCGCCCACTGGAGGCATCTGCGGCAGGCATGTGACCAAGGCCACAGGGGTAGGCAAATGGCAGGCCGGTCTGTTGTGGTTACTCGTGACGCTCGGCGGGAAGTGCTTGCTGTGGCCGAGGCCGCAGAACCTGCCCGCCCGGCCCACCCAAGGGGGAGTACATCCATGCTGAACACCAAGCGCACCGGTCGCACCGAACCGGATCCTCTCGAACCGTTCGATTCCGGGGACGCCGAGGACTCCGAATACCTCGACGACGCCGAGGGGTTCGAGATCCACCACGCGATCTGCCCCGACTGCGACCAGGCCATCGCCCTCGTCGCGGGCGAGGAGTTCCTGCCGCAGCACGCGCTCTGCCTGACCCCGTGGAACCCCTTCGGGCTCACGGTGTGCGCGGGCACCGGTCGGCCCGCCACGGACGCGCTGCCCACGGTCGGCAGGATCCAGCCGGTGGAGGCGCAGGCGCTCGAATCCGTCGCCCTGTCCGCCCTTCCCCAGGGCCTGGACTGGCGCACGCAGCCCTTCTCGCACGTCGGCGGCCCGGGCTCGCGTCCGGTCCGCGTGGTGAGCCCCGTACTGCCGCAGGCCCAGGCGCAGACGCGGCAGCAGCACGCGCAGGCGGCCTGACGGTCGCCCGGGCGCTCCGCTCACCTCTTCCGCTTCCCTAGCAGCTTCCGGCTCGCTGCTCGCTGCTCGCTGCTCGCTACCAGTACGTGCCCTGCACCATGGCGGCCAGGCTGGCGTGGTGCAGGATCAGGCCGTCCGGATCCGCCGGGATCTCGACCTCGCCGAAGTGCGCCTGGCGGTAGGCGATGCGCAGCATCACGATCGCGTGGCGCAGGGCCGCGTACAGGGTGTGGAACTCCATGTCCCGCGGGGTGTGGCCGGTGAGTTCGGCGTACCGGCGCTCCAGGTCCTCGCGGCGCAGGAAGTCCGGCAGGCCGGGCTGGCCGAAGCTGACCGTGAGGTCCTGGAAGAAGCGGTGCAGGTAGACGGTCCAGCCGAGGTCCACCTCGCGCGGGGCGTACGCCGCCATCTCCCAGTCCAGTACCGCCGCCGGCGTGAAGCCGTCGTAGACGACGTTGCCGATGCGGGCGTCGCCCCAGTTGAGGACGGCCGGGCCCTCGTCGGCGGGCCACAGCTCCTCCAGTCGGGCGAACGCCCGCTCGATGAGCGGGGACGGGGCCAGCCCGCCCACCACCCCGGAGTAATAGGCCCGTTGGGCCTCCACGTGCCGGCGCAGCGGGCTGCCCTCGCCGGCCGGGAGGAGGAACTCGGCCTCCTTGGCCGGGAACTGGTCGTGCAGACGCGCCAGCAGCGCGATGCTGGCCTCCTGGAGACCGGCACGCTCGGCGTCGGTCGCGGCGTACAGCCAGTTGCCCTCGTAGGTGTAGGGCATGACATCGGGCGGGACCCGGCCCTCGGCGCGGGCCATCACGAAGAACGGCGCGCCCAGCGGCCCCGGGTCCTCCTCCAGCCACTGCACACGGGGGACGGGCACGTCCGTGTGTTCGGCGACCAGTCTCATCACGCGGTGCTGGCGGGGCATGTCGTACGTCGGGAAGACCGTGTAGGCGGCCGGATCGGCGGCGAGCCGCAGCGCGCAGGCGCGCAGCGGGGCGTCGGGGTGCTCTATGTCGAAGAGCAGGGTTTCGCTGGACATGCCGTTGGAGCCGGGGACGGAGACGTTGGTGACCTTCGCGCCGGGGAGCTTCGTGTCGAGCCAGACGGCGAGGCGGCGGCCGAGCTCTTCGGGCTCTCGGGTGGAGGTGCGCGGACGTGGAGCGGTGGCCATGGAGGAGCTCCCTTCCTAGGAGTTGCCATGGGGCTACTGGGCGACGGAGGAGTAGTCGGTGAAGCCGCTCGGGTCATGGCGCCCGAAGCTGCCGTGCTCGAAGATGCCGTGGCCCACCTGGCCGTCAAGGGTGAAGCGCGCCGCGTGGTCGGTGACTCCGAAGGCAGCCATCGGGTGGGCCGCCGGGTCGGACAGGTCGAAGACGCGACGGTCGGTCCAGCCTCGTCCCTGCCAGGTGCCGTGCTGCCAGTCGGCGGCGGGCGGGTAACCGGCGCCTACGGCGAGCGGGGAGGAGCTGAGGATCTCCACGCCGAGTTCGAGGGACTTGCGGGCCGGGTCGGTGAGGTGGACGACGGCGCTCTCGGGGTGCCGGCTGCCGGGCCGGTAACGGATCTCGGTGTGCGGCCAGCCGAGCTGGACGTCGTTGCGCCCGCTGCCTTCCGGGAAGACCTGCACGGCTTCGTTCAGGGTGCGGTGCCCGTCGGCGTCCTCCTGGGCGATGACCATCACGAAGCGGTCCTCGAAGCGGACCGGGATCCAGAGCCAGTGGAAGCCCTCCGGGCGGTACTCCTCCGCCGCCCGCCCGCCGTCCTCGCCGGGTATGGGCCGCACACCCCAACTCCGGTCGCGCGTACCGGTCCACTCCCCCGGGGTGAGGGTCAGCTCCTCGCCCTTCGCGCGGATGGTGCCGGTGACGTTGCCGGCCTGGACGAAGCGACGCCCTTCGAGCATGAGGCGGTCGCCGCGCCGCTGGATGTGGTGGGGCTCCCAGACGGCGGGGAACTCCGCGGTCCAGGTGACGTCGTACGAGAGCCCGTGCGGGTCGGCCGGGTCTGCGGCGCAGCGCAGCGTGAGCTGCTGGAGCGGGGCGTCGACGGTGATGGACAGGGGTCCCACCGAGAGGTTCATCCGCTCGTCGGTGAGGGCGTCGGAGGCGCGGACGGCGAGGAGCTCGTCGCCGACGCGGAGGGTGGCGTAGGCGTCGATGACCCCGGCGTTGGGGTAGACGCCGAGGCCGAGGATGAGGAGGGCGCGGCCGGCGTGGTCGAAGACGTGGAAGATGCACCGGTCGTAGGCGTTCCGGTCACCGCTGACGAGGTGCTTCATCGACAAGGGAGCCTGGTGGATGGGGTATTCGTCGAGGGCGACGGGCCGGTCGGCGGGCATGGCGAACCTCCAGGACGGACGACGTCGGGGCGTGGGCAGGAGGGGGACGGGGGACGCGCAAAGGAAGAGAGGGCCAGCTCAAGCGGATATGACGGTACGTCAGAAACCCTGCGGGAGGCCACCCTTCCGGCACGTTCTGACAGACGGGCACGGCACGCCGGGGCGGGTGGGGGCGGGGAGCCGCTCCGACGGGCGGGGGCCGACGGGGGCGGGGCGAGGTGGCGGCGGCCGACGGGGGCGGGGCGAGGTGGCGGCGGCCGAGCGAGGTGGCGACGGGCCGGGGCAAGGTGGCGGCGCCCCGCGAAGCGGGACCAGACCCGCGGGGACGACACCGGCCGGGAGAACCGGCGGCGGGAGAACCGGCGGCCGGGATCAGGAGCGTGCGGGGAGGCTACGCGGGCGGGAGCGCGCAGGCGGGCGGGGCGGTGCGGGGGTGGCTTCGGGGGCGGGATCCCCTGGGGCGGCATCAGGGAGGTCTTGGGGGTTTCCCGTCAGTCTCATCGTCTCTCCGTGTCGGGCCGGTCCCTCAAGGGCGCTCCCTGCGGTCGCGTCGCTGCGCGATGGCCTTCGGCCACCCTTGACCGACCGTCCCGCCCCGGACATACGAAGACTGCCGGGAAACCCCCAAAGGAACGGGCCGGGCCTTCTATTTCAGGGACGGGGAGAGCAGGGATGCGCGGCCTGGGCCCCGGCCGGCCAGCCCAAGAGGCGGGCGATCCGCATCGACCCCGGGACGGGGGCGGCCAAAGCTCCCCGCACGGCGGCCAGATGGAGCTGGCGACGGATCAGACGGGGTGGACGCGTCAGATCGCTACGCGCTTCTCATCTCTCAGCGTCTGCCGGCCGTCCGGGGCTGGACATAGGCCGCCCACGACCGTCAGAAATCGCCGAAGAGGGCGTCTGACGGCTGTCTTGGGAAGTTCAGGCGCCAGAACGCGCCTATACCGAGCTGTATCCGGGTCAGCGTGGGTGGGCGACCGGAAAGGCCGTCGGTTTGCCCCAATTGGGGCGGTCTGTCCGTGGGTTCGTGGGAGTGGGGTCGCTCTGATGGGAGTACAGCTCGGCTGAGGCGAGGAATCGACGCCCACGACCCTCCACCAGCCCCCTGCCGGCCCTCTCCACCACAAACGACCGGCTGCCGCCGTCGTCGGGGAGCGTGTAGCGATCTGTGGCGGCCTATTCCCAGCCCCGGACGGCCGACGGACGCTGAGAGATGAGAAGCGCGTAGCGATCTGACGCGTCCGCCCCCACCCCGGGATCCGATGGCGATCGGCCCGCCTCTCGGGCTGGCCGGCCAGCGCCCAGGCCGTGCATCGCGACTCTCCCCGCCCCTGAAATAGAAGGCCCGGCCCGTTCCTTTGGGGGTTTCCCGGCAGTCTTCGTATGTCCGGGGCGGGACGGTCGGTCAAGGGTGGCCGAAGGCCATCGCGCAGCGACGCGACCGAAGGGAGCGCCCTTGAGGGACCGGCCCGACACGGAGAGACGATGAGACTGACGGGAAACCCCCATACGCGTCTCTGATCCCGCCCGCGTGGCCCCCGCCCAACCCGAAGCCACCCCCGCACCGCCCCTCCCCGCCCGCGTGGCCCCCGCCCAACCCGAAGCCACGCCGCACGGCCCCACCCCCGCCCGCCTGGCTCCGCCCCCGAAGCCCCCCGCCCGCGCCGTGGGACGGCTCGAACGGATAGCCGGGCGGCCGGGGCGATTACCCGGGCCTTCGGTCCGGCGTTGGCCTGGTATGACCATGCTTCAGTCGGCAACGGGCCGGCGGCGTCGTCCGACGCCGCCGGGTTGCGAAGAATCGGTTCAGCAGCCTCATCAACATCAGCATCAGTCCCAGCAGCCGCGTGAGCAGCAGCAGGTTCCCGATCCGCCGATCTACCGCGACCTGGTGGCCCGGTGGGCCGACGACGGCCGCACGCTGCCCGGGCGGCGTGATCCGGAGTGGTCCCGGCTCACGTCCTCCCCGATCTGGCCCACCGGCAGCAGCGGGCTGTACTAGGCCCTGGCCGCCAAGGACGTCAGCGCGTCTCCGGGCCCGCCAGGTGGCGGGCGATGACCATGCGCTGGATCTGGTTGGTGCCCTCCACGATCTGGAGCACCTTCGCCTCGCGCATGAGCCGCTCGACGGGGAAGTCCGCCGTGTAGCCGTAGCCGCCGAGGATCTGGACGGCGTCCGTCGTCACGGCCATCGCCGCGTCGGTGCAGAACAGCTTGGCCATCGCCGCCTGACGGGAGAACGGCTTGCCCGCGTCCCGCAGCCGTGCCGCCGCGAGGTACAGCGCCCGGCCCGCCTCGAGCTTGGTGGCCATGTCGGCCATCATGAAGCGCAGCCCCTGGAAGTCGGCGATCGGGTGCCCGAACTGCTTGCGGTCCAGGGCGTACACCAGGGCCTCGTCCAGGGCCGCCTGGGCGACGCCGATGGCGCAGGCGGCGATGCCCAGGCGTCCCGCGTCCAGTGCGGCGAGGGCGATGGAGAAGCCCTGGCCCTCCTCGCCGATGCGGCGGGAGTCGGGCACCCGTACGCCGTCGAAGTGCAGCTGGGCGGTGGGCGAGCCCTTCATGCCCATCTTCTTCTCGGGCACGGCCGCGCTCAGGCCCTCCGCGTCACCGGGGACCAGGAAGGCGGTGATGCCCTTGGGTCCCTCGACGCCGGTGCGGGCCAGGACGGTGTAGAAGTCGGCGACACCGCCGTGAGTGATCCAGGCCTTGGTGCCCGTGATGATCCAGTCGTCGCCGTCGCGCACCGCCTTGGTGGCGAGCGAGGCGGCGTCGGAGCCGGCGGCCGGCTCGGAGAGGCAGTAGGCGCCCAGCAGGCCGCCGCCGAGCATCGCGGGCAGGTGGGTGGCCTGCTGCTCCTTGGTGCCGTAACCGGCGAGGCCGTGGCAGGCCAGGGAGTGGACGCTGACGCCGAGGCCGACGGTGAGGCGGGCCGCGGCCAGCTCCTCCAGGACCTGGAGGTAGACCTCGTACGGCTGCTCGCCGCCGCCGTACTCGCCGGCGTACGGGAGGCCGAGGAGGCCGGCCTCGGAGAGGAGGGTGAAGATCTCGCGCGGGAAGCGTCCGGCGTCCTCTTCATCGGCGGCCCGGGGGCGGATCTCCCGCTGGGCGATCTCGCGTACGAGTGCGAGGAGGTCCCGGGACTCCTCGGTGGGCAGCTGACGGTCCACCGGCTGCGGGGCGCGGTCGGTCATGGCGGCGCTCTCCTCCCTGGTCGGGCACGGCGGCGACGCGTCAGTGGTGGGACGCGGCGCCGGGTCTGGGTGCTCCTGCAGCCGATCCTGCCCGTCCCGGATCACGGGAGGGGCTGTTCAGCGGCTGCGGCGGCTTGAGTATGCCCGATCAGGGGCCTTCCGTCACCGGGGCAAGATCACCGGGCTGAGCGCACGGCTCTTCGGGCGCGGGAGGTGCCGGACACTCCGGGACGAACTCCTCGATCACGGTGCGGGTCGCGCGCCAGCCGGCGCACCAGCGGGTCCACGAGCCCGCGCGTTACAGCCAGCCGACCTGGGTCACGAACATGGCGACGACGACCACGAGGGTCCAGCCGAGGACGTGTTCCAGCCAGGAGGAGCCGTCCTGGGGGCCGCCGGTGCGGACGAGGCCGCGGGCGCGGAGGCTGGGGGTCGCCGGGGTGGGGGTGGCGGTGTGAGCGGTCATGCCGTCCAATGTGCCATCGTTCGCGGCTTTCGCGGGAGAGACGATGGTCACGCCCCGCGTCAGCGGAGGCGTAT
The DNA here is from genome assembly GCF_056432025.1 of Streptomyces sp. NPDC045695. Lineage (NCBI taxonomy): Bacteria > Bacillati > Actinomycetota > Actinomycetes > Kitasatosporales > Streptomycetaceae > Streptomyces > Streptomyces sp. NPDC045695. Next base: position 47,272 of record NZ_JBWKJU010000026.1, read on the forward strand.
GGAGGCGTGCCGAGCTGTACGGCGCAACCCGGCACGACGGGGCCCCGGACGCTCTGGTCACCCAGAGCGTCCGGGGCCCGGTGGCCGGTACCGGCCCCTTCCGGCGCCCGCGTCAGATGCGGGTCTCGCGGGTGCGGCCGGCCCTGCTCTCGCGGGTGCGGCCCGCCATGGCCGCCATCGCGAGGCCGAGACACAGGGCGACGACTCCGGCGATCACGTTGCTGACCACGGTGCGCGTCGTGTCCATTTCACCGGCGATGACCCACGGGGCGACGATCGTCCACGCACCGAGGCCCACCGCCGTCCACGCCATCGCGTGTGTGCGCTCGTAGGCGGAACCCAGACCGCCCATGCACAGGCAGTACGCCAGGCCGGCGATCAGGTTGTTGATGGCCAGCGGGGTGAGGGTGCTGAATCCCGCGATCCACGGGGAGGCTGCCAGGTAGAGGCCCGTGAGGAGGGCCAGTGCTTCTACGGCCTGCGCTGCGGGAGTGCTGGTCACCCGCTCGAACCGAGTGCGCATCTCGGCGAGGTCGGGGTGGTGCTCGATGCTCGTATGGGTGGTCATGGCGGACTGCCTCCTCTTACGACGAAGCGCTTATGTGCCATTTACCCCATTATGTTCCACATATCCGCGCCGGCCGGTCAAAGGGAGACTCCGCGGCCGCTTCACAGCACTCCGACCAGCCGCAGCGCCGCGATCTGCGCCGGAGCCGGGAGCGCCGGGACGTAGAGGTAGCAGACGCCCCCCGTGCCGCTTCTGACCTTGCCGTTCGCGTCGTACCGCTTCGTCCGGAGCCAGATGTTCTCCCACTCGGCGCGCCGGTAGACGCGGCGGACCGACGGGTTGTCGGGCGCGTTGGGATCGTTGGCGATCACGTCCCCGGCGGCGGTGAAGCCGATGACGGTCATCAGGTGGCCGCTGGTCCCGTAGCCCGCGCCGGTGAGCTCCTCGGTGCGGAAGGACTGCGAGGTGATGACCGGGATCCCGGCCCCGATCAGGGTCTCCAGGTCGGTCAGGGAGGCGAGGCGGGTGATGACGCCGGCGAGCCCGCGATAGGTGGCGGCGTAGGCGGCGTTGAAGGGCCAGTTCCCGCAGCCCCGGTAGGCGGCGTCGTAGGTGGAGCGGGCGGCGTGGCAGATCTGCGGGTCGGCGTACTGGGGGTTCACCCAGCTCAGGGCGGTGGCGCTGGCCCTGCCTCCCCAGAACTCGATGACCATCTGGGAGGAGGTGGGGCTGCACCAGGCTTCGCCGCCGTTGTCGTATTCGGGGTACTGGCCGGCGTGGGTCTCCTGCGAGTAGCGCGGGACCTTCAGCTCGTGGGCCCTGCCCGAGGGGGTGGAGGCGGGGACGGTGAAGCGGTCGGGGACGTCGCAGACCATGGCGCCGGCCAGCCATACGGTGGGGCCGCGGTCGGCGCCCGGCTTGCGGTGGAGGGTCAGGCGGAGCTGCCAGTGCGTGATCCGCAGCCCGGCGGCCGCGGCGGGGGCGTCGACGGCGAGGGTGTCGGTCCAGACGGTGGACTTGCCGTCGCTCTGGCCGTCCAGCGAGGTGCGGCGGATGTCGCGGTCGCCGGAGGCCCACCGGCCCATGACGTACCAGGGGGTGGCCGCGCCGTCGGTGTAGGTGCCGCGCAGTTCGATCTGGATCCAGGTGCCGGCGGGGGTGCGGGCGTTCCAGGAGGCGATGGCCTCGGTGGCGGGCACGGTCGAGCGGTGCAGCGGGGAGGTCCAGGTGGCGTACTCCCAGGTGCTCTTCTTTCCGGTGTGCGGGTCGGCGTACTCGGTGCGCCCCGCCGCCACGGAGATCTCCAGGCCGGGGCGGGTTCCGGCGACGGCGGTGGTGCCCTGGTGGGTGCCGGCCAGCCAGTGGGCGTAGGAGAACCAGAACCGGTTGTCGACGGTGCGGCCCGGCGCCTCCGGGGCGGGCGGGACGGCGGCCGAGGCACCGGCACCGTCGCCCGGGACGGCGCCCGGCGCACCGTCGCCGGGGACGGTGGCGGCCGCGGCCCCCGGGACGGTGGCCGCGGTGGCGGTGGCGGCGACCGCCAGTGCCGCGGCGAGCAGGGCCCTGCGGGGCGTGGGTGTGGTCATCGCGAGGTTCCCCCGGGGTGGTCGGCGCTGGGTGGCTCTTCACCCTTCCAGTTCCCGGCGGCGGTACGCCGAAGCCCAGGGCCGTGTCGGGCTTGTCTACGCTGGTCGGGTGGAGCCACACCCGTCACTTGAGTCACTCGCCCGCGAGCTCGCCGCGTCGCCTCCCTCCCTCGGCCCGGTACGGCTGATCGGCGTCGACGGGCACGCGGGATCCGGGAAGAGCACCTTCGCGGGGCGGCTCGCGGAGCTGATGGGCGCTCCGGTGCTGCACCTGGACGACGTGGCCAGCCACGAGGAGCTCTTCGGCTGGCAGGAGCGGCTGCGCGCGCAGGTGCTGGAGCCGCTGGGCCAGGGCCGGCCCGCGCACTGGGCCCCGTACGACTGGGTGGAACGCCGCTTCGGGCCCCTGCGGGTGCTGGAGCCGGCGCCGGTGGTGCTCGTGGAGGGGGTCGGGGCGGGGCGGCGGGCGCTGCGCCCGCATCTGGCGCGCCTGCTGTGGATGGAGACGCCGCGCGCACAGTCCTGGGGGCGGGGGCGAAACCGGGACGGAGTCGAACTCTCCGACTTCTGGGACGGATGGGAGCGCGCGGAGCGCGCGCACTTCTCCAGCGACCCTTCACGCCCCTTCGCCGACATCCTGGTACGCCAGAGCGGTACGGGATACGAGTGGTCTTCCGGGACGGGTGCGACTGCTGGATCCCGGGCTTCCGTCACCGAACGTGACGGACTCCCCCGGGCCTGAGCGGCCCCGGAGATCCGCTCCGCCGGGCCTGCCCGGACCCGCTTGACCTCGGCCCCGCGGCGGCCTTACGTTCTCAATGCGCGGCTTTTACGGCCGCCGCGGACACGAAGCCCCCGATTGTTCCCCCGTGATCGGGGGCTTCGTTCTGCCCGCGCCGCCACCCGCGCCCCCTCCGCGCCGCTGTCACGCGGCCCGCATGGGCGCCCGCTCTTCACCCTGAGTCACGATGCGCCTGGGGGGCGCAGGCCCGAACCGGCCCCGTCGCGCCCTACGTAAGGTGCCGTACCGCAGGTACGATGCACCCCTGATTTCATCGGCGCAGTGGGCAACTCGCGCGCTCGAAGCGGGGGTTACCGCGCACCACGGGGGCAGGCTTGTGGGGGACGTGATGGATTTCGGCACGCCGGGCAGCATGCACTCCCCGGCCGAACTCGCCTGGCTGCGCGGGGTCGACGCCTGCACGATGGGCGCCTACCCGCAGGCCGAGGAGGAGTTCCGGGCGGCCGTACGGCTCGATCCCTCGATGGCCGACGGCTGGCTGGGCCTGCACGCGTTACGGGTCGACACCGGCAACGCCCTGCTGCACATGTACGCGCACCGCGACCGCTTCGGCGAGCAGCGGGCCCGACACCGGCGGACGCTGAACTCCTGGTACTGGCTGGGCTGGTGGGTACAGCCGGTACTGGAGAGCCGGCGGGACCTGCTGCTCGCCCACGCCTCGCACTGGCTGGACGGCCGCCACGTGCCCGAGCTGGACCAGGCCCTCGCCGCGCTGCCGCCCGTGGACGCCGATCCGCAGGTCCGCTTCCTGCACGCCTGCCGGGCCTATCTGGTCAAGGACTGGGACCAGTTGGTGCGGCACACCGAACCGCTGGTCAACGATCCGCTGCTCGGGATCGAGGCCGGGCTGTTCGGCGGCATGGCCCGGGTCCGGCTGGAGATGTACGGGCAGGCGGAGCCCATGCTGTCGGCGGCCCTGATGCGGTGCCGCAGCGAGCAGCCGCAGCGCAAGGAGCTGCGGTACTGGCTGGCGCGGGCGCACGAGGGCACCGGGCGCAGTGCGGCGGCGCTGCCGCTGTACCGGGCGGTGCACCGGGTGGATCCCTCGTTCATGGACACGGCGGCGCGGCTGACGGCCATCGAGGACGGCGACGACACCGACGGCATGGCCGATCTGGCGGGCCTGGCGGGGTACGCCGGGTACGGGGCCCACGCGGGGCACGGCCCCTTCCCGGCCGGCGGGGACTTCGCGGCGGTCGCGCTGGGCGGGGGGCCCGTCCAGGACGTCGCTGCGGACGGCCAGGCCGAGCCGGATCCGCTGGCCCCGCCCCCGCCTCCCGGCGGCCGGGTGGAGGGCGTACGGCGCAAGGTGTCCGTCCCGCCCCAGGGCGCGCCCGAGGACCTGCCGGCCGCGCCCGCCGACCCGGCGGCGCTCGCCGAGGCGCTGGCGGAGCTGGAGCGCATGGTGGGCCTGGAGCCGGTCAAGCGGCAGGTGAAAGCGCTCTCCGCGCAGCTGCACATGGCGCGGCTGCGGGCCGGCCAGGGGCTGCCGGTGCAGCCTCCGAAGCGCCACTTCGTCTTCTCCGGGCCCTCGGGCACCGGCAAGACGACGGTGGCCCGGATCCTGGGGCGGGTCTTCTACGCGCTGGGCCTGCTCGGCGGCGACCATCTGGTGGAGGCGCAACGGGCGGACCTCGTCGGGGAGTTCCTGGGCCAGACGGCGGTGAAGGCGAACGAGCTGATCGACTCCGCGATCGGCGGTGTGCTGTTCGTGGACGAGGCGTACTCGCTGTCGAACTCGGGGTACAGCAAGGGCGACGCGTACGGCGACGAGGCGCTGCAGGTGCTGCTCAAGCGGGCCGAGGACAACCGCGACCACCTGGTGGTGATCCTGGCCGGCTATCCGGCCGGGATGGACCGGCTGCTGGCGGCCAACCCGGGGCTGTCCTCGCGGTTCACCACCCGGGTGGACTTCCCCAGCTACCGGCCGCTGGAACTGACCGCGATCGGCGGGGTGCTGGCGGACTCCAACGGGGACCACTGGGACGAGGAGGCGCTGGAGGAGCTGCGCAGCATCAGCGCGCACGTGGTCGAGCAGGGGTGGATCGACGAGCTCGGCAACGGCCGCTTCCTGCGGACCCTGTACGAGAAGAGCTGCGCGTACCGGGACCTGCGGCTGGCGGGCTTCGCGGGTGAGCCGTCGCGGGACGACCTGGCCACGCTGCGGCTGCCGGACCTGATGCAGGCGTACGGGGAGGTCCTGTCGGGTCGGGGGCCCCGGGAGCGGCCGGAGCCGCCACCGCCGCTGTGACCCGGGCGGGCCGCAGTGACGGCGACGGCGGTGACGGCGACAGCGGCGGCTGCTAGATCCGGCCTGCCGGAACGCGGTGCGCGGGGTCACGGACCTCGCCCACCAGCATTTCCAGGACGTCCTCCAGGGCCACCAGGCCCAGCACCCCGCCCGCCGGGTCGGCGACCTGGGCCAGGTGCGTGGCCTCCCTGCGCATGACGCTGAGCGCGTCGTCCAGCGGGAGCGTCGCGGACAGCGTGGTCATCCGGCGCCAGACCCGCTGGGGTACGGCCCGCTCCCGGTCCTCCAGGTCCAGTACGTCCTTGACGTGCAGGTAGCCCATGAAGGCGCCGCTGTCGGCTCGGACGGGGAAGCGGGAGTAGCCGGTCCGCACGGTCAGCTGCTCGATCTGGCGCGGGGTGACGGCGGGGCCGACCGTGACCAGGCGGTCCCGGTCCAGGAGGACGTCGGTGACGGGGCGGCTGCCCAGTTCCAGCGCGTCCTCCAGCCGTTCCTGTTCGACCGGCTCCAGGAGCCCGGCCTGCCGGGAGTCCTTGAGGAGCCGGCCCAGCTGGGCGGAGGTGTAGACGGCCTCGACCTCGTCCTTGGGCTCGACCTTGAAGAGCCTGAGGACGAGCTTGGCGCAGGCCCCGAGCCCGGTGGTGACGGGCCCGCACACGCGCGCGAAGGCCACCAGGCCGGGGCTGAACCACAGGGCGGTCTTCTCGGGGGCGGCCATGGCGAGGTTCTTGGGGACCATCTCGCCGATGACCAGGTGCAGGAAGACCACGGCGGCGAGCGCGACGGCGTAGCCGAGGGGGTGGACCAGACCCTGCGGTACGTGGACGGCGTGGAAGAGGGGTTCCAGGAGGCGGGCCACCGTGGGTTCGGCGACCGCTCCGAGGGTGAGCGAGCACACGGTGATGCCGAACTGCGCGGCGGCCATCATGCGGGGCAGGTTCTCCAGGCCGTGCAGGACCTGGCGCGCCCGCTTGGACCCGGCCGCGAGGGGCTCGATCTGGCTGCGGCGTACGGAGACGAGGGCGAACTCGGCTCCGACGAAGAAGCCGTTGGCGAGGACCAGGAGCAGGGCGAAGAGCAGCTGGAGCGCGTTCATCGGGCGGCACCTTCCAGCTCGGCCCGCTGCGGGACCGGGTCGCCGTGGCGGCCGGAGCCGGGGACGGCGGCGTTGCCGCTCTGGTGGGGCTGCTGGTACGGGCCTGCGGCGGGCACCGTCGTCAGCCGGACGAGGCGCACCCGCTCGGCGCGGTTGCGGCCGACGCGGCGCACGGACAGCCTCCAGCCGGGGAGCTCCGCCCGGTCCCCGGGGGCGGGGATCCGGCCGAGCAGATCGGCTACGAGGCCGGCGACGGTCTCGTACGGGCCTTCGGGGACCTCCAGGCCTATCCGGCGCAGGGTCTGGACCCGGCAGCTGCCGTCGGCCTCCCAGGAGGGGCGGCCGTCCTCGGCCGCGACGGCGGCCAGTTCGGGGATGTCGTCCTCGGCGAGGTCGTGCTCGTCGCGGACCTCGCCGACGAGCTCCTCCACGATGTCCTCCAGCGTGACCACGCCGGCGGTGCCGCCGTACTCGTCGACGACGACGGCCATGGGCTGTTCGCTGCGCAGCCGCTCCAGCAGCGGCTGTACCGGCAGGGAGCCGGGCACCAGCAGCGGGGCGACGCAGATCCGGCTGACGCTGGTGCGGTCGCGTTCCGCCTCGGGCACGGCGAGGGCGTCCTTGAGGTGGACGACGCCGGTGATCTCGTCGATGCGCTCGCGGTAGACCGGGAAGCGGGACAGGCCCGTGGCGCGCGTCAGGTTGAGCACGTCGGCCGCGGTGGCCGTGTGCATCAGTGCGCTGACCTTCACCCGGGGGGTCATGACGTGCTGGGCCGTGAGGTCGCCCAGCGACAGGGTCCGTACGAAGAGGTCGGCGGTGTCCTGTTCGAGGGCGCCGGCCTGGGCCGAGTGGCGGACCAGGGAGACCAGTTCGCCGGGGGTGCGGGCCGAGGCCATCTCCTCGGTGGGTTCCACGCCGAGCGCCCGGACGAGCCGGTTGGCCACGGCGTTGAGACCGGCGATGACCGGCCGGAAGACGCGGGAGAAGGCGTTTTGCGGTCCGGCGACGAAGCGGGCCACCTGGAGCGGCCGGGAGACCGCCCAGTTCTTCGGGACGAGCTCGCCGACGACCATCTGGACGGCGGACGCGAGCAGCATGCCGATGACGACGGCGACGCCGGCGACGGCTCCCCGGGGCAGGCCCGTCGCGGCCAGCGGGCCGGCCAGCAAGGCGGCCAGGGCGGGCTGGGCGAGCATGCCGACGACCAGGGAGGTGATGGTGATGCCGAGCTGGGTGCCGGAGAGCTGGAAGGACAGCTCCCCCAGGGCCCTGACCACCGTACGGGCACGGCGGTCACCGTCGGCTGCGGCGCGCTCGGCCTCGGGTCGCTCCACGGTGACGAGGCCGAATTCGGCCGCCACGAAGAAACCGTTGGCGAGGATCAGGGCGAAGGCCGCCAGGAGAAGAAGGAACGGGGTGCTCATGCCGCCGCCTCCGGGGGGAGGGCGGCGCGGGTATTACCGGACGATCCGTCCATTGCTGGAGGGAGTCACTCCTCAAGTCGCAGGTGCCCGCGGGCCACGGGGTCCCGGGGCCGGTGGGGGGGCGCACAGCTGCGCCCCGCCACCAGGGTAGTCACTGAGATCGTGGCCGCAACGGTACGCAGCGGCGGGGATCGGGGCGATCAGTGGGCGTTCGTGCCGGTTCCCCTGGATTCGGCGAGGGCGCGCAGGGCGCGGGCGTCGCCGATCGCCTGCTGCTTGGCGACACCCGGCTGGATACCGAGGGCGGGCAGGCTGGTGCCGTCGCTGAGGTCGAGGAACACCCACGGGTCGCCGGGGCGGAGGTTGACGCGCAGGATCTGCGCCCACTCCAGACGGCGGGTGGTGGTCAGGTTGACGACGGTGACCCCGCCCTCGTCCGCGACCACCTTGGGGCGGCTGAGCAGGACGAGTACGGAGGTCAGCAGGACGGCGGTGAAGACGAAGCTGATCCGCTCCCCCGGGCCGAGGTTCTCCAGCAGCAGGGCGATCGCCGTAATGGTGGAGAACATGGCGAGCCCGACGCCCAGCAGGACGACCCGGGTGCGGGTCGGCCGGAAGGTGACCGGCAGGGTGGGGGGTACGGGCTGGGCGGCGGACTCGGCCATGGTGCTTCGGGTGCCTTCTGCAGTGGTGTCGCGGGCCGGACGGGTCAGAGACGGCAGGCGTGGATGGAGGTGGTGAGGATCGCGCGCGCGCCGAGCTCGTACAGGTCGTCCATGATCCGCTGGGCTTCCTTGGCCGGGACCATGGCGCGGACGGCCACCCAGCCCTCGTTGTGCAGCGGGGAGATGGTCGGCGACTCCAGGCCCGGGGTGAGGGCGACCGCGCGCTCCAGGTGCTCGGCGCGGCAGTCGTAGTCCATCATCACGTAGCTGCGGGCGACCAGGACGCCCTGGAGGCGGCGCAGGAACTGCTGGGCCTGCGGGTCCTCGGGGTCGGCGCCGTTGCGCCGGATGACGACGGCCTCGGAGCGCAGGATCGGCTCGCCGATGACCTCCAGGCCCGCGTTGCGCAGGCTGGTGCCGGTCTCGACGACGTCCGCGATGATCTGGGCGACGCCGAGCTGGATGGCGGTCTCGACCGCGCCGTCCAGGTGCACGACGGAGGCGTCGATGCCCTGGTCGGCGAGGTGCTTGGCGACGATTCCCTCGTACGAGGTCGCGATCGTCATCCCGTGGAAGTCCTCGGGGCCCTTCGCCGTGCCGGGCTTGGTGGCGTAGCGGAAGGTGGAGCGCCCGAAGTTCAGCGGCAGGATCTCCTCGGCGCTGGCGCCGGAGTCGAGCAGCAGGTCGCGGCCGGTGATGCCGATGTCGAGCTTGCCCGTGGAGACGTAGATCGCGATGTCCTTGGGGCGGAGGTAGAAGAACTCCACCTCGTTCTCGGGGTCGACGACCACGAGCTCCTTGGACTCCTTGCGCTGGCGGTAGCCGGCCTCATGGAGCATCGCCGACGCCGGTCCGGAGAGTGAACCCTTGTTGGGGACGGCGATGCGCAGCATGGGGCTTCCTTTGGTGCGTGGTGGCGTGATCGGGCGGGTGTGTGCGTGCCTGGCTCAGAGGTGCGCGTAGACGTCGTCGAGGGAGATCCCGCGCGCGACCATCATCACCTGGACGTGGTACAGCAGCTGGGAGATCTCCTCGGCGGCGGCGTCCTTGCTCTCGTATTCGGCGGCCATCCAGACCTCGGCGGCCTCCTCGACGACCTTCTTGCCGATGGCATGGACGCCCTTGTGGACGAGCTCGGCGGTGCGGGAGGTGCTGGGGTCGCCGTCGGCGGCCTTGAGCTGGAGCTCGGTGAAGAGCTCTTCGAAGCTCTTGGAGGGTTTGTTCGCCATGATGGTCCTCAGAATACGGGGTTTCCCCACGCCACTCAGCGCCAGGGTTCGCTGACGGTCCGCAGGGTCATGGCGGTGGAGACGGCGGCGGTGACCGCTTCGTGCCCCTTGTCCTCGTTCGACCCCTCAAGCCCGGCGCGGTCCAGCGCCTGCTCGTCGTTGTCGCAGGTCAGCACACCGAAGCCGACGGGGACTCCGGTGTCGATCGACACCTGTACCAGGCCCTGGGTGACGCCCTGGCAGACGTAGTCGAAGTGCGGGGTGCCGCCGCGGATGACCACTCCGAGGGCGACGATGGCATCGTAACCGCGACCGGCCAGTACCTTCGCCACGACCGGGAGCTCGAAGCTGCCGGGGACGCGGAGCACGGTGGGCTCGTCGATGCCGAGCTCGTGCAGGGCCCGCAGGGCGCCGTCGACCAGTCCGTCCATGACCTTCTCGTGCCACTGGGCCGCGATCACGGCGACTCGGAGGTCTCCGCAGTTCTTCACGCTCAGTTCGGGTGCGCCCTTGCCGCTCACAGCTCTGCTCCTCGGTGGTTCGTAGGGGATGCGGGATGTACGGGTGTGGAATGTACGGGTGGTGCGTTCGGTCTACTGGTTGCCGCAGGCGGACGTGGTCACGGCCGCGTCGAGCCAGGGCAGGTCGTGCCCCATCCGGTCCCGCTTGGTGCGCAGGTACCGCAGATTGTGCTCGCCCGCCTCCAGCGGCATGGACTCCCGGCTGGTGACCGTGATCCCGTGCCGGACGAGGGCGTCGGACTTCTCCGGGTTGTTGGTCAGCAGCCGGACGCTGCGCACGCCGAGGTCGCCGAGGATCTGCGCGCCGGCCGCGTAGTCGCGGGCGTCGGCGGGCAGGCCCAGCTCCAGGTTGGCGTCGAGGGTGTCGCGGCCGCGCTCCTGGAGCTCGTACGCGCGCAGCTTGGACAGCAGTCCGATGCCGCGGCCCTCGTGGCCGCGCAGGTAGACGACGACCCCGCGGCCCTCGGCCTTGATGCGCTCCATGGAGGCGTGCAGCTGGGGGCCGCAGTCGCAGCGCTGCGAGGCGAAGATGTCGCCGGTCAGGCATTCGGAGTGCATGCGGACCAGCACGTCCTCGCCGCCGCCCGCGCGGACGTCGCCGTGGACGAGGGCGACGTGCTCGACACCGTCGACGGTGGAGCGGTAGCCGTACGCCGTGAAGGCGCCGAAGGCGGTGGGCAGGCTGACCTCGGCCTCGCGGCGCACGGTGGGCTCGGCGGAGCGGCGGTAGGCGATCAGGTCCTCGATGGAGATGATCGTCAGGCCGTGCTTGCGGGCGAAGGGGATCAGCTCGGGCAGGCGCAGCATGACGCCGTCCTCACCGGCGATCTCCACGATGGCGCCGACCGGGCGCAGGCCCGCGAGGCGGGCGAGGTCGACGGCCGCCTCGGTGTGGCCGTTGCGGACCAGCACGCCGCCGGGCTTGGCGCGCAGCGGGAAGACGTGGCCGGGGCGGACGAAGTCGGTGGGCTGGGCGATCCCGCCGGCGAGCAGGCGCAGGGTGGTGGCCCGGTCGGAGGCGGAGATGCCGGTGGTGACGCCGTGGACGGCGCTCGCGTCGACGGAGACCGTGAAGGCGGTCTGCATCGACTCGGTGTTGTGCTGGACCATCTGCGGGAGTTCGAGCCGGTCCAGCTCGGGGCCCTCCATGGGGGCGCAGATCAGGCCGCGGCACTCGCTCATCATGAAGGCGATGATCTCGGGGGTGGCCTTCTCGGCGGCGATGACGAGGTCGCCCTCGTTCTCGCGGTCCTCGTCGTCGACGACGACGATCGGACGGCCCGCCGCGATGTCGCGGATGGCCTGCTCGACGGGGTCGAGGCGGAAGGTCTCTTCGGGGACGTCGGGCACGGGCTTGAGGCTGGTCATGCCGTTGCTCCTTCCAGGGCCGGGGCGGGGGTGGTGCGCGAGCGGAGCCACCAGTCGCGCAGGCCCCACAGGACGAGCGCGCCGTAGATGACGTAGACGAAGCCGGAGAAGGCGTAGCCGTTGGCGAAGTTCAGGGGCACGCCGACGAGGTCGACGAGGAGCCAGGCGAACCAGAACTCGACCATGCCGCGCGACTGGGCGTACATGGCGACGATCGTGCCGACGAAGATGTAGGCGTCGGGCCAGGGGTCCCAGGACAGCGCCGGGTAGGCGGTGAAGAGCAGGGCGACGGCGACGGTACCGAGGGCGGCGGCGCCGACGAGGGCGCCGCGCTCGCGCCAGCTGGCGAAGCGGACGGCGATCGTGCCGTCCTGGGCCTTCCGGCGGCCGCGGCTCCACTGCGCCCAGCCCCAGGCCGCGACGAGCATGACCACGACCTGCTTGCCGGCGCTGCCGGACAGGTGACCGGCGGCGAAGGCCACGAAGAGGATGACGCCCGAGAGGAACTGGGCGGGCCAGGTCCATATGGAGCGCCGCCAGCCGAGGGCGAGGGCGAGCAGACCGATCGTGTTGCCGATCATGTCGGACCACTTGATGTGCTGGTCGAAGGCGGTGAACGCCTCGGAGTTCAGCCAGTTCAGGGCGCTCACTGGCCGGCCTCCCGGCCCGCGAGCAGACGCTCGACGTACTTGGCGAGGACGTCGACCTCCAGGTTGACCGGGTCGCCGCTCTGCTTGATGCCGAGCGTGGTCAGCGCGAGGGTGGTGGGGATGAGGCTGACGGTGAACCAGTCGGCGGCGGCCTCGACCACGGTGAGGCTGACGCCGTCGACCGTGATGGAGCCCTTCTCGACGACGTAGCGCGAGAGGTTCGCGGGGAGGGCGATCTTGACGATCTCCCAGTGTTCGGAGGGGGTCCGGGAGAGGATCTCGCCGGTTCCGTCCACGTGCCCCTGGACCAGGTGGCCGCCGAGCCGTCCGCCGAGGGCCATCGGGCGCTCCAGGTTGACCCGGGAGCCCTTGGTCAGGGCGCCGAGGCTGGAGCGGCTGAGGGTCTCCTGCATGACGTCGGCGGTGAACTCGCCGTCGGCGCTCTCCACGACGGTCAGGCAGACGCCGTTGACGGCGATGGAGTCGCCGTGCTTGGCGCCCTCGGTGACGAGGGGGCCGCGCAGTCGGAAGCGGGAGGCTTCCTCAAGCTGCTCGACGGCGGTGACCTCGCCCAGTTCTTCGACGATTCCGGTGAACACTTCAGTGCTCCTTGGGGGGCGTGTGGACGGTGGGAACGGCGGTGATGCGCAGGTCGGGGCCGATGCGGACGGCCTCGGTGATGTCGAGGCGCACCGCGCGGGAGATGGTGGTGACGCCGGCGTCGGCGAGGGCGGCGGGGCCCGCGCCGAGGAGGGCCGGGGCGAGGTAGCCGACGACCCGGTCCACGGCTCCGCCTTCGAGGAAGGCGCCCGCCAGCGTGGGTCCGCCTTCCAGGAACAGGGAGCGCACGCCGCGGGCGTACAGGTGGGTGAGCAGGTCGTGCACGCCGATGCGGCCGCCGTGCAGGGGCAGCCGGAGGACCTCGACGCCGGGCAGGTGCCGGGTGTCGGCGTCCTCGCCGACGACGATCAGGGTCGGCGCCGCGTCGTCGAGGATGCGGGCGGTCGGCAGGATCGTGGCGTACGTGTCGAGCGCGATCCGCAGCGGCTGGGTCGCGCCCGCGATGTCCCGGACGGCGAGGTGCGGGTCGTCCTGGCGCAGCGTCCCGCCGCCGACGAGGACGGCGTCGGCCTCGGCGCGCAGCCGGTGGACGTCGGCCCGGGACTCGGCGGAGGTGATCCAGCGGCTGCTGCCGTCCGCGGCGGCGCTGCGGCCGTCGAGGGTGGCGGCGTACTTCCAGGTGACGTGGGGCCGGCCCAGGCGTACGGAGGTCAGCCACGCGGTGTTGCCCGCCTCGGCCTCGTCCGCGAGCAGCCCGGACTCCGTGGCGATCCCGGCGGCTCGCAGGGTGGCGGCGCCGCCGCCGGCCTGCGGGTCCGGGTCGCTGACGGCATAGACCACGCGGGTGACGCCGGCCGCGATCAGGGCCTGAGCGCAGGGTCCCGTACGGCCGGTGTGGTTGCAGGGTTCGAGGGTGACGTACGCGGTGCCGCCGCGGGCGGCCCCGCCGGCTGCGTGCAGGGCGTGGACCTCGGCGTGCGGGCCGCCGGCCCGCTCGTGCCAGCCCTCGCCGACGACCGTGCCCGTGGCGTCGGTGATGACGCAGCCGACGACCGGGTTGGGGCTGGTGGAGCCGAGTCCGCGGGCGGCGAGCTCGACGGCTCGGCCCATGGCGCGGGTGTCCGCGTCGGGTGCTGCGTGCGCGGCGTGGGTCGCCACCGGGTCCTCCTGCCTCATCGGGCACGGACTCCGGGGCCTGTCGGGATACGACAGATGAAGCGGTACAGCTCACACGGGGACGCCGAAGCCGGAAAAAGCGGTCCGCTCGGAGACATCCACAGGGATGTGCCGATGAACCGCCGACGGCGGCGTACCGGTGACTGGCCCGCCGCGCACTGCCTCCCATCCGGACTTTAACCGTCGGTCCAGGAATCTCACCTGGTCAACCGGCCGCTGGCTGCGGACGGGTCGCGGACTATAACCGCCGGTTCGGAATTACACCGACCCCGGAGTGCGCTGCTACTGGTACTGAAGCCAGTCTGCCACGGACGATCGGCGGCCACGCGAGTGATGTGGTGTGGCCTGGCTCACAGGGGGAGCGTGCCGGAGCGGGTTTTGTCAAGTGGACCGAGGTTGGTCCAGACCTATTGACGGGGTGGTCTAGTCCTCTTAACGTTCCCTTCAACTTCCCGGGAACAGCCCGTCAGATGTGCGCACGTAACGGGCCGACCAGGGCTGCCTACCTCCCCGTTGCTCCACATTGCGCCCTGTCATGCTCCTGCCATCCTCCCCTCCCCAGGAGGCATCATGCCGTCCCCCACACGTTCGAGAGCGATGCTCCTGGCATCCGGCGCCGCAATCGCCGGACTGCTGCTGGGCGGGCTCTCGGCGGGCGTCTCGCACGCGGCCGACCACGAGAGCTGTCGCCCCGACGGGCTCTACAAGACGGCCGGCGTCGACGTCCCGTACTGCTCGGTCTACGACGCCGAGGGCCGCGAGAAGATGGGCGCCGACCACCAGCGTCGCGTCATCGGATACTTCACCGGCTGGCGCACCGGCAAGGACGGCGCCCCCGCCTACCTCGCCCACGACATCCCGTGGTCCAAGGTCACCCACCTGAACTACGCCTTCGCCCACGTGGGCGCCGACAACAAGATCTCGGTCGGCTCGGACAGCGCGAACAACGCCGCCACCGGGATGACCTGGCCGGGCGTCGCGGGCGCCGAGATGGACCCGGCCCTCCCGTACAAGGGCCACTTCAACCAGCTGACGAAGTTCAAGAAGCAGCACCCGGACGTCAAGACCCTCATCTCGGTCGGCGGCTGGGCGGAGACCGGCGGCTACTTCGGCGACGACGGCAAGCGGGTCGCCTCCGGCGGCTTCTACTCCATGGCCACCAACGCCGACGGCTCCGTCAACCAGGCCGGCATCGACACCTTCGCCGACTCCTCGGTCGCGTTCATCCGCACGTACGGGTTCAACGGCGTCGACATCGACTACGAGTACCCGACCACCATGAAGGACGCGGGCAACCCCCTGGACTGGCAGCTGTCCAACGCCCGCCGCGCCGGCGTGGTCCAGGGCTACGCGGCCCTGATGAAGTCCCTGCGCGAGAAGCTCGACCGCGCGGGCGCCGCCGACGGAAAGCACTACCTGCTCTCCGTCGCCGCCCCCTCCTCCGGCTACCTGCTGCGGGGCATGGAGACCTTCCAGGTGCAGAAGTACCTGGACTACGTCAACATCATGTCCTACGACCTGCACGGCGCCTGGAACGAACACGTCGGCCCCAACGCCTCGCTGTTCGACGACGGCAAGGACGGTGAACTGGCCGCCGCGGGCGTCTACTCCACCTCCCAGTACGGCGGCATCGGCTACCTGAACACCGACTGGGCGTACCACTACTTCCGCGGCTCGATGCCGGGCGGCCGCATCAACATCGGCCTGCCCTACTACACCCGCGGCTTCAAGAACGTGCAGGGCGGCACGGACGGCCTGTGGGGCAAGGCCCCCGCGACCACCTGTCCGGCCGGGGCGGGCCTGACCAAGTGCGGTGACGGTGCGGTCGGCATCGACAACCTGTGGCACGACAAGGACACCAACGGGGCCGAGTCCCCGGCCGGCTCCAACCCGATGTGGCACGCCAAGAACCTGGAGAAGGGGGTCGTCGGCGACTACGTCACCAAGTACGGCTTCCCGGCGAACACCACGCTGACCGGCACCTACGTCCGCAAGTACGACTCCACCCTGGTGGCGCCGTGGCTGTGGAACGCCGAGAAGAAGGTCTTCCTCTCGACGGAGGACGAGCAGTCGGTGGCCGCCAAGGCCGACTACGTGGTCAACAAGGGCATCGGCGGCACGATGGTCTGGGAACTGGCGGGCGACTACGCGTACAACGCGGCCAAGGGCCAGTACGAGATGGGCGACACGCTCACCTCGCTGATGTACGACAAGTTCAAGACGGCCACCCCGTACGGCGCGAAGAAGGCCGGCGCGGCCCTGCCCGCCCAGGCCGTGGACGTCAAGACGGAGTTCACCGAGTTCAAGCTGGGCGACTCCAACTACCCGCTCACCCCGAAGCTCAGGATCACCAACAACACGCGCACCACGCTGCCCGGCGGCACCGAGTTCCAGTTCGACTACGGCACCTCCGCGCCGAACAACGCCTCGGACCAGTCCGGCTTCGGCACGAAGGTGATCAGCAGCGGCCACACCGGCACCAACGTCGGCGGCCTCAAGGGCGACTTCCAGCGCGTCTCCCTGAAGCTCCCGGCCTGGCAGACGCTGGCCCCGGGCGCCTCGGTCGACCTGTCGTTCAACTACTACCTGCCGGTGTCCACGCCCTCCAACTGGACGGTGACCATCTCGGGCACCACGTACGCCCTGGCCGGCGACCTGGCACGGGGCACCACCCTGGTGGAACCGAGCGGCCAGACCACCCCGCCGACCACCACTCCCCCCACAGGCGGAACCTGCACCACCCCGGCCTACGTGGCGGGCACCGTCTACAACACCGGCAGCCTCGTCTCCCACAAGGGTCACACCTGGAAGGCCCAGTGGTGGACGCAGAACGAGGAGCCCGGCACCACGGGCGAGTGGGGCGTCTGGAAGGACCAGGGCACCTGCTGACCCGGACGACGAGAACGCACTGACCGGAACGTGAGGACCCGGTGGCCCGGCGGCCACCGGGTCCTCACTCGTAGGCTGGGCCGGTGAGCACACATGTCACCGCACCCGTCGCGGACTTCGAGGAACACCGGCCGCGGATGTTCGCCATCGCCTACCGCATGCTCGGCTCCGCCGCGGAGGCCGAGGACACCGTGCAGGAGGCGTACCTGCGCTGGGCTTCGGCGGACCGCTCCGACATCGCGCACCCGGGGGCCTGGCTCGCCAAGGTCGTCACGAACCTGTGCCTGAACACCCTCACCTCGGCGCGGGCCCGGCGCGAGGAGTACGTGGGTCCCTGGCTCCCGGAGCCCGTCCTCACCGGGGACGGGACCCTCGGCCCGCTGGAGTCGGCGGAGCAGCGGGACAGCGTGTCGATGGCCCTGCTGGTCCTGCTGGAGCAGCTCACGCCGACGGAGCGGGCGGTGTACGTGCTGCGCGAGGCCTTCGGGTACGGCCACCGCGAGATCGCCCAGGTCCTGGACGTCTCCGAGGCCAACTGCCGCCAGCTCTACCGGCGGGCGGCCGCGCGGGTGGCGGCCGAACGGGCGGGCACTCCGGAGCCGCGCTTCGCGCCTGATCCCGAGCGGTGGCAGAGCCTGGTGGAGACCTTCCTGACGGCGGCGCGCGGCGGGGACCTGGCCCTGCTGGAGGGCCTGCTGACGGCCGACGTGCGGTACGTCGGCGACGGCGGCGGAGTCGTCAGCTCGGCGCTGCGGCCGATCGTGGGCCGCGACAAGGTCGCCCGCTTCGCGCTCGGTATCTTCGCGAAGTACGCGGCGGGCCTGCCGATCACCGTCGCGGAGGTCAACGGGGCGCCCGCGCTGCTCTTCGGCGAGGTCGCGGTCCTCTGCGTGGAATGGGAGGACGGGCTGGTCAGCGCCCTGCACACGGTGGTCAATCCGGAGAAGCTGGAATTCCTCTCGCGGCAGCTGTCACATACCTGAGGGCTGCCCGGTCTGCGCTGTGAAGGAACGTTTCCAGCGAAGGGCAGGAACCCATGAGCACCATCCTCGTCACCGGAGGCACCGGAACCCTCGGCACGCTCGTCGTCGCCCGGCTCCGGGACCAGGGCCACGAGGTCCGCGTGCTGAGCCGGCACGCGCCGGACCACCCGGTCGACCTGCGGGACGGCCGCGGGCTGGACGCGGCGATGGCGGGGGCCGAGATCGTCGTGCACTGCGCGAGCAGCCCGCGCGGCGCGGGGAAGGGCGACGACGTGGCCGCCGGTCACCTGATCGCGGCGGCCCGGCGGGCGGGGACCGTGCGCAACACCGTCTACATCTCGATCGTCGGGGTGGACGCGGTCCCGCTCGGCTACTACCGGACGAAGCTCAAGGTGGAGCGGATGCTGGAGGATTCCGGGCTGGGCGTGACGATCCTGCGCACGACGCAGTTCCACGACCTGGTGGCGCAGGTGGTGGAGACGGCGGCGAAGCTGCCGGTGGTGCCGCTGCCGGCCGGCGTACGGGTACAGCCGATCGCCGTCGGCGAGGTCGCGCAGCGGCTCGCGGAGCTGGCGGTCCCGGCCCCCTCGGGCCGGGTCGCGGACATGGGCGGCCCGGAGATCCGCACGCTGCAGGAGCTGGGCCGCGCCTACCTCGCCGCCTCAGGCCGTCGCCGCCGGGTGGTCCCCCTGCCACTGGCCGGCAAGGCGTACGCGGGCTTCCGGCGCGGCGGCCACCTGACGCCCTCGCACGCGGTGGGACGGCTGACGTTCGCGGAGTTCCTGGCCCAGCACTGATCCCCCACCGGTTGCGACGGGGCCGGGTGTGTGCCGGGGCGTCCCCGCAGGGCGCCGAACGCACCACCGCCGCACCCCCCGACCCCAGAACCGTTCGGCGCCCGAGGAGACACCCCGGCGCGCGCCCGGCCCCGTCGCAACCGACCCCGGCGCGGGGCCGGCGCACCGACGAGGGCCGCACATTCCCCCCGGTTGCGACGGGGCCGGGTGTGTGCCGGGGTGTCCCCGCAGGGCGCCGAACGCACCACCGCCGCACCCCCCGACCCCCCGAACCGTTCGGCGCCCGAGGAGACACCCCGGCGCGCGCCCGGCCCCGCCGCGACCGGCCCCGGCGCTGGGCCGGCGCACCGACGAGGGCCGCACATTCCCCCCGGTTGTGACGGGGCCGGGTGTGTGGCGGGGTGTCCCCGCAGGGCGTCGAACGCACCACCGCCGCATTCCCCGACCCCCCGAACCGTTCGGCGCCCGAGGAGACACCCCGGCGCGCGCCCGGCCCCGGCGCAACCGGCCCCGCAGCCCGGCCCCGGCGCCCCGGCACCCGGCCCGAGCCAGCACCGCTAGGCCCCCTCACACGCCGGCGGAACCCGAGGTGTCGAACAGCACCGCCTGCGCCGCCTCCCGCGCGGCCAGCCGCCCGCCCGCCAGAACCGCCGGGTCGCCCAGGGCCGTGGCCCGGACCTCCGTCGGGACGGGGGTCAGCCCGGCCAGCCGGTGCGCGACCCGGGCCGCCAGCGCCGGCCCGCCCGCCCGGCCGAGCTCGCCCGCCAGGACCACGCAGCCCGGGTCCAGGATCGCCGCGGCCGCCGCGGCCCCCAGCGCGAGCCGCTCGGCCAGGGCTTCGAGGAACGCCTCCCCCGCGCCCCCGGCCGCGGCCTCCTCCGCCGAGCCCGCGAAGCCGTGCTCCCGCGCCAGGGCCGTCACCGCCTCCCGGCCCACCAGCGCGTGGAACCCGCCCCCGCAGTCGGCCGCCGAGGGCAGGCCGCCGGTGCCCGGCACGGGAAGGAAGCCGATCTCGCCCGCCCCGCCGGAGGCGCCCCGGCGCAGCCGGCCGTCCAGGACCACCGCCGCGCCCACACCCGCGCCGAGCCACAGCAGGACGAAGGAGTCCAGGTCATGGGCCACGCCCAGGCGCTGCTCGGCGAGGGCCGCCAGGTTGGTCTCGTTCTCGACGACCACCGCGGCGGACAGGCCGCGCTGGAGGGCGCCCACCAGGTCCCGGTGCCAGGCGGGCAGACCGGTGGTGTCGCGCAGTTCGCCGGTGGCGGGCGAGACCAGGCCCGGCGCTCCGACGACCACCGTGTGCAGGGCGCCCGCCCCGGCCCGGCGGGCGGTGTCCAGCAGGGCCGCCACCGCGTCCTGCGGAGCGCCGGCGGGCAGGGCGGCTTCGGCCAGGGGGTGGCCGAGCAGGTCGGTGACGACGGCGGTGACCCGGTCGGTCCGTACGTCCAGGGCGGCCAGGTGGGCGCGCCCGGCGACGATCCCGTACAGCTTGGCGTTGGGGCCGCGCCTCTGTGCGCCGGACTCCCCGGCGACCTCGATCAGCCCGGCCCCGGTGAGCCGGTCGACGAGGTCGGCCACGGAGGGCCGCGAGAGGCCGGTCATGGCCTTGAGCTGGGTGGCCGTCAGGGGGCCGTGCTCCTGGAGGAGTTCCAGGGCGAGCCGGTCGTTGAGGGCCCGGGCCGTGCTCGGTGACGCGGGCGACGGCGGCTGCGGCTGCGGCGGGGCGGGCAACGACGGCGGGAACAACGGATGCCTCACCGGAGTGGAGGCTGGGCTGGAGGCCGGGGTGGAGGCTGGGGTCACGGCGCCCATCCTAGGGAGTCGGGACATCATCTATCAGGCAGGCTCCCTGATAGTTTATCGGCATGACCGGGGAACCCGACCTCAGCCCGGCGCGCCTGCGCCATGCCCGCTTCGCCATCGCCGCCGTCTTCTGCGCCCACGGCGCCGTCACCGGCTCCTTCGCCACCCGCATCCCCTGGATCCAGGACCACGCCCAGCTCGGCGCGGGCACCCTGGGCCTCGCCCTCGCCTTCCCCGCCCTGGGCGCGGCGCTCGCGATGCCGCTGGCCGGGCGGATCAACCACCGGTTCGGCGCGCGCCCGGCGTTGCGGGTGCTGCTGTCGATGTGGACCCTCTCCCTCATCCTCCCGAGCCTGGCCCCGAACCTGCCCACCCTCTGTCTCGCCCTGTTCGTCTACGGGGCCACCTCCGGGATGTCGGACGTGGCGATGAACGCGCTCGGCGTGGAGACCGAGAACCGTCTGGGCCGCTCGGTCATGTCCTCGCTGCACGGCATGTGGAGCGTGGGCGCCCTGCTCGGCTCGGCCGCCGGCACGGTCGCCGCGCACATGGGCGCCGATGCCCGGCTGCACCACCTGATCGCCGCGCTGTCCCTCACCGCGGCCGGGCTGGTCGCCGTACAGGGGGTGCTGGACCTCAGGAGCGACCAGGAGGCGCCAGCTCCGCCGCACTTCGCGCTGCCCCCCACATCCGCCCTGTTCATCGGCGCCATCGGGTTCTGCGCGGTCTTCGCGGAGGGCGCGAGCCTGGACTGGTCGGCGGTCTACCTGCGGGACGTCCTGGACACGGACGCCGGCCTGGCGGCCGCCTCCACCACCGCCTTCGCGCTCACCATGGCCGTCGCACGGCTGGCCGGTGACCGGCTGGTGGACCGGTTCGGGGCGGTGCGCACCGTCCGCGCGGGCGGCGTACTGGCCACCGCGGGCGGGGTGCTCGTGGTGACGGCCTCTCATCCGGCGGCCGCGCTGGCCGGTTTCGGGATGATCGGGCTGGGCATCGCGGTGGTGGTCCCGCTGGCCTTCGCGGCCGCGGCGCGCAGCGGGCCGTCCCCGGCGCAGGCCATCGCCGGTGTCGCGACGATCACGTACACCTCGGGTCTGATCGCGCCGTCGGCGATCGGCGCGGTGGCCGATGCGACCTCGCTGGTGGTGTCGTTCGGCCTGGTCACCCTGCTGGCCTTCGCGCTGACCGCGGGCGCGGCCGTGCTGCGGCCACGGCCGCCGGTGGGGCAGGCTACGGGGACGGCAGGTCCGCCCCACCGGGACGAACCTGCCGATACTGCCGATACTCGGCCGTAACATATCGACTGGCCGCAGCGGCACCCTGGCGCTGCGGCTTCGACGTGTGATCCGCCGGAGCTGTGGTCCTCCGGAGAAGAGGAGTGGAAGATGCGCCTCGGCGTGGGCTGGACCCTGCACGGAGACGGGCGGACCCCCGCCCCCGGAGCGGTGGTGCGGCCGGACGAGCGGCTGTCGTGGCCGCGGACCGCGGGGCTGGGGGCCCAGCACGTCGTGGCGATGTTCGGCGCCAGCTTCGTCGCGCCGGTCCTGATGGGCCTGGACCCGAACCTGGCCATCATGATGTCCGGTGTCGCGACGGTGATCTTCCTCCTCGCGACGCGCGGCCGGGTCCCGTCCTACCTCGGCTGTTCGCTGTCCTTCGTCGGCGTCGCGGCGGCCATCCGGGCCTCGGGCGGGGACAGCGCGGTCGTCACCGGCGCCGTCTTCGTCGTCGGCGCGGCGCTGTTCCTGTCGGGGCTGGCCGTCCGGCGCTTCGGCGCCCGCATCATCCACGCGGCCATGCCGCCGGTGGTGACGGGCGCGGTGGTGATGCTGATCGGCTTCAACCTGGCGCCGGTGACGGCGAGCACGTACTTTCCGCAGGACCAGTGGACTGCGCTGCTGGTCATGCTGTTCACGGGGCTGGCCGTGGTCTGCCTGCGCGGCTTCTGGTCGCGCATCGCGATCTTCCTCGGGCTGCTCTTCGGGTACGGGCTGTCCTGGGTGCTCGACCGGGTCTTCGGCCGGATCCACTCCCGGATGGGCGGGGCCGAGGCCGTGGACCACTGGCGCCTCGACCTGTCCGCGGTCTCCAGGGTCGACTGGATCGGGCTGCCGTCCTTCCACGCGCCGGAATTCGAGTGGTCGGCGATCCTGATCGCGCTGCCCGTGGTGATCGCGCTGATCGCCGAGAACGCCGGGCACATCAAGGCCGTCGGCGAGATGACCGGCGACCCCCTCGACGACCAGCTGGGGACGGCCATCGCGGCCGACGGCGCCGCGTCCATGCTGTCCACGGCGGTCGGCGGCCCGCCCAACACCACGTACTCCGAGAACATCGGCGTCATGGCGGCCACCCGGGTCTACTCCACGGCGGCCTACTGGGCGGCGGCCGGCTTCGCCCTGCTCTTCGGGCTCTGTCCCAAGTTCGGCGCAGTCGTCGCCGCGATCCCGGGCGGGGTCCTCGGCGGCATCACCGTCATCCTCTACGGGATGATCGGCCTGCTCGGCGCCCAGATCTGGATCAACGGCCGGGTGGACCTGCGCAACCCGCTCAACCTGGTGCCGGCCGCGGCGGGCATCATCATCGGCGTCGGCGGCGTCACGCTGCGGATCACGGACAGCTTCGAGCTCGGCGGCATCGCCCTGGGCACGATCGTGGTGATCACCGGCTACCACGCGCTGCGGTTCTTCGCCCCCGCCCACCTCAAGCAGCAGGAGCCCCTGCTCGACGCGGGGGCCAGCTCCTACGACGACACGGCCACCGGGGACAAGCGCGGTTGACGCCGCTTCGCCCGAACCGGGGAAGCGTACGGCCAAGTTCCCCGGATCGGCGGCGGCGCCTGCGACCCTGCCCCCATGGAAGCGGTGCTGGCGCGGATGCGCGCCCTGGACGAGCGGCTCCCCGCGCAGGACGGTGTCGCCGTCTTCAACCGGGTCTATCTGACGGTGACGCAGGCGCTGTACGAGCGCATCTCCCACGGGGGTTTCCCCGCCCCCCGCAGGGCGTCCGTGCTGAGCGCGCGCTTCGCGGAGCGCTACCTGGCGGCGGTGGAGGCGGACCGGCCGCCGGCCTGCTGGCGCCCGCTGCTGCAGTACCGCCGCCACCCGGGTGTGCGTCCGCTCCAGCACGCGCTGGCCGGGATCAACGCACACATCGGCCACGACCTGGCGCTGGCGGTGGTGTCCACCTGCCACGCCCTGGACTGTGAACCGCGGGCCCTGGAGGCGGACTTCGAGCGGGTCGGCGACACCCTGGTCGCTCTGGAGGAGCACATCCGCGAGGACCTGATGCCGGGCCCGGACCTGCTGGAGATCGCCGACCCGCTGACCCACCTGCTCGGCTCGTGGAGCCTGGACCGCGCCCGTTCGGGCGCCTGGGCCGCGGCCCGCCTGCTGTGGAGCCTGCGCCGCTCCCCCGACCTGGCGCAGGAGTTCACGCAGTCCCTCGACTCGGGCGTCGGCCTGGTGGGGCGCTGCCTGCTGACCCCCGTCCGGGCGGCGTCCGTGGCCCGCCTGCTGTGATCCGGCGGCGCCGGGCATGAGAACGGGCCGCCTCCGCGCTGCTCGCGCGGGGGCGGCCCGTGATCTTGGGCCCGGGGAGGGTCAGTCCTCGGGGAGTTCGACCGGGGCGATGTCGTCGTAGACGTCGCCCGGGCCCGGGTTGGTGGCGTCGGTGGAGCCGCCGAGGTGGTGCATGACGCCCCAGACGGCGTTCAGGGCGGTCTGGACCGCGCCCTCGGCCCAGCCGGCCGTCCAGGAGATGTCGTCACCGGCGAGGAAGATGCCGCGCTTGTCCTCGGGGAGGCGGTCCTGCATGAAGTGGGTGAACAGGCGGCGCTGGTAGCGGTAGTGACCCGGGAGGTTGGCCTTGAACGCGCCCATGAAGTAGGGCTCGTTCTCCCAGGACACGGTCACCGGGTTGCCGATGATGTGGCGGCGGATGTCGACCTTCGGGTAGATCTCGCCGAGGGACTTCAGCATGACCTCCATCCGCTCGTTCGCGGACAGCGGCAGCCACTTCAGGCTGTCGTCGCACCACGTGTAGGAGAGGCAGATGACGGCGGGCTTGTCCGGGCCGTTGTCCAGCAGGTACGTGCCGCGGGTCATGCGGTCCGTGAGGGTCATCGACATGACGTCGCGGCCCGTCTCCTCGTCCTTGTCGAGCCAGAACGGCCGGTCGACGGGGATGAAGAGCTTGCTGGACTCCATGTAGTGGGTGCGCTCGATCGCCGTCCAGTGGTCGATCGGGAACAGCGTGTCGTCGCACTCGATCTTGGACAGGAGCATCCAGGACTGGGCGGTGAAGATCGCGGCACGGTAGGTACGGATGTCGCCGGAGGCGTCCGTGACCGTGATGCGGTTGCCGGCCGTGCGGTGCAGACGGGTGACCGCGGGGCGCGGGGTGCCGTCGTGGAGCGCGGAGAGGGACGTGCCCTGGGCCCAGTGGACGATCTTCTCGGGCTCGCGCTCCCACAGGCGCAGCGGGAGCTGCTGGGAGCCGCCCACGATGCCGCGGTGGTGGTCGTCGGCCTCGGTGTAGACGACGCGCAGGATCTCCAGGATGGAGTTCGGGAAGTCGGTGTCCCAGCCGCCCGTGCCGAAGCCGACCTGGCCGAAGATCTCGCGCTTGCGGAAGGACTGGAAGGCCTCGGACTTGCAGAGGAAGCCGTAGAAGGTCTCGTCGTCGAGCTTCTCGACGAGCTTCGCCCAGATCTCGCGGATGCGCGGGACGTCCCGCTCGCGCATCGCGGTGTTCATGTCGGAGAAGTCGGCGCCCTCGTCCAGGCAGGCGTTCCACGCGGCGGCCACGTCGCGGTAGACCTGCGGGAGGTCGGCGATGGTCTCGGCGTAGTGCGTCTCGCCCTTGAGGTCCACGACGGTCGAGGGGGTGGCCTCGGCCAGCGGGTTCGGGAAGGGCTCCGTGACCAGTCCGACGAGGTCGATGTAGTGCTGCAGGGCCGTGGAGGACGGCGGGAAGCGCATCGCGCCCATCTCCGCGGTGAGCTCCTCGGTGCCGGCGCCCTCGAAGCCGACGGTGCGCAGCCGGCCGCCGATCTGGTCGGCCTCGTAGACGACGGGCCTCAGGCCCATCTTCATCAGCTCGTACGCCGAGATGATGCCCGACAGACCGCCGCCGATGACGGCGACCTCGGTGCCGAGCTCGGTCGCGGGTATCTGGCCCAGGCCCGCCGGGTGGGCGAGGAAGTCGTCGTAGGCGTACGGGAAGTCCGGGCCGAACATGGTGATCGGCGGCTGTCCGTCACTGTGCGGAACGGCGGTGGTGGGCACCGTGGACGTCATGGGGGTACGTCTCCTTGCGGCCTTGCGGCTGAGCTGGGGAAAGATGAGGGCTTAGACGAGGGAGGCGTAGAGCCCGGGGCGGCGATCGCGCAGGTAGGGATTGGTCTCGCGGGATGCCGACAGCAGCTCGGGGTCGGCCTCGCCGAACACCAGCTCCTCGCCGCGGCCGGCCCGGGTCCGGGTGACCCCGTCGGGGCTCGCCAGGCAGCTGAGTCCGATGAACTCGAACTCGCCTTCCGGGCCGGTGCGGTTGACGTACGCGATGTACATCTGGTTCTCGAAGGCCCGTACGGGGACGAGCTGTTCGGCCACGAACTGGAACGGGTGCATCTGCGCGGTCGGCACCAGGAGGAGGTCGGTGCCGGCGAGCGCGTGCGCCCGGACGTTCTCGGGGAACTCCACGTCGTAGCAGATCATGATGCCGATGCGGAGGCCGTCGAGGTCCGCCTGGACGACGGGGGTGTCGCCGGGGGTGAAGGCGTCCTGTTCGAAGCAGCCGAAGAGGTGGGTCTTGCGGTAGTTCGCGAGCCGGACCCCGTCGGGGCCGATCAGCTGCGCCGCGTTGAACACCGCGTCGCCCGTCTCGCCGGCCGTGCCCGCCTCGTCCGCCGTGCCCGCCCGCTCGGGGTAGCCGTACAGGACGGCGACGCCGTGGCGGCGGGCGATCTCGCCGATGGCGACGGCGGACGGGCCGTCGGCCGGTTCGGCGAGCCCGGGGATGTCCTGGAGGTCCAGCGCGTAGCCGGTCAGGAACATCTCCGAGGTCACGAGGAGCTTGGCCCCGCTCTGTGCGGCGCGCGCTGCGGCCTCGTCGAGCGCCTTGAGGTTCTCGGCGGTGTCGCCGAGCACTCCCGAGCTCTGGAGGAGGGCGGTGCGCAGCGGGGGCATGGGCGGTCCTCTGTGACGGATGGGGTGGGGTCGTAAAACGGTACGTTTACGTGTTCGACCCGGACAAGCCGTGACCGTTGCGCTGCGCGCATCGATTCGTTGCGTGTTCGGCGGCGTCGACGGAGATTCGTTGCGCGGGGGCCGTTACGGGCCCTCCGGGACCCCCCGGGGCCCCTCCTGGGAAGCCGTGCGGAAGGCCGGGTGGGCCCCCAGGAACCGCAGGTCGTCCAGGATGTCGGGGGTGTGGTCGGAGACCACACGGCCGCTCCAGGTGTCGACGAGCGCCGGAACGGTCGGCGTGCCGTCGAAGTGGTGGCCGGCGGCCTCGTAGGCCAGGCGCAGCGCGCCCTGCCCGTCCGCTGCGGCGTCCGCGCCGAGGAAGGTGGCGCGGACGGAGTCCTCCAGGCCCAGCAGCGCGAGGGCGGCGCGCACGCGCAGGGAGCGCGGACAGCCGGCGCGGAGGTAGAGGTGGTAGCGGTGCGGGACCGGGGAGAACCCGGCCCCGATGCGGCCGCGCGGGGCGGGGGCCGGGCCGGTGCGGGGCAGGACGGTGTGCGACATGACTCTCCTGGGGCGGCGCGGGTGGGCCTGGGCAGGGCGGTGCCCCGGGCGACGGCGCGGTGCGCGCCCGGTACGGGGCACTCGTCGGTGCGAGGAGTCAGCCGCGGCGGCCGAATGCGCTGCACACGCGCAGGAGGTCGATGTGCAGGCGCCGGGTGAGCCACCAGCGCCGTGGGGCGGGGGTGGGCCGGGGGCTCCGTAGGGGCCGGGGGGTCACGGCCGCTGCGTCCGCCGTCCAAGCCGGATTCACCGGTGCCCCACCCCCGTCCTGTCCCGCCCGCCGTCCACCGCAGTCTCGTGGCGGGGCCGGGGGCCGTCAAGAAGGCGGTCGCGTCCGCCCTCGGGGGAAGTCCCGCGCCCCTGGGGCTCCCCGGGGCCCGCGCACGCGGGCCGCGGGGTGGTCCGCATCACGAGACCGTCGGCCGTGATGGGGTTTCACGGGACTTTCAGCGGTCAGACGCGGTGCAACCCACGGAAAGGAACTGCCATGACCGACGTCTCACATCTGCCCGGCGCCGCGCACCACTTCTGGCAGTGGCAGTCCCGGGCGGCTTGCCGGAACCTGGGATCCGGCCGGTTCTTCCATCCCGCCGGTGAGCGCAGCGAGGACCGCAAGGAGCGGGACGCCGCCGCCAAGCGGGTGTGCGCGGGCTGCCCGGTCCGGACGGCCTGCCTGGAGCACGCACTGCGCACCCGCGAGCGGTTCGGCGTCTGGGGCGGTCTGACGGAGGAGGAGCGCCAGGAGCTCCTCGCCCCGGCGCGCGTCGCGGCCCGGGCCGGCGGCTGAGCCGACCGGACCCTGAGAGGGCCAGACCCCCTAGGCCGGGGCTCCCGAGGTGAAGCGGCGGAGCAGCGGGGAGAGCACGAGGACCGACTTGGTGCGTTCCACGAAGGGCTCGCCCGCGATGCGCTCCAGGACCCGCTCGAAGTGCCGCATGTCCGAGGCGAAGATCTGGACGAGGGCGTCCGCGTCGCCGGTGACGGTCGACGCGGACACCACCTCGGGGTAGCGCTCCAGTCCTCGCCGGATGTCGTCCGGCGAGGTGTTGTGCCGACAGTAGATCTCGATGAAGCCCTCGGTCTCCCAGCCCATGGCCGCGGGATCCACGCGCACGGTGAAGCCGGTGATGGCGCCTTCGGCGCGCAGCCGGTCCACGCGCCGCTTCACGGCGGGGGCGGAGAGCCCGACCTCGGAGCCGATGTCCGCGTAGGAGCGGCGGGCGTCCTCGGCGAGGGCGTGCACGATGCGTTCGTCGAGATCGTTCAGTCGCACGGGGGGTGGATCACTTCTGTTCAGCGGCCTCCGCGACCAGGGCGGTCACGGCGGCCACAGTGGCCAGGCTGGAGCGGCGCATGCCGTAGAAGAAGTAGATCACGAGCCCGACCGCCATCCAGCCACCGAAGACCAGCCAGGTGATTCCCGGCAGCGTCAGCATCAGGTACGCGCAGAGGATGAAGCCCACGATCGGGGTGGCCGGGAAGAGGGCGACCTTGAAGGTGCGGTTCATGTCGGGGCGGGTGTAGCGCAGGATGACGACGGCCACGTTGACCAGGCCGAAGGCGAAGAGCGTGCCGATGCTGGTGGCGTTGGCCAGTTCACCCAGCGGGATGAACGCGGCGAGCAGACCGCAGAAGAGGCAGACGATGATCGTGTTGGCCTTCGGCGTGCCGGTCTTCTCGTCGACCTTGGCGAAGGCCTTGGGCATCAGACCGTCACGGGCCATCGCGAACAGGATGCGGGTCTGGCCGTAGAGCACGGCGAAGACGACGCTGGCGATGGCGACGACCGCGCCGGCGGCGAGGACGACGCTCCAGAAGGCGTTCCCGGTGACGTTCTCCATGATCTGGGCCAGGGCGGCCTCGCTGCCCTCGAAGTCCTGCCACGGCATGGCGCCGACGGCGACGACGGCGACCAGGCAGTACAGCGCGGTGACGATCAGCAGCGAGAGCATGATCGCGCGGGGCAGGTCCCTCTTCGGGTTCTTGGCTTCCTCACCGGCGGTGGAGGCGGCGTCGAAACCGATGTACGAGAAGAACAGCATCGAGGCGGCCGTTCCGATGGCGGTGACGCCGAGCGGGGCCAGCGGGGTGTAGTTGCCGGCCTTGATGCCCATGAAGCCGATGACGATGAAGATCACCAGCGTGACGATCTTGACCCCGACCATGATCGAGTTGATCCGGGCGCTCTCCTTCGTCCCGCGCAGCAGGAAGACCATGCAGAGCAGCACGACGACCAGGGCGGGCATGTTGATGTAGCCGCCCTCGCCCAGCGGGGCGGAGAAGCCCTGGGGGATGGTGATGCCGAGCGTGCCGTCGAGCAGCTCGTTGAGGTACTGGCCCCAGCCGACGGCGACGGCCGCGACCGAGACGCCGTACTCCAGGACCAGGCACCAGCCGCAGACCCAGGCTATGAGCTCGCCCATGGTGGCGTAGGCGTACGAGTACGAGGAGCCCGAGACGGGGATGGAGCCCGCCAGCTCGGCGTAGGAGAGCGCCGAGAACAGTGCGGTCAGGCCCGCGACGATGAAGGCGATCCAGACGGCCGGGCCGGCGATCGGGGTGGCCTCGCCGAGGACGACGAAGATGCCGGTGCCCAGGGTCGCGCCGATGCTGATCATGGTCAGCTGCCACATGGTGAGCGAGCGCTTGAGCGCCCCGCCCTCACCCTGGCCGCCCTCGGACACCAGCTGCTCCACCGGCTTGCGGCGCAGCAGCGGGTTGAGGGGCCGGGGGGACTCGGAGGCGAGCGGCGGCGCCTGGCCTTGGTCGAGCACGAGGGGACTCCTTGTCACTGCGGATCGGGGAGGTCGGGGATGAGGCGTCGACCGCGACGGTCCGGAGCAGGACAGGGCCCGACGGGGGAAGGGCCTGAGCATGGCGGACCGCCGAGCAGGCGATCCGCGCCACTCCACGTACAGCGAGTGAGCCTACGAGCTGAGTGATACCGCCCGTAATGCACCATCCTTGCACATTGGCGCACGATCGTTGCGCGGATCTGTCCTGGATGGTCCTTCGTTGCGTACGGATGATCGATCGCTGCGTAAGCCGCCGAAAACGTCGTTCTTGACAGTGCGTCAGATCTGCCGCAGCGTGCCGTCGAGGATCTGGACAGCTGAAACGCTGCCCGCGTGCGTGACGGGGCAGACGCTGGTGATCGACGACGGGCGTCGGCGTGACGTTCCCGTATCCGACGAGCGGAGGCGAAGAGTGAGGGCCGACAGCACGGACAGCGCCGACGGCGCCTATGGCACGGACAGCACCGAGTGCACCGAGGGCGGCGCCGACGCGCGGTGGCAGGATCCGCTGCCCTTCCTGCGCGGGGTCGCCTGGCTGCACGAGGGGCGTCCGGTGCGGGCCGACCCGGCGGACACCATGCGGCTGCCCTGGGACACCGGCGAGCGCTCCACGCTGCCCATCGGGGTCCGGCTGGAGTTCACCACCGAGACCGCGCGGGCCGTGGAGATCCGCTACCGGGCGGCCGTGCCCGGCGCCACCGACGCCCTGCGCGACCTCGCCCACGCCTTCGCGCTGTGGGACCGGCACGGGCTGGTCACCGAGGTGCTCACCGACCCGGCCGCGCAGGCCGTGGTGCGGATCGGCCTGGGCGGCGGCCACGGCCCGTTCACCCTCCACCTGCCCGAGACGCAGTCCCCGCTGGTCCTCGCGGTGCGCGGGATCGGCGGCCCCCTCACCCCGGCGCCGCCCGCCCCGCGGTGGGTCGTGCACGGCGACTCCATCACCGAGGGCTGGTGGTCCACCCGCCCCGCGCACGGCTGGCCCGCGGTCACCGGCCGCGCGCTCGGATGGGACACCGTCAACCTCGGCTACGCGGGCGCCGCACGCGGCGAACTCGCCACGGCCGAACAGCTCGCGGGGCTGCCCGCCGACGTCCTCACGCTCGCCTTCGGCACCAACTGCTGGTCCCGGGTGCCCTTTTCGGCGCCCCTGCTGTACGAGACCACGCGCGCGTTCCTCGAACTGGTCCGGCAGGGGCACCCGCGGACCCCCCTCCTGCTTCTCTCCCCCGTCCTGCGGCCCGACGCCGAGCGCACGCCGAACAAGCTCGGTGCCACCCTGGGCGCCCTGCGCGACGCGATGGAGCGGGCCGTCCGGGAGCGGATCGCCGCCGGGGACGACCGGCTGGCCCTCCTCCCGGGCAGGGACCTGCTCGCTCCCGAGCACCTCGCGGACGGGCTGCACCCCAACGACGAGGGACACCAGGTCCTCGGCCTCGCTGTGGCCACGGCCCTGCGGCGCGCCGGGTTCGGTGCGGACTGAGTGAAACAGCCCACACCGTCCCCAGTGAACAGCTCTCTCCCCGCACGGCGTGTCCTGGGCAGAGTCGGCTCCGCCAGGACGGTGGGTGCGACGGAACACCACACGTGGGAGAGATCAAGATGGGCATCAAGCGCGGGACCACCCTCGCCGCGGCCGCGATCACCGTCGTCCTCGCTGCGACGGCCTGCGGCTCGTCGGACGACAAGACCGGCTACGCGACCACACCGGCCGCAGCCGCCTCCCAGGCCCCGGCGGCCTCCGACGGCGGGCCGGCGGCGGGCGAGCCCGCAGGGCAGCTGGCGATCGCCGCCAGTGAGCAGCTCGGCCAGGTCCTCACCGACAGCGCCGGTCTGACCCTCTACCGCTTCGACAAGGACACGGCCCAGCCGTCGAAGTCGAACTGCGAAGGGGACTGCGCGCGGACCTGGCCGGTGGTCGCCGCGGGCGACGCCACCGCGACGGCGGGCATGGACCCGGCGCTGCTGGGCGAGGTGGTGCGCGGTGACGGCACGAAGCAGCTGACGGTGGCCGGCTGGCCCGCGTACCGCTTCGCCAAAGACGCCAAGGCGGGCGACTTCAACGGCCAGGGCGTCGGCGGGGTGTGGTTCGCGTTCGCGCCGGACGGCAAGAAGGCGGCGAAGGCGGCCACGGCCCCCGGCGGTACGGCCCCGGGCGGTACTGCCCCGGGTGGTACGGCCCCGGGTGGTGCGGCCCCGGGTGGTGCGGCCGGGGCGGGTGCGGCCCTGTCCGTGGCGAAGGACCCCAAGCTGGGTGAGCACGTCGTCGACGGCGCGGGCATGACCGTCTACCGGTTCAAGCCGGACACCGCGTGGCCGATGGTCTCCAAGTGCGTCGGGGACTGCCTGACCAAGTGGCCGGTCGTCCCCCCGGTGGACAAGGCCGACGCCAAGGGCATCACCGAGCGCAACTACCTGGTCCTGGACCGCCCGGACGGCAAGAAGCAGCAGACCGTCGACTGCTGGCCCGTCTACACCTTCACCGGCGACAAGAAGCCCGGTGACGTCAACGGCCAGGGCGTGGGCGGCACCTGGTACGCCGTCGCCCCCGACGGCAAGCTCATCACCGTCCAGTAGCCTCCCCGCCCCTCCCGACGCCCCTCTCCCCCACCACGGCCGCGCGGCCCCCACCCCACCTCCCCCGGGGCGGGGGCCGCGCCCCGTGCTGCCCGTACCGCCCCTAGGCCGTTTCTTCCGGATCTTGCCGGGCCCGCGCCGCCCGGCACCGCACCTCGCCGCGTTGTCGGGGCGCCCGAGTACGTCCCGTACACGGGCGCCCCTCCGC
>NZ_JBWKJU010000027.1:0-73683 GCF_056432025.1 Streptomyces sp. NPDC045695
ACAACACCCACAGCTCATCCGGGACCAGCCGCTCAACCAAGTCCTTCATGCACGGTCCAACGAACGATCACGCCATAAGAAACGACGTCTTAGCCGATCCGATCCCCTGACCGTGGGAGAAGAATCGATCCCTCCGGGGCGAAGGATCGATCCACCAGAGCGCAGGCGGCTTCGCCCCGGAGCCACCAGCACTGTCACGAAAGCCCTCAACCTTTAGGCGCGACGGGACACGGACCCAGGAGTTGTCCGGCCGATCATGTGACTACTCCGTGCCCGGGTCGTTGATGTGGACATGGGGCGGAGCGATCTGAGTGATGCCGAGTGGGAACGGCTGCGGCCGTTCCTGCCGGTCAGCAACTCTGCCCAACCCCGACCCCACCCCACTGCGCTACGAGCCCGTCACCCTGCCCTGACCGCAGGTGGGCACCCCTTCCCCGGCCGGCCCACGGCGCCTGCGGTCATTCCACAGACCTGATCGGTCGGAGGTGTCGTCGGGGTCACCAGGACACCGACCGGACCACACACGTCCAGCCATCGGCCGGACAACGCCGTCCGGGCCCAGCAGAGATCCAGAACCTCTAATTACGAGCCCCTGGGACTGCGGAGTACCAAAAGAGGTGGCGGCGGAGAAAAGTGCGCCGGGACCGTGGGCGCGGTGATGCTGTTCAACCCCGTCCCGGGCCAGGGCTGCGACCACAAAGGTCCCTTGGCACCGCGCGGTGACAGGGGCGGCCCTGTCTGCTTCTACACGAGGCAGCGGGCGATCAGCCCGGCGTCCGCCATCTCCGGGGCAGGCGGCCGGCTGTCTGTGCCATCCCGTCCGGCCCAGATTTCTTGACGACCGGTGGGCCGCTCTAGGCTGCGACAGTCGTTGGCCACCGAGGCCGGCGCGGCAAGGAAAGGCAAACGATGCCGCAAGCGGGACACGCGACCGGCCCGGCGGGCACTCCGGGGCGGCAGACGCTCAGTGCGGCACAAGAAGCGGCCCGAATGGACGCGGTGCGCCGCTATGACATCCTCGACACCCCGCCGGACGGTGCGTTCGACCGCGTCGCGGCGATGGCGGCCCGGCTGTTCAAGGTGCCGGTGGCCAGCGTGACGATCGTGGACGAGGACCGGATCTGGTTCAAGGCCGCCCACGGTCTGGAAGGCGTCAACGAGATCAGCCGGGAGCCGGGCCTGTGCGGCTCGGCGATCCTGTCCGACGAGACCCTGGTGATCCCGGACACGCTCACCGATCCCGTCGCCTTCAACAATGGCTTGGTCGCCGGGCCGATGGGCGTCCGTTTCTATGCCGCAGCTCCGATCATCACCGGCGACGGGCACCGGCTGGGCACCGTCAACATCCTCGACACCAGGCCGCGCCTGATCACCGAGGACGACACCGCCACCCTCGCGGACCTGGCCGCGATCGTGCTGGACGAGATGGAGATGCGCCTGGCCGCCTTGAATGCCCTGCGCGCCGAGCAGGAGCGGCGCCGGGAGCAGGAGGAGGCCCGGCAGCGCGCCGAGCGGGACAAGAGCGCCATCGAGGCGTTCGCCTCCACCCTTCAGCGCACTCTGCTGCCGCCGGCGCTTCCGGTGGTGCCGGGGCTGGAGCTGGCCTGCCACTACGCCACCGCCTCCCCGCAGAACGTGGGCGGTGACTTCTACGACGTCTTCCCCCTCGACGGCAGGAGGTGGGCGTTCTTCCTCGGGGACGTGTGCGGCAAGGGCCCCGAAGCCGCCGCCCTGACCTCTTTGACCCGCTACACGCTGCGCGCCGCCGCTCTGATCGACCCCGACCCCCACAAAGTCCTCACCTCGCTGAACACGGCGCTGCTGCTGGACCCGGCTGACGGCACCCGGTTCTGTACGGCTGTCTTCGGCGTCCTTGAACCGCACGAGAAGGAAGGGTTCACCGTCACGGTGGCCACCGGCGGGCACCCCCCGGCCTACCACCTGCGCGGCCAGGGGACAGTCGAAGCGGTGCACCCCAAGGGCGGCATGCTCATCGGCGCCCTCGATGGCGCACACTTCGCCTCCCACAGCATCCACCTCGCCCCGGGCGAAGGACTGCTCCTCTACACCGACGGGCTGACCGAGGCCCGCACCCTTGGCGGTGAAATGATCGGAGAGGAGGGCCTGACCCGTTTCCTTTCCGCGCGCACCGCGCCCGTCAGCGCGGCGGCGGTCATAGGGGACACCGTCGACCTCATCGACGCCACGCCCCACGGGGCCGGTGACGACGTCGCCCTGCTGGCCCTGTCCGTCCCCCTCACCGACATGACGGATGGCCTCACCGCCACCGCCACCGCCCACACCATCGCCCCCGCCGGCGAGACGCCGGAGAGCAGATCGTGACCGACTTCCGCCTCACCGCACGGCACACCGACGGCGACCTCGCCCTGGCCCACGTCGCCGGAGAACTCGACATCGCCACCGCCCCCCAGCTACGCGCCCAGGCACTGGCCCTGATCGAACAAGGCCACCGCCACCTGATCCTGGACCTCGCAGCCGTCACCTTCTGCGACTCCTCCGGCTTCAACGCCCTGGTCGGCATCCTCCGCTGCGCCAAGACCGCCGACGGCACCCTGGTCCTCGCCGCCGTCCCCGACCGCCTCCAGCGGATGCTCGACCTCACCGGCCTCAGCACCCTGCTACCCGCCCACCCCACCGCCGCCCACGCCCTCGTCGCGCACACCCCCAGCCAAGACACAGCCACCGCGTAACCCCTACGGTGACCGCGCCGCGCGTTGCCTCGGCCCAGGCGATCAGCAGCCTCCGGTACTCCTCCGCGCGTGCCTCGTCGCAGCGGCAGCGGCAGGGCGCAGCAGGCCGTGAGGCCGGTGGAAGGCTGCCCCCGCACTGTGTGGACCCTTTTGTCCAAAGGGGTATGTGATGGCGTCTGATGTAGAGCTGAGGAACCTGTTCACCCTTCTCGACGTCAACGGGTACGGCGTCATCAAATGGCAAGACCTGAGGCTGGGTGTCATGGCCGGGCAACAGCGACCGGGGCTCACGAATGCTCTCGCCTCAGTGGGCAGCAAGGACGTGGAGGGAGTAGAAGATTTCATGGAGGAGGCCGACCGGAACTACGACGGCTAGGTCACCTTCGATGAGTTCTCGAGAATCATGGCCCGAAGGGCTGCCTGAACCTGACACAGTGAGGTCCGGGTTGACTGCACCGTGACCATCTCCTGGAGATGGCGGGTCCCTTCTCTGCGGGAACCGACAGTGACCTCGGGCCTCTCACGCAGCGCTTCGGAAGGGCGACCAGGGAAACCGGTAAGCCCCCCCATGCGGGTGCGCCTGCTTCCAGCGATTTACCAGCATTGTCGGCGGGGCTTGGCGGATCGGAACGATCGTCCTTCCTGCTTGGCGGTGGTCTGACAGGATCGACGGATGAGTGACATGCCATTAGTTCCTGCGGCCCTCGGGTCGGAGGCGGTGCTGCGGTGGGCGCGAGCGTGGGGCTTGGTGGCGGATACCCGGGGCGAGCGACGCCTTACCGCGATGCGGCTGGATGTGCTGGCCGGCGGCGCTCTACCGAAGGGCGATGCGGCGGACCTGGCGCTGACTGCCCAGTGGGCGGTGTTCATCTGCTGGGTGGACGACCATATCGACCGCCACGGCCTGGGCTCGATGCCGGGCGAGCTGGAGGCGTTCACCGCGCCGCTGCGTCACGTGCTCGGTTCCGGCGCTGAGTTGTCCAGTGCGACGGCCTCGCACGCCGTCGTGCTGGCACGACTGTGGGAGCGCACAGCCACTGGCATGTCCGCCTCATGGAAGTCACGCTTCGCTGCTGACTACATCGACTTCCTGGACGCTTCCGAGGAGGAGGTGGCCCTGCGCCGTGCCGGGGACCTGCTGCCGCTGGCCGCTTACCTTGAGTTGCGGCGCCGCACGATCACTCTGCTTCCCATGCTGGACGTACTGGAACGTACCGGCCATGCCGTCCTGGTGGAGGCGCCGCAGGTAACCACTCTCTTACGGGACTTGCGATGGGCGGTGGCCGACGTCGCGGGCTGGGCGAATGACCTGGCCTCGCAGGCTGACGATGCGGCTGTCGGCCAGGACAATCTGGTGGCGGTCGTCGCCCGGGAGTACGGATGCTCCTCAGCAGCGGCCCTCGCACGCGTGGCCGCGATGATCGAGCAACGCCGCGTCGACTTCGCCGTCACCGCTGGTGCCTTGCGTGCGGCCCCCGGCCTGCCGCGGGACCGGAGGACGGAACTGCGCCGTTACGTGAGTCTGGTGGAGACGTTCATGGCTGCCACCCTGCACTGGCTCGCCTGCACCGGGCGCTTCGCTACCGGCCCTGAGCTCTCCGCACCACTCCAACTGGCAGCTCCGGAGCCGTGAAGGCCACGCCCGACCTCCACTGGCTGACCCCTGCCCCGTGCTCCAAGGAGGAGACATCGTGCCCGCTCTCATTCACGCCCACCCGGCCCGGCAGGCTTTCCGGATTGACGGCATGGTCGCCCTGGTTACAGGCGGTGCGGGCGGCATCGGCCTGGCTCTGGCTCGGGCCCTTGCAGCGCGCGGCGCGATCGTCCACGTCGCCGACCTCTCCGCCACTGCCACGGAGACAGCGGCCCAGCAGGTCTCGGCGGCGTTACCCGGCTGCGGCAGCATCACCTGCGAGCGGCCGGCTCACTGCTTCGTCAGAAGCAGGCCGGGAAGCGCGATGACCGGAGCCGCCCGGTTGCCGTCGACGATGTGCACCTGGGTCGCGGGTCCGCCCGGGATGCACGCGAGCGCACCCTCGCGGTGTAGCCACAGCTGGACCGAAGTCGACATCTGCGGGTAGTCGAAGACCCATCTGCCCTGCTCCGTGCACGTCCCGACCCGCAGGGTGTACTCACCACCCTCCCCGTGCTCCATCTGCTCGGCCAGGGTCAGAGACGCAGCGTCCTTCGAGGCGGTCCACACTCCCGGATAGTCCGTGTACGGCCCGGAGTAGGAGCCGCAGACCGACGCCACCAGCACGACGACGGCGATTGCGACTGCGGCGCGGGGCGGCTGGATCGGCAGCCCCGTCGGGCTGCCGGTGCACAGGACAGTGGCCGCGCTTGAGGCGGCCATCGCGACGGCGCACCAGACGACCCAGGGCCCCGAGCCCGCCCTGACCAGCATGACCAGGAGTGCGAGCGCGAGGATCCACGAGGCAGCTGCCCGCCAGACGGCAGTGGTGTTCCGGGCATTGCGCAGCGTCAGCACCACGATCACGATCGGCAGGACCGCCAGGGTCATGGCGAGGAGCATTGCGCACACCAAGACGAGAGTCCCGTCGAATTCCGGCACCAGCCTTGTGGTGTCCGCCAAAGCGAACGTCCCCCCCAGCCCCGCGACCTCCACCGCGAGCGCCGACCACAGCACGACGGCGAGCCGGCGGCCCGTCGTTTCTTCCCCCACCAAAGCCCCCAAGATTTGAGCACGTTCAATTAGTGGAGTGCATGGTACTGGACCCTGCCATCCCGTCAGGGAGCAGGTGCACGGAGCCGGACCTGCCCACCGTACGGAGCAGTGGCACCGTGCCAGACAGCGGCGGCAGCGGTCTGCAGGACCGACAGGTCGACGATGTCGGTGGTGACGCCGGCGAGGAGGAGGCCGAGGAACGCTTCGGCGCAGGTCACCTCCCTTTCCCGGACTCGCGCGTTACCAGTCGAGCCTCCGGCTCGGCCGGCTTAGCGGCTCCGGCCAGCTAGAACGCTCAGTGGCCAACTACGACGCTCAGTTGTCCTGTGACATCGAAGTTTGAGCGACGCTGGTGCTGCGCCGGCGCCCGCGCAGTTGGCGATGCGGGGCTTCCTCGGTCGCTGGCGCGAGGACTTGCCCGAAGCGGCTCAGCTGTCCGGACCGCAGACGGTGCCGTCGGGCTGCTGGCGGGAGTACTGGACCATGGCTTCCTGCGAGGTCGATGGCGTGCTGCCGTCGGCGGGGGTGAGGGTGTAGAAGACCGTGATGGAGCCCTCGGCGACGGCGTCCAGGAGGCCGTCCCAGGGGATGGTGTAGCTGACGGAGGTGGTGTCAGCGGTGACGCTCACGACGCCCTGGGTCTTCGCGGCCAAGGTCTGTCCGGTGGTGCCGCTGCAGACCGTGACGTCGAAAGTGACTTTGTCGCCGGTCGTGAACGGTATTTGGTCCACCACGACGAGGACGCCATTCCAGGGCTTCTGCAGGCAGCCGATCCAGCCGGGGGGCTCCTCAAAGGGGAACTCCGGGAAGTCGAGTGCGATCGACATGCAGGCTCCTGGTTGTCGAAGGGCGGCCGGAAGGTCGGACTCCCGCCCGGTGATCATGGATCCAACGCCGGCCGCGTTGACTTGGCGCCACTGGTAGCACACTGGCGGAAGCGGGGCTGGCCGGGCGGGTGCACTTCCGCACGATGAGCCTGTCGAAAGCCTTCGCGAAACGGGCCGGCTACATCACCTGCCCGGACGAGGACTTCGTCGAGTACTTCAAGATGACTCCCTACCCGGCCGTCTTCGCCTCCACCCTGGTGCCCTCCGACCTCGTACAGATCGCCGCCACCCTGGACGTCGTCTGCACCGAAGAATGGCGCCGCACCCGCCTGCGTGAAGTCGCCGCAACCGCTGCGCGAAGCACTCACCAGCCTCGGATACGACCTCCGGGGCTCGGGAGCCCACATCCTGTCCCTGCCCACCGGCCCGGACGAAACAGTGAGCCCTTTCAACGTTGCCGCTCCAGGGTGAGGACAGCGGCGGAGATTGACGACATTCGATTCGGGCTGCACCGGGACCTGCGAAAGATCTGCCACGACTTCAGTCGCGCGACGCCGCGCTCGACCGGTGCGCGGGCCGCGGTGAGATCGTGGGCGCGGCCGGGCAGGGGAGGCGAGATCCACAGCAGCCGGGCGGCTGGATCGGTCACCAACTGCCCGTTCACGCCATGTCGGCGGTGCTTGGCGGAGTAGTCGGCCCTGCCATCACCCAGGCGGTCGCGCTCCGCGAGGGTGCCGTCGAGCAGAACGTAGTCGGGATCGGACTCGCGCAGTGCTTTGAACAGGCCCGGTGCCCGGTCGGCAAGCAGTTCCACGACACCCGCGGTGTAGGCGTGGCCGGTGTCGACGGAGATACCGAAGCCGGCCGCGAGCTGCGCGAGCGTGCCGTGGCGGCGCAGGTACACAGACCGATCAGGGCACGCTGGTACGGCGGGAGCTTGCAGCGGCGGTCACCCTCACGGGTGACGATGAGCATGGTGACCCACTCGACGGGAGCGTGAGACAGGTCGAGTGCAACAGGATAGGCCACCAACGAGGCTCCTGCGCCGTGGAGTCGAGACTTCGAACACGTCACTCAACGGCACGAGAGCCTCGTGCGTTGCGGGCACCCTAACGGTCACTCGATCAGTGGACACGCTGAGAAGGCTCACTGCTTCCATGGTAGATTTCGCCCATCTGTTGCCAAACCTCAGAGCGTTATATCCCCAGCTAGTTGCGCAGAGGGCGGAGAGCTGATGGGCGCGCGACGGTTACTCAGTTACAAGGATGCGTCCCGTCGAGCAGGACGTGATTAGGATCCGTCTCGCGCAGGACCCGCAGCAGACCGGGTGCCCGGCGGGACAGGTGATCGACGACGGCCGTGACGTAGGCGTGGGCGGTCCCGACGGATATGCCGAAGCCGGCGGCGATCTGCGTGAGCGTGTCGTGCCGGCGCAGGTAGACCAGGCCGACGAGGGCGCGCTGGTGGGGCGGGAGCTTGCAGCGTCGGTCACCCTCACGGGTGACGATAAGCATCGATACCCACTCGACCAGAGCATGAGGCAAGTCGAGTGCGGCGGGACGGGGAACCAACGAGGCTCCTGAGCTGTTGAGTTGAGACGTCGAGCGTCTCTCTCAACGGCACGGGAGCATCGTGAGTTGCGGGACGCTGGCCCGTCACCCGATCAGTGGCCACTCTGAAAGAGCTCACTGACACAGCCACCATCAACAGACTCAAGAACTCCCGGGCCGTTGCGACCCGTTACGACAAGCGCGGGTACGTCTTCCTGGGCACCGTGACCGCAGCGTCGCTGGTCATCTGGCTGCGGTCATGACCATTCGACGGCTGAAGCTACTGGCCGGCGCGGCGGTTGAGCCAGGACTTCTCCAGTTCCGACAGCGGTGGCGGTGGCACCGGGCCGGTGTCGTCGTAGAGGGCGATGGGGTCGTTCGGATCGGACCAGGAGCCGACCGTCACCAGCCGGTAGACGAACTCGCCGCTGTCTGGAAGCGGAACCGTGATGGTCGTAGGCGCCGGCGGGCCGGGGATACAGCGGCCGACGTCCTCGCCATAGGGCCCTCCGCCGAAGATGGCATGCATCCAGCCGCTCGGTGGCCGTCCAGTCAGATCGAATACGTCTTCCATGCCCTCCCCCTCAACTGCCGAGATCGTACGGCAACAGATACTGCAGACGGTCTATCAAGATCGGCCGGACAGCTCCTAGGCGGATGATCGAACGCCGCGCCCTGGGCACCGGCCCGCGCCCCGCACAGCCCACGGCCGGCCGCCGGGCCCGTCTCGCCGCCGAGGCGCCGCATGCGGCCACCGAGGGGCCCACGGCCGCGCCCCACTCCCCCGCCCGCCGCCAACTCGGCACCGGCCCGGACGCGACCGTGCACTGACCACGCGGGGCGAGGGCCAGGCGCGGCGGAACGTACCGCTGAAGCTTGGTGCGTGGGTCGGGAACCAGCGCGCCCGGGCCACGTCACTGACGCCGGAACGGATCGAGTAGCTGTCGAACGTCGGGACGCTGGGCGTTGCACACCCGGGGCTGAGCGGGATCGCCCAGCCCCGTGGTGCCCCTTCCTCGTCCGTTGGCAAGGGACGCGTCCGGGTCCTGGACTTTGGCAGGCCATCGGGGAAGCGCGAGTAGCTCAGCCGCTTCCAGCCGACGGTAGGGTCCGAACATTCAGCGGGCCCACACCCCGCTTGGACCGGGGTGTGGGCCTGCTGGCCCGTGTGGTGGCTCCGCCACGGAGCCACGGCGCGGGCGAGCCCATGTTGTCCCGGGATGTCTTGTCCCGGTCCCAGGCGTCGGCCAGGACCTTCGGGAGCGGGGGCAGGCTTTCACGCTTGGCGCGACCATCAGGACCCTCTGGACGGCGCCGATCTGGTTCGGGAGGTGCTGCCGGTGACGGTCAGGCCGCAGGTCCAGC
The DNA here is from genome assembly GCF_056432025.1 of Streptomyces sp. NPDC045695. Taxonomy (NCBI): domain Bacteria; kingdom Bacillati; phylum Actinomycetota; class Actinomycetes; order Kitasatosporales; family Streptomycetaceae; genus Streptomyces; species Streptomyces sp. NPDC045695. Next base: position 9,143 of record NZ_JBWKJU010000027.1, read on the forward strand.
CGGTGCAGGCTCTCCCGGACCACCGGCCGGCGCGGCTGTTGTCGATGACCCTTCACCGACTGATTCCAGAGAAAGAGGCGTCAGTATGAGATGACGACGTAGGAGTCGCCGCCCGGCTCTCCAGAGTTGCCGGGGGACTCGGGGCCGATTCCGCCATTGCCGCCGTCGCCGCCTGCGGCACGGCCATCCGGTGCGGGCTGAGCGGGCAGGCCGCCCTGGCCGCCGGCCTCCAAGATGCCGGGGGCACCGTCGCCGCCGTTCTGGACCGTGCCGGCTCCTGAGCACGTTCCGGTGCCGCCCTCGCCGCCGACCCCGGGGATGATTCCCCCAGGACCACCACCTGCCCCACCGCCGCCTCCCTGCCCGCCGGTGGCGATAGCCAGGGCGGTGGCATCGGGTGCGAGCAGGGCAGCAGCTTCTCCCGGCTCGCCATTACCGCCGGGGGTGCCGTTGGCACTACTTGCACCGCCTGCGCCGCCGGCTCCGCCTTCGCCTGTGTCGACCGTGTAGACGGTGCCCGGCGTCACCGGCACGGTGCACGAGACGTAGCCGCCGGCTCCGCCTCCGCCGCCTCCGCCGCCGACGCCGGGGCCGGCTCCGCCGCCTCCGCCGCCGCCCCCTCCCGCACCCCAGACTCGGGCGGTCACGGACGTGACGCCCGCGGGCGGGACGAAGGTTCCGTCGGAGGTGAACACCACCTCGCCGCTGGGCGGAGGGGTGGGCGTCGGAGTGGGGGTGGCGGCGGGGCCCGACTGGGCGGCGGCACCATTCACGCCGAAGCTGTCCCTCCCGCTGCAGATCTGCTGGGCAGCGGTCGCGCTCGCCGACCCGCTCCCGAGGAGCGGGCCATTGAGGAGGCCGTTCTGGAGCGTCACCTGGGTGACTTCAGAGCGCTGATCGCACTCCACCACGTTCGCGCCGGGGCCCGGGCCCGGATCCACGCCGCCGTAGGCGTGGACGAAGGCACCACCGGCCCCGAACACACTGACGCTCCCGACCACGGCAGCTACCAGAGCAACCCGATGAAACTGGCGCACAACATCTCCATATCTTGTTGCCATCCCTGACCGACAGAACGTCAGATTGTGGACAGTAGGTGAGGTTCTACAACCCCTTGTCTGCAATACGCTTCAGTTCGTGAAGAGGTGGCCAGAGCACGACGGGCGACCGGCCCCCCGTAAGCCCGCCCTACCTCAGGGCGCAGCCGGACCGCCACCGCGCCCTGCACGCCACAGGCCCCGGGCGGTCGACGGGTGCTATAGAACGCGCGCTCACTCACCCAGGGCCTGTGGTCAATGACCGTTGAGTGATGGATGGCAGGGAAGAGCCGTCAGTATGAGATGACGACGTAGGAGTCGCCGCCCGGTTCGCCCGGGGCACCCGACCCGAAGAATCCGCCTGCGCCTGCGCCACCGTCGCCGCCTGCGGCACGGCCGTCGGGCGCGGGTTGTGCGGGTACGCCGCCCTCGCCACCGGTGGCGCCGCTGCCGGGGGAGCCGTCACCGCCCGGCAGGGTCGTACCGACTCCTGAGCACATTCCGGTGCCGCCCTCGCCGCCTGCCCCGGGCCCACCTGGTCCTTGGAGACCACCTGCGCCGCCGCCGCCACCACCTTGCCCGCCCGTGGCGCTGGCCAGGACGGAGGCATCGGATGCGATCAGAGCCGCACCGTCCCCCGGCTCCCCGGGAGCGCCGGACGTGGTGCCGCCGCCGCCCTCACCGCCGGCTCCGCCTTCGCCCGTGTCGACCGTGTAGACGGTTCCTGGCGTCACCGGCACGGTGCACGAGGCGAAGCCGCCGGCTCCGCCGCCTCCGCCTCCGCCGCCGCCCGCGGTGGGCGAATCCCCGCCGGCCCCGCCTCCGCCGCCTCCGCCGCCCGCACCCCAGACTCGGGCAGTGACGGACGTGACGCCCGCGGGCGGGATGAAGGTTCCGTCGGAGGTGAACACCACTTCACCGCTGGGCGGGGGGGTGGGCGTCGGAGTGGGGGTGGGGAGGGTTCCGACGACGGGGCCTGACTGGGCGGCGGCGCCATTCACGCCGGCGCTGTCCCTCCCGCTGCAGATCTGCTGGGCAGCGGTCGCACTCGCCGGCCCGCTCCCGAGGAGTGAGCCATTGAGGAGGCCATTCTGGAACGCCACATGAGTGACCTCAGAGCGCTGATCGCACTCGACCGCGTTCGCGCCCGGGCCCCCATCCCCGCCGCCGTAGGCGTGGACGAAGGCACCACCGGCCCCCAACACACTGGCGCTCCCGATCATGGCAGCTACCAGAGCAACCCGGTGAAACTTACGCACAACATCTCCCTGTCGTGATCTGTTGCCATTCGTGACGGACGGAGCGTCAGATAGCGGACACTAGGCGGGGTTTGTAGCTGTTTGACCGCAACACGCATCAACTCGCGAAGAGGTGGCGAGAGCATGGCGGGTGACGGGTCCCGTAGGAGCTCCCTGCCTCAGGGCACCGCCGGACATCACCCCACCCCGTCCTGCACACCACGGGCTCCGGGCGGTCGGCCTTGACCTCTCCGGGGCCCGGTTTTGGAGTCGCACCGTTCAACCGGGCCGCGACCCGGGTCGGGCGTGCCGGGTCGTTAAAGGACGCCGGGCAGAAGGCCTGCGGCGGTGGAGACGAGGCCGCTGAGGAGGCTGCCGGTTGCGGCGGAGGCGCCATTCAGGCCGCGGCTGTCCCTCCCGCTGCAGATCTGCTGGGGAGACGTTGCGGTCGCCGGGCCGCTACCGAGGAGCGGGCCATTGATGAGGCCGTTCTGGAACGTCACCTGCGTGACCTCGGCCTGCTGATTGCAGACGGTCGCGTTGCCGGGTTGGTCGCCCTCGCTGCCGTCCGAACCGTGGGCGGAGGCGACACCGGCACCGAACACGCTGATACTTCCGACCAGGGCAGCTACCAGGGCAGCCTTGCGAAGCTTGCGCACAGCATTTCCTCTTCGTCCGAGCGCTACCCATCCTTTGGATGGAAATTACAGATGTGGACGTTATGTGGGATTCATACCCTTTTAAGTGCGACACGCCTATGGCGTCGCCTGGGAGGCTCCCTCCACGCGGACGTCGATCTGGTTCGTGGCCCCATCGCGTGCAGTCTGCGCTCGCACCGCCTACCCGGTGCCCCGATGCCCTAGCAGCCTGCCCGACTGGGCCTGCCGGGGCGCTGCGTCTCTGGGACGATGCCTCCATGTCCTGCGATCGCAACGATGGCTTGGCCGTCCCGCTGTATGACGGCGGCGCTCGCTACCCGGGACCCCCGCCGCCCGGCACGGCGAGCTCTCCTCACCCCGGCCACCGAGGCGCGGGCGCCGCCACCCGTACGCGATCTGGACTGGGTCACCAACCGCGCCCGGGGGGGACAAGGAAGGAGCGGCAATGAGCGATGGGCAGTACCTGCCGTCGCTGGTGGACTGGACCCTCACCCACTCGAATCACAGTTGCAATTTCCCCGCGGCGACGAGTTCCGCGACGTGCCCCTAGAACAGGCAGCGCGGCACGTGACCGCTGGCGGCCCCAGTTGCTCGCCAGCGGGTCAAGCTGTCATCTGCCTCCGGGCAGCGGAGTGCTCAGGTTTCCGTGAGCCTGTCAGCGGCTGGGAGTAGACGCGCGCCAGTCCTGGTTGTCGCCGCCGCCGCAGTCCCACAGCTGTATCAGGGTTCCCGGTTCGGTCCCTCCGTTGAAGGCGTCCAGGCAGAGAGCTCCTTGATGAATGCTGCCGTTCCCGGCGATCGTCCAGCGCTGGTCCTGGCCGCTGTTGCACTCTTCGGCGACGACGAGAGAACCGCGAGACTCGCCGCTGGATACCCCGGCGCATAGGCCTGTCGCGGTCCGCAGCTCGTAGGCGCCGCTATTGGTGAACAGCTGGGTGGCTCGACTGTCGCAGCCGGCAAGGTGCAATCGTGTGTTGGAAGCTATGCAGAGCGCCGACGCAGCACCTACGTAAGCGACCGTCCGGGGGCTGCTGGAGACATCAGGCGCAGCACTGTGCCGTACAGCCGTCTTGTCGGCGTCGGGGCGGAAGCGGAGGGTGACTCGCTGGCCCTTGCGGTTGGGAGGTCCGCTGCTGTACTTGCCCCTAGGCTTCCGTTGCGCCCTGGGGTGGGGGATTGCACAGGTGAGCGCACGCCACTCGAAGGCATCCCGGCCTCGGGGCGCTGCTCGTCGTCGCGGAAGACCAGCACGGCGCCCGTCAAGGCAGCAGCGCTCGCGCCGGCAACTAGTGCCGCCCGGAGTCGGCGGTCACGTGCCGATTTCAGGCGGACGGATCCCCTTGGTCCGGCCACCTGTTCCGGTCGATCTGCGAGGCCACTGTACTCGTGGCCTCTGGGGGCGGTGGGTTCCAACGCGTCCTGCTCATCCGCAAAGGCGGCTATCCAGGATTCGTCGAGCGGCGCCGGTGCCGTGGGATGGAAGACATTGGGCAGAGGCGCTCCTGCCGCTGGGCCGGCAGCGGGAGAGGAGCGCCGTACATCGCTGGCCGTGTCTCCACCGTTACAGGCATCGCTGTTCGCGGACGGATTTCGCGGGCTGCTCTCTGCGGTCATTGCTCCTGATTTCCCTGTACATGATGCGGCGACCACGCTGTCGGCGAAAGGGTGGCATGCCGGTGCCCAGATGTTTCTCGCAACCGGTGAGTTTGCGGGCCCGGTCAAGGAGGGAAGGCGAGCACGCCTGTTCCGTGTGCCAGCTGCCTGGCGCCCTCAGGCAGCAGCCCAGGAGCAGAGATTCCTCGTCGACTCATCCGCTGTAGGAGCGGTGCTGCGCGTCCTCCGGGTCGCCGTCACGGGGGTCGTCATGGTGATAACGAGTGCCGCCCGTTGCGATCCACCACGACGTCTCCGATGGAGGCCGCAGTGTCTCAGCAGCATTCTGCGAGTCATCTGCCCACCCTCCGTCGTCCTCGCCGGTCCCGGATCGCACTTGTCCGGCAGGTGGCGCAACACCCCAATGAGCCATGACCGCCGTAACCCCTGAGCTGAACGTGATCTACCGCCGCTGACCCCGCTGCCCAGCGTCGGACTCCCAGTTCGGACACCGGGAGCAAGCAACCCGGGGGTAGGTGCCGACGCCGGAGGTTCACCTCTCTAGGCGATCCATCCGCTGGTCAGCTCCTGGACGGACGAGCCGTCGCCATCGGTGAGCTTCACGGCGATGAACGCGCGCGCAGCATCCGAGGTCTGCACGCGGAAGGCGGGCTGCTCGGCCTCCAGCAGCTCGACGATTGGTGCCGCCGCTTCCTGCGGCGTCTGCGCGGCGGCGAAGGCGTCGCGGGTGCGGGCCAGATAGGCGGCCAGCGCGGGCGCATACGGACCAGCCTGCTCCACCACGGAGTCGCGGACGCCCACGTTGCTGACGAACTCGCTGGCCACTGCGCCCGGCTCGACCACGCTGACGGCCACGCCGAGTGTCGCCGCGACCGGCGCGAGTGACTCCATGAAGCCCTCGACCGCGAACTTGGCCGCGCAGTACGCCTCATTGAACGGCTGGGCGATCACGCCGCCGACGCTGGTCACGGTCACCACACGGCCCTTGCTCGCCCGCAGCATGGGAAGGGCTGCTTTGGTGACGTGCAGGACGCCGAAGAAGTTGACCTCCATGACGGCGCGCACATCCTCGACGCTCTCCTGCTCGAGCGTGCCAAGGTGGCCGGCGCCGGCGTTGTTGACCAGCGCGTCGAGACGGTCGAGGCCGGCCAGGCAGGCTGTAACAGATGCCGGGTCGGTGACATCCAGCGCGCGGACCTCGACATTCACCCCGGCCGCCTCCGCCGCCGCCAGCAGCGCGCCCGCCTTGGTGGTGTCGCGCATGGTGGCGACGACGTGCCAGCCGCTCTGTGCGGCGGCGACGGCGGTGGCGAGGCCGATGCCGGAGGAGGTGCCGGTGATCAGGACGGTCTTGGTGTTCATCTTTCGACCTTTACTTATGGACAATAACTAAGATGGTTCATAACTATGGGGCGGTATATTTCATGTGTCAAGCACATCGGTAGACTGAAGTCATGCCCAAGCCATCGGATGAGACGACCAGGGAGGTCGTCGGCCTCTTCGCGGCCATCAACCGCCGCTACGCACAGGAGTCCGAGACCGCCGCCGCCGCCCACGAGCTGACCCCACTCCAGGCCAAGGCGCTGCTCGCCACCGAGGACCCGGTCCCGATGCGCCGCATCGCCGACCACCTGCACGCGGAGCCCTCCAACGTCACCGCGATCATCGACCGCCTGGAACACCGCGCTCTGGTCGAAAGGCATCCCGACCCGAGCGACCGCCGCGTCAAGCTCGTCGCCGCCACCGCGGCCGGCCGCGCCGTCGCCGCCGACCTCCGCGCCAGCATGCCCTTCGCCAGCGCCCCGCTGAGCCGGCTCAACACGGAGCAGGGCGAATCCTTGCGCGAGCTGCTGCAACTGGTGCTGGAGACTTGACGGCGACCCGGTGTCGCCGCGATCCCACCGCTCACTTTTGGCCCCCTCGGCAGCGAACACCAGGCCTGTGGGAATGGACCCCCGCCGACAGCCCAGACCAAGTCCTGCCGAAATGCCCTGCGCCCACGCCCCGGAGCCCGCAGCGACATGCCCGCGCGGCGGTTTCGCCGGGTCGCCGCATAATCAGCAGCCGTGTCGCCCGCGGGGCGGGCAGCCCGGCCTTGGCCGAGCCACCAGCGGCGGATCGATTCCACCGCGAACGCGGCGATGTCGTGATCGGTGCCGACGTCGACCCGGCCGTGCAGGCACCTCTCCTTCGCGTCCTTCGCGGGCGGGGCGGTGGGCTTGCGGATCCCTTGCCCGCTGCGGCGGTTTCGCCAGCCGAGAGCCGCCCGGCCAGAGCCCGCGAGGGGGTCGGGCTTTCTGTGCCAGGCGGGATGCGCTGCGGCGGGGCGACGCTGATGTGAAGCGGGCGTCGTGCACAGGGGGCGGTTCCCCGCAACTGGGGCGACGATGGGGTAGTGAGCAAGTGCAGCGCAGGTCGCTTTCGCGGGCGGCCTCGCTTGACTGCCGCTCCAGCCGTGCGTGCCCGATGGGATCCCGACATCGCCGTGCTTCACCCGTGGCAGGGCGGTAGGCCGCCCGCCCGAGCGCAGGAGGGGCTGAATGCATGACGAGATGCCCCTTGAGGGGTTGATCAGCAGCGGCGCCCAGAGCGCTGGTGGACGGCTGGGGGCGCTGCCGTTGGCACAGGTGGCCACCGGCGCTGACGGGACGATCGTGCGCTGGAACCTGGCTGCGCAGGAACTTCTCGGCTACAGCGCGCCGGAGGTCGTGGGGCGGCACATCGCGGATCTGCTGCATCCGGCGGCCGACCCGGGTCTTGGCCGGTCTTTGTGGGAGACGGCCGCGACCGGGCGCGGGGTGGTGGGAACGGTCACCACATGGCATCGCGATGGGCATCCGCTCGAGCTGGAGATCTGGGCGGGTCCTGTCCCGGATCGGCGTGACGGCGCGTCGGCGGTGCAGGTCTTCGCCGCTGACGCGCACGCCACCCGGCGCATCCGGGGATCGTCGGCGATCTGGGACGGGATGTTCGCGCGCTCGCCGGTCGGCATCGCCATCATGGACACACAGCTGAGATTCCTGCAGGTCAATGCGGCACTGGAGGCCATGAACGGCCTGAGTGAGTCGGCCCACGTGGGCCGGCGCCTCGCCGAGGTCCTGCCCGAGGTGAACGCCCCGGAGATGGAAGACGCGATGCGCCGGGCCCTCGAAAGCGGCGAGGCGGTCCGCGACCGGATCCGTACGGGCCGCACTCCCGCCGACCCCCACCACGACCACGTGTGGTCGTGTTCCTACGTGCGGGTGGAGGACCCCGCAGGCCGACCGGTCGGCGTGATCGCTTCCGTGGTCGACATCACCGAGCAGGAGCGCGCCCACACCGAGGTACAGGCGGCCCGCCGCCGCATGGCCCTCCTCAGTCAGGCCAGCGCTCGCATCGGCGCCAGCCTGGATCTGGAGCGCACCGCCCAGGAGCTGGCCGATCTCGCCGTGCCGTACCTCGCCGATACCGTCACCGTCGACGTCCTGGACGCCCTCGCCCGCGGCGATGAACCGGGGGCGGGTCTGGCCGGCGGTGTTGACCTGCGGCGCCTGGGGAAGGCGCCGCTCACAGGCTCCGCCGTCAGTAATCTGCTGGCCCCGCTCGGCAGAACCCTCGCCTTCCCCCTGGCCGCCCCTTACACCCACCTCCTGGTGGCCCGCCGGCCTCACCTGATCGCCCGCCTCGAAGAACGGATCGGCCTCGGCGCCCGCTACTCGCCCAAACCCGCACAGCTGCACGAGGCGGGCGTCCGCTCGCTGATGATGGTCCCGCTCATCGCCCGGGAGCTCGTCATCGGTGTCGCCACCTTCTACCGCACACGCACCACCGTCCCCTACGGGCGCGACGATCTGACCCTCGCCGGTGAACTGTGCGCCCGGGCTGCCGTCAGCATCGACAACGCGCGCCTGTACCGCCACGAACACGACACAGCGGTCATCCTCCAGCGCAGCATGCTGCCGCAGCACATCACCCCGCCCCCAGGCATCGACACGGCTCACCGGTACCTGCCCGCGAGCGACCTCAACGAAGTCGGCGGCGACTGGTACGACGTCCTCCAGCTGCCCGGAGGGAAGGCGGCCCTTCTCATGGGAGACGTCATGGGCCACGGCATAGCGGCCGCAGCTGTCATGGGCCGCCTGTCCGCTACCGTCCGGGCTCTCGCCCGCCTCGACATGTCTCCCACCGCGCTGCTGCACCAGCTGGAAGCCACCCTCGCCGACCTCGCCGAGCCGATGCTCGCGACCTTCCTCTACCTGGTCTGTGACCCTGCCACCGGACACTGCACCATCACCCGCGCCGGACATCCGCCACCCGTCGCGGCAGAACCCGGCGGGAGCGCCTATGTGATCGACACGCCTCCGGGAGTCCCCCTGGGCGTCGGCGGTATCGACTTCACCACCACCGACATCACCCTCCCCCCAGGCAGTCTCCTGGCCCTCTACACCGACGGCCTCATCGAAACCCGCGGCCGCGACATCGACGAACGCCTCGACGAGCTGAGCCGCCTCCTCACCCCTGCGCGAGGGTCCCTCAGCCACCTGTGCGACTCGCTCATCACCCATCTCGTGCCCACATCCGCCGACGACGACATCGCCCTGCTCCTCGCCCGCATCGGCCCCACAAGCCCATAGGGAACGGGCCCAAACCCCCCGCAAGCACGTCGAGACGCTCGCCGCCGATCGCGAGGGCGTGGACCTCGAGCTCGGGTGATGGATCGGCAACCAGGAGGATCCAGAGCCTGCTCTGGGGATGCGGCACAGCGACCACGGCGCGGCCCGGCGCCGGGGTTGGCCGCTTGCGGAGGGTGGAGGCCCGCCCGGTGCGCCAGCGCGAGCAGTACATGCCGGGGCGGCGGACGGAGTCTGGCAGCGGCTGGGCGCAGACCGGACCTCAGCGGCACCTGATGACTGTCCGGCATGTCGTCATCCTTTGTACCCCTGCGCGGGGGTTCCGGTTTTCCTGGGGAACCCGTCGTAGCTTTCCCTGGTGCGCCGGCGCACCGGCGCACCCGGTATCGGGAGGGGTTACAGATATGGGTCGAAGGGGATGCCCGCCGGTTTGGCCTCCGCCAGGCGGGAGGCGAAGGAGCCGTCCTTGAGTCCGAAGTGCGCGCTGCCGAAGTCGGCCTGGGTGAGCGTGTCGCGCAGCGTCGCGGGGTAGCCCGACCAGCCGACGAGCGCGGGGAACTGCCATGCCCGGTGGTGGTTCTCGGGCGGCTCGTCGTTGGCGTTCGCCGCACGGAAGCAGTGGGTGCCGACGCCGTCCTTGTGGTAGACGATCTTGGGGTGGCTGTTGTCCCAGCGGATCTCGTCGCGCGCGTGGACGACGAAGTCTCCGTGGGCGGAGGTGGCGACGTACTTTGCCTGGTTGTCCTGGATCCACACCACGACGTGTTCCCAGTCGTGGCGGTGGCCGCCGAGGCTCACCCCGGGGATGGCCTGGTCCTTCTCGAAGTACAGTGCGTACACCACGGCGCACCAGCCGTTGTTGCAGGTCCAGCGGGAATAGCCGTTGGTGTTGGCGAGGTCCGATGCGTCCCGGCAGTTGCCGTTGAGGGCTCCGGTGGGTTTGAGCCCGCCGTTCAGCACTCCGGTGGGGCCTATCGCCGGTGTCGGGTAGCAGCCGTCTGGGTCGTAGTCGTAGGCCGGCTGGAAGGTCAGCTCGATCGCTTCGGCGTGCGAGGGCAGGGCCGGGGGTGGTGCCGCGAAGGCCAACTCGGGGACGCCTACCACCAACGCGAGGGCGGCGCCGATGACCGCGAGCGATCTCCCGATCTGACGGTAGGTCCGCACGACATGCCTCCTGGTCCACCAGACGGGATGGTGCCGGGAGCATCATTCGCCACCCAGCGAGGTCCGGCAAGAGCCCGAACAGCACTTTCACATAAAGCAATTGAGTAACCGTCAGCTTCATGCCACTGCCGAGCGGACCGGTGTCGGACCGCGGGTCGGGTAACTGCGGGTCGAGCCGGGGCCGGGCCCGCGGAGCGGGCCACCGAACGGTGCCGCAGGCGGAATCAGGTCAAGATGTCGGGAGGCCGTCCGGGGCCTTCGTGCAGCAGCGACAGGAGGTGCCTCGTAGCTAGGGACGAATCGCGCAGGGCCTGGCTCATGATCGGCGGCGTCATCGCAGTGACTCTCTTGAACCTGCTGGCCATCGTCCTGGTGGACACCCTCGGACGATGACCTCGGGTGCGGGCCGTGGAGGTCGCTCGAATGGTGGAAGCGACCCCCGGGAGGCATCGTGGTGCCCCCCGGAGTACGACGCCGCCTCTGCCACGCGTCCCGCGCGCTCACCCAGTCGGCCGCGGCCGACCGCCCCGCGTCCGCGCGGACCCGTCTCGGGCCAGCGCCGTCCACAGCTCGAACCATCGCGGGCCGTCGGCACCCCCCAGCGCGTCAGCCGTGACCCGCACTCCCCGAGATCGGCTCCCTTCTGCCAGGCCGCCCCGAGGAGACCCCGCACCGCGAAGTCGAACTGTCCGTACTCGCAGAACCGGTGCACAAGAACATCTCGGGCATGGTCTGGCCGTTGTTCAGGCGCTGGCCGGTGATGGTGAGGAACCGGCGCAGCTCCCACAGGTCAGAGCTTGTCGCACTTGCACACGCGCTACACCACCACGCCCCTAGCCCCGCAACCCCCTGCGGACCGCGCCGGAATCCGGTCAGCCGACTGCAGCGTCCGGGCCCTGCCCGAACCGGGGAACATCCTCAACACCCACGTCCAGGCGCAGCCGCTTGAAGCGCACCGGGTGGCGCCACACGCCGCCCCGGTCGATCGAGCGGTCGGCGCTGATCTCGGCCACCAGGTCGGGGCGGACCAGGCGCACGTCCAGGACGTCACAGCTCCCCCACGTCGCGGCGAACCTGACGCCCTCCCACGGGTGCCCGGGGCCGGCGGCCAGGTGCTCGGCGACCATGTGGGCCGCCTCCGTGCGCAGCGGGACGGTGCGGCCGACCGCGCGCAGCCGGCCGTCCTGGTCGTGGCGGCCGAGGACGAGGAGCTGCGGGCGGGTCAGGGTACCGGTGATGGCGCCGATGATCGCCTCGGTGGTGTCCCGTCGTCTGACCTTGGTCCACGCCCCCCTGTGACCTGGCATGTAGCGGCTGGTCAGGGGCTTGACCACAATGCCTTCGACGCCGGACACGTCCGTCCACGACTCCAGCCACTCCCGGGCCTTGGCCGGGTCCGTGGTCATCGGACACAGCGTCCACGGGGCCGTCAGGGCGTGGTCGGCGAACAGGGCCTCCAGGCGGGCGCGGCGCTCCAGATACGGCAGGTGCAGCAGCTCCCGGCCGTCGATCTGCAAGACGTCGAACACCACGAAAAAGGCCGGCAGCTTAGCGGCCAGCGCGGGCGCGCTGCGGGTTCGGGCGGCAGCGCGGCGCTGCAACCCCTCGAACGACAGGGCGCCGGCCTCGCTGTCCCACACGAGCAGTTCGCCATCGAGGACCAGGCCGTGCGGCAGCTGCGCCTCGGCAGCCGCGACGAGATCGGGGAACGCGCCTTGGACCAGGGCGCCGCGGCGGGTCTGGAGCAGCACCCGCCCACCCAGCCCGGCCGGGGTGAACACCAGCGCCCGGTACCCGTCGAACTTCTGCTCATACGCCACCCCCGAACCGAGCGGACGCACGGGCGGCATCACCTCTGCGGCCTGCGCCAACATCGGCTCCACCGGCGGACGCAACACCATCCCCAGGGCCTCCCCCGGTCGTGACCAGACCTCTGCTGGCGTGGCAGGGGTGCGGTGTAGGTTGCACGCTGCCCGAGGAAGCGTAGGCGCCCGGGTTGGTTCCGGGGCGGAACACGGCGGTAGGTGGCGTAACCGCGGACAGGTCCTGCAATACCTGTCTGCCCAGCGGAGCACATGGGATGAGAGCGATGCCGCACAGGGCCAGGACATCGCTGCTGCCGTCCGCGACTTGAGTCCTACATCGGCGGCGGCCTGGCATCCGACCTGCAGATCTACCTCTACTGGCTGGAGAAGCGACAGTCGCCCGATCCCGGTGACCAGCTGCCCGAGCTGTAGTTAGCCGGAGGAAAGCCGCGGCTGCTCGGCCCTCCTATGACGACCGCGCCACGAAACCCGTCAACACCCCCTCCTGTGGTGCTGACGGGCACTGGCAGCTCCCGGTAACCGCATAGGTCGCCCCCGGTAGGGTCGACGGCATGACGACACCTCTTGCGATCAGCGCCTTCGACTCGCTCCAACTCGACGCCGTGCCCGACCAGGAGGCGCTGCGCCGGGCATGCGAGCTCCCTAGCGACGCAGCCGTGCGCAAGCAGATGACCGAACTGACCGAACAGACACAGCGGTTGATCGGCTGCTCATCGCTGGTCCTGGTCGCCAGCGCAGACGCCGAGGGCAACTGTGACGTTTCCCCGCGGGGCGGCCCCGCCGGGTTCGTCGCCGTCCTGGACACACGGACGGTGGCGATACCGGACGCGACCGGCAACAAGCGTCTGGACACCCTGCAGAACGTCATCGCCACCGGACGGGCCGGGCTTCTGTTCTTCGTCCCGGGGCGCACTACGACGCTCAGGGTGAACGGCCGGGCCTGCGTCTCCACCCGCCCGGACCTGTTGTCGCAGCTGACCGCCGTGGGCAAGCCGCCGGCCAGTGCGCTGGTGCTGGGGATTGAGGAGGTCTTCCCGCACTGCCCCAAGTCGCTCCTGCGCAGCGGATCCTGGAATCCTGAGCAGTGGCTACCGGCGGACGCCCAGCCGACCTCGGCCGAGGTGACGCTGGCCCAACTGCGGATGCCGGAGCTGACGATCGCTGCCATCGAGCAGGCGGAGGCGGATTCACTGAGGTACCGGTACGAGTAACGGGCCGACCTGTGGTTCCCGGGCATGCGCAGCATATGAGGCCACTCGCCGCCTCCGGAGGCCTCGCCGGTCCGGGCAGGATTCCGGGCTTGGCGGGATCCCTGGCCTGGGACCTCGCCGAATGCTCCGGCGACATGCCCCTCGGTATCTTCCCTCGCTGGTCCTGGCGGCGCCCTCTGCTGCCCGGACCCTGGACCCTGGACTACGCAGACCGTGATGCGGCGTAGCCCCCGACCGGGCGCTCGCGCGGCTCGGGTCCGAAGCGGGCGTGCGTTATCGGCCCGTTCGGCGAAAACACCGCTGCCCACCCTTGGGTGAAGGCCACGGAGCCATCGGCCGGGGCAGTCAGTTCGTGATGAACCCACACGCCCGAGCCAGTGGCCGGGTCCGTGAGCGTCGTGTACCAGACCTCGATCCTTCCCGGCTCGCCTTGCAGCGAGGGGCCATGTGCCGGGCGCCGTCGTCCTGTCGCGGGGAGCGGAGAAGTACGCCCTCGTCGGTGTTCTTCCCGTCGGCGTACGGCACGGTGTCGAGACTGCGGCGACGACTTCCAAAACGTTCCCGGCCAAGGTCCGCGTGGAGCCAGGCCCAGCGCTTCGCCTTGCCATGGCCGTAGATCCGGGCGGAGGCTCCCGGGGCGTCCAGCAGGACCCGATTCTGGTCGCCGTAGGTGACGTGGCCAAGAGGGGTCTCGTATCCCAGAGCCTCGCGCTTCTAAGCCCAGTCCCAGACCACCGGCTCACGCTGCGCGCCTGACTGGGCGGCGCAAGGCTGGGGCGGGCCGTGCGGGCGCCCAGCCCGACCGGTGCCGCGCAGCCGGCAGGCACCTGGGCCCCTTCTCTCCGGCCGGGTGGAGGTAGGCGTTAGCCGGGCCGTACGACACGACGGCAGCGCGCCCCGTAGGTCCAGCACGGCCGCCTGCCCGGCCGTGGTTGTCGCTTCGGCTGCGGCGGGCAGCGGAGTGTGCCACGGGCGGGGCTCAGGCGATCCCCGCTCACGTTGGCCTTGTCGGTTCCTTGCGCAGAGCGTCCGCCTGCTGCCGGTCCAAGTTGCTGTCCTTCCGCAAGAAGGTGCGGGGGACGGAACCCGACTCGCCGTCGGCGTCCCATTGCACCGTCATGAGCCGGTCCTCGGGTAGCGCTACGAAGTACGAGCCAAGCCCTCGGCCCTCTCCGAACGCGGTATCGAAGGCTCCGCTGTCCAGGGCCTCGCCAGCCCGCGCGACGGCTCGGTCGACGTCGTCCCGTTCCGCCGCGGGCAGCGGGGCACCGACCGACTCACGGGCGGCCGCGGCCGAACCGAGGAGGCGGGTGGCGTCGGTGGGACGTCCTGCGAGGGCGAGGGCACCGGCCATCCCTTCGAGAGCGAGCGCGAGCGCCCGGGGGTCACCGGACCTGCGGGCCGCGTCCAGGCCCTCCAGGTGGAGGGCCAGTGCGCGCCCGGCGTCACCGCGCTGCTCGGCTATGAAACCCAGCTCCGCCAGGATCAGTGCCTCCCCGCTGGCTACACCCTGCCGCCGGTTCCATTCGAGCCAGGGGTGCAGGTGGCGCTCGGCCGCCTCGAAGTCACCCGTCTTGCGCGCCCCGAGGGCGAGCCCTGTCTCCGCGAATTGTTCGGCGGGCCGGTGGCCCTGCTCGGCGGCCAGCCGCCGAGCCCGCTCGTGTAGCTCCGCAGCGGACGCGAAGTCGCCGGTGAGCAAGGCGATCCGGCCCAGCCTGGAGAGCCGGAAAGACACGTCCGTCCAGAGTTGGAGTTCCTCCGCGACGCGCATGCCGTCGCGGTGGAAGCGGGCGGCCTCCTTGTAGTCGCCCGAGATCTCGGCCAGGACACCGAGCTGTTCGGCGGCTTGAAGCTGGCCCCATCGGTCGCCGATGTCCGCAAAGAGAGTCGAGCTGTCCATAGCGTCGTTTCTGAGGCACTCGAGGTCACCCCGGTAGAGGGCCTGGGTGGCGCGGGTGCTGCGGACGGCGGCCATGCCCCAGTGATCGGCCTGGGCGCGGAACTCGTCCAGCAGGCCGGCGGTCTGGTCCCGCTCTCCGGACGCGTCTCCGAAACCGCATCGAGCGAAAGCTAGGAACCATCGGGCCCGCGCGTCAGCCTCCGCGTACTTCCCGTCGTCCCCTTCGCCATCCTCCCCCCCGCCCGCAAGCCGCGCGAACGCGGCGTGCCGCGCGAGCGCGCTGCTGCGGCCCTCGGAGGCGGCGAGCCCTGGGAAGATCAGTGCCAGGGCCAGCGAGTGCCGGGCCTCGCCGATCCGGCCGCGCAGGAACCAGTACCAGCAAAGGGAGTTGACCAGACGGACTGCCAGGTGGGTGGCGTCATCGGTGTCAGGCGCCGTTTGGGCGAGCGCACAGCGCATGTTGGCTCGGTCGGCGTCGAGCCGACGCAGCCAGCGGCGCTGGTCGGGGCCGTACAGTAGAGGGTCGGCACGCTCGGCGAGCTTCGTGTAGTGATCAAGGTGCCGTCGGCGGGCGAGCTGGGTCTCACCGGCCTCGTCGAGCCGTTCGAGGCTGTACGCGGTGATCGACTCCAGTGTCCGGTACCGAGGGCCGTCCTCGCTGTGCAGGACGGTGACCAGGGAGCGGTCCACCAGGCGGGTGACCACGTCGAGGACGGTGCCGACCGGTACGTCCGGTGCTGCGCACACCTCTTCGGCAGCGTCCAGCGTGCATCCGCCGGCAAAGACGGCCAGACGGCGCAGCACGGCGCGCTCGGGCTCGGTCAGCAGCCCCCAGCTCCAGTCGATGACGGCGCGTAGGGTTCGCTGGCGGGCCGGTGCGCCTCGTCGGCCGGAGTTGAGCAGCCGAAAACGGTCCTCGAGGCGCTCGGTTATCTCGTGCACGCCCAGGGCTCGGACCCGGGCGGCGGCCAGTTCCAGCGCCAGCGGAATCCCGTCCAGGCGCTCGCACAGGCGTGCGACGGTGTCGGCGTTGGCGGGGCCGAGAGCAAAACCCGGGGAGGCCGCTGCGGCCCGCGCGGCGAAGAGGCGTATGGCGTCGGGCTCGGTCAGCGGCTGGACGACGTGCAGTACCTCGCCGGGTAGCGCCAGCGGTTCCTGGCTGGTGGCCAGGACGTGCAGGCCGGGCGCGTAGCGCAGCAGATACGCGACCAGTTCTGCGGCGCGCTGGATCAGGTGCTCGCAGTTGTCGAGGACGAGGAGCAGGCGGCGGGTGCCGATGGCCTGGGCGAGGCGGTCCGCCGTACGGCCGGTGGGTGGATCGCCGGGCCGTTCGCGGATACCCAGGGCGTCGGCCACGATGTCGGCCAAAGTGTGGGCCGTTGGGGTCAGGCCGTCGGGGCCCGCGGCCAGTTCGACCAGCCAGGCCCCGTCGGGGAAAGCATCGGCCGTGAGGGCGGCGGCTTCCAGGGCGAGCCGGGTCTTGCCCACGCCGCCGGGCCCGGTGAGGGTGACCAGGCGGCCCGACGTGAGCAGGGCTCGTACGCGGGTGACCTCCTCGCACCTGCCGACCAGGTCGGTCAGGGCGGCTGCGGGCAGGTTCGTACGGGGCGGGGTGGGAGTGCTGTCGGCGCCGGAGTGGGTCGCGGCCGCCGGGGCAGGGGGGTCGGTTGACGCCAGGGACGGGTCCTGGCGCAGAATCGCCTGCTGGAGGGTCACCAGCTCGGGGCTGGGATCGAGTCCCAGTTCCTCGGATAGCCGCTGCGCCAGTTGGCGATAGCTCTCCAGTGCCTCGGTCTGCCGGCCTGAGCGGTAGAGCGCGCGCATGTGCACGGACCGCAGCCCTTCCCGAAGGGGATGCAGGAGGACGAGTTCGGCCAATTCATCTGCCAGTTGCCGGTGTTCGTCGAGTTGCAGACGGATGCCGGCCAGTTCCTCCAGTGCCGTCAGTCGTTGTTCGTCCAGCTTCATGGCGCTCACGCGCGCGAAGGGCTCCTCGCGGAATTCGGTGAAGGCCGGCCCACGCCACAGCGCGAGAGCGTCCGACAGCAGGGACCCCCGCTCGCGCGGGTCCCCGGTTCGACGGGCCCGCGCCGTCAGATCGGCGAACCGGCCGGCGTCCAGCGCTTCGTCCGCGACCTGGAGGAAGTAGCCGGCCGGCTGGTGGACGACCAGGCCCCGGCCGCCGGGCTCGGCCTGTTCCAGCATCCGGCGCAACTGCGAGACCTTGGTCTGGAGCGAATTCGCCGGGTTCCCGGGCAAGACCTCGCCCCACAGGTCGTGAAGAAGGCGGTCCGTCGGGACCGGTCGGCCGGGGTGTGCCAGCAGGTCGGCCAGCAGGGCTCGGACCTTGGGCTCGCGGACGGCGACCGGGAGCCCCTCGTCGGTACGGACCTGAAGCGGGCCCAACACTTCAAAGCGCATGACACCACGCTAACTCCCCTGGCGGCAGCACCTGCCCGGGCCCCGTGCGCAGTTCGTCAGCCGACCGTCAGCGGATCACCAGGGGAACCCGCCAAAGTAATCCCCGTCAGCGGGAAACGCCCCGCTCGAAGGAAAGAGACCGACAGTGTCGAACGCAGCGAACACCGCGAACCAGATGCAGCCCAACGCAGAGGAGACCGTCCCCCGTGAGATCGTGCTCGCCTCACGCCCGGTGGGTGAGCCCGGGGCGGACGTCTTCCGGCTAACCCGGGCCCGGGTGCCGGAGGTGACTGCGGGGCAGGTCGTCGTACGCAACACCTGGATGTCGGTGGACCCGTACATGCGGGGCCGGATGGACGACGCACCTTCTTACATCCCGCCCTTCCGGCTCGGCGCCCCGCTGGAAGGAAGCGCCGTCGGCGAGGTCGTCGCCTCGCGGTCCGAAGCGGTGCCGGTCGGAGCGACCGTCTCGCACTTTCTGGGCTGGCGTGAGTACGCCGTCCTGGACGCCGCGGCCGTGACCGTCATTGACACGGGCATCGCACCGCCGCAGGCCTACCTGGGCGCCCTGGGCACAACCGGCCTCACGGCCTTCGCGGCTCTGACCGAGGTCGCCCCGGTGCGGCGGGGCGACGTGGTGTTCGTCTCCGCCGCGGCCGGGGCGGTCGGCAGTGTCGCGGGACAGCTGGCTCGCAAGCTCGGGGCGTCGAAGGTGATCGGCTCGGCGGGCGGTCCGGAGAAGGCGAAGAAGCTGGTGGCCGACTTCGGGTACGACGCCGCGATCGACTACCGGGCGGGCTCGCTCGGCGGACAGCTGGCGAAGGCGGCGCCGGAAGGTATCGACGTTTATCTCGACAGCGTGGGCGGCGACCACCTGCGGGCAGCGGTCGGCGCGATGAAGCCGGGCGGCCACATCGCACTGGTCGGTGCGATCAGCGGCTACAACGCAACGGGGCCGGCCGAGGGCCACGACCTCTTCCAGGCCGCGGCCAAGGAACTCACCCTGCGCGGCATGCTCGTCAGCAGCTACTTCCACCTCTTTCCCGAGTGGATCGGGCGGGCGGCTGGATGGCTCGCCGACGGCTCCCTGCACACCGAACAGACTGTGCTCGAGGGCATCGAGGCGGCGCCGGCCGCGTTCCTCGGCATGATGCGCGGCGCCAACACGGGCAAAATGCTCGTCCGGCTCGGCGGATGACGACCATGACGAGAGTGCAGAGGACGGACATGACACGGCAGGCCCTCCTGGTCTTCGCCCACCCTCGCAGCGACTCCCTCACCGCACAGATCGCGCAGCGCAGCCGAAAACGCCTCGTGGCCGACGGGTACACGGTCGACCTGCTGGATCTGTACGCCGAGGGGTTCGACCCCCGCACCGGTACCGAGGACGAGCCGGACTTCACAGACCGGGACAAGGAGTACTCCCTTGAGGCCCAGTCCCACATGGACCGCATCGAGAGCGCCGACCTCATCGTCGTGGTCTTCCCGATCTGGTGGTTCGCCCTGCCAGCCATCCTCAAGGGCTGGATCGACCGTGTGTGGAACTACGGCTTCGCGTACGGCCTCAGCCGCCCCCGCCTCGCTGCCAAGCGGATGCTCTGGATCGGACTGTCCAGCTACACGCACGCGCTGTTCACCGCGGGCGGCTGGGACGTCCTGATCCGCCGCCAGCTTCAGGTCGGCATCGCCGAGTTCTGCGGGATCGAGGACGCCACGGTGGAATTCGTCCACGATTCCCTTACCGCGGGTCCCCTGGGCCTCAACGCAGCGGACGTCGCGCTCACCTCGTTCCTCGCTGCTAACACAACGGACCGGGTTACGCGATGAGGCCGACGCCCACGGAACGTCAGTGTCCTGCCACCCCGCCATCTGAAGGGAACACCTCACATGAACGATGACCGCATCCTCACCAACCCCGCCGGGCTGCACGACCCCACGCCCTTCGGCTACAGCCATGCCGCCTCGGCGCCAGGGGAACTCGTCTTCATCGCCGGGCAGTACGCCTCTGACGAAACCGGGCAAGTCATACCCGGAGACTTCACCGCACAGGTCACACGATCCTTCGACAACCTCCGCCTCGCGCTGGCCGGTGTCGGCCTCGGTTTCGAGCACGTCGTACGGCTCGGCACCTACATCGTCGACCACGACCTCGGGAAACTGGAGATCCTCACCACCGCCCTGCACGGCGTCTGGACCGATTACCCGCCGGCCCAGACGCTCACCGGAGTCTCCTCCCTGGCCATGCCCGGGATGCTCTTCGAGGTCGACGCCATCGCGGCCCGCCCGGCCACGGCCTCGCAAGGAAGCCCCCTGCGCATCAGTCAGTGAGACTTGCCAAATCTTCGGGCCCTGAAGATGATGCCAACCCAACGAAGCAGGTCCCTAAACGCTGCCGGCCGCGGTGGACGACCGGTCCGTGCGGCGAAAGGCAGCTCGGCAGGAGCGCGGGCAGTGGCCCGTGTGGCGGGCGAAGAGGGCGGCGAAGGTGCCGGGGTCCTGGTAGCCAACGGCCGAAGCGACGGCGGCGACGGTGCGGTCGGTCGTCTCCGTGCTGGGCTTGGATGCGAAGGAACGGCCGTTCGTACCCGGTGCGGGATTCGTGGAAGATCCGGACGGAAAGCTTCTCGTGAACAGAGCCAGCCGCTTGACCGGGAAGTCCACTTATCGTCGGAAGCCCAGGTGCTCGCCCGGCCCGCTGCGGCAGCCCCGCCGGCAGTGGACATCGACCTGGCGGCACTCGAACTGACGGGCACGCCAGGGTCATCCTCCCTCAGGCCTACGGTGGGCAGTGAGGGAGGTCAGGGCGTGGTGATGTTCTCCGCCGGGGGGCCCTTCTGGCCCTGGGTGACGTCGAACGTCACGACCTGGCCTTCCTGGAGCTCACGGAGGCCGGAGGAGTTGATCGCCGGGTAGTGGGCGAAGACGTCCGGGCCGCCACCGTCCTGAGCGGTGAGGCCGAAGCCCTTCTCCGCGTTGAACCACTCCACAGTTCCCGTAGCCATATCTATGCCGAAGCGTACGAGACGAAGCCTGACGTCGGCTTCACCCCCTGCGCAAGGACCTCACTGCGGTCGGCCTCGGCCCGCGACCATGCGAACAGCGCTGCCGCCCATGCAGGCAACGGCCGAGGACGAGGAGCTGCGGGCGGGTCAGGTCCCGGTGATCGCGCCGATGATCGCTTCGGTGGTGTCGCGTCTTCTGATCTTGGTCCAGCCGCGGTATCCGGTCAGATAGCGGCTGTTCAGGGGCTTAATCTGGATCCCCTCCACGCCCGACACGTCCTTCCAGGACTCCAGCCATTCCCGCGCCTTGGCCAGGTCCGTCGTCATCGGGCAGAGCGTCCACGGGGCCGTCAGGGCGTGCGCGGAGAACAGGTTCTCCAGCAGTGCGCGCCGCTCTGCGTACGGGCGGGTGAGGAGCTCGTGGCCGTCGTGCTGCAAGAGGTCGAAGGCGACGAAGTAGGCCGGCCACCGGTCCTGGACCAGCGCCCCGCGCCGGGTCTGCACCAGCACCGTGCCGCCCGGGCCGGCCGCGGTGAACAGCAGCGTCCGGTGACCGTCCAGCTTCTGCTCGTACGCCACCCCCGCCGGCAGCGCCGCCGGGCCCGGCACGGCTTCCGCGGCCTGCGCCAGCATCGGCTCAACCGGCGGTCTGAGCGTCACAGGGCCTCCCTCACGGCTTGCCTGCCCCTATTCCAGGGTCCGCGGCCGGTCGCGCTTGAACGCTTCGTGTGGGTGCGTCTCTCCGGAGCTGTTACAGCGGTGGTAGAGGGTGCGTTGCCGGTCCAGGGTGAGGACGGTGCCTCGGAAGCCGCGGGCCTGTGGAGCGTCGAGGGGCGGCCGGGTTGTGGAGGACTGCTCCGGTGTGGTGGGCGTGGGCGAAGAACTGGCGCAGTGCTGCCAGCCAGGACGCCCTGCGGACCGACTTTCAGGCGAGGAACGCCTCCAGGTCTTTGGTGGTCACAGATGCCCACGCCCGGTGGCCCCGGCCTGTGATGTGGATTTTGATGGTCTTCAGCTGGTTCGGGCGCAGCCCCAGCGCGACGGCGCGCTCACGCTGGTCGACCAGTGCCCGGGCGAAGGCGAGCGCACCCCGGTGGTGAAGCCGTAGATCAGCAGACGCAGCATCAGCCGCGGATGGTAGGGCGGGTAGCCGCGTTTCTCGGTGTAGTCCGCCAGGACCGGTCCGGGGTCCAGCACCTCGTCTACCAGGTCGGCGACGAACCGGGCCAGGTGTCCCTCGGGCAGCCAATCGTCCAGCGACGGCGGCAACAGGGCCTGGCGCGGGTCGAGCGCCCTAAACCGTTTGTCCACCGCCGCCGGACGGCCCTGCGGCTGCCTCTTCTCGAGCGGCTCGACCGCGAACAAACCGTCTCCACCGCGCATACCGGGATGATCTCGCACGGATGATCACAACGCCCCACTCGGGTTGCCGACTACGGAGTCACGCTCTCAGCGGTAGAAAGTCCGGCCAGCGACGCCGGATGAGACCGACCAGACCTCGACAATCAACCCATTGGAGACCCTGAGGATGTCGACTCCGCTCCTGGCGACCTTCCCACCGTCCTCGGCCACGAAGCTCGCGAGGTAGGGACGCGCGACAAGTCCGGTCGGTGCGCCGTCGGCAGGCGTGAGATCGACGACGGCGGTCCCCTCCGCTGCGAAGAGAAGCCCGGTGTGGGACTTGTGCCAGGCAGTGACAATCTCGGCAAGCTGCTGCGGGGTGCGGATTTCATCGAAGGCGTCGGTGCCCGCCTGTGCATAACGCAGCACGAATTCGGGCGCCATGATCTCGTTGACGAGATCGAGGTCACCGTTCCACACGGCCGTCCACTGGTCGAACAGGCCGATACCGAACGCGCGCATGCCGTCGTCGCCCACCACAACCCCCTGAGTTAAGGATCTTCGTAACGCGACGACGGTAGCAAGCACCTACGACAGTTACTGACCCACGCTCCTAGCCGGAGGCAAGCACCACGCGTCCGGCCTGGAAGCGCCCCAAGGGGCAAATAAAGAGTGCGGTCGGGAGTGAGGATGACGGTGGCCTCGGTCAACCCGTTCCAGCAGTGGCTGCGGCCGTTGTAGCGGGGGGTGAGGTAGGACCATTCCAGGTTCCCGGCGATCATGGCCTCCAGCGCGTCCAGGTAGACGCGGAGGCCGCTGCGCGGCCCGCCTCACCGGCGCGCAGCGTGGTGGCACCCGGAACAACACCGACCACAGCACCCGACCACGGTCCCGCCCCCCACCACGGCCGACAACCCGGCCGGCTGTGGCTACCGGCCACCGCCCGCCCGACCACCGAACCTTTACCCGAGACCGACGACCACAGCGACGACCACGAAGAGGAACAGCCCAGGCTGAATGGCATCCAGTTCGGACGCCGGAGCCTGACCGCCTGCCTGGGAAGTGCGGTCATCAACAACAGCAGCCGCACCGCGAGGGTCTATCAAAAGGACAACTACTTCGGCCGGCACGTGTGCATCGGGCCGACGGCGACACCATCACAGACCTGCGGTCCTACCAGCTCAACGACACCACCCACTCCCTGAAGAACAACACCACACCGTGTGGGGCATAAGGATGCATGGGCGGCCAAACGCGCCGCTCTCCGGTTCTACCGGTAAGCCGGGGCCACCTCCATCGGACGGCGACGTCTCCGCGAAGGGCGCCCCGCGACAAGCGAAACCACAGCTGGCCGACCATCCGGCTGCCCGGCCAAGGCCCACACCCTCACAGCCACCTGCTATCAGCGCGCCGCACACCAAGGCCGGTGAACGCCGGGCCAGGAGCGTGGCCCCGCCTGCCTGTGCGCCTGTGGGGGTGAGAGCCGATGATCGGCACGCACGTTCAGCACTGCGGCCACTCCGTCCTGGTCGGTGCCGGCGGGCAACTCGACCAAGACGCGGGGGCAGCGTTCTTGCGGGCGCTGGGCGACGTCACCGTCGATCCCCTGCTGGACCGCGTGGCGTGGCGTGGCGGGGCGTCGGCTGTCCAGCATGGTTCCCGGCGACGAGTGAGCGCAAGAGCGGGGCCGCCACATCCGAGTGCGGTGCGGCAGGGACAGAACCAAGGTGGTGGAGCGGGTGTAGCGGTGGCGCTGCCAGAACGAGTACGTGCCGCCGATGGTGCCGCGGGCGCCTTCCCAGATGCGGTGCCCGGCGTAGCGCTCGTAGTCCCAGACCTCACGTGCGAGGCGGGTCTGGGACATGGTGCCGTTGTCGAGTTCGAAGAGGCGGACCTCGCTGGTCTTGGTCGGCACGGCGAGGACGGCGTCGGTGTTGAAGGACAGGCGAGTCTCCTTGATGGCGTGGTTGACCTCCACCTGCCAGTCGGTCAGGTACTCCCGGCGGCCGGAGAGGACGGCGTCGGTGTAGGCGAGGATCGTGGCGGTCACCGCCACGGCGTGCGGGCCGAACCCGGCTCTCACTGCCTTCGCGCCGGTGCCGGCCTTCGGACGGGACGGAAGCTCGTTGCCGTCGGCCAGGGCCTTCTGTCCCGCCGGGGCGAGGTGCCGCTGCACGCACGGCACGTGGATCCACACGTACTCACCGAAGTCCAGGGGCCCGTACCGGTCGGCGAGCCGCTTGTAGTCAGCCGGCAGCCGCAGCCCGAGCCAGTCCTCGACGGCCGCCCAGTCGATGGGTACAGAGGCGGGTGGGCGCTCGATGGAAGGTGTGACAAAAGTGCTTATGTCCGATGTCAATTGACGTCCTTCAGCGTGCGTCATGTGCTCGGCCGATTCTTCCGTCTGCGCAGGCCAGGCGGAAATCGGGCGGCTGGTTGGTTGGCAGGACGCATCGGTCCCCCACCACGACCAGTACCCCACCACACCCAACGGCTCCCGTATCGGCAGGACACATGGTGGACGACAGGGCCAACCGACGACGCCCGTGGCGCTCTGGAAAGCGACGAGGTGGGGGAGAAACACGATGCACACGTGATCCCACTCCGTTCACGGACGCCAGAGCCTCCACCGGTCGAGCCTCCAGATGTCCTCAACTCCACCAATCTCGACCTCGGACTCAAGGAGGTCGCCGGCAGCCGCCGCTACAACGCCCAGGGTCGGGCCCGTGGCGCGGGCCGGGACCCGACCTTGGGGCCCTCGTGCTGGGCCCAACGATTGCCCAGCAGGTCACCGGCGCGCGGGACAGCCGCCCACGCCCTGGCTTTGTTGGCGAGTTGCGGGTTCTGGCACAGATCTTGGGGAGTCGTCGCGGAGCGTTACCTCGATGTTCGATTGTGAGGAGACGGGTTCGTGTGAGACGGCGTATGCCTTGTCGTCCCACGGACAGAATTGACGCTCCCTCAGGTACCTGCAGATCGCTGCTGCGGTCGGTTGTGGACGGTGATGGTGCTGGTCATGCAGACCGATGCACCGTTCTGGGACTCTCTGGTGTTCGACGGGATCGACGATGTGGATGTCGAGGCGGTGACGGCCGCGTTCGGCACGGTCGAGGTGGTGGCGAGAGGCCGAGAGGCTGGCTCTGGATGTCCGGACTGTGGCCGCTTCTCGGACCGGGTCCACGACCGATATCAGCGGAAGCTGAAGGACCTACCGCTTGCTGATCAGGGCTTTGTGATCCGACTGACGGTCCGGCGCTTCATCTGCGGGTCGGGGGACTGCCCGCGCCGGACGTTCGCCGAGCCGTTCTCGCGGCTGGCCGCCCCGCACACACGGTTCACCAGGCGGCTCAACCACGCCCTGGAGCAAGTGGGGCTCGCGCTGGCCGGGCGGGCCTGCGCCCGGCTCGCCGCCCAGCTCGGCTTCGGCGCGGGACGGATGACCTTGTTACGCAGGGTCATGGCATTGCCCGATCCACTGTTCAGCACCGCGGGTGCTGGGCGTGGACGACTTCGCGATCCGCCGCGGCCAGACCTACTCCACCGTCTTGACCAGCGTCGAAGAGCATCGCGTGGTCGATGTGCTCCCGACGCGTGAAGCCGGGCCGCTGGCCGCCTGGCTGATCCGCCACCCCGGCGTGGAGATCATCTGCCGGGACCGGGCGGGCGCCTACGCGGAGGGTGCCCGGCGCGGTGCTCCCGAGGCTCTGCAGGTCGCCGACCGGTTCCATCTGTGGCAGGGCCTCGGCCGGGCTGTGGAGACCTGCGTCGCCGCCCATCGCGACTGCCTGCGGAGTCCTTCGCCCAGCGGCATGTTGCCGGAGGCCACCCGACTGGCTTCCGGTCGCCCGCAGGACGACTCGGAGCCCGTCGGCCGGCGGGCCGAGCGGAAGAAGGCAGCACATGCCCTGGTCCACGAGCTCCTTGCCGCTGGGTATCTGGAGTGTCAGCGGCTGCTGAGAGGGTCGATCATGGCGTGGGCGGCCTGTCAGGGACGCGGGGCTTTCTCACCGTGCACGGCTGTGTACTCGGCTGCGAGCCAAGGGCCGAGGTCGTTGATGAGCATCCCGAGCACCGCCTGGTCGGGTGAGGGCGCACGGCCAATGGACGCGGCGACACGCATCTGCTCGACGCGCTCGGGGTAGTAGTGGCCGAAGAGCTCGGCGGACTGGTCGAGGTCGCTGGTCCAGCCGCCCCATCGGGGCATGATCAGGGTGAATCCTGTGCGGACGATGCGACGGCCGACGAGACGGCTGAGGGTCCGGCGATCGGCGTCCGTGGTGGCTTGGGCTGCTTTGGCACGCCAGTGTGGAAGCACGCGGGCGAGGTCGCCGTTGGTCTCCCGCGCGAGTAGGGCTGTGGGGTGGTAACGGGGCAGCTGTTCTGCGAGGTCAGGGCCCAGCAACGGGGTGCAGAGGCAGGCGATGAAGAATCCGCCATCGTGACGTTCGAGGTCGCTGAGCAGAACCCGCGTGCTGGTCAGCAGGATCCCGACGCCATCGATCTGCGGGAGTGTACGGTCGAGTACGGTCTCGATCGCTTTGGCGTCAGCGCGGTCGGCTTCGGTGGGCTCATCGTGGAGGGCGAGCTGGAGGTCGAGGTCGGAGACTCCGGGGGTGGCGGTGCCACGTGGGATGCTGCCGTAGAGGTAGGCGCTGTGCAGGCGCGTTCTGCCGAACGCCTGGGTGATGTGAGCGCGGGCGGCATCGACGACGGGAACGAACGCTGCCGGCACTCGGTCCAGTGCGCCTTCGCGTGCGATCGCTCCGTCGCGGTCCAACCCTCGTTTATCCATGGGGCCACTGTGCCTTGCGGTGTGCGTGCTGCCGAGCGGATTTCCGAGGCGGTGCGGCGTCGCGAATCGCAACGCCCACGCATCCGCCAGCGGGCGGTGCAGCACCAACCCGCCAGGATCGATGGACGCGACCTCGCCGTCCTCGTTCGTTCCCCAACCCGCGGGGCGCTGCGGCGGCAGGATGTGCGCGGGCTCACGCGAGTCCGAGCCTCGCAACCGAACACCGCTGTTACCCTCTGCGACCGCTCCCCAAGATCTGTGCCAGAACCGAGTTGCGAGAGCGCCTGTTGCCCGGCGCCAAGAGCAGGCTCTTCCCCGGGAGAGTGATGTCGCTGAGTTTTAGTTCTGGCTCAACTTCTGTGGAGCTGGAACGCTGCGTGTTGCCGATGCCCCGCTCACCGCCCAGGTCCCAGGTGGCGTCCCGCCCGCCAGAACCGAACCTACCCGCCTCCGGCCTGGTCGCCATCGACGACATCGAGCTCCTCCTCGCCCACGCACTTGTCAAGGCCGGCGCCGTGACCGCCGCCCGGTACGCCCCGCGACGAGGTGTAGGAAGCCTCTGCGCAACCGTGCCTCGCCAGCCCCACGACTGTTGTGGGGCGGGCGGCGGCCTCCCATACCGGGCCGTGGGCGGCGGTGCGGGCCTCGTATGGCCGCAGTGGGTCAGGTCAGGTCAGGTCAGGAACGGACTCGCCGCCGTCTCTCGTCCACTTACGCAGCCGGCGTCGGAACCCTCCGGTCTCGGCCTACAGCACTGACGGAGAGGCAGTATGGCGAAGGTGCGGTATTCACCTACTGAGGTTTTCGTGTGTCGTCGGGTGGTGACGGTTCGTGATCCCTGCGGTATGCCTGTGGGGTGAGGTATTCGGAGGGTCGGGGCCTGACCACTGAGCGTCGGGCGTTTCGTGAGGAGATCCGGCTTCAGGCCGGGCAGCGGTTCGCGGCGGGTGAGAAAACCTCGGTGATCGCGAAGGACCTGCGAGTGAGCGTGCGGTCGGTGGAACGCTGGCGCCGTGCCTGGCGCGAGGGCGGCATGGGGGGCCTGCGTTCCGCGGGTCCAGCGAACTCACCGACCATCACCGATGCCCAGTTCGCCGTGCTGGATAAGGAACTCGGCAAAGGCCCGGCGACGCACGGCTTCGAAGACGAACGCTGGACCCTGGTCCGGGTCCAGGTGGTGATCCGCCGTCGGCTGCGAGTGAGCCTGTCGGTGGCGACGGTGTGGCGGCTGCTGAAGCGGCACGGCTGGTCCTGGCAGGCGCCCGCCCGCAGAGCACTGGAGCGTGACGAGCACGCGGTGGAGCTGTGGAAGAAGGAGGTGTGGCCCCGGGTAAAAGGCTCGCGGCGGCCTCTGGAGCCTGGATCGTCTTCGAGGACGAGGCCGGCTTCTCGATGACGCCGCCCCGTGCCCGCACCTGGGGCCGGCGCGGACATACCCCCGTCATCCGCGTGCGTGGCAGGTCCCGCCGCCGGACCTCGGTTGCCGCGCTGTGCTGCTACAAGGCCGACGAGAAGAGCCGTCTCATCCACCGGCCCCGCACGCACCTCCTGCTCAAGGGCGCCCGCAAGAGCTTCTCGTGGAAGGACTATCGCGACCTCCTGGTGCGGGCACACATCCAGCTCGACGGACCGATCGTGGTGGTCTGGGACAATGTCAATACCCACCTGGCCGCGGGGCTGAAGCGGTACGAGGCCGAACACGACTGGCTCACCACCGTCCGGCTTCCGCCGTACGCACCTGACCTGAATCCCGTCGAGGCTGTCTGGTCACTCGTGCGCAGAGCAATGGCCAACACCGCCTTCACCACACCCGACGACCTCGACCGCAAGCTCCGCAGCGAGTTACGCAGGATCCAACTCCGGCCCTGTCTCATCGACGGCTGCCTCACCGCCACAAGACTGGCCAGTAACCCGCCGACCCCGCCTTGAAAGCCTCAGTAACCGGTTCCGCGCTCCAGGACAAGGTCTGGGTGCATGGCCCGGGCAAGGAGCCCTGGGAGGTGTACGTCGTCAAGGCCGACGCCGGCACCCTCGGCAAGAGCGCGGAGGCGCCCCGGACGCCTGCTGCACCACCGACGAGTAGGCCATCGAGCCCGGCCGAGGGCGAAGGCCGCCGCCGGCTGCGCGTGCGGTAGCGGAGGGAGTAGTGGAGATGAGCCGACGACGCGACCGGGCGCCGCGTCGTCGACCACGCCTTACGCGTTCGGGTCCCAGGCGAAGAGCCGCTCGAAGATGACCCGGTTGCCGTCGATCTTCACCGAGTCCAGCGGGGTGCGTCCATAGAACCACAGGACCAGCTCACCGGCCGTGCCCTGGGCGGAGGCGTCGGCCGGGGCCTCACCCTCGCCAGCAGCCGGGAGGCGGACGGCGCGGGCGCCGTCCGCCTCGACCGTGAAGCGCCAGGAGCGGCCCTCGGTGGCGTGGTAGTCGACGACGGCCGGCTTGTGCGGCCAGACGCCCGACCACGCGCAGCAGGTGAACAGGAAGTCCTCGACGCCGTCCAGCGCCACCTCCGCCCGCAGCGGCTGCGCGGCGCCCACGGTGAGCTGGGCGTCATAGGTGTGCATCGCGATCTCCTGAAGCTGGTGCCGGGCGACGGCACCGCTGGTCCGCGGCGACTGCGAGGCGCCCCACCACGTCCAGCACTCGGCGTCCGGGCCGACCTCCCGCAGGGTGTCCAGCAGCTCCTGCGTCGACTCGGCCAGCCAGGCCACCAACGCCCCTCGCTCCCGGGGCGCCTGCGCCTCGGCGCGCGCCGCCACGGCCTCGGCCGGCGGGGCGTCGGCCGGACCGGCCTCGACGACGGCGGCCCAGAACGGGCGGCCCGAGCCCAGGTGCCGCGCCAGGTCGAACAGCGTCCATTCTGGACAGGTCGGCACCTGCGCGTCCAGGCTGGGAGCGGCGGCGATCGCGGCGCGGAAGGCGCCCGACCGTTCGTCGATGAGTCGCAGCAGGTCAGGGAAGTCCAGAGTGTTTTGCACGCCGGATGTCTATCACTGCGCCCCGTGCGACCGCACGCGGATTTTCACAGCCGACGCGGCGGGCGCGCGGCACGTCCGCGCACCTTCGGATGGCGCGGTGCCCTGCTCTCATGCACAGCATCGTTCGAAGTCGCCCGATCGGGGATTCCCGTTCGACCAACACCCCTCGACATCGGAACCACGGCAACAGCCACTGATCTCTGGATCGGTTGGCCTGCCGCGAACTGGCCTTTGCCGTGCCTTGGGGGTTGTCTCGGCCTAGCCTGCAACGAGGCCGAGGCGCTGCCACGGCCTGTCGGCGGGCGGCCCGCGGAAAACGAGTTGATCGCGGGCCGTGGCCTCGATCATGATCGCCTGCATGGACCTGTAACGGCTGCCACGTAGCAAAGCCAACCTGTCGCGCGGTTGACCCCGGAGCCTGACGACTCGGCCCCGAGGCGATGACTCGCGCCCTCGTGTGCATCCGTCATATTCCAGGAGCCGCAGCCTCGCCTGCGAGAGCTCCTGGTCAGTCCTGAAAGCAACCACATCCATGAATACTGATCGCAAGGCCCTGTGGGCCGTGCGTGAGTCCGCGCTGCCCAGCGTCGTACGCCCCTGCCCGGACTGCTCCGGCAGTCGGCACCGTCCCTCGGGCAAGATCCGTGTCAACGCGAGCGGCAAACTCCTCGACGTCTGGCTCCTCCTGAGCTGTGCAGGGTGCGACCGGACCTCGAAGGTCCCCGTCTACGAGCGCGTCCACGTCTCGTCGCTGGAGCCCGCTCGCCTGGTGGTGTTCGAGAACAATGACCCAGCCGTTGTACGGGAGCTGGCGATAAGTCAGTCGCTGGCCGCGAAGAACGGATACCGCCTCGACTGGACCGGTACGTGGGAGGTGGAGACCCGCACGCCCCTCTACGCACTCGACGACCCGGCACCGCTCAAGGTCCTGGTCAGCTTCGAGCTGCCCGCGCCGGTCCGGGTCGAACGCCTGCTCATGCTCGGGCTCGGGCTCAGCCGCAGTGGGGTACGACGCATGGTCGGGGACGGGCGTATCCACCTCCCGCTGGCCCTGGACGCCAAGGCGCATCGTGACTTCGAGCTCACCATCCACGATCTCGGTTCCGTCGACGCTGCGAAGCACTCGAAGCTCCTTGGCGCTCCGACCGACGTGCGCACCGACCTGAGCCGCGTCGGGTTGCACAACACGCCGCAGCACGTGTCGCGATCGGCGGCGGGAGCGTAAGAGCGGCAGCAGGGCCTTCTGGACAGCCTGTTGGCGTAGACAACCTTCGAGCTGCCAGGAGGCCCTGCTCAGTGCGGCACCAGCAACAGTCACCCGATCGGGACTCCCGTTCGACCAACACCCCACAGGATCGGAACGGCGACAGCCGCTCAAGATTCGCTGTCGCAGGTCACCTGTGCAACGCACGGGGCTGAGTGTGCCTTATGTGACAGAACGCCTGATTTCTCTCTGGCCAGCGAGTTCTGCCCGACTGAAGCCGGATCTCCTCACGAACGCCCGACGCTCAGCGGTCAGGCCCCCACCCTCCGAATACCTCACGCCAGCGGCATACCGCAGGGATCATGAACCGTCACCACCCGACGGCAACACGAAAACCTCAGTAACACACCACCAACGACACTGAGCCGAACGGGTGACGGGCCGGGACCTCACGGCTTCAAGATCATCTCATTGCCCCTTTTGGGCTCACCTTGGCTGGACCCCCAGAACGCGTGCAAGTCGCGGGCGACGTGGTCGAGGGCCAGCCAGGCAGGGGCCCTGCCCCGCACCACGCGCTGTCGTGCGGTAGTACACGGCCACCAACAGCACCCGGTCCGCCAACGGCAGGCACCACGGCCGGCCCCCGCCCGGACCATTCCCACCCCGTTCACGGACCACCTTCACCAGCTTGGCGAACCGATCGATCCGCAAGCCTGTGAACGTCTCCACCCACACCGGCTCAGCGCGTAACACCCCACCCATACAGGCAAGATGCCCCGCATCAGGCCTTCTGCAACACCCTTTAGCTTGATCTTTAACCTGTGCGTCGGGGCCGTGGGGTGGTCGATTTCTTGCTCTGGGACGTGGTGGTGCCCGTCTTGCGGGGTGTGTGGACGTCGTGGCGTGGGGTGGGCCGTGTGTTCTTTCGCCCTGGAGGTCGTCCAGGTCCGGGGCGGGTGGGTTTCGGTGCCTCGGCCGGGCAGGCGGTCTTGGGACGGATGTGCCGAAAGTCGGGCGGACACGTGCGGGAGTGAGCCTGTCCGGTGGAACGGGCCTCTCCCAAGGCCGGCGCCGGTCGGCTGCCAGTGGCCGGGCCAGTCGAAGCTGGGTGCAGGCCGCGAGGATCAGCCAGGTCCAGCGGTCGGCCGCCTGGGGGGTGCGGATCTTCGGGCAGGTCCAGCCGAGAGTCTGCTTGAACAGGCGGAAGGTGTGCTCGATGTCGAAACGCCGCAGGTATGCCTGCCACAAGCGGTCGGTGTCCGCTTCGGTGGCGCCGGTGCCCGACCACCAAAGCCAGACCGGCTTCGGGGTCGCTCCGCTGGGCAGATGGTCGATGTCCAGGCGGATCACGGTCCCCTCGACGATCGGGAGGGTGCCGTCGGCTGCGGCCCAGGACGACCGGTGTGTGAGCTTGGGGTGGAGGCGGTCCCAGGACCGGGCGGTGGCGGTGCCCCAGAGGCGTGTGTCGGTGTCCGGGGTGCCCCAGGTGTCGGGCTGGCCGAAGACGAACTCGCCGCCGTGCCGGGGCGGCCGGCCCATGGTGTGAGGTTGCCGTGGTGGTGCGGGCCTGCGCAGGACGCGGTCCGACCGCATCCTGGCCAGGACCTGGACCGGCAGGTCTTGCAGGAGGTGGGCCAGGCGGGGCGCGTCGTATCCGGCGTCAGCGACGACGAGGACGTCCGGGTCGTCGGCCTGCCACTGCCCGGTGGCGATCAGCCGCTCGACCAGTTCGCGCAACTGCCGGGCCGTGACAGTGGCGGTGTCGTCCCCAGGTGCCAGACGCAAGGCGTCCAGCGGGGCGGTCCAGGAACTGCGGCCGGGCTCCAGCGCGCAGACGATCGAGTACGGCCACCCGGGAACGGGGATGTGCTGGTCCTTGCCCCGGCCATAGGTGTGACACAAGATCCGCTCCGGTGAGGTGTGAGCGTCCGGTCTCAGCCAGCACGTCACGTCAACGGCCAGGACCAGCCGGCCGTCCAAGGCCCGCGGCAGCGGCACGGAGGCCAGGGCCCGCCGCATCCGGTCCGTGTCGACCCGGCCCCGGGCGACAGCGGCGTAGAGCCCTCCGTGACCACGGCGGTATTCGCCCACCAGCGACAGCTCGGCCAGCGACCTCACCGGCCCGTCCCCGCACAGAACCGCGTCGGCCAGCTAGGACAGCGCATCCGAACGAGCGGTGAGGCAGGAGTAGAACTCGCCCCGGAAGCGTGACAGTTCCGCCAACGGCTCCCGCCGGACATCACGATGCAGCAGACTCATCCCCACGGCCTTCGCGCTGGACGTGTGTGTTCCTTGGTCGGAGCACATGATCCAGACGAAGGCCGCTTCCGTGCACGGGGTTACCGAACCGAGTGATCAAGTACGACGCACCGTTCGACGTCACACGTTAAAGATCAAGTTAGGAGAGGGGTGACTGGCGCCGGGGCGGAGGTACCGCGCGCAGCAGCTCCCACAAGGGGCGCGAGCCGGCGGCCCACTCGGCGAGCACCCTGCGGTCCACCAGGTGCAGGCGCTGGTCCTTGGCGAAGTCGACGGCGTTGCTCGTGATCCGGCCGTTGGTGAGCATGACCAGGACGTCGCCGTTGTGGACCTGCCGGCCGGTGCCGTTGAGGACGTGGAGATCAGGCGTGCCGACCGGCTTTCCGGACCAGCCAGCCTTGCGGTGCTTGCACTGGATCACCCAGCGCCGCCCGTACGGATCGGTCGCCTTCACGTCCGCGCCGTTGTCGCCGCGACCGCCGACCTGTTGCGCGTCCGCGCACCCGTCCCGGTGCATGAGATCGCGCACCGCGAACTCGAACTGCGTGTGGTGCAGACGGTCCAGCTGCTCCACCGCGAAGCGCAGGCCCTGCGCGCAAACCTGCTCCCAACGCGCTGCCTCCCTGCAACGCCACATCCAGGCCCCGCCCACCCCGGCCGCCGCCAGGACGGCAAGGACCACGACCCAGGGATGCTCAGCCAGCCAACGCAGTGCCGCAGCCGCCAGGCTGAGCACGACCGTGGCCGCGAAAGCGGCCAGGAGCACCTGCTCCAGGTGCTGGTTCTTCCGCCGCCGGGACCGCCGTACCGGACGACGCCGCCCGCTCACCGCACCCTCCACGCAGGCGAGGGGTCCGCCGTGTTCCGCCCCAGCCGTGCGCGAGGGGAGTCGGCCGGGGTCACTGGCCCGCCTGGGAGACACCGCTGACGAGCTGGCCGAGGAAGCCGGCGATGCCCTGGCCCACGTCGGTGGGGGCGAGCATGATGCCCAGCGCCAGCACGATGACCACGGTCATCTTCTCGTCGAACCGGCTCCGTGCCTCAGTACGCCGACGCAGCCGCAGCCGCAGCACGACGATGACCACCAGCAGTACCGCGACATTGATCGTCAGCAAGCGCCCAGCCCCCCGCCAGAACCGGGGCAGCGGACGACAGCCCCGGCTTCTTGTTGTAGCTGGAGGTCAGCGGCGGTGTGGCCCGATTGCCAGGGATTGGCGGCAATGCAACATGCTGGCCGAAAAAACAAGGTCTCCGGCCTCGCGTACCAGCGATTCCACCGGCGACCGTCTGTCGTGTCGAGGTCGACGACCGAGCTGCCACCGACCCAGGGAGATTTCCGTGCAGCAGTTCTGCCAGGGCACGTGGGTGCGTCTGGTCAGGCCGCAGGTTGGGCGGGCGGCATGCCTGGTCAATGCCGGGACCGCGGAAGCGACACGGCCCTGCCCCGAAACCGCCTCGGACGAGCGACACCGCGGCAGCTCGTCTGCGGCTGCCCTGACGCCTCCGTGGTCGTGCAGCACCGCGCCGCCCGCCGCAGGGGTGCGCTCGATCGTCCATGCCCACCGCTGCTCCACCCCGGGGGGGGACGACGCGAGGTAGGGGTGAGAGGGCGGACGCTCCTCGATGGCACGGCGCCGTAGTCCTGCCCGTCGATGGGCCGCATGTACTCGTCCCCCCGGCACAGACCAGACCGCGTACTCGACGAGCTCGACCTACTGGTCGGCGGCCAGGGCAGACGCGTTTTGCCCGGTCCATCCGGGCCATCACCCGCTACAGGCGGTCGCGGACGTCGGCGGCGGCGCACTCCCCCCAGGCGCGTGCACCGGGTCGGGCGTAGGCGGTCAGTGCCTCGTCTAGGGGTGAAGGACCAGATCGGCACGCGGCTCCTGCTTCAGCCTTAGGTGGCTATACCTTCTGGCCTTGGCCGCGTCGCGTTCCTGCGGCGTGACACACAGGAGGTCCCCCTCATAGCTTTCACGCCAGACGTAGCCCTGGCTGCACGTGTTCCAACCGTAGACGCCACCGCCCGGCTGACGATGGGGATCACCCTTGTCGTGGAAGAGCTGGCGCTCTTCCGGTGTCACACACAACGTGTCGCCCTCGAAACTGTCCCGCCAGACGTAGCCCTGCAAGCACGTGTCCGGCCCGTAGGCGCCACCGCTGGGGTCGCGGTAGGGATTCTGGCCGCCGCCGCTGCCGCCTCCCGCACCGACGAGGACACCCGGGTCACCGTCGCCGTCCTGGGGGAGGTGGCCCAGGACCGAGGGCTGGTGTGGGGCCGCGGTCGCCGCGGACGCCGGCAGCGCGATGGCTCCGGAGATGAAGACGACCGAGGCAAAGGCCATCGTGTAACGGGAGATCGACATGGGCGCTCCTTGAGAGTGTGTCCGACGGGGCCGCCGTTCCTCTTCAAGTAGGCGCGAGGGCGGCCGCGCCCGTCATGCCACACAAAGACGTGACTTGACGGGAGGCGGCAGGTCTGTCCGCCGCGCGTGAGGGGCCCGCGCCCATAAGCCGGGGCTGATGGGGAGCATCTGCTGCCGCGCTCAAATGGCGGCCGGTGTGGTCGCTCCGCGTCGGTGCGGAAACGGGGCGTCTCCCCGGCGACGGGGAAGAGCGGAGGCTTCGCGCCGCGGCGGGCTGGCCCGGTCGGCGCGGGTTCGCCGACGAGCATCCACCCCCAAGTCGTCAGCGAGATCCGGTAGATCCGCGCGGAGGACTCCGCGATGCCCGCGCCGGTGAGGTAGCGCTCGACCGCCGCTGTGTACGACGAGGGAGGGGCGGACAGGGGCACGACGCGGGCGCGCGGCAACCGGATTTACTGCGGCAGCTGGTCGACCTCCCCACTCGGATCTCTGTTCGCTGATCGCGACGGGCCGATCCACACCTGGTGGAGCAGTGCTCTAGAGCACTACTCTGCTCGCATGTCAGATACCGATGCTCGAACGCGGATCCTCTCGGCAGCGCTGGACTGCTTTCTTGAGCGGGGGGTGCAGCGGACGACGGTGGAGCAGGTCCGCAAGCGGGCCGGCGTCAGCAACGGCAGCTTCTTCCACCACTTCCCCAACAAGCAGGATCTGGCAGAGGCGGTCTATCTGCAGGGGCTCGAACAGCACCAAGCCGAGCTCCTGGCGGTGCTCACGCCCCAGCTCGGATTGCGGGCTGGAATCGAAGAGGTTGTTCACCGCCATCTGGCCTGGATGGCCGAGCATCCACGACTTGCCGCGTTCCTGTTGGCGCCCCCTGACTGGATCGCTCCCCGCGACGCACCTCAGATCGCGGCCACCAGCCGGGAATTCTTCCACTCCGTCGCCTCGTGGCTGCGAGACCACGGCTGGGCTGGGACTCCCGCGCTCAGCATCGTCATCGCCATCTGGACAGGGCCCGCTCAGGAGTACGCGCGCCACCGCCTGCTCGGCAGCGCCGAAACGACCGAAGACGCGGCACCGTCCCTTGCGCAGGCTGCCTGGAACGCCCTGAAGCCTCTCCTTCCCACGACTGCCACGGAGGACTCACGATGAACCAGACCGCTGCCCGCTACCAGCGCGTGCTCGCCGGAGTCAGCGACGTCGTCTCCCGCATCCCGGACGACCGCTGGAACGCTCCTTCACCCTGCACCCAGTGGACAACGCTGCACGTGCTGGGACACCTCGTCGACGGCCAGCACCAGATCGCCGCGCTCATCACCGGGCAAGGACCTCGCGAACCGCTCAAGGACCCTATTGCGGCTGCCGGCGGCGACCCTGCCTCCACCTGGGCTGACACGACCCGTCATATGGACAGCCTGCTCGCCGCTGTCGATCCGGCCGCGGTGGTTCCTACACACCATGGCGACGTCACCGTTGAGGCGGTGCTCGGCACAGCCGTCATCGAACCGCTCATCCATGCCTGGGATCTCGCGCAGGCGGCCGATCTTGCCGTGTCCCTCGACGAGGAGGCCGTCGCGACGTGCCTGGCGGTGATCGCTCCCATGGCGGAGCAGTTCGCGGCCACGGGGATGTACGCGCCCGCCCGGGCCGCCCGAATGAATGCCTCACCTCAGCAGCGGCTTCTCGCTCTCCTCGGACGCGGTACGGGCTGAGCCTCTCGCCGAGGGCCGGACGAGCTCGGCCGGCCCGGTGGCTTGAGTCAACGAGACCACTGCGCCAGTCGCCGAGACGGCCTCTACTCCATGCAAGGCGGACCACGCAGACGCCCTCACGCCACTGTCCGCAGCCGACCGACAGCCTCCTGCTCTGGTGGTTCCATGTCCAGGTGCCCCACACCAAAGCGGCGAATCGCCACCGCCAGCAAATGCTCCGGGGACCCTGCCTTCCCCCGCGCCCACATCACCTCGGCCGTGCCCGGCGTGAACGCCTGGTGCAACTCGCGAGAAGTCATCGTGCGCTTGAACCGCGGGTACGCGGTACGTTCCACCGAAGCCATGTCTGGCATCCTCCCGAGCCGCCACCCGGACAGAGCACACGAAGCCGACCACGATCGGACACATCACAACTCGTGACCAGGGGCGAAGCCCTCACGACGGCCCCTCCAACAGCATCCGAGGA
Organism: Streptomyces sp. NPDC045695; assembly: GCF_056432025.1. Lineage (NCBI taxonomy): Bacteria > Bacillati > Actinomycetota > Actinomycetes > Kitasatosporales > Streptomycetaceae > Streptomyces > Streptomyces sp. NPDC045695. The sequence continues at coordinate 46,949 of NZ_JBWKJU010000027.1, forward strand.
ACGCCCAAACGGGTGATCCACAGCAAGCTCGCGGACACCGCCCCCTGACGACCTACGGCACCTTTCCGGCGTATTCCGGCTGCCCTCCTCGATCAGCTCCCGGTCCGCGTCGTCCAGGAAGAAGAACCGCTCCAGCCGTCCGGGACGGCGCCCCACGGAACGCCGCGTACGCGGCAGCCTGCTCATCCGTCAAGAACTCGACCGGCACCCCGGACCTCCAGACAATCGATCAATACGACTGCCGAAGGTTCGACCCCACAGAAGCCCAGGTCAGAGGTGCAACGCGTAGGCGTGTTGCAGAGGCGGTGTTGCAGGTCCGAGCGTGTGGGTTGTGGTCGCCAGTATCGCGTCACCGCTTCGAGTCGCGTGTTCCTCGCCGGCCCCGGGGAGCCTTGCGGGGGTGTTGACCGACGAGGCCCCCCGCACTGACGGGGGCCTCTTACCATTCGGCCCGGTGCTGCTGCGTCCGGGTCAGCGCGGGTACCTTACAGCGGACTCCAGACGCCAAAGTGCTCGCGTAACCCGGCCAGCCGCGCAGCCGCCAGTCACCGCGTGGCTGCCGTGGGCAGTTCGGTCCGGTCGCGGGTCAGGCCATCGCCGAAGTCACGCGCTCAAGAACCTTGTCGCGCGCATACGTAGGAACCGTGCGCAGGGGGCGGAGCGCAGGGGCGGGCCCGATCAGTTGGCCGACGTGTTCCGTGTCATCTCGGCTGCCTCAGTGATGGCGCGTTGTCTAAGATCGCCGAACAGTTGCATCGTGACGGCGACCAGGACGTTCGTCCCCGCCAACAGTCCGCCCGTTCCCGCGACGGGTGGACAGGGCGAGGAGGGGGTCCTTCAGCAGCGGGGCCGGGGCTGGCTCGCCCGGCACCACCAGGCTGACCGTCCCGAACCGCTTGACCCCGCCTTCGCGGACGCACTTGGCCGCGTCCCGGGCCAGGGCCGTCAGGAACACGCTCGCGATTCCGTCCAGGTCGCGGACCATCGCCGGGACCGCCCTCACCCCCCGGCTCCTCAGCAGCCTTCTCACCCCGGTCTCGAACCGGTGGGCGCCAGCCACACCACTCGGTGTACGCGCCCCGCGGCGCTCACGAAGAGACACGAGCGCACCATCGACGTTGCGCACCTCGCCCATCAGGCCGTGGAAGGTCGGGCTGTGCAGGTACCACGCCGATCCCACCTCCACCTCGACGTTCTGGTCGATCGCCGAGATGAGGTCCTTGGGAATCAGCCTCTTCCTGACCTCCTCGGCCGCCGCTCTTCTCGCGCCCTCGATGATCTCCGTCAGCACGGTTCGCGTCACCGACGCGGCGGCCCACGCAGCTGACCGGGAGACGTGCAACGAAGTCACGTCCCTGAACACCGCTTTGACGAGCTGAGGTTTGAACGGCAGGCAGAGGGCGGGTTGCTGCAGCAGCTGACGAAGCGGCTGCTGGAGTCCGCCCTCGAGGGCGAGATCACCGACCACCTCGGCTATGACAAGCACGACCCGGCCGGCAAGAACGGCGGCAACAGTCGCAATGGAACCCGGGCCAAGACCGTGCTGACGGACGTCGGCCCGGTCGAGATATCCGTGCCCCGGGACCGTGACGGTTCCTTCGAGCCGAAGATCGTCAAGAAGCGGCAGAAGCGCCTGTCCGGCGTGGACGAGATGGTCATCTCCCTATCCGCGAAGGGCCTGACGACCGGTGAGGTCCAGGCCCACCTGGCCGAGGTCTATGGCGCCGAAGTCTCCCGCCAGACCATCTCGACCATCACCGACAAGGTCATGGACGGCATGGCCGAATGGCAGAACCGGCCCCTCGACGCGGTCTATCCCGTGGTCTTCATCGACGCCAACCACGTGAAGATCCGCGACGGCGCCGTCGCGAACAGGCCCATCTACGTGGCCCTGGCCGTCACCGTCGAGGGTCGGCGCGACATCCTCGGGCTGTGGGCCGGCGACGGCGGCGAGGGCGCCAAGCACTGGATGCACATCCTCACCGAGATCAAGAACCGCGGCGTGAACGATGTACTCATGCTGGTCTGCGACGGTCTCAAGGGCCTGCCCGATGCCGTCGAGACCGTCTGGCCCCGCACCACCGTCCAGACCTGTATGGTCCACCTCTTGCGGAACTCCTTCCGCTATGCCGCCCGCCAGGACTGGGACAAGATCGCGAAGGTCCTCAAGCCCGTCTACACCGCCGCGACCGAGGAAGCCGCCCTCGACCGGTTCGCCGAGTTCGCCGACGCCTGGGGCAAGAAGTACCCGGCGATCGTGCGGCTCTGGGAGAACGCCTGGGAGGAGTTCACCCCGTTCCTCCGCTTCGACACCGAGATCCGCCGCATCGTCTGCACTACGAACGCGATCGAGTCGGTGAACGCCAGGATCCGGCGGGCGGTCAAGGCCCGCGGCCATTTCCCGAACGAGACCGCCGCGCTGAAGTGCGTCTACATGGCCATCATGTCGCTGGACCCCACCGGCAAGGGCCAGGCCCGCTGGACCATGCGCTGGAAGACCGCGCTGAACGCCTTCGACATCACCTTCGACGGCCGACTCTCCGCAGCCCGCCAGTAGCCCCAACCACCCTCGTTACACCGTTCGATTGACAGACCCCCTGCCGACCTCGCCGCGGAGCGCCGGCTGAACACCAGGCTCAGCGAGCTGTGGCGCCAGGGAGTGCCCATGCCCGAGACGGCGTACGAGCACCCCCGGACGGAACGAAGCGATTCGGCCGGAGGATGATGGCCGCACCCTGAGGTGCGGGTGAGCTCGTCGAGGCCTCCGACGAGAAGCGGCTCTCCAAGACGCTTGCCCACTGCGGACAACTGGCCTTCGCGGTCCGCCAGCGTCTTGCCCAGCCCGAGGTCCTGAGCGGTAACGAACCCTGGCAGCTGACGAACCTGCTGGCGGGGTGGGGCGCCGTCCCCCAGCTGCTTGGTCTTGCCGGTGTTGTCCGCACCGCTCAACGCGACGGTCACCACGCTCCTCGCTCATTCTTCCCTGGTGTCAGGAGGTGAAGTAGCCGTTCAGGTCGGCGATCGCGTCGGTGGAGCCGGAGTTGTTGTAGAACGTGACCCGGCCGTCCACGCCGGGGACGACCACCAGGTGGGCGACGGTCTTGCCGGGGGTGTAGTTGAGGTTCGACACGCCCGGCCGCGCGACCCGTGCGGGTGGACGATCGCATCCTCGCCGACCGGCGGATGCAGCGCACCGAGAGCGGCCAGCTCGCGATGGCCTCCGCCGTCTCCATCGACGCGGTGGCCTGGGTGCTGCTCGCCGTCGCCGCGGGCCTCGCCACCGGCCGCGGCGGTTTCGGGACGGCCCTCGCCGCCCTCGTCGCCGATCTGGCGGCGGCCGCCATGCTGCGCCACCTCGCCTGACGGCGGCGGCCGCGGCGGGGGCGGCGCGGTTCCCGCTCCTCGCCCTCGCGGTGGTGGCCGCCGCGGCCGGCGCGGCGGCCGGCCTCACCGAACGCTTCGGACTCACCGACGTGTTCGGCGCCGTCCTCGTCGGCCTGGCCCCTGCCGGCCGGCCCCAGGGCGGACGGCACGCCCGACGGCCCGTGGACCCGTACGGCCCGGAGGCTGGGCCGGATCGGGCGGCTGCTGCTGCCGCTGCTGTTCGTCACCACCGGAGCCACCCTGGCCTCCGGCCCCGAAGCGGTGTTCTCCTGGCGGGCCCTGGTCTACGCGCTCACCCTCGCCGTCACGACGAAGCTGGCCGGCAGCTACCTCGGCGCCCGGCTCGGCGGCCGCTCCCACGCCGTGGCGCTCCGCCTGGCCGCCCTGATGAACACCCGGGGCCCGACCGAGATCGTCGTCCTCCAGGTCGGCTGGACGGCCGGGATCCTGACCCCGCCCTCCACCTCGCCCTGATCGTGATGGCCCTCACCACGACGGCCCTCTGCGGCCCCCTCCTCGGCTGGATCGACCGCCTGGGGCCCCGTTGCCGGCGGGCCGGCGGAGTGCCGGGTCGTCACACTGCGGCGAGGCGACGGAACTGGTGCGTGGGCAGGGGGAACAATGAGGAGAGGATGTTCGACCGGAACTCTCCGTCGAGGACGGACGCGAGGAATTGCGTGCACGATACGGAGTAGTGCTCCCATCGGTCGCCGCGGGCCTCGTTCACCATGACTGTCCATTCGTTCGGCTCACGGCCCGGAAGGACAAGCCAGTACAGGCATTCCCCGTTGTCCGTGGTCGCCCACGGGATGACCGTGGCCCCCTCGGCCTCCAGTTCCGCCGGCTTCTTCTCGAACTTCCACAGGTCCTCGAGGTCGTCGGCCTGGTATTTGGCCCACGTGAGGAGGTCGTAGTGCTTGTTCGGGCAGTTCGGCTCCAGCACGTAGAGGTAGTCGTCCCAGTTGCTTCCGCCGTAGATCCCGATGAGCTCCTTGTAGTCGTAGGGAAGCCCGACCGCGAGGGTACGTTCCACCTCGCCCCAGTCCTTGTCGCGGGGCTCGCCCGGCGCCGGGGCGATGTCGAGGAGACGGGTAAGGGCGTTGGTCACGGCGTGGTCCCTCTCGGCTGATTCGGAATGAATGCGGTATTGCCTGATTCGGTTATTCCGGTGCTGTGGTGCTGGGTGAACTTGAAGCCGTTCGATCCATAAGCCTCGATGTATACACCGGTGGGGGTTTTATCAGTCCCGTTGTAACGCGGGGTGACGCTGTACTGGATTGTCTCGCCGGACTCCGCCGCGGCCCTGACCTGGTTCTCGATGTGCCGCATGACGGGGGAATTCGCGTAGGAGTGCATGGTGACGAAATTCGCGGGGTCGAAGTTGGAGCCACCCAGCTGCGCGCCGAGGAGATGGGCGCGGTTGTACCCCCTGGTCCTTCTGCTAGCCCGGGGGATCACCGTGCGGATCGGTGGGGTTCTTCCCCATCATGTCCTTCCCCAGCGTGGCGTGCATCGCCGTCGGCCGCCCGTGTTCGTCCAGCTTGCCGTAGACGACTCTGCCGTCCCACGTGGGGTCGTCCGGCTCGGTCTTCCGGCAGGGGAGCAGTCCGAGGGGATCCGCCCACAGCAGAGGGTTGTGGACGTACGCCGTGGGGTTCGGGGCCGGGGCGAGGCCGAGGGGGTCCTGGCTGAGGTAGCGGGCCGATTCGGGGTCGTAGTAGCGGAAGTAGTTGTAGTGGAGGCCCGATTCGGGATCGAAGTACTGGCCCGGGAAGCGGAACGGCGTGTAGGCCGTGGCGTCACGGTTCCACGTCGTCGTACCCCACAAGGTGGTGCGGGTCCGAGAACGTAGATCTCACCCAGTTCCCCGAGTTCACGATGCACACCGCGACCCTGGAAGACGTGTATGTCAGCTACGCGTGACAAGAAGCTCGGACTGAGCTTCCTTGGGCAGGTCTGGGACCTGTTCAGGATTCAGCTCACCAACTGGCGTTGGTCCTGGCCTCAGATGGTACTCACTGGTGTGCTTGCCCCTTTGGTCAGCATCGCCGCCTTGGGGCTCTTCGCCCGGAACTCTGGCCACGCCGCGACCGAATATGTCCTGACCGGCAGTGTCACCATGGCGATCCTGTTCGAGACTCAAAACAAAATCGCCAGCAACTTCGCGTTCATGCGCGGAAACGGCGCCTTCGAGTACTACGCCGCGCTGCCTGTCCGTCGCGAGGCTCTCATCTTTGCCACACTCGCAGCCTTCTCCATCCTGTCGCTGCCTGCCATCGCGGTCACCCTGCTGCTCGGCTCGGCCCTACTCGACGTCCCGCTCACATTCTCGCCACTCGCCCCGCTGTGCCTCCTGCTCGCCCTGCTTCCTTCAGCCGGACTGGGGGCCTTCATCGGCAGCAGATCCGGAACCATCGAACAGGCGTCCTCTCTCAGCCTGGCCACCACGCTCCTCATGATGGCCGCAGGCCCGGTGGCAGTCCCACCAGAACTGCTGCCCGACGCACTGATCTGGATCGGCAACCTCAACCCGGCGGTCTACGCGGCCGACAGCCTGCGTCACTCCCTAACGGCACCCGACGCCTCCCGGGCCCTTGCTGACATGGCGATTCTTGCCATCTTCGCCGGCGCGGTGTGGGGCCTGACCAGCACACGTATGCACTGGCGTGCCCGCTACGGGCGCCGCGCCTCGTGACGCAACCATCGATCACTCATCACGAAGGGAAACACATCCATGACCGAGCAACAGTTCCTCGCAGTCCTCGCACCCCTGATCGAGGAAATCACCGGGAACGCCTTCTCCCAGGAACAACTGGACGTCAGCTTCGGCGATCTGGACATCGACTCTCTCAACCAGATCGAGATCATCAGCCGTATCGAGGACGAGTTCGACTGCCAGATAGAGGACAGCACCCTGCGGACGATCCGTACGCCCCGCGGACTGCTGGACCACATTTCGAAGTCCACCAGCCCCGCGTGATCCGAAACCACTCCGGCGACCGACCTCGGTCACTAGCATGGTTCGCGTGGTGGGCAGCGGTCCACGCCGGTCTGCTACTCGTCCTCGTCACCTTCCGGTGGGACGAACGGCTGAGCGAGACGCTCTGCGCCTGGACGAGCAGCAGCGCGTCCAGTGCCCGGCTTCTCGAGGCACTGACCTCGTGGGGCAACCCGTGGCCCGTGACCATCATTGCCGCCGGATCCGCGTGCTTCGCGCTGATCCGGCGGAACGTCACAGCTGCCGCAGTGCTCCTGGTCATTCCGTACGCCGCCACAGTGAGCTGCAACCTGATCAAGGGATGGGTTGAACGACAGCGTCCGTCCTTGGGTTGTGCCTCGATTCAAGCCGACGGCTTCAGTTTCCCCAGCGGACACGCGGTCGGTGTGACGACCGGATTCCTGCTGGCCGCGCTCTACTTCGGTTCCCAGATGCCGCGGGCCGTCTCCGCACTGATGCTGTCCCTTGCTGGGGTGAGCGCCGAACTCGTCGCGTGGAGCAGGGTCCTTCTCGGTGCGCACTTCAGCGTCGATGTGCTCGCTGGGCAACTCTTGGGCGCCGGCTGGCTGGTCGTCGCCGCCCTCGTGCTGCACCGCCAGTCAGTCCGCCGCTTGCAACGCGAGGCCCGTCAAGCAGGGTCGGACTCCCTGGACGAGCCCGTGTCATGATGACGCCGTGCCGTTCAACCACAACGATCATTACCATGACCTGTTACTTCGTGAACTCCCCGAATCATGCCGAAGGGCCCTTGAGGTGGGCTGCGGCACAGGGAGGTTCGCACAGAAACTAGCACTTCGAGGAATCGAAGTAGATGCCATTGACGTAGATAATCACGTCGTCACCGCCGCACGAGAGAAGAATTCTACTCTCGATCTCCCAAGGCAGATCCGCTTCGAGCGGGCAGATATCACACGCCTAACCTTGACGCCGGACACGTACGACTACATCGCGTGCTTGGCCAGCATCCACCACGTCCCCTTTGAGACAGTGCAGAAGCTGCGCGCATCGCTCACCGCGAACGGCGTCCTGGTGATCCTCGGCTGCTACCGAGAAGCCACGCTATGGGACCACACCGTAAGCCTTCTGGCCGCCCCTGTGAACGCTATTTGGCGTGCTGCGGTGTTCTTCCGAGAGAGCTGGTCAGGAAGCCGTGCCGATCGGGGCACGCAGTCTCCTTCAGTACCTGTGGCGCCCCCTTCGATGTCGCTTGCGGAAATCCGAGAAGACAGTGCTGCATATATTCCAGGCAGGCGGATTCGGCGCCTCCTCTTCTGGAGATATCTTCTGGTCTTTCACAACATGAAGGCAGGGCTGAGAAGTGATTAGCAGCCGGACACACATGATCTCTCAGCCACCGAGAAGATATGCCCTGGGGGCCACCTGCGTTACGTTCAACGACGTGGGACGTGTCCTTATTGCGCGCCGCCGCTCCCCGGAACGCTGGGAGCTGCCCGGCGGCTTGGTGGATCCGGGCGAGGCATTCCATGATGCCGCCACTCGCGAGACTTACGAGGAGACAGGGGTCCACGTCAAAGTCCACGGCCTGGTGGGTGTCTACCAGCATCCGAGCCGGGGCATCCTCGCAGGCATCTTCATCGCAACAGCCGTGTCGGGGGAACCTCGCCCAACAGCGGAATCCAGTGCCGCCGAGTGGGCGGACGTGGAGGATGCTCTCACGCGACTGCACCCCCTCTATCGACCGCGCCTTGAAGACGCCCTCACAGCCAGGGCTTCCGTGACGCTCCGCGTCCATGAAGGAACGGAGGTCCTCTCACTCTTCGAGGCCACACACGTCTGACGGAACCGCGCGCCGCCGGGCTGCGATATCGAGAATCACCTGCGTCTCCTCGGCGGACCTCGCGAGGCCAGGGGTCGGCCGCCAGCCGTTCGACGCAACGCTCTCTGGCCATCGATGGAGTCCACATCAGACTGAAGTGACAACCAACCCGAAAATGCAAAGTCAACGTGCGCAGATCCGGGCCGCACAGACCAACACGTTTCTTCATCCCGCAGCTCAGAGCCGGGTCCCGATGCAGCAACAATCGGGACGGGACATCAGGCCACGAGAAAGGTGAGCAACAGGACCAATCCGGCCAGGCTGATTGCGGCCACGGTGAGGTCGACCGCCACCCTGATCGCGCGGACTTCCGGCGCGCGAGGGTGGTCAGCACGGAGACGCTTTCGGCCTCACGCGCCCATCCCCCTCTGGAGTTGGCCTGGGACGGAACGGCGACCGACGTGTGCCCCCCTCCGTCGTCTCCCCTGACGAACTCCTCACGCCACACGAGCCCGTCGTCCTTCGGGAAGACGGGACGCAAGGCCCTCAGCGCCGATATCAGGGCCGCTCCGAGCAGAGCACCTACCAATGCCACCGCCGCCCCGAGTAAGCGCGATGAGCTGACCGGTGTGGACAGAGCCGTTCCTGCGACGATCGCGAGCAACGCACCCGTGACTCCGCACAGCGCGGTCGCCTTCGTATCTGCACGTTGCACTTCGACGTACATCCGGCTGGGCGTGCTGGCGGGAGCGGTGGTACTCGCCGAAGCGGACAGCGGGATGCCCTGGGGCCGTGATCCAATCACTGCGCTCTCCTGTTCGTCATCTTGCGGCTACGAAGCTGCAGTCTGGCTCGGCCGTCGCCACCGAGCTGCCCACCAGGTGGTACCGGCCGCGATCAATGGTCACAGTCGGGAGCCCTGTCTGGGGCCAAAAGATGCCGTGGCCATGCGCATCCTGTAGGCCGTGCAGCCCCGGACTTTTGTCCGCGGACAAAAGTCCGTGGTGAGGAGGGGTGGCCAGGACCTCGCCGGACAGGTCTCCTCAAGGGCGCCAGCGGCGCCCGCATCTACGTCGAGAAGATCGGAACCCAGTAGAGGATCCGCCCCGAGTACTGATCTCCCCGCTTCCCGGCTTCACCGGCGGACCCCCGACGCGGGCGGGAAGCTGTGCGGGCCGGTGAAGGACTCCGTCGCAGCCAAGCAGGCCGCCGACGAGGCCGACGGGCCGCTGCGTATCGAGCGGTTCGTGGACCGGTTCGCCACCTGGGCCCTTGGCACAACACCGAACGCCCGCACCGGATGCTCGACGGCCTCACCCCGCTTCAGGCGTGGCTGGAGGACGCCAATCCGCCGCGGCGGATTGGCGCCGACCAGCTGCATTGCCGTTGGCTTCGGGCCGCCGACTTTTGTCCACGGACAAAAGTCGGCCACCCAAGTGTCGGGGGCGAGTAGATGTCAGTGGGACGCAGGGATGTGTTAGTGGCCACCCGGTTCCCCGGCCAGCGGCCTGTTCGTCGTGGCCTTGCAACATGCGTATGACGGTCGAGGTGATGCGGTGCCAGCAGCTTTCGAGTCGAAGGTCGGCCCCCTCGCCGCGACGTCAGCGAGGGGGCCGAGTGAATGTGCGCTGGTGCTCTGGTCGGCGCTGGAGGAGGTGAACCCGCCTTCTTCATCAACGCCGACGTCTCCAAGGGTGGCGGCTGTACCCAGGTCAGTCCGTGAGGTACCTGACCGCGTCGACCACGTGCGGGCCGTGCCCGAACGCCGCGCTGAGGCGTTCGAGGCGGCCGTATGTCCCGAGTGACAGGCGCGAACAGAATTGGTGGGCGGCGTTCACCAGGAAGCGGAACGCGAGCTCCGAGCACACCGTCTCCGCGCAGCGCACCAGCGACTGCCGGGTCTGCTCCAGCGGCGTGTGAGCCCAAGGCTGGACCTGGTCGAGCAGTCCGACCAGGTCCACCACCTCCGCGGCCAGCTGCCGGTGGTCAGCCGCCGCCGCGCTGGCACCGCCCGGTGCGCACACCGGATATGTCGTGTACGAGGCGGGCGAGGCACCGCGTGCCTGCGCGAGAGGGATGACCGCTGACAGCAGTTCGTCCAGCCAGGCCCGTTCCCGGCCCTGAATCCAGGGCGTGCCGTCGCCGGTCGCGGACCACAGGAGGTGGAGGTCCTGTCCGTCGAGGCTGGAGTCCCGCAGCCGCAGGACGTCCTCGACGATGGGCAGGACGAAGCCGGGGTCACCGTCGGGCCCGTACAGGTTGAGCACGTGCTCCAGCGGCGTGTCGGCGTTACTGGACCAGTCTCGGTGAAAGGATGCGCCGAGACGGGTCACGCCGAAATCGAGGGCCACATACTCGTGCTGCCCTGCAGGGTCGTGCATCGTCTTGCTCCTTACAGCGGGTAAGCGGTCAGGACGTAGAAGCCGCCTGGTTTGTGGCCTTGTTTGATGGCCAGGGTCACCTTGAACCCGTTGCTTGTCGTGGGGCTGTAGTTGCCGAGATGGTCCATGCTGTCGCCGAGCGATCCGGTGCCATACTTGCCGGTGAGGGTGAGTTGCTGCTCCCCGCCCTTGCCCGCGTCCCGGACGAACTTCTCGATGCGGGCTTTGTTCTGATCGACGAGCTGGTTGACCGCCTTCTGTGCGAGGTCCTGGCTCGCCCACCGGGAGTTCGGCGTGGGCTTACCCAGCTTCTGGGTCTTCTTGATGGCCAAGGCCTTCATCTGGGCCGGGGTCACGTTGACGTGCTCGTCCAGTGTGTGCGCGACACCCTGGAACATCTTTTCGGCGCGCGCCAGGTCGGTGCAGTTGTGGACGAGGACGTCCTCGGTGCCGACCTGTACGTAGTAGCTGTCGATGCCGTTGACGTCGAGATCGTAGGTGTCCTGGCGGTGGGCGTACTGGGTGGTGGCGGTCACCGTGGCCTGTGCGCCCTGGGGTGTCCGCAGGTGGTCGCCGGCGCGCAGCGTGCCAGCGGGCGCCCAGGTCTGGCGTTCGGGCAGCCAGTACCGGTGGTTCTCGGTGGAGGTGACGGACGACTGGGCGCCGCCCTCGCCGGTGATCGTCAGGCGTACGAAGGTCTTGTCCGTGTACGCGGAGGTGAACGGCACCGACTCCACGGGCCGGGGCTGGGTCAGCTCGGTGTCGCCGCCGGGTTCGGTCGCCAGGACCATCTCGCCCGCCTGAACATCCTCGATCGGCTTGTGAGAGCCGTTCGCCATCAGCACCCGCGTGCCGGCCGGGAAGCTGTTGCACGCGAAGACGTCGTCGGCCTTGCGGGCGGCGCGGATGTCGTCAGGGATGAGCTTGCCGCCGACCCTGAGCCAACGCAGCACGGCGAGCGCGCCCAAGGCGCGGTCGGTGCCGCTCAGCTGCTCACTGGAGGCCATGTCCTTGCCGGTGATGGCCTGGAAGATGCCCTTGCCGTCACCGATGCCCGGCAGCAGGTCGAGCAGCAGTCCCATGCGGCGCTCCCGGTCGGCCCGTTCCTCGGGCGTCATGGAGTTTGCCCCGACCGAGTCGCCGACATGGGAGAAGTCGAACTTGAAGTCTGGGACCTCAAGGATACGTTCGGCGGCCTGGTTGAACCCGGCGACGGCCTTGTTCGTCAGCTCCAGGCCCTTGTTCATCTGGGTCACGCCCGCGTTGAGCTGGGTCATGCCTCGGTTGGCCTGGTCCAGGCCCTTGTTGATCCCGTCGATGCTCTCGTTGACCTCGACCATGACGCCGTTCATCTCATCTAGGGCCCCGTTCATCTGGTCAAAGCCGGCGTTTATCTGGTCCAGGGCACCGAGGACATCAGCGATCCACTTTCCGAGTTCCCCGGTCGCAACGACCTCCGGCTGGGGGGTTCCCGCCGGGAAGTACGTGGAAGCGGTGAGCCCCGCGAGAAGTGCCACAGAATCGGCTTGGGGGCCGGTGGCGCGTGCTGCCAGGGCCAGTTTGGTGCGGAGCGTGTCCACGTTCGGCTTGGCGGCCTTGTACGTCTTGACGAACTGCTCCAGCACCTCCCGCTGCTTCTTCGGGTCGCCCTTCGTGTGCGGGTCCATCACGAGAAGGGGCTTGAGCTTCTTGAGCTCCTCCACCTCCTTTTCCAGCCCGGCGAAGGACGCGCCGCCGTCCTCCATCGACTCCCGGAACACGTAGAGGTACACACCTACGCCGAGACCGATCTTTAGGGACTTGATGGCAAATTCCTTGGCGCACTTCGGCCGGTCCAGCAGCGGCAGCTCCCTGCACTTCGAGTACTGCGCCACCCGGCCGGCTATCTCCAACAGCGTGGGATCACGATCGGGCGGCGGCTCGGCAGCCGCGGCTGTGCCGCCCGCGCCGACGGTCAGGCACAGGACGGTGAGGAGTGTGACGATCTTCTGTTTGACGTGCAGATACATGCGTTCCTTACGACGCGGCCCGCAGGGCCGCGCTTCCCCTTGGCAGAGAACTGCCTTTGCTGCTCGCGCGTAGCGCGTGGTCGCGACCCACCGTAAGTTGTTACCGCAGGTCATGATCATCCCTTTTGGGGATGCCGGACGTTCCATCGCGACACCCCGCGTCAAGCACTCCGAGAGCGGAGCTTCTCAGCGCACTTGCTCGACGCGGGCGTGGACCTGCTTGTGCGAGCGGTTGTACTCCTGCTTCCGTCGGGGAGTTCCTCGCCCTTGCGGCGAAGGCGCGGCCGAAGACCCCGGCGCCGCACCGCCCGGCCCGGCCCGCGCCCGCGCCCGCGCCCGGGGCGGGGGCGGGGGCGGGGGCGGGGGCGGGGGCCGGAGACATGAGGGAGCTGTGCCGTGCAGCCCACTCGGGAGCCAGTCCCCTTCCTGACCAGGGCCGACAGGCTCCGTATCGTAGGCGCGAAGGTTGCTCACATGTTCGGGGGTTGGGTGCGCATCACAGATCACGCTCGGTGGGATCGGGGCTTCCCGGTGAAGTACCTCCTGGTCCAGGAGGAAGAAGACGGCGTGGAACAGCTCTGGGGGAGGTGCGCGGGCGTCGAAGGGCTGTTCGTCGACCCGGTCCCGCCGCCACGGGAGATCCTCACCCTCCGCGGATGCAGCCCAGACGGCCTCCTGAGCGAGGTCCTGGCCGAGCCCGGCGTCTCGTTTCGGGGTCTGGGCGACGTGAGCGTCGAGGTCTGGGACGACGAGCAGCCCGTGCAGTGGTGGACTCTCGTCGATACGGTCGTGGTGGCCCATCAGCCCCACCCCGGCGACCCGGCGCGGTACGACATTGTGCTCGGTGCCGGCGTCAGGAACGACGAGAGCTTCTTCGAAGTGCCGGCGACACCACGCTTCGAGCTTTTCGCGGGAACGACGGTCGCTGCTGCAAGTGCAGGCCGGTGCTCCGATGTGGGCGGCCTGTTCAATCCGCGAGCGGACCCGGCCCCTGTCCCGATGGAGCTGATCGGCTGCGAGGCTACGGAGCCACTGCTCGTAGGGACTCAGCGACCACGCCGGTGGACACGGGGCTGGGCCGATCTCCTGGTGCTGGATCGCCATGGCGCTGTGATGGCCTCGCATTCCGTGGGCCTGGCCATCACAGGAGCGCGCCCGTCTGTGCTCGGCGACGGACTGGAAGACATAACCCTCACCGATGGCGGCGCCGATCGACCATCGTCGGCGGCCCGCTCGATCTGGGCGGAGTGGTATCAGGGCCCGCCAGAAGCACCCAACATGTGGGCGTCGTATGACTCGCAGGGCAGGGCCGCTTGGCTCGACCTCACCACCCGTGCCTGGCGGGTGCCTGCGCCTCGACCGGACCGTTCTGGCGGCGAGTACCATCTCGACGGCCGGTTCGTCACGGACGTCCCCGGGCTGCACTGCGCCATCGCCGAGGCCTTGCTCGGACCTGGCCGTTACTTCGGCCGGGAGTGGAACGCCTTCAAGGACTGCCTGTGCGGTGGATTCGGAGTGGCCCCGCCCTTCACCTTGATCTGGCATGACTCCGAAGTCGCACGCCGCGCACTGGCGGATGTTGTGGAGGATCCGGAGGGTCAACTCTCCTACTTCGAGGAGATCGTGCAACTCCTCGAACGGCGCGGCGTCACGGTCGTGCTCCGGTAGCCCGCTGTCACCCGAGCGACTACGACTCGGGGACGGGGCTGAGCAAGATTCAGCGCCTGCTGTTGCCGGGTGCGAGCAGGCTGGTGACCTCGGCGATCGCCTCCGGGGACGGCTTGAAGTAGCGGCGGACGTTCTCCGTCTTCTTGTGCCGCGACTTCGCCATCAGCATCAGCAGGCTGGCGCCGGCCTCACCAAGGTGGGTCAGGCCGGAATGGCGGTACTCGTGTAGGTCCCAGCCAGTGCCCGGTCCGCGCACAGCGGTGTGCTCATCCAGCAGCGCGCGGGCCTGCCCGTAGGAGAGACGGGCGAGCCCGGTGCCTGGGCAGACGTCGCGCGGGCTGACCACCTTGCCGGAGCCGGGACGGGGGTGGGTCACGAACACGGGCCCGTGGGTTCGGCCCTTGAGCAGCCGGGCAGTGCCCGCGTCCCAGTACACCGTCTCCAGCACGTAGTCCTCGCGGGCGCCGCCACGGCGGCGGACCTTCGGTTGGGAGCCCTTCGCCTTCACCGGGCACCGGCGGCCGGCCAAGTCAAGGTCCTCGATGTTGACGTCCAGGATCTCCTCCGAGCGGGCGCACGTCTCGTAGCCGGTGCCGGGGACGAGGCGGAACATCTTGGAGATGTGGACGGTGTCGCCCGGCCGCGCGTAAGTCAGTAGCTCGCTGAACTTCGGCCGCTGAAGCGGGTGGAGGCGGCTGGAGGTGCCAGGGTCCTCCTCGAAGACGACCGGGTCCTCGATCCCAGCCTCGTCCAGCCTCGACGTGCTCGACGTCCTGCATCGCGAGCAGGTAGCACTGCGCATCCACGACGGCGCGTCCCGCCATGGTGCCAGGTGCGGACGGTTCTTCAGCAGGTCGTCGGTCGTCGCATGGAGTGCTGTCGCGCGGGTGTGCAGGTCGTTCGTCACACAATGATCTTGGGCACCCTCGTCCGCGCGTCCGCAAACGGCCCTCGAAGATCATCTACGCCGTCACGCGAGGTTCGCCCAATTCCTCGCGGAGCATCCCGAAGAGCACACTGTCGTAGCGCTTCCCGTCTAGCAGCACGGCCGACCGGCGGCGGCCCTCCTCTCGGAAGCCCAACCTGATGAAGGCGCGCACGGCGCGCTCGTTGCCGCTCCAAGTATCCAGCTCCAGCCGGCTCAGGCGGTACGCGCCGAACAGGTGGTCCACGAGCAGCCGCAGCGCGTCACTGCCGTGGCCGCGGCCCCAGAACTCCCGCTCGCCGATGGTGACTCCCAGCGTGGCCACACCGGCGTACGGGTCCAGGTCCCGGTAATCGGCCATGCCGATCACGCTTCCGCCCGCCAGGTCCTCGACCGTGAACACGGCCGACTCTCTCGGATTCAGGCGCAGCATGGTCTCGAAGCCGAGGCTGATCGCCTCCGCCGTGACCGGGCCAAAACACGGGTCGCCGGCAGTGGCCCAGCGCACCACTTCCGGGTCGTTGCGCCACCGAAGATGATGCTCCGTA
The DNA here is from genome assembly GCF_056432025.1 of Streptomyces sp. NPDC045695. Lineage (NCBI taxonomy): Bacteria > Bacillati > Actinomycetota > Actinomycetes > Kitasatosporales > Streptomycetaceae > Streptomyces > Streptomyces sp. NPDC045695. The sequence goes on from NZ_JBWKJU010000027.1 coordinate 62,639, forward strand.
TCTTCGGAGCGCAGCGCACGCAGCCTTACTAACTTGCCTTCGAACATTGCGTCACGGTAATCGATCACAGAACCGCCGAGGCCGACGACGCCCCGCGCGGACGCCCTCCACGCGTCTTTGTCAATCGGTCCTGGGGTAGCACTGCCCCCTTGCAATTGATCATCTAGGAACCGTATGTGCGGGAGGCGTGCAGCAGCATCACGCCTTCGTTTCCGGCCGTGCCGCCCAGGCTCGGGTGAACCGCTCGTGCGCGGGTGCCGGGACCGCAGTGGGGGCTTCTGCCGGGGCGGCGGGTTTGGGGCGCGGGGCCTTTGTGGCGGTCAGCTCCTTGCGGACGGCGCGGTGATGTTCGATGGACCAGGAGTTCCAGCGGCGGACGGTGCGGTCGGCCGGGCGGTCGAAAGCGTGCAGCTGGAGGTGGAGGGCGGCCGCGTCACGGCTGACACCGAGAGCCGCCGCCACCTCGTCCACCAGGTGCGGGACGCTGAACAGCGGGTTGGTCTCGTACTGGCCTGGCGGAACGGGGGTGGTGGCGGACCGGTCCGCCAGCCTGCGCAGAGCGGTGAGCAGATCGGCGGGCAGGTCCGTGAGCGCGCCGAGCAGGAGGCGTGCACCCTGCGCGGCAGGGTCTTCTACCGGGCGCTCGGCGAGAGCCCAGGCGACGGCGGTGGCGGCGGCCTGCATGCCGTCGGCCTCCAGAGGTTTCTCAAGGCGGCCGGTGAGCAGGGCCGTGGCCCAGATCTCCGGGAGTCCGTGGTCCGCGGCGAGGGCAGCGGCATGGCTGCCGTCATCGGTGTACGGGGCGCCACCGAGCAGCTGGGTCCAGGCCGCGGCCATGCGTTCCGCGGCCGCGGTCATCCCGCCAGGGGCCCAGAGCTCCGCCGGGTCGCCGGGCAGAGCGGCGGCGAGCACGGTGCGCCGGCCGGCCGGACCGAGCCGCCGCCGAAACTCGTCGTACGCGTAGAGGGTGTTCTGGTCCGCCTTGTACGGCTTGGAGCGGACCAGCTTGCGGTGCGCACCGTAGTCGTCGCTGCCCGCGAATCCGTCGAGGACCAGGGCGGCGATCGGGCGCGCCACCCCGGTGCGCCAGCGGAACAGGTCCACGGCCTCCTCGGGCACCGGCAGCGGGCCCTGTTCGGCGAGCAGGGCCAGCAGGCGGGGGAGCCGGGTGGTGTCATCGGCGGCGATGGTGTGCGTGGCGCACTCCTCGGCATCGTCGGGCACTGGATCGGCTGCTCGCTGGAGGAAGGGGGCGAGGCCGCTGCGCTCCGGGCCGGAGGCCACCCCGAAACCGTCCGCGCGCAGTGCGGCGATCCGCTGCTCGGGGGCCCGGCCGGTCCGCCAGGAGCTGTCGGCCTCCGCGAAGGGCTGCTGGCTCCACACGCCGAGCAGTGCCGCCAGCGCCTGTCGCTGCTCGTCGGGGGTGGCCGCGACGACGGTCCGCCAGGCCACGGCATCGATCCGGCCGGTCAGCACCGCCCACTCGGAGGGCGGCGCGGGCAGGGCGAGCACCCGCACCTCGTCGTCGATCTCACCGCGCAGGTACCGGCCGTCGGCGGCGACCGAGGTGAGGAGGGCGGGCTGTGGCTGCGGCTGCCCTTCTTCGTAGCCGCGGAACTGGGGCAGCAGGCCGTGGAGGGCCGGGACGAGCCGGTTGTCCGGCGCAGGGTCGGGCAGCTCGACGACCGGCCCGGCCCGCATGACGGCGACCCGGTGGGACAGCTCCCGGCGGCGGCGCAGTACGTCGGCGGCGAGCCGGACGGCGCGGTCGACGCCCTCCTGGACCCGCGGGTCGGTCACTCCGGACACGGCGCTCCTGGTGCCTTGGTGCAGCAGCTCGCGCACCGCACTGTCCGTGATCGTCCGCAGGACACGGGAGGAGGGCTCGTCGCGCGGGGTGAGGAAGTGCCAGAAGGCGGGTGGCGGCACCGGCCCGGCCAGTTCGCCCAGAGTGGCGCGGCTCCGGGCCCTGTCGCGGCTGCCGGGGAAGCCCTGGACCTGCCAGAGCAGCGAGTTGTCGCCAGCGGCATGGCAGCGGACGGTGGTCCCGCCGGCCAGGACGGCGTCCTCACCGCCGAGCGGCAGGGCAAGGATTCCCCACGGGCGACGGCCCCAGTTGTTGCTGCGGTAGGAGGCGGTACGGCCGTCGACGGACTCCAGCACGAACTCACGGGGCGAGGGACCCGCGTACGGTGTGCGGTAGTCGACCCGGCAGCCGGTGAGTGCGCCGTCCTGGCCGAGCGGAGAGGGCGGGGCACCGGGCGGCAGCGCGGCGAGGATCCGGTGGTCGGGGAAAGGCTTCGTGCCGGGCAGGGACCGGTCGGGGTCATGGAAGGCGGGCAGAGTGCGGTCGGCGGTGGGAACACCGGTGGCCGGGTCGGTGCCGGCCCAGCCGCCGCGCCCCTCGCTGAACACCGTGGCGCTCCAGAAGGCGTGGCCGTCGGTCATCTGGTAGTCGCGGGCGCCGATGCCCTCACGGCCCCCGGCCCGCAGCACGCGCTCGCCGTCGAACCGGCCGCCCCCGTCCGGGGTTTCGAACTGGTAGCCGAGGCCGCCCTGAATGCTGCCGCCGTAGGGGCGCAGCCCGTACGTCTGCTCCGGTTCGAACTTCTCGCCGGGGCGGTCGGACCAGTAGGCCGTGTTGGAGGAGTTGTCCTTGTGTTCCTCGTTCCAGGCGACGAGGAACTGGCCGCCGACCCAGTGCACCGTGTGGCCGAGTGCGCCGTCGGGCAGTTCCAGGGTGTGCTCTGCGCGCAGCCCGGCGTGGTCGACGGCGAAGGCGCGGGTCTCGCCGTACACGGTGAGCACCGGCCAGGTGCAGGTGACGTGCACCGTCTCGTCGGGCCGGAACGCGGCGAGGGCCTGGTCCAGTGCGGGCCAGCCCAGCTCCTCGGGGAGCCCGGCCCGCAGGGCGCGGGCCAGCGGGCCGGTGAGGTCGAGTGCGTCGAGGGCCTCCTCGATGCCGTCCAGGGCGATGGCGGTGGGCCGGTCGAGGAGGCGGCGCAGCTCGTCGACGGCCTCGTCTGCGGCGGCGAGTCCCCCGCCGCGCAGGGCGTCGAGCAGCTTCTCGACGCGGGCGTGCACCTCGGCCGTGATGCCCGGATTGTGCGGGAGCCGGCTGATGGCAGTGCCGCTGAGCGCAGTGCCGCCACGGGTGCGAAGCCCGGCGTGCACGGTGCCTTCCAGCCGGGGGCCGAACACCGGGTCGGAGGCGAGTGCCTTGAGGTCGCGCTGGGAGTGCTCACCCCAGAACTCGAGGCTGATCGCGGCACCGGGGTCGTGGACGGGTATGCCCTCGGCGAGGCAGAGGTCGAGGAGGTCGGCGTCCAGATGCGGCCACCGGTAGCGGTCCTCGTGCAGCCGGACCGGGGTGCCGTGCGCGCGCAGCAGCGGGGCGAACCGGCGCACCAGGTCGAAGAGTTCCGCGGGCATGGGCTGGCGGGTCACCCCACCGCCGCCGACCGTGCGGTGGGAGTATCCGGCGGCGTACCGGCGCAGCCAGTCGCCGAGGCCGCCCTCCGGGGTGATCCGCCCGGCCGCGGCCGCGTCGGCGGCGCCGCACGCGATGAGCAGACGCAGCCAGGCAGCCGCGTCGTTCTTCGACTCGGGAAACAGGTCGAGGAGGGCAGTGGCCTGCTCGTCGGCGGGCGGGTGCGCGGTGAGCGGGCCGGCGGCCGCGTCGAGCAGCCGGTCGGGTACGGCCTTGCCCCGGGCCGCGGCCAGCACCCCGCCCAGCACCCGGGCCTCCTCCTCGCTGCCGAGCCCGGCAGCACGGGCCGAGTCCCGGACTCCGCGGGCCAGATCGGCGGGGAGCTCGCCGGGGGACGCCGCCCAAGCGGTCAGCAGGCGGACGAACTCGTGGTGCGCCTCATCCGGTTCGAGGACACCGGTCAACCAGGCCGCCGCACCGCTGAGCTCACTGGCGGGCAGGGCGCCGAAACGGGCGAACAGCAGCTGATTCGCCCGCCGCCAGTCGGGGTCGACCGGCAGAGCGTGGGTGCGCTCGGCGGCGCGCGCCTGCGCGTAGGCGCGCGCGGCGGAGCGGCGGTGCGTCTCCAGCATCCAATGACCGATGGTGTCCCAGAACCAGGGCAGGTGGGCGGCCGGCAGGCCTCGGGCCAGGCGCTCCGCGTCGTCCACGAACCGGCCGGGCTTCTCCCGGGCCCGGTGCCGGCTGCTGCCCGCCCGTTCCATCGTGTCGCGGGCGTCGGTTTCGACGCCCGGCCCCTGAGTGCGTGCCCAGTCGGCGTACGTCTCGGAGATGCGGTGATTGGCTGGGAGTGGGACGGGAGTTCCGGTGTTGCTGGTCATACGTGTGATCTTGCCAGGCGGTTCTGACAGCGGTCCGGGGGATTCTGGGGCGTCAGGAGTCATTGGGCTGCCCCGGCCGTGCCAGCTTCGCGGTACTCGGTCGGAGCGGCACCGCGGGGTCGTTCGGGGAGCCCTCCGCGGACCCGTGGATCTCGGCTGCAGGTGCGGCGGACGGCCGGACCAGCTCGGCGCGCGCGACCGCAAGGGGGCCATTCCCCAGACGGTGCCACATCGCCCGGTGACGACACGGCTGGAGCAGGCGGCTCCAGCACCGGGGCGTAGGGGGGTAACAGCTCGGTGGGGGCTGCGAAGGAGGCGCCGACCAAGGCCGGCAGGGGGGCGGCCATGGCCATGGCCACAACGGTGGCTACTGCGGACGGCGCGGCAAAGGGTACCGGCGTGCCGTCAGGCGCTGCGGTGGTGACCGGTGGCCGCGGTACGGCGTGGTCTCCGGCATGGACATGGATGACGAAGACTTCCTCGGCGTGCTCCTGAACGCTGTCACCTACACCGACTCGAGCTCCTCACCGGCGACGAAGCCAGGGCAGTGATGATGCTGCTCGGTGACCTCGAGGAAGAGACCGGCTCCGAAGAGGTACGTACGCCCGCAGGGGAGATGCGCTTCCGCCTCGGCTCCCGCCTCGCCCAGCCCACCCCAGCCGCCCGGCCGCTCCCGCTGGCTGCAAGCTCATGACGGCGTAAGCCCGGCGAGGACGAAGTGCAGGTTCTCGTACGCGCGGATGTTGCCCGGAGTGCTGGCGAGGGCGGATCAGGAAGGGATGGCTCCCGACGCGCTGGCGGCTGCGCAGTCCGTTCCCTGCGGGCCGCAGGAACGTTGGCGCCGATGGCTGTGGGGCGGCTCGGCAGACGCTGGGGCCGACGTGTCCAGCCGCAGCTGGGCACGCGGGAACGAGCGTCGCGCCTGGCCCCGGGTGGGCCAGGCACGACGGCTTGGCTGATGCGATCAGCCCTGAAGTTCACCCGCAGCAATGCCCCTGCGGAACGCAGTCGAAACCAGACGCGCGCCGACCTCTCCCGCACCGACGCGCCCCGCTGGTCGCCGACGCCTTGACCGGAAGCGTCTCCTGGCGGCCTGGGGGTCGGCTAAACCGGAGCAGAGCCGAACACCCCGCTCGCCGCAGTCGAAGGAGTCCACCGCTTGATGGCCGCCGCTGCAAACACCCTTCCGCAACCCGTACCGCACGTGGGATCACGATCGCCGATGGACCTTCATCTCTGTCCTCCTGCTCAGCTGGGCAACTCTCCGCTGGTCAGCCGATCACGGGCACGGAGGGTCCGGGCCCCCGGAGCGTGGTTTGGCGGCCGAGCTCGGCGTCAGCCAGCGCTACCGCACGGGCGAACGCAAGACCCCGCCCAGCGATCACTGACCGGATCGACGCGGCCGTGCGCACACGCTGGCAGCCCAAGGTCCGCGACCGCCGCCGGAAGGAAGCCGCCACCCGCACCGGGATCACGGTGGAGACGAGGGCACGGTTCGGGTACACCGTGGGTCGGCCCGGCGGCACTGCCCCCAACGGTGAGCCGACGCAGGGCAGTCGTCACAAAGGCGCACTTGCTGTCACCGTGCTGGCGAACACCACCGGAAGGCGCACGGATCGAGAGGATTGACACAGTGCCCATGTACCTCTGTCCGATGCGGGCGGGCGGGCCGGCGGGGTGTTCTTTGACAGGCAGCCGTCTTATCCTCGCGGGCATGCCTTACGAGGAGGAAGGACAGCGTCCGGCCGACGTACTGCGCGCGGCCTACGGTGCCTTCGACGCCGTCGTCACGACCATCACAGATGAGCGGTCGTGGCTGTCGACCGGCTGCGCCGGCTGGTCGGTGCGCGACCTGGTCTTCCACTGCCTGAGCGACGCGCAACGCGGCCTGGTGGCGCTGCACACGCCTGCCGAACAGACGCCGGACCGCGACGCGGTCACCTACTGGGAGGATTGGCGCCCGGACGCCGTGGGCGCGGCCAACGGTCGGAGGTTCACTCGGGTCGTCGCCAGCATGTTCTTGCACGTCGACCAGCTGTGCGAGCTGTATTCGCAGACGGCAGCCGCAGTGGTTGACGCCGCGGCCGGTGCCGCGCCCGACCAGTACGTCGCCACCCAGGGCCACGTGCTGAGTGCCGGTGATCTGATCCGCACGCTGGCCGTCGAGGCGACGATCCACCATCTTGACCTCATCGTGTCGCTTCCCGATGCACCAGGACCCTCGGCGGAAGGGCTCGGCCAAACGCGCCGTACGCTGGACGGGCTGCTGGGCCGCCCGGTACCGGTGCCGTGGGACGACGCGCAGTACGCGCGCGTGGCGACCGGACGCGCGTCGTTGTCCGGTAACGACCGAGAGCACTTGGGTGTGGACGCCGCCCGATTTCCCCTGTTCGCATAGCCACCTGCCCACAGCCGGAGAGGTCACCGCCGTGATCAAGTGGCCGGGAACAACAGAAGGCAAAGAAGGCTGTTGTGACAAGCCGCGTGCCTCGTCGGTGACAACCAGCTTGCTCCACGCGCCCCAACGGCCAGCTCACCCCATCGCGAAGGTGACAGCCATCGTGCTTCGGCTCAAACGGGTGGGCACCGAGCCTGACCCGCGCACGCCATATCGGCCACGGGCTGCAGCGAATCTGAATGCGCCCTGCCCGGCGCCCCCCACACTTCCGTGGCACGTGCAGCAGCCCCGGACGCAACCGCAGTCAGCAACCGCCCAGCAGCTCTCCGGGCTGCTTCACGCCGTCCTCGTCCTGGGCTTCCTTTCGGCTGCCGGCCCAGATGGACGCCGACGACGTGTTCTCCGCGGAGCGGGAGGGCGCGTACGGCCTCAGGCCGCGGCTGTCGGGTTCGCCGGTTCGACGGCGGTGCGCTTGGCATGTCCCTCGCCAGGAGCTGGCCCCACCGGCTGCACCCGGTGCCGCAGCTGAGGGTGGCGGCTGGCGCGGTGGCGAAGGGATAGAGGGCATCGCTGCCGGACTCGGTCACCAGGTGTGGGCCGGGCAAGGGCGCATACGAACCGCGTGGATGGCGCGTCCGCCGCCCGGGGTGTGCGGAACAGGCGGCGCAGCTGCTCGAACTTCGCCGAGCTGATCACGGTAGAGCTGGCGTCTGCGCCTGCCGGTTCTCAGGTATCCGGCAGGGAGAAGCGCGAGCAGCACGGGTAGGCCTTGCGGGCCAAGGCTCCTGTCGCGGCAGGGAGACGGCTGGCACTGCTGTGCCGCGGGTACGGGTGTCGCCACCAGTCAGACCTGGAGAAAATACACGCGACCTGGAAGCGTTCCGCTGCCCGGCGCACGGGCCACCCGTCATCGACGACACAGCGGGCGAGGCGAAGTCGTCCGGTCTCGGTCAGCGGGGCATTACGGTGGACCACGAGGGCCTCCTCGGATCGATGTAGATGTCGCAATCCACACCGAACCCGGAGGCCCTCACCCAAGCTACGGCGGGAAACGGGGCGCGCCGTCTCCGCCGTAGCATGGGGCCCGGTGTCACCGGGAAGTGGGGGGCGCGTGGTCAGCCGGGACGTGCGGGTCATGAGGGCAGTGGTCAGGGCGGCGGGCATGGGATCCGGCCCTTCGGCGGATGCGGGAATCGCCGCCCGCTCCTCGCCGTGCGCCGCGGACCTGGCCACTCTCGCTCGCGCTGCCGCGGGGGTTCGCCCGGCCGGCCGCGAACGCCCTGCTGACCTGGTCATCTTGGCAGCGGTGCTGGCTCGTGTGGCCGACCTTCAGCGGGCGTTGGACGTCGTCCGCCTGCTTCACGGACCCGCTGAGCAAGCGCCGGCGTGGCTCGCCGTCGTACGCGAAACCGCAGCCGGCGGCGATCACACCGCCGCCCTGGCGCTGGTCGAAGCGATGAAGCATCGGCCTTCGCGGGCCGAAGCGGCAGGGATGCTCGCGCAGGTCCGCGCCCGGAACGGCGAGCACGAACAGGCCCGGGCTCTTGCGGAAACGATTCCGTACCCGCATGCCCGTCTGCTCGCCTGGGCCATGCTGGCGCAGGCCGCGGCCGATTCCGGCGATCACCCGTGGACGCTCGAATTCCTCGACCGGGCAGAGCAGGTCGAGACGGGGCACGACGAGTGGACAGCGCCCGCCATACCCGTCCTGATCCGCGCGGCCGCAGCCGTCGGCGATCGCGACAGGACCCTCGCATGGATCGAGCGGCTCGAAGAGGTGGCACGGCGTGAGAGCGCCGCCCGGACAGCGCTCCGGGCGGGGCGGGACGAGTCCCGGTCAAAGACGAGTCCGCTGAGCGATACCCCGACGCTGCAGCCCCTGCTCCGGACAGTGGCCGGTGTCGGAGAACACGAGCGGGCAAAGGCCTTGTTGAAGTCGGTGCGCGACAAGGCCCCCCGGGCCGTGGCGACGGCGGCGGCTGCGCGGGCATGTGCGCAGTACGGCGACCGCGTCCGTGCCCTGCGTCTGGCACGCTCCATCGAGGACCCCGGTCACCGGGCCGGAGCCCTGGCTGCGGTCGCGGATGCCGCCGCTCGTGCGGGCGACGTAGACATGATCAACGCGGTGGGCGAGCTGGTCACGGACGGCGAGCAGCTGGTGGATGCCGCAGCTGTCCTCGCGGTGGGCGAGGCGTGGGCCCGAGTGGGTGCGGCCGACCGGGCCGAGGCCTGGACCCGGTCGATCCGCACGCCCGCGCTGCGCCACGAAGCGCGGGCGGTCGTGGCCGAGGGGGTGGTGGTGGCAGGCGCCTTCGAGCGGGCAGAGGCTCTCGCCCGTACGCTCGGCGATCCGGAACTCTGTGCGGAGGTGCTGGCCGAAGTCGTTTCCGCCCTGGCCCTGGCGGGATCGACGGGCCAGGCCGAGGCGGTGGCCTGCTCGATCCAGCGGTCCACTTGGCGGGCACGGGCCCTGGCCGTCGTGGCAGTCCACGCTCAGGACCCCGATGCGCGCCGACTGGTCGTACCGGCACTGGAGCGGGGTGACTGGCCCTCGGTCATCGAGGTCCTGGCCCGGGTGGAGCCGGCCGCGGTGGCCGCCATCGCCGACGAGTCACTGCTCCGGGCCGCCGACCGCCGGAGATGAGGACAGCGGCGCCGCGCACGCCGGCTGCCGAGGCGTCGTACAGGGAGACGAGGAGACGACAGGTGGTGCAGGACTTCGACGGGACCGCCCGCGTGGCGCAGACGGCTCGCGCGCGAGTGGGTTTTGACGGCAGAGCCGTCACCGCACGTCTGCGCCCCGCACCCGGCCTGCCGTGGCGATCCACCACGTACGGCCTCCCGCGGGTGCTGGGCGCGAATCTGGTCTGGCTGGGAGGTGAGGGGGAAAGGTGTCGGTTCGATCTCCACCTCTCCAAGGCGCCGACCCTCGGGATCTCCGTGGCCATCGGCCGCAACCCCCACCAGGGGCGCGCCCGGGAGGTTCGAGAACGGTGGGGCGATCTCGTCCACGCGATCAACACGGCGTCGGCGCGACGGATGCACGCGGTGCTCGATACGACGTTCGGGGCCGGGCCGTGGACTGACGACGTATGGCGCGATGCGGAGAGGCTGGCTCCGGAACTGCACGTGTTCACCGAATGGGCCGTCGAAGCCGCCCCTTCTCCACGCCGCGCCACGGGCCGCTCCCATCGGCAGATGATCGAAGAGCTGGTGCTCGCCCCTTTGCGCAGTGCCACTGCCACCCCGCCCGGCACTGCCTGGACGGGATTTGCCGCCGACGACTCTCCCTTGGACCGGGTCCGGGCCGAAGCCTGGCACAACCTGGTGGAGAAGCTTCACCGCCGGGCGGCCCTGTCGTGGTGACGGCCGGAGCGGCCTGACCGCCGGGGCGCGGCTACCTGCTCTTCTTCGGCTCGGGCCTTTCCCTCACATGTGGCGCGTTGTCGGTTGCCTCCGGCGGGAAGAGCCTCCATTCCCCGCACCACTACGGCGCGCGGGCGTGGCGGGGACACGGGTGCGGGGCGATGCCTCGTTTCGCGAGCCATTCCGATCACCACTCGGCTCGGGGGCCGACGCGAGCTTGAGGACCTGCTCGAGAAGAGCGCGCACTACCTCACCGAGGAGCAGCTTGTGATCATCGCCGGGCGCGGTGTCCCACCGGACGCCGTACGAGGGAGGCAACGCGACCCAGGCGTCGGGCCCGGAGCGGACTTCCACCTGTGGGCAGCCGGCGAGCAGTTGGCCCGTTCCGGGCGCCACCAGCAGAGGCGCAGTGGTGTGGCCGGAGGTCAGGCACGGGGTGTGGAGGTCACCTGCATCGGCGCGGAGCATCACGCCCATGCCGATGGCGTGGGCGAGGACCAGCGCGTCCCAGTGCGTACACGGGACGATGACGCCAGCCCCGGGGTGCGGACTCGAACGCGGCGGCCAGGCCGTGTAGCTCAAGCCGCTCGGCAGCCGCCCCGAGGGGGTGGGCGCCGGGGGTTACGCACGCCGTCGGCGAGTCGGTGTCCTGGCAAGTGCAGCCGCTCTGACCAAGGGTTCTTCCCGGCGCCCCGCTCGCTGGCGTGCCCGGCGCGTGAGGCCAGATCCGGCGACACCGGCCCTCGCCTTCCTCGCGCTGGCGCTGCCCGGAGCACTCCTTGCCGGTGCTCTCGCCCTCGGCCGGTACGAGGAACTCCTCCTCGCCCCCGGACCCCTGCGCTGCACCGGCGGCCGCGTGCCCGCCACGCCCGCCGCTAGGCCCTGTCGTCAAAGTCCCGCCTGGCCCGCGGTGTCCGGCACCGCACCTCGCCGCGTTGTCGGGGCGCCCGAGTACGTCCAGTACTCGGGC